>NZ_JAGEKG010000001.1:0-885702 GCF_049887755.1 Methylobacterium sp. NFXW15 | reverse complement strand
GGTCGTCGGGGGTGTCGAACACGTGGTGCAGCGCCACCGTCAGCTCGACCACGCCCAGCCCCGAGCCGAGATGGCCGCCGGTCACCGACACCGCGTCGATCATCTCCGCGCGCACGGCATCGGCCACAGTCTGCAGCTCGCCTTCCGGCACGCGCCGCAGATCCGACGGCTCGTTCACACGATCCAGCAACGCTGATTGCTCAGGGGTGATCGCCACGGTCACAACCTCATTTCCCACGGGACCAACCCGAGAAACCTTACGATACGTCGAGGGGCGCGACACCATCCGGCCGCCCATCGGCGGTCAGGGTGATTCGCTGAATACGCGCCTCGGCCTGCTTCAGCAGGGCCTCACAGCGCCGCTTCAGTGCCTCGCCCCGTTCGTAGATCGCCACCGATTCGTCGAGCGGCACGTCGCCGCGCTCGAGCTTGCGCACGATGTCCTCGAGGTGCTCGAGGGCCTTCTCGAACGGCAGGGCGTCGATCGACGGATCGGTATCGGGTTTCTCTGCAGTCATCCCTTCACTCGTTCTTTGTCCGGTTCTAAGGCGGCTTGCGAAGCGGGGACAACCCGCCACGCCCGAAGCCGGGGTCGTCATGCGCCGCTTTTGCCCGCCACGGGCGCGTTTGCGCCACACCCTTGGGTAGTACGGTTAGGCCAAGGCGAGCACGAAAGGGGTCCCTTCGAAGGCATCCGCCCCACGCCCGATCCGCGCGATGGCAGCGACCATCCGGCCCTCGCGCCCGAGCAGCCGATCCGCGATCTCCACGAACAGCCGGTTCGGGGTGGCCGAGGGTGAGGCGGCGCGCAAGGCCTGTGCGATCTCGTCCTCGTCGCGCTCGGGCGTCAGGGCGCAGGCGGCGATGTAGGCGGCGGCGGGCGAACGGCTGATGCCTGCGTAGCAATGGATGACCAGGGGCTTCTCCCGCGGCCAGGCCCGGATGACGTCGAGGAGCGCGGCCACGTGCTCATCGCCCGGCAGGACGTGGCCCGCCTGCGGTGCGGCGATATCGCTCACGCCGATCACGGTGTGGTTCGCGGCCGGAATGGAGGCGGGACGCTCCACCGGCATTCCGACCGTGACGAGAGTGAGGAGATGGGTCGCCCCCGTCGCGAGGACGGTGTCGGGCACGCGCGAGAGGGGACAGACGTGGAGGGTCGGCATCGCCCGCCCCTGCCGTGCGATCATGTCCGATCGAGGGCGGGAGCGGTGTCGGGGCGGTGCCCCGACGCATGCCCGATCAGGCGCTGAGGGCGAGGGCGTGCGGGTTGCCCGCGAGGCCCGCGCAGAGATCGTCGATCTCGGTGAGGTCCAGGGCCTCGCCGGTCTGCCCGGCGATGGTGTCGATCAGGTGATCCTGACGCGGATCGAAGGGGTGACCCTGCATCCGGTAGAACTGGTAGTATCGCAGCGCGGCGAGGACGGTGTCGCGTTCTCGGTCGGTTACGGTGAAGTTCTGCATGGGTCTTCGCTTCCCCTTGTGGCTTCAACGAACGCTCGGTTCGGACCGCGACGCCGCGAACCAAGCTTGGCCATTGTAGCGCGCGTGTCACAAGCTGGACAGTTCTTGACAGGTCGCGGGGAAGTGATTCGTTTTCATTAGGATTTTTGGCCGCCCGGTTTCGTCAGCGTCGCCGAGACTGCGCGAGACTTTAAGCCGCTGGCTTTTTTGCCTTGCATGACGGCCCGCCGGTTCCACCTCGATCCAGAACGAGGCGATTTGACCGGAGCCGATGGCCACCTTCTTCACCGCCGACACGCATTTCGGCGACCCGCATGTCCTGCGGCATGGCCGGGCGCATTTCGGCTCGGTGGCGGCCCATGACGAGGCGCTGATCGCCAACTGGAACGCGGTGGTGGAGCCCGACGACACGATTTGGCACCTGGGCGACTTCGCCGTCGATTCGAGCCGTCAGCGCTGCGCGGAGATTTTTTCCAAGTTGCACGGGGTGAAGCACCTCGTCCGCGGCAACCACGATTCGAACCGTGTCCTCGACCTGCCCTGGGCCGAGCCCCCCATGGAGAATGCCCGCCTGACCCTGGCGGATGGGACGGGCCGGGACCGGCGCCTGTTCCTCTCCCACTATGCCCATCGGGCCTGGCCAGGCCTCTGGCGGGAAACCCTTCACCTCTTCGGCCATAGCCACGGCTGGCTCCCCGACACCAGCCGCTCCTGCGATGTCGGCATCGACGCCTGCGAGGCGCGTCCGGTGAGGCTCGACGACATCCTCGCCCGGTTGGAGAGGGCCGCGCTGGTGCCGGAGGAACTGGCGCGGCACGGGGTGCGGTGAGGAGGTATCGCCCCGCTTCGACAAACAGATGACATCACGTGCGAAAGCAGTCGGAAAGCCTCTGGTCGCCATGGCTTTGCCCTCAATCAGGTGAATCATCAGAAATCTGTTTCGCCAAATCATTTTCAAAAAAAACGGGCGTTCCTGCTTGGCGACAATCGATCAACGATGCACTTTTTGCTTTGAAAGAACGCTAATCACTCAAAATTTGTGAGCGTGCAGGTCATAAACCGTGGCTTGTATTTAACTTGCATCAAACAATCTTCATTAGCTTACTTTCCAGCTTTGGCGCGGAAGTTTTAAAATGAAGATTCTCAACAACGCTAATATCATCACCAAAATAGCGCTTCCGCTGGTGATCGTCGCAGCTGTCTCGGGCGGATTGGTCTTCTACGCACGCTCGAACCTGCGAGAGATGGCCACTCAGACCCGCCAGCTGGTCGATGTGCAGATGAAGCGGCTGGAGAACATCCTGGCGGTTCGGCTCAACGTGAATGAGGCAGCCGTCCAGAGCCGCAACATGGCCATGGAGACGCGCGATGAAGAGATGGCGGGATACAAGGCCCGGTACGATGCCGCGCAGAGGGCAGCCATCGGCAGCGCCGACACGCTGATTGCCCTATCGGATTCGGAACAGCGCAGAGCCGCCAATCAGAATCTCCGGAATGTTCTGACGGACTTCTTCGCGATCAGCGATCGCGCCAACGTTCTGGGGCTGAGCAACAAGAACGAGGCGGCCGGAAAGGTCCTCCTGATCGAGGCGGCGCCCTTTCGTGCCAAGGTCCGCGATATCGTGCAGCCGCGCATCGATTTGCTGACGAAGGAACTCAAGGAGGCCAGCGACAGGGCCGATCAGGCTGCGGCCGACACCGGCACGCTGTTGATGGGTTCCGCCGTCATCGGATTGCTGACGGCCATGATCCTGGCGGCGTTGATCGCGATCTTCGGCATTACCCGGCCTTTGGGCAGCCTCGTGGTCGTCCTTCAACGGATGGCGAAGGGCGAGATCGAGGCCGAGATCGTCGAGGCCAAGCGCGGCGACGAGATCGGCGCGGTGGGCAAGGCGGTCGAGGGCATCAAGGCGATGGTCGCGCAGAAGGCGGCCGAGCAGGCCGAGATCAAGCGGATCGCCGATCAGGCGGCCGCCGTCGAGCGCAAGCGCACGATGACGGAACTGGCCGACAGCTTCGAACGCGTGGTGGGTGGTATCATCGGTTCGGTCTCCTCGTCGGCGACCGAGTTGCAGGCAACGGCACAGCAGATGACCTCGACCGCCAACGAGACGGCCTCGCAATCGACCTCCGTGGCGGCGGCCGCAGAGGAGGCGGCCTCGAACGTCAACACCGTGGCGGCGGCCGCCGAGGAACTCGGCGCATCGGTTCAGGAGATCGGGCGGCAGGTGCAGGGCTCGGCGGGCCTCGCGCAAGTGGCCGTCGGCGAGGCGGATCAAACCGCCATCCTGGTTCAGGCCCTACGGGAGACGTCATCCAAGATCGGTGACATGGTCGGCATGATCTCGAACATCGCCGGGCAGACGAACCTGCTGGCGCTCAACGCGACGATCGAGGCCGCCCGGGCCGGTGAGGCGGGTCGAGGCTTCGCGGTGGTGGCCACCGAGGTGAAGGAACTGGCCTCGCAGACGGCCAGGGCAACCGAGGAGATCGCAACCCAGATCGGTGAGATCCAGGGTGTGACGGAGCAGGCGGTCTCGGCCATCGGGGGCATCACCAACCGTATCCGCGAGATCAACGGCGTTGCGTCGAGCATCGCGGCGGCGGTCGAGCAACAGGGGGCAGCGACGGCGGAGATCGTGAGGAACGTCACTCAGGCCGCCAGCGGCACCAGCGAGGTGACCAGCAATATCGCTGGCGTGGCGCAGGCTTCGGAGGAGACCGGGGCGGCTGCGGGCCAAGTTCTCTCGGCCGCGTCCGAGTTGTCGCGTCAGTCGGAGCATCTGGGGGCCGAAGTCACTCGCTTCCTTGCGACCGTCCGCGCCGCCTGATCCGGGAAAAGGTGGCCGAATATGGCCACTGGCCGAGGCCTCGACAGTCCGGCGTGGCGCCTTTGTCCACGAAGCCGCCACGCTCCGAAAACTTGCCTTCCGGCCCCTCTTTGTGTATCGCCACGGCGCGCCCCCGAGACACCCTTGGAGGCAGGGGCGCGCCGGGAAGGCTCAAGCCGTCCGATTCGGGCGGCTTTTTTACGTTCCGGCTCCAGCTATCTGAAGGATCACGCCTATGAGCGCCATCAAGTCGCTTGAGGCCGTGGCACGCGACCGGGTCGGCAAGGGGGCCGCCCGGGCCGTTCGTCGCCAGGGCCAGATTCCCGCCGTCGTCTACGGCGCGGGCCAGCCGCCGGTTTCCATCGCCATCGACCTCATCCGCGCCCGCACCCTGATCTATGCCGGTGGCTTCAAGACCACCGTGTTCGAGATCGCGGTCGGCGGCCGCAAGCTGCGCGCCATCCCGCGCGACTTCCAGCTCGACCCGGTCACCGGCGTCCCGCTGCATGTCGACTTCCTGCGGGTCGTCTCGGGCCAGACCGTGACGGTCGCCGTGCCGGTGCACTTCATCAACGAGGACGAGGCCCCCGGCATCAAGCAGGGCGGCGGCACCCTCAACATCACCTCTCACACCCTCGAGCTCGACGTGGCTCCGGATCGGATCCCCGAGGCGATCGAGGTGGACCTGACGGGCCGCCAGATCGGCGACGTGATCCACGTCTCCGACGTGAAGATTCCGGCCGGCACCTACACCGGCGAGCCGACCGATCCGGTCGCCAACATCGTCCCGCCGACGGTGCTGGGCGCCGAGGTCGAGGCCGAGGAGGCCGCGATCGCCGAGGCGCAGTCCGCTGAGGCCGCCGAGGAGAAGGCCGAGGCTGAGGCCGAAGCCGCCGAGGAAGAGGCCGAGAAGAAGGCCGAGTCCGAGGACTGATCCTCCGGGTCTCCCTGAAACGAGAAAGCCCCGGCCTCCCGGCCGGGGCTTTTTTCATGCCCGCGCGGTCCCCTCAGGGGTAGAGCCGCGTCCCCCGCCAGCCTTCACCGTCGCGGACGAAGCGCACCCGGTCGTGCAGGCGGAAATCGCCGTTCTGCCAGAACTCGATCGTCGTCGGCAGGATGCGGAAGCCGGTCCAGTGCGGCGGACGTGGCACCGGCCCCTCTCCGACCCGCTCGGTCACGGCGGCGACCTCGTCCATCAGCGTCTGGCGATCCGCGACCGGCCGCGATTGCTGGCTGGCGATGGCACCGATCCGGCTCTCCCGGTGGCGGCTGGCGAAATAGGCATCGGCCTCCGCGTCCGTCACGCGCTCCACCGGGCCGCGCGCGCGGATCTGCCGCCGCAGACTCTTCCAGTACAGCACAAGCGCGGCCTGCGGGTTGGCCGCCAGCTCCTCGCCCTTCGTGGACTGGGTGTTGGTGTAGAAGACGAAGCCGCGCTCGTCGAAGGCCTTCAACAGCACCACCCGCACGTCGGGCAGGCCGTCGGCATCGGCGGTCGCCAGCGACATGGCGTTGGGATCGTCCGGCTCGGCCGCCTCGGCCTCCTTCATCCACGCCTTGAACAGCGTCACCGGATTCTCGGCACGCGTGAAATCTTCCGGAATCGAGGCATCCGGGCCACCGATCGTTAACTCGTTCAAGCGAACACTCCTGACCACCAAGTCCGGGGCCTGAGGGGGCAACGGCGCATCCGTCGAACGGACGACCGCCGTGGGTCAGGTGTGATGGTCTGATGGTCTCGCGTCACTGTAAAGAGTTCCGGATCCTCGTTCCGGTAGGAGCGGCCTTGTGCCTGTGTCTTGGCTTGGCCGGATGCAGCCAGCCCCTCCTCCTGTTCCGCGGCGCGCCCGAGCCGGAGGCTGCCGTGAAGGAGCCGACGACCACGGGCAGCATCGAGCAACCCAAGACGTTCGGGCCCGATCTCAACGGCGAGGATTGGCGGCGCGCGCATGCCGCGCTGACCGTCGCCCTGGATCCGCAGGGGAACGGCCGTCCGGTGAAATGGGACAACCCGGACACGGGCCTCTACGGGTCGGTGAACCCGACCGGACTGCCCTTCGTGTCCGACGACAGGATCTGCCGGAACTTCCTGGCCTCGGTGGTCGGCTCGGAGAAGAGCCGCTTCGTGCGCGGCACGGGCTGCAAGCCCTCGGGCGGGGAATGGTCCCTGCAGGCGATGCACAGGGCGCCCGCACCGGCGTCGTCCATGCCGAAAGCCGCCACACCCAAGCCGCCGGGCGGCAAGGGCAAGGAAGCCAAGGACGTCAGGGAGGACCCGGCCGAGTAGGCCGGGCCTGAAATCCTTAGTAGGGCTGGCCGTAATAGGGCCGCAGGCGCAGCCGCCGGGCAGGCTCGGGCTGCGGGCCGGGGGGCGCCGCGTAGCCTGCCGCCGCTTCCGGCGCATAGGTGCGCAGATACGGGTCGAGGGCCGGGTCGCGGTAATTGCCGTTGTTGACGCCTGCCGAGCGATCATTGCCGTTCAGGGCCGAGTACGGCGAGAGGCCGCTGCCGGAGCCCCCACCGCCACCACCACCGCCGCCGAAGGCCAGGGCCGCGCCGGGGAGCATTGCGAGCAGGACGCCGCCAAGGGCGAGGCCGATCCGAGTGCCAGTCATTCCGGGTCTCCGGGGTTTCGAACTTGACCATTCAACGGGACCGCCGGTGCGGCGGTTCCTGTTCAGGGCCTGCGGAACGAGGTCACGGGGCCGTAGCTGTTGGCCAGGATCCGCGCCCGCGCTTCTACCAGGGGTTCCACCGCCACCGCCATATGGTGGCCGTTGGCGTGGATGAGGCGATCACGATCGAGCATCAGCCCGACATGGCCGCGCCAGAAGACCAGATCCCCCCGCTCCAGGGCAGCGGGGTCGTCGGGCAAGGCGGTGCCGAGGGCGCGCTCCTGCATATCGGCGTCGCGTGGGCATTCCCGCCCGGCCACGTGCAGGCAGAGTTGCACCAGCCCGGAACAATCGAGCCCGAGGCTCGTACGGCCTCCCCACAGATAGGGCGTGCCGACGAGACGCTCGGCGGTGGCGGCATGGTCGGGGAGGATGAACCCCGCCTCACGGCAATGCGGAGCGAAGACGAAGCCCAGCGGTGTCGCGAGGTAGTCACCCTCCCGCCCGGTCGCGGGCAGACGAGCCCCGAGGCTCAGGTGCCCGAGCGGCGGGCGCTTTAGGTCCGGGGCGGGGTAGAGGAAGGTCCGCACGGCAGTGACCACATGGGTCGGTGCAGGATCCGCCGGGCCGAGGCTCTCGACCGGGAGATAGCCGACATAGCCGTCCCGCTGGAGTTGCACGAAGGCGTGATCCCCTTCTTCCGCGTAGAAGGTGACGGCGTCACCGAGCAGGGCCTCGGTCTCGGTGCCGGATTGGGGCGAGGGCGTCCGCCGTAGCGGGGCCGAGGGGACGCGAAGCCGTCGCTCCTGCCCCTCGACGAAGCGCGCGGCCTCGACGATCCCGCGCAGGCGGGAATCCGCAAGATGCGGCCGGGCGGGAGTGAGGCGCGGATCTTGCGACATCGCGGCACTGTCGAAAGGGCTCATGAGCGGAGGATAGGCGCGGGCGGGTTAACGCGAAACGCGGCTGTCTCCGTCTGCATTGACGGAAACGAGGGCCCTCGGGATATGACGCCGTCCCGATGCGGCGCGGTGTCGCATGGGGATGCCGGGGTCCGGCTCATCCGTCCAGCACCGGAAGGCGTCCTGATCCTTCGCCCGTCCGTCGATCATCTTCTTTTGATGCACTGCACAACCAGCTCTGAGCGCGCTATGCTGAGGGCTATGAAGACCGCGAGTCGCCCCGTGAAGAAGACACAGAAGAGCTACGCCGACCTTCCTCCGATCCGCGTGCGCCGCGAGCCGCCGACGATCGTGGAAGCGGTGGCCGCCGCCCAGGATCTGGCCGACGATGTCGAGCAGCAGGTGGAGATCGCCGCCGGGCTGATCGGCTTGCCGGCGGAGGAGGTCCGCCCGCACGTATTGGCCGCCCAGCGCGCCAAGCCGGAGCGGATGCCGGAACGGATCCTCAGCCATGCGAGCCCGAGCCGCGCCCCGCGCACGGTCATCGTGGAACGGCGCGCCCGCCCGACCGTGGTGGTCGAGCGCCGCAGCCGCCCGCTCACGCCGCACCGCTGAGACGGCTCAATCCCCCGTCGTCTGGCTCGTCCAGGTGGCGTGGCGGATGCCGGGCGCCTTTTGAAGTTCGGCGGTCACGGCGTCGAGTTCGTCCGGCTCGACGGCGCTCGCCGTCAGGGTGGCGATGACGTCCACCGCATCCTCGCCCCGTTCCTCGATCTCGATGGCGCTGACGGGGTATTTCGCGGCCTCCAGTCGCTCGATCAGCAGGTCCTGGGCCGGGCCGGTCTCACCGGGCACCGTCGTGACCTGCACCTCGTAGGTGGCCTCCGTATCGGATTCACGGATCGGCAGGCGGTCGATCAGCTTCACCAGCGGTCGCAGAGCCGTGTTGCAGGCCAGCACCGTCGCGGTGACGAACAGAGCCTCCAGCGGCATGTCGGATCCCGCGAAGGCGCCGACCGCCGCCGAGCACCAGAGCGTCGCGGCCGTGTTGAGGCCCCGCACGTTCATGCCCTCCTTCATGATCACGCCGGCCCCGAGAAAGCCGATGCCGGAGATCACGTAGGCGACCGTGCGGGTGCCGCCCTCGGGCCCCGTCAGCCGCATGCCGAGATCGACGAAGGCCGAGGCCCCCACCGCCACCAGCACCGCCGTGCGCAGGCCCGCCGTGCGCTGGCGATACTGCCGCTCGGCCCCGATCAGGGTGCCGAGGCAGAAAGCGATCAGCAGGCCCAGGGCGGATTTCGCCGGTTCGGGCAGATCGACATAGGAGAAGGAGGCGAGGATCATGGCGGCCGCTCATCCTCCGGCCCTGTGAAGAAAACGTGACACGATGACCCCGGCGGCGCGGAACACGCAGGATTGACGGCCTTCCGCCCGGCGGGCACACCGGCTGCGGCACTCGAGGATCCCGGCATCAAGCGGGACCCGGCCACGAGGAGACGTGCAGGATGCCGGATTCGGCCGACGTGTCGGGAACGAACCAGCAATGAGCGGTGCAGCCCTGGCCGACCGTTCCGCACCGGGCACCGACCCCAACGACCTGCATGGGCGTGTCCTGGCCCTCCGAGACGGGCTCGAGACCGGCCTCATCGGCGCCTCTGGTCTCGTGGAGCGGCTTCTCATCGGCCTCCTCACGGGCGGGCATCTGCTGATCGAAGGCGCGCCGGGCCTCGCCAAGACCCGCGCGGTGAAGCGCCTCGCGGAGGGGCTCGACGGGTCCTTCGCCCGCATCCAGTGCACCCCGGACCTGATGCCCGCCGACCTCACCGGCACCACCGTGTGGCGGCAGGACAGTGGCCATTTCGAATTCCTGCCCGGCCCCCTCTTCCACGGCCTCGTGCTGGTGGACGAGGTGAACCGCGCGCCGCCCAAGGTGCAGTCGGCGCTGCTCGAATCCATGGCCGAGGGGCAGGTGACCGTCTCCGGCGAGACCCACCGCCTGCCCGACCCGTTCATGGTCGTCGCCACACAGAACCCGATCGAGCACGCGGGCACCTTCCCCCTGCCCGAGGCGCAGCTCGACCGCTTCCTCCTGCATGTCGTGGTCGACATGCCCGATGCCGCCTCCGAGCGGGCGATCCTCGACCTCGTGGAAGGCGAGATCACCCACCGCATCGCGCCGATGCCGATCCGCCTCTCCATGGACGACGTGCGCGCGGCCCGCGAGGCGGCGCTCGCCACCTACGTCTCCCCGGCGCTGAAGGACTATCTCGTGCGTCTCGTGGCGGCGACCCGCACCGACGAGGCCGCCCCCGACCTGCGGGCTGCGATCGAGCATCCGGCCTCACCGCGCGGCACCCTCGCGCTGATGATGGCGGGCAAGGCGCGGGCGTGGCTGCGCGGGCGCGACCACGTGATCCCCGAGGACGTGACCGAACTCGCCCGCGACGCCCTTTCCCACCGCATCGGCCTGACCTGGCGGGCCTCTGCCGAGGGCAAGACCGCGCGCGGGCTGATCGAGGACCTCGTGCGGCGGGTGAAGGCCCTTTGAGGACATCGCCGCCGTGATCCACCTCTCCGGCGAGGCGCTGATGGGCTTGCGCCATCTCGCCCGGCGGGGTGCGGCCCCCGTCACCCGCACGCTCGCCGGCCTGCCGGGCGGCATCGTCACCAAGCGCCGGGGGCGCGGCTCCGAGCCGGAAGACGTGCGCCTCTGGGCGGAGGGCGACGACCGCCGCCATATCGACCGCAACGCCACCGCCCGCACCGGGCTGCTGCACGTGCGCACCCACCACGACGAGCGTGACCGGGCCGTGATCCTGCTCGCGGATTTCCGGCCCTCCATGCTGTTCGGCACCAAGCGGACCCTGCGCTCAATCGCGGCGGCCGAGGCCCTGGCTCTGCTCGGCTGGCGCATCGTCGCCGATGGCGGGCGGGTCGGACTCGCCGTCGCCTCGGCGGGGGAGCCCACGGTGCTGCGCCCGGCGGGCGGGGAGCGCGCCATGGCGTCCGTCACCGGCGCCCTCGCCGTTGCCCACGCGGAGGCGCTGGAGAGGGCAAGCGGTGAGGACGCCCCCCTCGAACCCCTGCTCGGCATCGCCGCGAGCCTGCTTCCCTCCGGCGGACACCTCGTGATCGCCAGCGCCCTCGACGCGCCGGGCCCGGACTTCGACCGCCTGCTGGGGCTCGTGGCCGAACGGGTCTCGGTGCGGCTGCTCTTGGTGAGCGACGCCTTCGAGCGGGCGCGGCGCCCGGGTTTCTTCCCCTTCGCCCTGTCCGACGGGCGGCGCGGCTCCCTGCGCGCCGACGGCACGGGCGAGCGGGTGCTCGATGCACGGCTCGCCGATTATGCCGCGCGAGGCATCGCGGGCCTGCGCCTCGACGTCGAGGCCGGACCGGAAAGCTACGCCCCGCTGATGGAGCGGCTCGATGCGGTGCTGTGATCGCGCGGGGGCTCCGCGATGACTCCCGCGGAGGCGCCCGCCACCCTCGACCAGCTTCGCGCCCTGCATCTGCCGGGCGGCGCCACCGGGCTCGTGCCGGGGGAGGTGCTGCTGGCGCTGATCCTCGGCTTCTCCGCCGCCCTCCTCCTCGGGCTGCTGCGCTTCCTGATCGGCCGGGCGCGGGCCAGCGTCCGCCGGGCGGCGCTGGCCGACCTCGCCGCAAGCCGCAGCCTCGACCCGCCGGAGCGGATCCTCGCCCAGGCGCGGCTGCTGCGCCGCCTCGTGCGCACGGTGAGCGGTGACGAGGCCGCGAGCGTGCAGGGCCGGGACTGGGCCGCCCGGCTCGACGGGCTGATGCGCACCGATTTCTTCACCGCAGGCGCCGGGCGCGTGCTGGTGGACGGGCTCTATCGCCGCGACGTGCCCGACCCCGCCCGGCTCGATGCCGAGCTGACCCAGCTGATCGGAAGGCTAAAGGCATGACCGGCGCCCTGCCCGGCTGGCTCGCCGCCTTCGTCTCGGGCTTCGACCTCGCCGCCCCATGGTGGCTGGTCGCCCTGCTCCTTCCGCTCCTGGCCGCGCGCCTCTTGCCCCGCGAGCAGGTGGAGGGCGGCGCCCTGCGCGTGCCCGGCACCGTCGCCACCAGCACGGGGACCGGCACCGACACGGCGGGACGGGGCCGCCGCCGGGCTGCCCTGGTCTGGGGGCTGTGGCTCTGCCTGATCGCCGCTCTGGCCGGCCCGCGGGTGGTGCTGCCGTCCGCCGCCCTGCCCGCTTCGGGCCGGGAGATCATGATGGCCATGGACCTGTCCGGCTCCATGGAGCGGCGGGACTTTTCGCTCGATGGCGAGACCGTCAGCCGCCTCGCGGCGGTCAAGCGCGTGGGCGCCGACTTCATCCGCCGCCGGGCGGGGGACCGGATCGGCCTCGTGCTCTTCGCCGACCAAGCCTACGTCGCCGCCGGGCTCACCTTCGACACGGCCTCCGTCGCCCGCGCCCTGGACGAGGCGACGATCGGCATTTCGGGCCGCTCGACCGGCATCGGCGACGGGCTCGGCCTCGCGCTCCGCCGTCTTGACCCGCGCGATGCGCACATTCCGGAGGGGCGCCCCGCCGCGACCAAGGCCGTGGTGCTGCTCTCGGACGGCGCCAACAATGCGGGCCAGACCGCTCCGAAGGACGTGGCCGACCTCGCCCGCGAGATCGGTGTGCGCGTCTACACGATCGCGCTGGGGCCCCGCGACCTCGCCGATGCCAACGGCGAGCAGGACGTGGTCGACAGCGAAACCTTGAAGACCATGGCCGAGACGAGCGGTGGACGTTTCTTCCGGGTGAAGACCACGGACGATCTCGTCGCCGTCGCGCAGGCCATCGATTCGCTGGAGGGCGGGCGCACGCCGCCGCCGCCTCTTCCCCTGCGCAAGGACTTGTGGGTCTGGCCGGGCACCCTGGCGCTCGCCTTCGCCATCGGTCTCCTGGCCGCGAGGAAGTCCCCATGACGCTCGCCGGCCTCACGCTCCTGCGGCCCTGGTGGCTCGCCGCGCTCCCCGTCGTGGTGGCCCTGGCGCTCTATGCCGTGCGCCGGGCGGCGCCGCTCGGGGATTGGGGCCGGGAGATCGATCCCGCGCTGATGGCCTATCTCTCGCGCACCGGGTCGGTGCTCGGCGGCAAGCGCGGCGCCAACCTCGCGGCGGGGCTCTGTGCGGCGGGACTCGTGCTGGGTCTCGCGGGCCCGGCCATCGAGCGTCGGGATACTGGTACCTTCCGCAACCTCGACGAGACGATCCTCGTGGTCGATCTCTCCCGCTCGGTGGCCGAGGGCGGCAACCTGCAGGGCGTGCGCGAGGCCGCTGCCGCCGTCGCGGAGGCCGCCGGGACGCGCCCGGTCGCCCTCGTGATCTATGCGGGCGACGCCTATCTCGCCGTCTCGCCCACCACGGACCGGGACAGCCTTGGCACGACCCTCTTCGCCCTCGACGCCGACACGGTGCCCGACCGGGGCAGCCATCCCGAGCGCGGCCTCGCCCTGGCAAGCCGCGCCCTGGCCGAGGCGCAGGTCATCGCCGGACACATCGTGTTGATCAGCGACGGTGACGGCATCGGCGAGGCGGCCATGCGCGAGGCCGGGGCGATCCGTGCCCGGGGTTGGCGGCTCGACACCCTCTACGTGCCCGCCACCAAGCCCCTGCCGCCGAGCGTTCCCCAGGCCGGACCGGACCCACTGCGGCGCCTCGCGGAGGCCGGGGGCGGTACCAGCGCGGACATCGCCGTCGCGACACCCGTCCTCGACGCGGTTGCGGCGCCGACGGCCCAGCATCTCGCGGCGGGCGGTTACGGCGTGATCGCCTTCGCCGATCTCGGGCGTTGGCTCCTGGCGCTCGCCGCCCTGCCCGCCCTTCTCCTGTTCCGCCGGAGCGCCTGATGGCGTCCACCCTCGCCCCACCCCGAACCCTCAGCCTGCCGCCTGCGTGGCGTCGGACGGCGCGGATCGCCGGGCTCGTCCTCGTCGCCCTCGGCATCCTGGCGCTCGCGGCCCTGTCGCAGCCCCGCACCGGTCTGGGGCGGCTCCTGATGAGCCTGCGCCTCCCGAGCCTCGCCGTGCCCGTCTTCGATGATCCGGCATGGCGTGGGGCCGCGCTCTATGAGGCGGGCCGCCCGCAGGACGCCGCCGCCCTGTTCCGCAACGGCGGACGCCGGGCGAGCTACAACCTCGGCAACGCGCTCGCCCGCGCGGGCGATCTTCCGGGCGCCCTCGAAGCCTACGACGAGGCCTTGCGCTACAACCCCCGCGATGCGGATGCCCAGGCCAACCGTTCCCTCATCGCGCGCATGATGGAAGAGGCGATCGATCGCGGCCCTGGCGGCGGCATCGCCAACGGCACCGCCCAGTACGGCGCCCGTTACAACAAGACCGCCAACAACGATCCGAATAACGACATCAACGCCTCCTCGAGCGGCGAGGGTCTGGCAGGTAACCGCGAGGCGAACAGCAGCGCCTCGTTGCCGGGCAACAGCGCCGTGGCCCGGCGCGGCAACTCCGAACAGGCCGCCATCGATTCCAAGGGTGGCAAGGCCCGCGGTTCGGTGGGCGACGCCGCTGGCAAGGGCCGTTCCGGGACCGGCCCGGCCATGAGGGCCGAGGCGCCCGAGCGTGAGGCCCGCCGGGTGACGAAGAGCTTCGAGGCCCACGAGATCCGCCCCGACCGGCTGTGGCTCCAGACCCTGCCCGACGATCCCGGCCGCTACCTCAAACTGCGCCTCAAGGCCGAACAGACCCGCCGCGTCGAGGCCGGCACCGCCATGCCCGCCGGGAGCAATCCATGGTGATGTTTCGGAACTGGGACGGAGGCGGGTGGCACAAGTGGAAGGCGTGCCTTCTGGCCCTCTCGGTCCTGGCAGCCGCGTTCCTGCCCTCCGCCGCCCGCGCGGAGATCGAGCCCGGCGACCTGACCCTCACGGTCACGCCCGAATTGAACGGCGGCGCGGAGCCCTATACCCGCGAGATGGTGCTGTTGAAGATCCACGGGGTCTACAAGCAGCCGATCCTGCTCGAGGAGGTCATCCAGCCCTCCCTCGCGAACTTCACCTGGACGCAGCTCGGCCGCGACCATTGGAGCAAGACGCGCTTGGCGGATGGGCAGACCGCCATCGCCTTCGACCGGACGGTGGCGGTGTTCCCGCACCATTCCGGCGACTTCACCCTCGAACCCTTCATCCACCGCCTCACGATCAACGATGTCGGCGAGCGCAAGGTGGTCGATGTCCGCTCGGCGCCCATCCCGTTCAAGGTCGCGCCCTGGACGGCCGAGACCGGCGGCCCCGACGCCAAGGATCCCTGGTGGCTTCCGGCGAAGGACGTGAGCGTCACGGATTCGTGGAGCCGCGATCCGGAAACCGTGAAGATCCACGAGACCGTGCGCCGGACGGTGGTCCTCGAAGCGCAGGGCATGCTGGCGGAGGGCCTGCCGCCCCGGCCCGTCATGCGCACCCGCGGCATCATCACCTTCGCGGGGCCTGTCACCCGCGAGACCATCATCACGCCGAGCGGACCCGTCGCCCGCGCCACCTACGTCTGGGATGTGAAGCCCGGCGTACCGGAGGTGATCCCCCTCGACGCCATCGTGATCCCCTGGTTCGACACGGTCTCGCGCACGATGCGCGAGGCGGAAATCCCGGCGCGTCAGATCGGCGGCGGCCTGCCCGATCGCGAGACCAACGCCGCCGGAGCGGCGTCCGGTCCTCTGCTCGCCGTCGCGTCCGGTGTGCTGGCCTTCGGCCTCGGGCTCGTCCTCCTGGGCTTCCGCCGCGAGCGCGGCACCTTGAGGCTGCCCCGGGCCATCGCCCGCGATCTCACCCGCGCCGCCCGTGCCCGCGATGCCGCCACCTTCCGCGCCGCGGTCGCGGCGGGAGAGCGGGCCGTGCCCGAACTCGCCCGGCGCTGGCGAGAACGGCCCGAGACCCGCAACGCCCTGAACGCCCTCGACCGGACGGTCTACGGACCGGCTTCCGGGGAGTCACCGGACCTCATCGCCCTGGCCCGCGCCCTCACCCGGAGCGAAGGCCGTGCCGCCTCGTCCACCGCCCTCGTGCTGAAGCCGCTGGACGGACCTGCATGATGTTGCCTGATTTTCAGGCAGGCTAAGGTTTTAAGCAGGAGCACAAGTCCTGTGCAAGCATCAATGTTTTGCACTATCTTGCGTCAACTGCATTCGCTCCGTACACCTCGAATCAACGGACGAAACAGTCCGGGTTTTCGACGTTTCCCGGAGAGAAAGACCATGGCACACCTCAACGAGGTCAAGGACCGCTTCCGCACGCGCCTCGCCGCCGCCGATGCCCGCAGCAACGGCTTCCGCCAGAAGCTGCTCGAGGATGGCACACGCGCCCTTCAGCCGGTGATCGAGGTCCTTCGCCTCATGTCCGAGGTCCTGAACGAGGAAGACAACGTTCACGGCGCCATTTCCGGGATCGATCCGGTGATCGACACCGACAACTTCGTCACGCTCTGCGCCAAGCTGCGTGGGCTGGAGACCGAGCAGAAGATCAAGATCAAGTACGGCCCCGAGCTCGGTGGCACGAACTATATTTCAGTTTCTGGTCTTCATGCCCGTTACAACGAGCGCCTCGTGCCGGGCTCCAGCGCCAGCGCGCATATCGGCCGGGTGATCGGCAGCGACATCCATCTCGATGAGCATCGCGGCAACGACCTCGCCACTGTCGTCCGCGACGTGATCGAGGATTTCTACGTGGCGCAGATCGAGCAGCGCAGCCAGTTCGCCATCGCGGCCTGATCGACCCTTCAATCCTGCAAAAGGGGAAGGCCACGCGCCTTCCCCTTTTGGCATTTCTGTCCTACCCTTGCCGTCGATGGGGATGGAGCTCCCCGACAACCGCCTTGCCCGGCGAACGGCCAAGGCTGATGGCTCCTACCGCAAGGGCGGTTTCCGCCCGCGGTGGGGGCATGCCCGCATCGCGGCCGGGCCGCCCGTCCAACCGAGACGGGACAGGCATGATCAACACCCTTATCGTTTTCCTCGGCGCTGGGATCGGCGGCGGCTTCCGCCATGGAATCAACGTCGCCGTGTCGCGGCTGCTGCCGGGACTCGGCTTTCCGCTGTCGACCCTCATCATCAACGTGCTCGGCTCGTTCCTGATGGGCGTCTTGGCCGAAGGTTTCGCCCTGCGCGGCGCGGCGGGCCACCCGGCCCGGCTGTTCCTGACGACCGGCGTGCTCGGCGGCTTCACCACCTTCTCGACCTTCTCGCTGGACGCGATCAGCCTCTACGAGCGCGGTGAGACCATGGCCGCCGCCGGCTACGTCGCCGCCTCGGTGGCCACCGGCCTCCTGGGCCTGATCGCCGGCATGACGCTCGTCCGCACGGTCCTGAGCTGAGCGTCAGGAACAGGATCCCGAAGGACCTGATCCTCCGGTGGGGTGCAGGGGCCAAGCCCTTGGGACACCCCCGCCTATTCCGCGATGAACTTCATGCGGTGGTCGCGGTGCAGGTCGAGGATGGCGGCGGCCGTCTCCTCGATCGAGCGGCGCGTGACGTCGATCGTCGGCCAGCGGTTGCGCAGGAACAGGCGGCGGGACGAGGTGATCTCGTCCGACACCGCGTCCCGATCGACATACATCGAGCTCTCGTCGGCGTTGAGGCTCGACAGGCGGTTCTGCCGGATCTGGATGATCCGCTCCGGCGAGGCGAACAGCCCGACGACCAGGGGCTTGCGCGCGGCCTCGATCCCCGGCGGCACCGGCATGCCCGGCACGAGCGGCAGGTTCGTGGTCTTCAGGCCCCGGTTGGCGAGGTAGATCGAGGTCGGCGTCTTCGACGTGCGGCTGACCCCGAGCAGGATGACGTCCGCCTCCTCCAGATCCTCCGGCAGGTTGCCGTCGTCATGGGCGAGGGTGAAGTTCATCGCGTCGATGCGCTTGAAGTACTCGGCGTTCAGCATGTGCTGGGCGCCGGGCCGGGCCGCCTTCTGCGTGCCGAGATAGGATTGCAGCAGGTCGTGCACCGGCTGCAGCACGGAGAGGCAGGGTGAGCCGGATTCCCGAGCCGCCATCTCGAGCCGTTGGCCAAGATCGCCGCCCACCAGCGTGTAGAGCACGAGACCCGGCGCCGCGCGGATTTCCGAGATCACCCGCTCCAGCTGCGAGGCGGAGCGCACCAGCGGATAGACGTGCTCGATCGCCGAGACGCCTTCGTACTGCGCCGCCGCCGCCCGGCCGACATTGATCAGCGTCTCGCCGGTAGAATCGGACACGAGATGGAGGTGGAAGTAGCTGCGGCCCATGCGCGGCGTCTCCGGCCGGTTCCGGTTATCCACGGCGACTGCCGGGGGAGTCGATGAGTGTGGATAGGCAGGCCTGTCCGGCGGGTCCAGAGCGGAAACGCGTCCAGCTATCGACTCCTGCATACACAGGCCGTCAATTCGGGACGGATTCGGCGCCCCATTCGGGAAAAGCCGGACACATGGGGGCCGACTCGACCTCCCACCCAGCGCAAAGCCTTGAGCAGGAACCCTCTTCCATCATCTTCGCGCAAATCCTTTAAACGTCCGTTAACGGCGCGGATCCGGGGATCGGGTGTGGATACGGTTGCGCTCCCGTGATCCAGCCTCCAAGAGAAAAAACAGAGTCTAAGATTCTCTCTTTTCTTTATGAGAGATCCCCTGGGGATCCGTTGCGACCGGGCCGGTTGGCGGAAAGCGGGTGCGGAGCGCATGACGGTTCAATCTGACAGGGCGATGCTGCGGGTGCTCTCGGGCGAAGCGGTCTGGCCACCTCCCGCCTGGATGATGCGTCAGGCCGGACGCTATCTGCCGGAATACCGCGCCACCCGTGCCACGGCCGGCTCCTTCCTCGACCTCTGCTACACGCCCGACTTCGCGGTGGAGGTGACGCTTCAGCCGATCCGCCGCTTCGGCTTCGATGCGGCCATCCTGTTCTCGGACATCCTCGTCGTGCCCCATGCGCTCGGCCAGGACGTGCGCTTCGTGGAAGGCGAAGGTCCGCGCCTCGACGCGATGGGCGACCGCGCTGCCTTCGAGCGCCTGCGCGAGGCGGGCGATCCTGCGATCCTGTCGCATCTCGCCCCCGTCTTCGAGACGGTGACGCGCCTGCGCGCCGAACTTCCGAACGAGACCACCCTGCTCGGCTTCTGCGGGGCACCGTGGACGGTGGCGAGCTACATGATCGGCGGGCGCGGTACGCCCGACCTCGCGCCCTCCCGCGCCCTCGCCGCCGCCGATCCGGCCCTCGTCGAGGCGCTGATCGACCGGCTCGTCACCGTGCAGACCGCCTATCTCATCCGTCAGTTCGAAGCGGGTGCCGATGCGGTGCAGATCTTCGAATCCCATGCGGGCGTGCTGCCGGAGGATCCCGAGGGCGGCGATCCGCTGGCGCGCTGGTCGCTGCGGCCGATCGCTCGCATGATCGAGGGCATCCGCGCGAAGGTGCCGGGCGCGAAGATCATCGTCTTCGCCCGCGGTTCCGGCCTCGACGGCCATGCCCGCGTCGTGCCCGAAACCGGTGCCGACGCGGTGGGCGTGGATTGGGCGATAGACCTTGCCGCTTTGCGGGGCCGGATTCCGCCCGCCACCGTCACGCAGGGCAACCTGCACCCCGAGACCCTGATCGAGGGCGGCGCGGCCCTGGACGCGGCCGTGGACGCGATCCGCGCGGCGGCAGAGGGCAGACCCCACGTGTTCAACCTCGGCCACGGCATCACACCGCAGACGCCGATCGCCCATGTCGAGCGCATGCTCGCCCGGTTGCGGGGCTAGGGGCGTGCTCTACGACTGGATCAAGGCCGGGCACATCGTGAGCCTCATCGCCTGGATGGCGGCGATGCTCTACCTGCCCCGGCTGTTCGTCTATCACGCCAGCCTGCCGCCGGGCTCGGGCGCGCAGTCCGAGACCTTCAAGGTCATGGAGCGGCGCCTGCTCAAGGCGATTATGACACCTGCCATGATCGCGACCTGGCTGTTCGGGCTGATCCTCGTCTGGATGAGCGGCTACTACGCCGCCCACTGGATGCAGGCGAAGTTCGCCCTGGTGGTGGCGATGTCCGGCATCCACGGCTGGCTCGCCAGGATGGTGAAGGACTTCGCGGCCGACCGGAACACGCGCGGACACAAATTCTACCGCGTGCTCAACGAGGTGCCGACGCTCATCATGATCGTCGTCGTCATCCTCGTGACGGTGAAGCCGGGGTTCTGAGAGGGAGCTTCCGGCAGGCTCGGCCGTTATGAGCCCATGCTGCGCACGACCTCCGCCCTTGCCCTCCTCTTCGTCGTCCTCGGCGGTTCCGCCGAGGCGGCGAGCTTCCCCTGCGACAAGGCCGAAGCTCCCGACGAAAAGGCGATCTGTACCCACCTCCCGATCAACGACCGGGACGTCGAGATGGCGACCCGGTTCGAAATCCTGAAGGCCGTGCTGCCGATGGGCGGTCAGTCCAAGCTCCGCGAGGACCAGGAAACCTGGCTCACCGAGCGCCGCACCTGCGGCGCCGACGTCGAGTGCCTGCGCACCACCTACGACGCCCGCCTCAAGGTGCTGCGCGCCGTCCTCTCGGAATTCGCCAAGCAGGGACCGCAATAAATCCGGGATCCCAAAGGACCGAGTCCTTTGGTGGGGTCCAGGGGCAAGGCTCCTGGGCGTTCTCCCGCAGGGCGCCGCCCGCCGGAGATCCCTCAGGTCGACTTCGAGGCGATGTCTGTCCGCGTGAAATCATCGCCCTTGAACAACAGGGTCGCCCCATAGTGCCGGGCGCAGGCATAGGCGAAGCAATCGCCGAAGTTCAACGAGGCGGGGTGGCGCCCCTTGCCGTAGCGCTCGAAGGCGTCGATCGCGCCATCGCCGACCTCGGGCGGGACCGGCACAACCTCGATGCCTGCGAGGGACAGGTAATCCCGGATCGCATCACGAGCCTCCCTCAGCGGGAGCCCGAGGCGCCGGGCCACGGCGATCGTCGCCTCCCAAACCGCCAGTGGTGAGGTGATGCGTCGCTTCGCCCACTTCAACCGGCCGACAAGATCCCGGGCGTCGTTCTCGTCCGTCAGGATCGCGGTCAACGCGGAGGCATCCACGAACATCATTCGTGCTCGTACAGGCTGTCGATGAACGCCTTGTCGACCGGTTGACCAATGCCCGCCTTGGCCCGGAGACGGCGGGTGAAGGCCAGAGACTGCTCCACGAGATCGGCCTGACCCTTCGTCCGCGCAATCTCGTTCCGAAGCGCCTGACGGACGGCTTCGGTCTTGGTCGAGCCCTTGAGCGCCATCAGCTCATCCGCCAATGCGTCGACCTGCGGATCCTTCACGTAGAGCGGCATCGAAACGCCTCGCTGGAATATCCCTCATGACAGTAAGGGATATTCCAACCTTGGTCCATCGTCAGAGACGCGACAGAAGCCGCTCCGCCAGTGGGTTCTCCGCCGAGAAGGCGTAGTCGATCTTGCGGACGCTGACTGCCCGCGCGCCGGCCCGCACCAAGGCTTCGGCGAGGTCGAACACCGCCGCCTCTGGGCAGCGGAGGACGATTTCTCCCTCCGGTCCCGCCGGGGCGCCGTAGGGCAATTCGGCTTCGTGCAGGCCTGCGAGCGTCGCGAGGTCGATCGTGCCCGAATCCGGCATTCCGGCGCGGACCTCGCGGGTGGTACGGGCGCGTTCCTCGGCGCTGATCCGCCCGAGCACCGCGCGGAGGGCTCCGCGCTGCGCTTCGCCCCACTTCGCCTTCAGCGAGGCGACGAGGTTGGCCTCCGAGCGCAGGATGATCCCGTCGTCGAGGATCTTGAGGGCGTTGGCCGCGAGCGTCGCGCCCGTGGTGGTGATGTCCACGATGATCTCGGCCGAGCCCGCCGCCGGGGCCCCTTCGGTGGCGCCGAGGCTTTCCACGATGCGGTAATCCGCGACGCCGGTCTCCGCGAAGAAGCGGCGGGTGAGATTCACGTATTTCGTCGCCACCCGCAGGCGGCGGCCGTGGCGGGTGCGCATGGTGGCCGCGACCTCGTCGAGATCGGCCATCACCCGCACGTCGATCCAGGCCTGGGGCACGGCGACCACCACCGTGGCGTTGCCGAAGCCGAGCGGCGTCAGCAACTCGACCTGTCCGCGCACGTCGGGCAGGGTCTCACGGATCAGATCCTCACCGGTCACGCCGAGATGGGCGGCGCCGGAGGCGAGCTGGCTCGCGATTTCGGAGGCCGAGAGGTAGCGGACCTCGACGCCCGGCACGCCGATGAGCTTGCCGCGATAGTCCCGCGCGCCCGTGCCCTGCGCGAGCCTGAGGCCGGCGCGGGCGAAGAAGGCGTTGGCGTTTTCCTGCAGGCGCCCCTTGGAGGGCACCGCCAGCACGAGGGCGTCGCTCATCGGCCGGCTCCCATCGCGCGCTCGATCCAGAAGGTGCAGCCCACGGCCGGGAGTGGCGCGGCGCTGCCGAGATGGGCGAGCAGGCCGTCATAGCGCCCGCCGCCGACCAGAACCGGCCCGTCTCCCTCGGAGACCTCGAAGATGAAGCCGGTATAGTAATCGAGGTTGCGGGCGAACCCGCCCTGGAAGCGGAAGCTGTCGAGGGGCAGGCCTCGGGCGGCGATGAAGCCGCTGCGCTCCTCGAACAGGTCCAGGGCCGCCTCCACCGCGTCGTGGCGTAGGCCCGCATCGGCCACCAGCGCCCGCAGATCCTTGGCCGCGGCATCGGGATCGCCCGAGACCAAGCGGTAGCGGTCGAGGATCGCCCGATTCTCGGCGTTGAGCCCGGCGCCCCCGTTGGCCTGGGCGGCCGCCTTGCCGAGGAAGCGCTCGGCGATCTCGCCCGCGCTCCGGCCGCCCACAGCCGAGATCCCGGCAATGGCGAGCACGTCTTCCACGAAGGCGCGCACGCCCTTCGGATCCTGTCCCTGGATGGCGGCGAGCAGACCGGCATGGCGGTCCTCGCCCGGAGTGCCCTCGGCTCCGTTGGTCACGGCATCCAGGGAGCGCCCGGCCGCGAGCGCCCTCAGGGTTCGTCGCTTGGCGGCAGGCGGGACGGCGAGCCCGTCGAGCAGGGCGACCGTCATGCCCATGTCGCCCAGACGCACGGAGGGGTTGGTCCTCCCGAGCAAGGTCAGGCCTTCGAGGGCGAGCCCCAGCACCTCGGCATCGGCGGCGGGCGTATCGGTGCGGCCGATCGATTCGATCCCGGCCTGGAAGAACTCGGCGGGCTCCCCGGCGGTCAGCCGGAAGACCGGCCCGCAATAGCTGTAATCGGCCTTGTGCCCATCGGCCCGCTGCTGGTGCAGGCGGCAGACGGGAATGGTGAATTCCGGCCGCAGGCACAGTTCGGCACCGCCCGCATCCTGCGTGACGAAGATCCGCCGCCGGATGTCCTCGCCGGACAGTTCCAGAAAGGGCTCGATCGGCTGAAGCACGGGCGGCGTCACCGGCGCATAGCCGGCGGAGGCCAGATGGGCGATGAGCCGCGCCTGCTTTGGCTCAGCCGTTTCCGTGTCGGGCTCCGGTCGCGTCATGGTCATCCTCTTGCGGGCGCTCTGTAGCAATCACCGCCCGGCTTGGCGACACGCCTCGCGCAGGGGAGACGCGCGCGGTGGCGGGCGGGAGTGCGCAGAGGGATGCTCGCGCGCATCCCTCTGCAGGTGGTGCATGAATCCTGTGGCCTGGATTTCCCGCGCCCGTCCGCCTAGACGTTGCAGTGCACCGACGGGACATCCGCCCATCGGAACCCCCGCGCGACAGTGAGGCTCCGACAGTGGCCCTCTCCCCTAACGACCGTCGGCGCATCATGCTGCTCACGGGTGCGAGCCGTGGCATCGGCCACGCTACCGTGAAGCGGTTCTCCGCCGCAGGCTGGCGCGTGATCACCTGCTCCCGCCATCCCTTCCCCGAGAATTGCCCGTGGGAGATGGGGCCGGAGGATCACCTCCAGGTCGATCTGTCCGATGCCGCCGACACCGTGCGCGCGGTGGAGGACGTGCGCGGGCGGCTCGCCGCCGAGGGGGGCGTGCTCCACGCCCTCGTCAACAATGCGGGTATCTCGCCCAAGGGACCGCAGGGCGAGCGCCTCGGCACCCTGGCAACCGAGTTTCCCGATTGGCAGCGGGTGTTTCAGGTGAACTTCTTCGCACCGATCCTGCTGGCGCGGGGTCTGCGGGCGGAACTGGCCCAGGCCAAGGGCTCCGTCGTGAACGTCACCTCGATCGCGGGCTCGCGGGTCCATCCCTTCGCCGGGGCGGCTTACGGTACGTCCAAGGCGGCGCTCGCCGGACTGACTCGCGAGATGGCGGCCGATTTCGGCCCGATCGGTGTGCGGGTGAACGCCATCTCGCCGGGCGAGATCGATACGTCCATCCTCTCGCCGGGGACGGAGAAGCTGGTGGAGCAGATTCCCCAGCGGCGTCTCGGCACCCCGGACGAGGTCGCCAAGGCGATCTACTTCCTGTGCACCGAAGCCTCGTCCTACGTGAACGGGGCCGAACTGCACATCAACGGCGGACAGCATGTCTGACGCGCCGATGCGCGCCCTCGACCACGTCCGTCCCCGCACCGCTCGTGCGGGCCTTCTCGGCCTCGCCCTCTTGCTTGTGGCCACTCCCGTGGCTGCCGAGCCGACGGTGCGTCTCCTCGAACTGCCGTTCAAGGTCCGTGAGATGCGCGGGCCCAGGACCGAGGTCGCGACCGCCGTGGCGACGTCCGGGCTGCTGCCGATCCTGCGCGCGGGCAAGGATCCCGTCCCCGTCGTCCTCGTCTGGGGCGAGGAGGGCGGCGCAGTTCTGATCCTTGAGAACGGCACCGTCGCGGTGAAGCCCGTGGGCCGCGAGGCGGTGGAGGATCTCGTCGCGTCCGAGACGCCGCGTGGTGCGCTGCCCGGCCTTCGCCGCGCCCTCGATGGGCCGCTCAGCGCCTTCCTCTCAGGCCGCACCCGCAGCGCGGACGGCGTTCCCGCCGCGACGACCCTGACCTTTCGCGAACGCCAGCCCATGGCCGTGAGCACCGATCCGAAGCCGGTTCCGATCGCCACCGCCACCCTCTCCGCTGGAGAGGGAGCTTTGTTCGCCGCGAACCCGCCGCGGATCGTCTCCCTCGCCGGGCGACCGGCCGTGCTCGCCGCGACCCTCACCGGTTCCGACGCGGGCGGTCTCGTCCTGGCGACCCGGACCTCGTCCGATCCCGCCGCCTGGACCGTGAGTGCCCGCACGACATCCGGTCCGCGCCCGGCCATCGCGGCCGTGGGCGATTTCACCGGCAAAGGCACGGGCGCCGCAACGGTGGATTCCACCGGGCGGCTGACCCTCTGGACTCTCGCCCCCGACCGGATCGAGCCCGGCGCCCAGGCCGCAGGCTACACGATCGGCGAAGGCGAGGCCGATCTCGCCGAGACGCTGCCGCGTGAGGGTGGAGCCGACCTCGCGCTCCCCGTGGCCGGGACCCCGGCGCTCGCCATTGTCTCGACCCGGGACGGTTTGCGCGAACACGCCCGCGTGACTCTGCCCGCGCCAGCCGGCACGGGCGTCGCCGCCCTGGGCGAGCGCTTGATCGTCGGCCTGAGCGACGGGCGCGTGGCGGCCATCACCCTCGACGGAGGAAAGCCGTGAGCGAGGGCGACTCCCGCACCTTTCCCGCACGCCCCTTCGTGGGGGCCTCCATCGCGGTGATCCGCGAGTCCCGTGTCCTGCTCGCTGCCCGCGCCAACGAGCCGATGCGCGGGGTCTGGACCCTGCCGGGTGGCCTCGTGGAAGCGGGCGAGGCCCTGGCCGAAGCGGCCTTGCGCGAATTGGAGGAGGAGGTCGGCCTGACCGCCGAAGTGGTTGGCGTGCTGTCGCCCACCGAGATCATCGTGCGCGACGAGGAAGGCCGGGCTCGGCACCACTACGTCGTGCATCCCCATGCCGCCCTGTGGCGGGGCGGCGAGCCCGTGGCGGGGCCCGAGGCGCTCGGCGTGCGCTGGGCAAGCCTCGATGAGATCGCGGATCTCCAGACGACGCCGGGCCTGATCGGGACCCTGCAAGAGGCGTTCGAGCGGGTCGCCGAGCGGGAGGCAAAGTGACCCTGTCCCGTCTCCCCCTCGCCACGGCGCTGCTGGCGACGATCCTCGCCGCACAGCCCGCCCTCGCCCAGCAGCGGACGAAGCCCGCGCCCAAGGAGGCGCCCAAGGAGGCGCCGAAGGAACAGCCCAAGGAGGCTCCCGCCCCCGCCGACGTGCCCGCGCCCTACGATCGCGATCTGATGCGCATGGCCGAGGTGATCGGCTCGCTCGCCTTCCTGCGTAACCTCTGCGCCATGCCCGACGCGGCGGAATGGCCCGCGCGGATGAAGGCGCTGATCGAGGCCGAAGGCATCACCCCCGCCCGGCGGGACAGGCTCGCGGGCGCCTACAACCGTGGATACAAGGCCTACGCCCTCACCTACCGCGTCTGCACGGCGGCGGCGCACGAGGCGACGGCCCGCTTCCTGGCGGAAGGTGAAAAGCTGTCTCACGCCCTCGCCGGGCGGTTTGGCGGATGACGTTGATGCATCTCCGCCACAGGGGTGGGTGAACCGGAGGAAGGACCGTATTCGAACGGTCGCGTTAACCGATTCGCAATTACCGGCTAGGCGTCCCGCAATGAGCCGCCTATCATCCATGCTGTCCGCCGGCCTGTTTCAGACCGGCGCAATGGAAATGTCGGACCATGCAGACCATCTCGCAAAGCGCCCCCCTCGAGGCCGATGTCGAGGAGAAGCGTGCCGCCCTGAGCTATGTCTCTGAGGCGTTCGCCGAGGGCTGCCTGGACGGCCTCGACGGAGATTGCATGGCGCAGGCGGCCCTGTTCGCTGCCTTCCAGGAACTCGTCACCACTTATGGTGAGGAGGCGACCGCCCGCTACGCCGAGGGTTTCCCGGATCGGATCCGCGGCGGCGCCTTCACCACCACGCTGCAGCATTGATTGATGGCGGCCCGCCGGTTGAGGCGGGCCGCTTTCCCCCTTACCTCCCGGTGACACAAGCCGCGTGAGGATTTTCGCGAATGCCCATCGCTCTGTTGCCGGACCGCGCCCTCGTCACCGTGACCGGGCCGGATGCCACGAGCCTCCTGCAGGGCGTGATGACCTGCAATGTCGAGACGATCGGTGAGGGCGAAGCGCGGCTCGGGGCGCTGCTGACGCCGCAGGGCAAGATCCTGTTCGATTTCCTGATCTCGCGCATCGCCGACGGATTCCGGCTCGATGTCGCCATCGACAAGGCCGCCGACCTCGCCAAGCGACTGACCCTCTACAAGCTGCGTGCCCAGGTCGAGATCGCTGCCGATCCGACGATGGCCGTCGCCGCCGCCTGGGACGGAGCGACCACCACCGCCGAGACCGCCCGCGTCGCCGACGGCCGTCACCCGGATCTCGGGGCACGGCTCTACGCGGCCGAGGGCGCCTTCTCGGCCGATGCCTCCGAGGCCGATTACCATGCCCACCGCCTCGCCCTGGCGGTGCCGGAGGGCGGGCGCGACTTCACCTACGGTGACGCCTTCCCGCACGAGGCGCTGATGGACCAGCTCGGCGGGGTCGACTTCCGCAAGGGCTGCTATGTCGGCCAGGAGGTCGTCTCGCGGATGCAGCACCGGGGCACCGCCCGCACCCGCCTTCTCGCCGCCGAGTATCCGCAGGGCGCGCCCGCGCCGGGCTCCGAGATCCAGGCCGGGCAGAAGGTGGTGGGCCGGACGAGCGGCGCCGCCGGTTCGCGCGGGCTCGCCATGGTGCGCCTCGACCGGCTCGGCGACGCGCTGGCGGCGGGTGAGGTTCTGGTGGCCGAGGGCAAGCCCCTCGCCGTAGGGCGGCCCGCCTATGCCACTTTCGCCATGCCCGAATCCGGCGGCGAGGCCGCGGGCTGACCATGGCCGAGCCATTGCCCGAGGGGCTGATCCCCCATCCTGACGGGTGCCCCCGCTGCTGGTGGGCCGGGCAGGACCCGCTCTACGTCGCCTATCACGACACCGAATGGGGTGTGCCGGAATTCGACTCCCGTGCCCTGTACGAGAAGCTGATCCTCGATGGGTTCCAGGCGGGGCTGTCGTGGATCACGATCCTGAGGCGGCGCGAGGGATTCCGCGAGGCCTTCGACGGCTTCCGGCCCGAGATCATCGCCCGCTACACGGACGACGACGTCGCGCGGCTGATGGGGGATACCCGCATCATCCGCAACCGCGCCAAGATCGTCGGCACCATCGCGGGTGCGAAGGCGTGGCTGCGCCTTGAGGAGAGCGGCCCCGGATTTTCGCGCTTCCTCTGGGACTTCTGCGATGGCCGGCCGATCCAGGGAAATCCGCACAGCCGTGCCGATGTGCTCACGGAGACCGATGTCTCGAAGCGGATGGGCAAAGCCTTGAAGGCCGAGGGTTTCTCGTTTTGCGGCCCGACCATCATCCACGCCTTCATGCAGGCGGTCGGGATGGTGAACGACCATCTCACCGGCTGCCATCGCCATGCGGCCTGCGCCGCCCTCGCTTCGGCATGAGCGTCCCCCGGACGAAGGAGCCTCCTCGGGCTTCGAAGACCGTGCCGCGGGCTTGGCAGCGGATGCTCTCCGGGCGCCGCCTCGATCTGCTCGATCCGTCGCCGCTCGATATCGAGATCGCCGATATCGCCCATGGCCTCGCCCGCGTCGCGCGTTGGAACGGGCAGACGGCCGGGCCGCATGTCTTCTCGGTGGCGCAGCATAGCCTGCTGGTGGAGGGCGTCGGACGCCACCTCGCCCCGGCCTGCACCGATGCCGAGGGGCTCGAACTTCTGCTGCACGATGCGCCCGAATACGTGGTGGGCGACATCATCTCGCCCCTCAAGGCGGCGATCGGTGATGCCTACAGGGGCGTCGAGAAGCGGCTGCTCGCCGCCGTGCGCCAGCGGTTCGGCGTGTCGGCACCGTCCCCCGCCCTCACCCGGCTCGTGAAGCGGGCCGACCGGATCGCGGCCCATATCGAGGCCGTCCAGCTCGCGGGCTTCTCGGAGGAGGAGGCCGCCCGCTATTTCGGCCCGGCGGTGGCCTTGCCAGAGGCCGTGCTGGCGCTTGCCGAGCCCTGGCCCACCGCCGAGGCGCAGGCGCGGTTTCTCGCGCGGTGTGGGGAGGTGGGGGTCAGGTAGGCCCGAGCCTTGTCACCCTCATCGTCTTTGCGAGCGGAGCGAAGCAAGCCAGGGATACACAAAGCCCGGAAACGTCCCGCATCCCTGGGTCGCTTCGCTCGCGATGACGGGGTGAGGCTTAGGGCGCCTTGCCGAGCTGCGACTTCGCCCGCTCGATGGCCGCTTCGCAGCCCTTGGCGTCGCCCTTCTTGTCGGCGACCTTGGCCTCTTCCAAAGCGACCCGGGCCTGCTGCGCGGCATCGGCACCCTTGCCCGCTTCGGCCGACTTCTCCGGCGGGGCCTCGGGCGCATCGTCCTTGCGCTGGCCCTCGGTGCCGGTGACACCCTCTCCACCCCGCTTGGCGGCCGCCGCTTGCCCGCTCGTGTTGGCGGCAATTGCGTCCTTGGTCTCGGCCTTCACCTTGCCCGACAGGGCTTCGATCTGCTCCGAGCAGGGAGAGGCGAACGCAGGAAGTCCGGATGTGACGAGGGCACCGGCCGTGATGACCACGGCGACGGCACGGGTAGGACGCATCATGTGAAACTTTCCTCGGTCGCGAATCCGGTGCGGAGAACGCTTACGCGCCCAACGCACCGGATCGCGGCCGGGTTCAGGCGCTGGTGGCCTGATCGCGGATCGGCAACTGCCGGATGCGGCGGCCGGTGGCGGCGAAGATCGCGTTGGCGATGGCGGGCGCCACGGGCGGGACGCCCGGTTCGCCGACACCCCCGAGCGGGCCGTCGTAGTTGCCCGTCGGCACGAGGTGGACGCGAACGACCTTCGGGGCGGCGTCGATCCGGATGATCTCGTAGCCGTCGAAGTTGTTCTGCTGGGCACGGCCCTGCTTGAACGTGATCTCGGAGGTGAGGGCGAGCCCCATCCCCATGACCACCGCGCCCTCCATCTGCGACCGGATACGCTCCGGGTTCACCTGCGGCCCGCAATCGACGGCGATGTCGATGGCCTGCACCTTCACCTGACCCTTGGCATCGACCTCCACCTCGGCGGCGACCGCCGTGTAGGTGACGAAGCTGTAGTGCCCGGCAATGCCGAGACCCCGGCCCTTCTCCATCTTGCGACCCCAGCCGGCGCCCTTGGCGGCGGCCTCGATCACGCCGCGCAGGCGGCCCGTGTCGATCGGATAGCGGGACGGATCCTCGCCGTAGTTCCAGACGTCGCCGATAGAGGTCGGGTCGATCTTGCGGGCGGGGCCGATGAGATCGAGCAGGTACTCCTTCGGGTCGCGTCCCGCCTCGTGGGCCAGCTCCGAGACGAAGGACTGGATCGCGAAGGCGTGCGGGATGTTCGAGACCGAGCGGAACCAGCCGATCCGCACATGGGCGGCGGCTTCCGGGTTCTCCATCCGCATGTTCGGGATCGCGAAGGGCGTGTTCACGAGGCCCATGCCGAGCTCGAACGGCAGTTCGTGCTTCGGATCCGGCGCGAAGATCGAGCCGATCGTCGGTGCGCAGGACCGGTGGAGCCACGCCACCGGCATACCCTTCTCGTCCAGCCCCGCCTCGATCCGCTCGGCCGAGATGGTGTGGTAGTAGCCGTGGTGGATGTCGTCCTCACGGGTCCAGGACAGCTTCACCGGCGCGCCGCCGACCTCACGGCTGCACAGGGCCGCCTCGACCACGTAATCGGGCTTGGACTTACGCCCGAAACCGCCGCCGAGCAGCGTGACGTTCACCGTCACCTTGTCGTCGGGCAGGTTGAGGGCCTTCATCAGCCGGTCGTTGGCCGCCTGCGGACCCTGGGTGCAGGCCCAGGCCTCGCAGACGCCGTCCTTCACCCGCGCGACGGCAGCCGGGGGCTCCATCGGCGCCTGGACGAGGTGGGGCACGAAATACTCGGCTACCAGCTTCTTCTTGGCCTTGGCCATCGCGGCATCGACATCGCCCTGCGTCCGCACGACCTTACCGGGCTTGCGCGCCGTCTCCTCCAGCTCCTTGCGAAACACGTCGGTGTCGTAGGAGGCGTTCGGGCCGTCGTCCCAGGTGATCTTGAGGGCGTCCCGAGCCTTCAGGGCCGCCCAGGTGTTCTTGGCGACCACCGCCACGCCGCCCAGCGGCATGAACTCGGACGGGATCTCGCCACCGTCGATCTTGAAGATCTTCACGACGCCGGCGACCTTCTTGGCCTCGGTGTCGTCGAAGGACTTCACCTTGCCGCCATAGACCGCCGGGCGGGCGATGGCCGCGTACAGCATCCCGTCGAGCTTGGTGTCGGCGCCGTAGATCGCCTTGCCGGTCGTGATGTCGAAGTTATCAATCAGCCCGATCTTGCCGGTACCGATGTAGCGAAACTCCTTCGGGTCCTTCAGCTTGACCTGTGTCGGGACGGCGAGCTTGCCCGCCGCCTCGGCCACCGCGCCGTAGCCCAGCGTCTTGCCGGACTTGGCGTGGGTCAGCGTGTGGTTCTTGGCCGTCACCTCGGAAGCCGGCACGCCCCACTGCTTGGCGGCCGCCTCGATCAGCATCGCGCGCATCGCCGCGCCGGCGTGGCGGAAGTGCTGGAAGAAATGGCGGAGCGACCGAGAGCCGTCCGTGTCCTGGTTCCCGAAGCGGTTCTCGTCACCATAGGCCTGGACGACCTTCACCTTCGGCCAATCGGCCTCGAGCTCGTCGGCGACGGTGAGCGCGATGGAGGTGCGCACACCCTGGCCCATCTCGGAGCGATGGTTCGTCACCGTGACGGTGCCGTCCGGGGCGATGGCGATGAAGACCTTCGGGTCGTCGCGCCAGCCATGCGGCATGCCGTCGGCGCCGTATTTGTGCTCCTTCTGCTCCTGGGTCTGCGTCTCGTCGGCCTTGGCCGGGGTGCGCAGGGACAGGGCGAGCACGAGGGCGCCCGCGCCGCCGAGGATGCCGCGGCGGCTGACATTGGCGAGCGCCGGACGGGTCGCCGATTCTTGAGCGGCCTGTTCAGCCATCAACTTGAGATCGTGAATCACAGGCGCTCTCCCTTCGGGGCGGCAGTCTGACCTGCGGCCTGGTGGATGGCGGCGCGGATGCGCGGATAGGTGCCGCAACGGCAGATGTTGCCGCTCATGGCATCGTCGATCTGCGCATCGGTGGGCTTGGGCGTCTCCTTGAGGAGCGAGGCCGCCTGCATGATCTGGCCGCCCTGGCAGTAGCCGCACTGCGCGACGTTCTGATCGCGCCACGCGACCTGGACCGGATGGTTGCCATCCGGCGACAGCCCCTCGATCGTGACGACCTCCTTGCCCTCGGCCTCCGAGACCGGGGTGACGCAGGAGCGTACGGCGGTGCCGCCGAGATGGATGGTGCAGGCGCCGCACAAAGCCGCGCCGCAACCGAACTTCGATCCGGTGAGCCCGACCTCGTCGCGCAGGTACCAGAGCAACGGCATGTCGGGATCGCCGTCGAAGCTGCGGGCAGCCCCGTTCACGGTGAGCTTGATCATTGGTGTCCCTCGCGTCGGGACCGCTCGCGAGGCGGTCCGAAGGGCAGCGGCCGGAGGCACGCCGTCCGGAAAGGTGAATGCAGCGAATGCGCTCAATTGGAACGGGTGTAAGGAGGCGCCGGTTCGGTCGCAATGCGCGATCATCGTGCATGTGCGGTGGCGCACGTCGGTGGAGGGCGGCTAATCCCCGCCAAGGCGCCGTTTCCGGATCCGTCCTGCAGAACCCGTCGTCTGTGGCGAGGATCGGCACGCCGAGGAAGCGTGCGGCTGCGTCGTGCAAGCCATCGCCAAGAGGGAGCCCATGACGGCCGCCTCAAGGACCGCGATGGGCGAGGTCATGGATCGGCTTGCGGAGGCGAGCGCCGCCGAGATCCGTCCGGCTTCCGGTTCATCGGTGAGACGGGCGGCGATCGCTTCGGTGATGCCGACCCCCACCAGGGAGGCGAAGCGGCGCCTCAGCCTCGGGATCGTTGACGTTGATCGGCATGGGGGTCGTCCTCGACGAGAATGTCGATCATTCCCCCTGGCGATCTACACCGTCACCTGCGTCCCGACCTCGACCACGCGTCCCGTGGGGATCTGGAAGAAGTCCGTGGCATCGTTGGCGTTCTTGGCCAGCGTGATGAAGATCCGGTCCTGCCACAGCGGCATGCCCGAATGGGCGGCCGGGCGGATCGAGCGGCGGGACAGGAAGAACGACGTCGCCATGATGTCGAACTTGAAGCCCTGGCGGCGCAACAGCGTCAGCGTCTTCGGGATGTTCGGTGTCTCCATGTAGCCGAACTTCATCACCACCCGGTAGAAATGCGGGCCGACGGGGTCGATGCGCACTTTGTCCGCCTCGTTCGAGCGGGGGGTGTCGACCGTCTCCACCGTGAGCACGACGTTCTTCTCGTGCAGCACCTTATTGTGCTTCAGGTTGTGCAGGAGCGCCGCCGGTGCGATCTCGGGATCGCTCGTCAGGAACACGGCGGTGCCGCGCACGTGGTGGGGCGGGCTCTTCTCCAGCATGGCGACGAGCTCGGTCAGCGGCACGTCGGTCTTGCGGGTCTTGTTGAACAGGATCGTCACGCCCCGCACCCAGGTCCACATCAGGATTACCAGGGCGGCAGCCAGCAACAGGGGCACGTAGCCGCCCTCGACCACCTTGATGAGGTTCGAGAGCAGGAAGAGGAACTCCACCACGATGAATGGCAGCATCGCCGCCGCCGCCGCGATGGGCGACCATTTCCACATCCGCCACATCACCAGATAGGTCATGGAGGCGGTGAGCAGCATCGTGCCCGTGACCGCGATGCCGTAGGCCGAGGCCAGCGACGACGAGGTCTTGAACAGGATCGCCAGCAGCACGACGCCGATCAGCAGGAGCGAGTTGATCTGCGGCAGGTAGATCTGCCCCGCATGGGATTCGGAGGTGTGGCGGATTTCCAGACGCGGCAGCAGGCCGAGCTGGATCGCCTGCCGCGACAGTGAGAACGCGCCGGTGATCACCGCCTGGCTCGCCACCACGGTGGCGATCGTGGCCAGAACGACCATCGGCAGCAGGCCCCAGGCGGGCACCATCTGGAAGAAGGGGTCCGAGGTCTCGGGCTTCTCGATCACCAGGGCGGCCTGGCCCAGATAGTTCAGGGCGAGCGCGGGGAAGACGAGGCAGAGCCACGCCACCTGGATCGGCTTACGCCCGAAATGGCCGAGATCGGCGAACAGCGCCTCGGCCCCTGTCACCGCCAGGAACACGGCGCCGAGCGCCACCAGAGCGCCTGTGCCGTGCCCGAGGAGGTAGTTCACCGCGTGCCAGGGGTTGGCGGCACGGAACACCTCCGGGTGAAGGGCGATGTGCGGCAGGGCCGCCGCCGCCATGGCCAGGAACCAGATGATGGTGAGCGGGCCGAAGAAGGCCGCGACCTTGGCCGTGCCTCGGTTCTGCACGAGGAACAGGGCGACGATGATCGCCACCGTGATCGGCAGCACGTATTCCTCGAAGGCGGGGGTGACGAGCTTCAACCCCTCCACCGCCGAGAGCACGGAGATGGCCGGGGTGATCACCGCGTCGCCGTAGAACAGCGCAGCGCCCATCAGCCCGAGCATGAACACCACACGCGAGCCGCCGAGCGCCTTACGGGCGAGCGCCATGAGCGAGAGGATGCCGCCCTCGCCGTTGTTGTCCATGCGCAGCAGGATCGCGACGTATTTCACGGTCACGATCAGAAACAGCGCCCACAGGATGAGCGAGACCGTACCGAGCACTTCCTCCGGCAGGAGGATGTTGTCGCTCTTGGCCGGGCTCAGCGCCTCGCGGAAGGCGTAGAGGGGGCTCGTGCCGATGTCGCCGTAGACGACGCCGATCGAGCCGACGAGCAGGGTGCCGAACTTGGCATGGCCCTGCCGGGTCTCCGCCCGCTCAGGGGCGTCCAGGGCGCCGGAGGGCGTGGGCCCGTCCGTCTCTCCGGGCGCTGCATCAGGCTGGGCGGTGGAGCCCGGTACGGCAGTCTGGTTCATGGGGGTGTCGAAATTGTCCGCTCGGCCAGCGGCGGGCGGTGCGGCTCTTCGCGGTCCGGTTCGTGGGCCATCGGGGCGCGAAGGATCCGCCGGGCTGGCCGGCACTCGGGGTCTTGTCGCTTGCCTATCATGCTCCCGTGCGGGCGGGAACCATGTGGGGTTGCGGTGACGACGCAGTTCGCCCCCGATATCCCCTCATTCCGGAAGGCCGGCCAGGACGCCGGCATCCATTCCAGCTTAGACCTCGTCCTGAGGTGCCGCGAAGGAGGCCTCCTTCGAGGCGGCTGTCGCCGCACCACAGGATGAGGGGGATCGAGGGGAACGATCCCTTACTCGGCGGCGGTACGGCTGCCTTGGCCGAAGCGGCGCTCGATATAGTCGATGACGATGGTCTCGAAGTCCTTGGCCAGCGTCGCGCCGCGCAGCGTCATCGCCTTCTTGCCGTCGATGAAGACGGGGGCGGTGGGGCTCTCGCCTGTGCCCGGCAGAGAGATGCCGATATCGGCATGCTTCGATTCGCCGGGGCCGTTCACGATGCAACCCATCACGGCCACATTCAGACTCTCGACGCCCGGATAGGTCTTCTTCCACTCCGGCATGGAGGTGGTGATCCAGTTCTGGATGTCGCGGGCCAGTTCCTGGAACGTCGTCGAGGTGGTGCGCCCGCAGCCGGGGCAGGCCGCGACCAGCGGTACGAAGGTGCGGAAGCCCATGGTCTGCAGGAGCTCCTGCGCGACCTTCACCTCCACCGTGCGGTCGCCGCCCGGCTCGGGGGTGAGCGAGTAGCGGATCGTGTCGCCGATGCCTTCCTGCAGCAGGACGCCGATGGCGGCCGAGGCGGCGACGATGCCCTTGGTGCCCATGCCCGCCTCGGTGAGGCCGAGATGGATCGCGTAATCCGAGCGGCGGGCGACCTCGCGGTAGACGGCGATGAGATCCTGCACCGCCGAGACCTTGGCCGAGAGGATGATCCTGTCCTTGCCGAGGCCGAGCTCTTCCGCGCGCTTGGCCGAGCCCAGGGCCGAACGGACCATCGCCTCGCGCATGACGGCGCGGGCATCGATCGGACGCGGGGACTTGGCGTTCTCGTCCATCAGGTGCGTGAGCAGGGCCTCGTCGAGGGAGCCCCAGTTGGCACCGATGCGCACGGTCTTCCCGTACTTGATCGCCTGCTCGATGATGGTCGAGAACTGGGTGTCCTTCTTCTCCTTGAAGCCGACATTGCCCGGGTTGATCCGGTACTTGGCCAGCGCCTCGGCGCAGGCCGGATGCTCGGACAGGAGCTTGTGGCCGATATAGTGGAAGTCGCCCACGAGCGGCACGTGGACGCCGATGCGGTCCAGGCGCTCGCGGATCTTCGGCACGGCGGCTGCGGCTTCATCGCGGTCGACCGTGATGCGCACCAGCTCCGAGCCCGCGCGGGCGAGTTGGGCGACCTGCGCGACGGTGGCGTCGATATCGGCCGTGTCGGTGTTGGTCATGGATTGGACGACGATCGGCGCACCGCCGCCCACCGTCACCGCACCTTCGCCCTCACCGACCGTGACGCCGACCGTGCGGTGGCGCGGGGTGGGACCGGCGATCTCCGGGCCGAGGCCGGCGAGGGAGCCACCGGTGAAGAGGTTCTCGCTGTCGCTGCCGGCTTCCATGACGTTCGCTTCCTTAGACTTCCACCTGCGCCCCGAGCCCGCCGCATGGCAGGAGGGCGGCCAGGGGGACCGCTTCGGGCGATCCGGGGCCGCGTGGCGCGAAGACTGATCTATCCAGCATCTTAGCTGCGAACGGCGCGGCGCGGAATCAAGTCAACCCGGCGCGAGCCCATTCAGCCTGCCTCTTGTCCCATCCCCGGGGCGATGTCGAGCTTGGTGGGGCGATTTGACCGGCCTGTGACCTGCGCGCGACGCCATCACGCGCCCGCGAACAGCTCCCGCGCGCCCTCGACTTCGCTCGCGATGAAGGCCGCCACCGCGCGGATCGGGGCGGCCTGCCGGTGATCCTCGTGGATGTGCATGTGGAAGGCGCGCGTCAGCGATACCGCTTCCGGCAGCACCGCCCTCAGGCCCGGATGGGCGGCGGCGATGAAGGCGGGCAGGATGCACAGGCCCGCTCCAGCGAGCGTCGCGTGGACCTGCGCCAGCAGATTGGTGGAGCGCAGCCGCGCCGAAACCGCCGGTCCGAGCACGCCGAGATAGTTCAATTCGCGCGTAAACAGCATGTCTTCGATGTAGCCGACGAAGGGATGCCCTTCGAGGTCTGCGACGGACTGGATCGGCGGGTGCTTTGCGAGGTAGCTCTCGGCGCCATAGACGAAGAGCCGGTAATCGGTGAGGCGGCGCGCCACTACCCGCGCCTGCTGCGGCGGTGACAGGCTGACCACGATGTCGGCCTCGCGCTTCGACAGGCTGAAGATCCGGGCCGTGGCCATGATCTCCACCTCCAACCCCGGATGCCGCCGTGTCAGCCGGTGCATCCGGGCCGCGAGGAAGACGCTGCCGAACCCGTCCGGCGCGCCGATCCGCACCGTGCCGGACACCGTGTGGGCGGCCTCCGTTGCCGCGCTGGCCGAGACGAAGGCGCTCTCCATGCTCTCCGCGGCGGCGAGCAGATTCTCGCCCGCTTCCGTCAGCGCGTAGCCGAGGTTGCTGCGGTGGAAGAGCTGCGCGCTGAGGGTCTCTTCCAGCGCGCGGATGCGGCGCCCGACCGTGGTGTGCTCCGTGCCTGTCTGCCCGGCGGCGGCGCTCAGCGTCCCGGTGCGGGCGACCGCGAGGAAGAAGCGCAGATCGTCCCAGCTTCCGGTGACCCTCTTCGCGACCATCGCCCACCAAGCCGGTAACAAACGTCGTGCATCGATGCACGACCGCTGCGAGCCGGTCCAGCTTTATCGTTCAGCGGTCTCTGCTAACGTCAGCCAAAAGCCGGATTCGGCAGATTTCATAGGGAGGTGCGCCATGCGCAACGTCGGACATTTCATCGGCGGCCGTATCGTCGGCGGCGAGAGCGGCCGGACGGCCGATGTGTTCCACCCCTCGACCGGCGAGGTCCAGGCCAAGGTCGCGCTGGCGAGCCGCGCCGAGATGCGCGCGGCGGTCGAGAACGCCAAGGCGGCCCAGCCGGCCTGGGCGGCGACCAACCCGCAGAAGCGCGCCCGCGTCATGATGCGCTTCCTGGAGCTGATCCGCGGCTACAACCAGGAACTGGCCGAACTCCTCGCCTCCGAGCACGGCAAGACGGTGCCCGACGCCAAGGGCGACATCCAGCGCGGCGTCGAGGTGGTCGAGTTCGCCTGCGGCATCCCGCACCTGCTGAAGGGCGAGTACACCGAATCGGCCGGCACCGGCATCGACGTGTATTCCCTGCGCCAGCCGCTCGGCGTGGTTGCGGGCATCACGCCCTTCAACTTCCCGGCCATGATCCCGCTGTGGAAGTGCGCCCCGGCCATCGCCTGCGGCAACGCCTTCATCCTGAAGCCCTCCGAGCGCGATCCGGGCGTGCCGATGCGCATCGCCGAGATCTTCCTGGAGGCAGGCCTGCCGCCGGGCATCCTCAACGTCGTGAACGGCGACAAGGAGGCGGTCGACGCGATCCTCGATGACGAGGATATCTCGGCTGTCGGCTTCGTCGGCTCGTCCTCGATCGCCGAGTACATCTACGTCCGCGCCGCGCAGACGGGGAAGCGCGCCCAGTGCTTCGGTGGCGCCAAGAACCACATGATCATCATGCCCGATGCGAACATGGACCAAGCGGTCGATGCGCTGATCGGCGCGGGCTACGGCTCGGCGGGCGAGCGCTGCATGGCGATCTCGGTCGCGGTGCCGGTGGGCGAGAAGACCGGCGACCGCCTGATGGAGCGGCTGATCCCCCGCGTCGAGGCTCTGAAGATCGGCCCGTCCCATGACGAGGCTGCCGATTACGGCCCGCTCGTCACTCGCGAGGCGGTGGAGAAGGTGCGCGGCTATATCGAGACCGGCGTGAAGGAAGGCGCGAAGCTCGCCGTCGACGGGCGCGGCTTCAAGCTCCAGGGCTATGAGAACGGCTTCTACCTCGGCGGCTCGCTGTTCGACCACGTGACCCCGGACATGACGATCTACAAGGAAGAGATCTTCGGGCCGGTGCTCTCGGTGGTACGGGCGAAGGATTACGAGGAGGCGCTCGCCCTTCCCTCGACGCACCAGTACGGCAATGGCGTCGCGATCTTCACCCAGGACGGCGATGCCGCCCGCGACTTCACCACCCGCGTGAACACCGGCATGGTCGGCGTGAACGTGCCGATCCCGGTTCCGATCGCCTACCACACCTTCGGCGGCTGGAAGCGCTCGGGCTTCGGCGACCTGAACCAGCACGGGCCGGATTCGATCCGCTTCTACACCAAGACCAAGACCATCACGCAGCGCTGGCCGAGCGGCATCAAGAGCGGCGCGGAGTTCTCGATCCCGACCATGCGGTAGAAGAGAGGCGCCGCCAGATCCCTTCGTCTTTGCGAGCGAAGCGAAGCAATTCAGGGCGGCGCCACGTTTCCGGGATGTCCCGCATCCCTGGATTCCTTCGCTGACGCTCGCAAAAACGGGGTGGGTTTCATACGACGCCCCGTTTCGCGGCGTCCGCTTGCCGAAGGGATCGACTCGCGCTTCGTTCCGGGACCGGGAGGAACCACCCATGTCATTCGGCCTCGACGAGGACCTGACCGCGATCCGCGACATGGCCGCTGCCTTCGCGGCCGACCATATCGCCCCCCACGCGATCGCGTGGGACGAGACCAAGACCTTCCCGGTCGGCACGCTCCGTGAAGCCGCCGCGCTGGGCATGGCGGGGATCTACGTTCGCGAGGAATCCGGCGGCACCGGCCTCGGGCGGATCGAGGCGGCCTTGATCTTCGAGGCGTTGGCGCAGGGTTGCCCGACCGTCTCGGCCTTCCTGTCGATCCACAACATGTGCGCCTGGATGATCGACGCCTACGGCTCGGACGAGCAGCGGGCGCGGTTTCTTCCCGGCCTCACGGCGATGGACACCATCGCGAGCTACTGCCTGACCGAGCCGGGCTCCGGCTCCGACGCGGCGGCGTTGCGCACACGCGCCGAGCGCGACGGCGACCATTACGTCCTGACCGGCGAAAAGCAGTTCATCTCCGGCGCGGGCGCCAGCGACCTCTATGTCTGCATGGTCCGCACCGGCGAGCCGGGGCCGAAGGGCATCTCGGCCATCGTGGTGGAGAAGGACACGCCCGGCCTCTCCTTCGGTGCCAACGAGCGCAAGATGGGCTGGAACGCGCAGCCCACTCGCGCCGTGCGCTTCGACGGATGCCGTGTGCCTGTGGCCAACCGCCTCGGCGCCGAGGGCGAGGGATTCCGGATCGCCATGAGCGGCCTCGATGGCGGGCGGATCAACATCGCCGCCTGCTCGCTGGGTGGCGCTCAGGCGGCACTCGACAAGGCGCTGGCCTATATGGGCGACCGCCGGGCCTTCGGCGGGAAGCTCACCGATTTCCAGGCGCTGCAGTTTCGCCTCGCCGACATGCAGACGGCGCTCACCGTCTCGCGGACCTTCCTGCACCATGCCGCCAGGGCCCTCGACGCCAAGGCACCGGAGGCGACGCAGCTCTGCGCCATGGCCAAGCGCCATGTGACGGACGCCGCCTTTGAGGTGGCGAACCAAGCCCTGCAACTGCACGGCGGCTACGGCTATCTCGCCGAGTACGGCATCGAGAAGATCGTTCGCGATCTGCGCGTTCACCAGATCCTCGAAGGCACCAACGAGATCATGCGCGTGATCATCGCTCGTGCGCTGATCGGAGGCCGCTGATGGACGAGGTGATCGTCGAGGTCGAAGGCGCGCTCGGCCGTATCCGCCTCAATCGTCCGAAGGCGTTGAACGCCCTGAACCATACGATGGTCGGACTGATCGATACGGCGCTCGATCGTTTCTCGTCCGACCCCGCCATCGCCGCCGTGCTCCTGACCGGCGAGGGCGAGCGCGCCTTTTGTGCGGGCGGCGACCTGCGCTCGCTCTACGAGGACGGGACCGCCGTCGCAGAAGATTTCTGGCGGGATGAATACCGCCTCGATTCGCGCATCAGCCGGTTCGAAAAGCCGTTCGTGGCGGTGATGGACGGCATCACCATGGGCGGTGGCGTCGGGCTGTCGGGCCATGCCGCGCACAGGGTCGTCACCGAGCGCTCCCGCGTTGCCATGCCGGAGACCGGCATCGGCTACCTGCCCGATGTCGGCGGGACGTGGCTCCTGCCCCGCGCGCCGGGCGAACTTGGCACCTATCTCGGCCTGACCGGCGCGCAGATCGGCGCGGCCGATGCCATCCTCTGCGGCATGGCCGACGTTTTCGTGCCCTCGGCCTCGCTGCCGGACCTGATCGCGGTCCTCGCTTCCGGCGAGGAGGTGGACGCGGCCTTGACCCGCTTCGCGCAAAACCCTGGCGAGGCGCCGCTCGAGGCCCACCGCGCGGTGATCGACCGCTGCTTCGCCTTCGACATGATGGACGAGATCGTCTCGGCCCTCGACGCGGACGGTTCCGGCTTCGCGGCCGAGACGAAAGAGGTGCTCCTCACCAAGGCGCCAACGAGCCTCGTGCTGACGCTCTGCCTGCTGCGCCTCGGCCGCGCGGCGCCGACCCTGGAGGCGTGCCTGGAGCGCGAGTTCCACGCCTCCCTCGCGGTGCTGGAAGAAGGCGATTTCCGCGAGGGAATCCGCGCGGTGGTGATCGACAAGGACAAGTCGCCCCGTTGGAACCCGCCGCGCCTCGATCAGGTCGATCCCGCCCGGATCGCGCGATGGCTGGAGACGCGGGCGGAGCCGGTGTTTTCGAAGGATCGCACCGGGCCGGTGTGAGGTGAACACCAATTGCCGCCCACTCTCGGCCTCATCCTGAGGTGCTGCGAAGCAGCCTCGAAGGAGGGCTCCAGGATTCTCGGAGCGATCTGGAGCCCTCCTGCGAGGCCCGCCGACGCGGGCACCTCAGGATGAGGGTGTGGGTGGGAGACCAACAGGGACAGGGAGGACCACAATGGCACGCACGATCGGCTTCATTGGGCTCGGCAACATGGGCGGACCCATGGCCGCCAACCTCGTGAAGGCCGGGCATAGTGTCCGCGGCTTCGACCTCGTGCCCGCCTCCCTCGACCTCGCCCGCGAGGCGGGCGTGACGGTGGTCGGCTCGGCCCTCGAAGCCGCTCAAGGCGCCGAGGTGGTGATCACCATGCTCCCCGCCGGACGCCACGTCATTGAAGTCTGGACGCAGATCGCCGAGGCCGTCCCCGAGGGTACGCTGCTCATCGATTCCTCTACCGTCGATGTCGAGAGCGCCCGCAAGGCGCACGCCCTGGCGAAGGCGCGGGGTTGCCTCTCCGTCGATGCGCCGGTCTCCGGCGGGACGGGCGGCGCCAAGGCCGGGACGCTCACCTTCATGGCGGGCGGCGAGGAGACCGCCTTCGCCGGGGCCGAGCCGCTGCTCAAGGCCATGGGCAAGAACGTGTTCCATTGTGGGCAGGCCGGGGCCGGTCAGGCGGCCAAGATCTGCAACAACATGATCCTCGGCATCTCGATGATCGGCGTCTGCGAGGCCTTCGCGCTGGGCGAGAAGCTCGGCCTGTCGCACGAGGCGCTCTACGATGTCGCCTCGGTCTCCTCCGGCCAGTGCTGGTCTCTGACGAGCTATTGTCCGGTGCCGGGTCCCGTGCCCGCCTCGCCCGCCAACAACGGCTACAAGCCGGGCTTCGCTGCCGCGCTGATGCTGAAGGACCTGCGCCTCGCCCAGGCCGCCGCGCTGGCGGCCGGTGCCTCGACGCCGCTCGGCGCCGAAGCGGCACAGATCTACGGTTTGTTCGAGGGCCTCGGCCACGGGGGTGAGGACTTTTCCGCCATCATCCGTATGCTCCGCGGCACGGAAGGAAAGGCGTGATGAGCTTCGAGACCATTCTCACCGAGACGCGGGGGCGGGTTCTCCTCCTCACGCTCAACCGGCCGAAGGCCCTCAACGCGATCAACGCGCAGCTCACCGCCGAGGTGATCGAGGCGGTGACCAAGGCCGATGCGGATCCGGAGATCGGCTGCATCGTCATCACCGGCTCGGAGCGGGCCTTCGCGGCGGGTGCCGATATCAAGGAGATGCAGCACCTCACCTATGCCGAGGTCTACGGCAAGGATCGCTTCGCCGACTGGGACCGGTTCAACGCCGTGCGCACGCCGATCATCGCGGCGGTGGCGGGCTACGCGCTGGGCGGCGGCTGTGAACTGGCGATGATGTGCGATTTCATCCTCGCCGCCGACACGGCGCAGTTCGGCCAGCCGGAGATCAAGCTCGGCGTCATGCCTGGCATGGGCGGCAGCCAGCGGCTGGCCCGCTACGTCGGCAAGGCCAAGGCCATGGAGATGTGCCTCACCGGCCGGATGATGGATGCGGCGGAAGCCGAGCGCTGCGGCCTCGCCTCGCGCATCGTCCCCGCCGCCGACCTCGTCGAGGAGGCGGTGAAGACCGCGACCGCCATCGCCGGCATGTCCAAGCCCAGCGCGATGATGACCAAGGAAGCGGTGAACCGCGCCTACGAGACCACCCTCACCGAGGGTCTGCGCTTCGAGCGGCGGGTGTTCCACGCCATGTTCGCCACCGAGGACCAGAAGGAGGGCATGGCCGCCTTCGTGGAGAAGCGCCCGGCGATGTTTTCTCATAAGTGACACCGGGTTTCCCCTCTCCAGCCTCATCCTGAGGCGCCGTCGCGTGAGCGGCATCTCAGGATGAGGGAGGGGCAACGCGAGACGAATAAGAAGAGGGGAGGACATCATGCCGAGCTTCCGGGAAGCCCGCGATCTGCTGCTGGCCCATCGCACGGATTACGCCGCTGCCGTCGAGGCCTTCGCGTGGCCCGATCCGGTGCCGTTCAACTGGGCGCTCGACTGGTTCGATGCCGGCCTCGCCGCCGACTATCCCGACCGCCCGGCCCTGCGCATCGTGGAGGCCGCGACCGGAGCCGAGCAATCGCTCACCTTCGGTGAATTGAGCCGCCGCTCGAACCAGGTGGCGAACCACCTCGCAGGCCTCGGCCTGGAGCGAGGCGACCACCTGCTCCTGCTGCTCGGCAACGTACCCGCCCTGTGGGAGACCTTCCTCGCCGCCATGAAGCTCGGCGTGGTGGTGATCCCCGCCACCACCCTGCTCACCGCCGAGGAACTGGCCGACCGGCTGGAGCGCGGCCGGGCCAAGGCCATCGTGGCCGGGCCGGAGCAGGTCTCGCGCTTCGCTACGCTCGATACGACGGGCGTGATCCGCATCGTCACCGGCCCGGCCACGGACGGCTGGCGCGCCTTCGACGAGGCGTTCGCGGCGCCGGACACCTTCTCCCCCAGCCAACCGACCGGGGCCGAGGATCCGCTGATCCTCTATTTCACCTCCGGCACCACCGCGAAGCCGAAGCTGGTACGCCACAGCCACCGCTCGTATCCGGTCGGCGCCCTGTCCACGATGTACTGGCTCGGGCTCCAGCCCGGCGACCAGCATTGCAACGTCTCCTCCCCCGGCTGGGCCAAGCACGCGTGGTCGTCGCTGTTCGCGCCCTGGAATGCGGGGGCGACGATCCTCGTGATCAATCAGGCGCCGTTCAACGCCCGCATCCTGCTGGACCAACTGGAGAAGACCGGCGCCACGACGCTCTGCGCCCCGCCGACCGTCTGGCGCATGGTGATCCAGGAGGAGCTGAACGGACGGACCCTCAAGCTGCGCGAGGTCTGCGCGGCGGGTGAGCCCCTGAATCCCGAGGTGATCGAGCGGGTGAAGTCGGCCTGGGGCCTTACCATTCGCGACGGTTACGGCCAGACCGAGACCACCGCGCTGATGGCGAATACGCCCGGCCAGCCCGTGGTGCCTGGCGCCCTCGGGCGGCCCCTGCCCGGCTACCGGGTGCGTGTGCTCGATGCCGACGACCAGCCCGCCAGCGAGGGCGAGGTCTGCCTCGAACTGGGCGCCCACCGCCCCGCCGGGCTGATGCAGGGCTACGATGACGGGCGCGGACGCCTGACCGGCGCCGAAGGCGACCTCTATCGCACTGGCGACGTCGCCTTCGTGGATGCGCAGGGCTGCTACACTTTCGTTGGCCGGGCCGACGACGTGTTCAAATCCTCCGGCTACCGGATCAGCCCGTTCGAGCTGGAAAGCGTGCTGATCGAGCACCCCCTCGTCGCCGAGGCGGCGGTGGTGCCGGTGCCCGACCCGCTCCGCTACCTGATCCCCAAGGCCTATGTGTTGCTCACCGCCTCGGCCAAGGCCGGGCCGGAGGCCGCGCTCGATATCTTCCGCTTCACCAACGTCAAGCTCGCGGGCTTCAAGCGCCTGCGCGCCCTGGAATTCGTGGACGAGCTGCCCAAGACCATCTCCGGCAAGATCCGCCGGGTGCAGCTTCGCCGCCTGGAGCATGACGGCGTGACCGACGATCCGTATCGCGGCATCGCCTTCACGCAGGCCGATTTCCCGGAACTGAAGGGCGAAGCCGAGCGCAAACCGGACCAGACGGCGGGCTGACGGCCTTCCCCGCGCCTCGTCATTGCCTCGCTGCGCTCGCAATGACGTTGGCGAAGTGGGGACCCCCACGGTTAACGGCGCCCTGCAGTAATCGGAAGAATTTAGCGGATCCGGCGAGGGGCGCATCGACTCTGCATCGGGCCTTCGCCCTCCGAACGGCCGATGCATAAAATTGTCCGCATTCGCTTCAGCGCGAAGGAGGGGGGTGAGCGCAATCCTAGGTCTATAGAGACACGGGATTACACGCGATGGGCGCGAGATTTCTCAAGGCGATGCGGGGTGCGGTGATCGCGGTGGTCGCCCTGATGGGCACCGCGGCTGGCGTGCAGGCCCAATCGCTGGCGAGCTTGCCGAGTGAACCCGGCATCGTCCCGAAAGCCGAAGCGCGGCCGATCGCGGCCTGGGTGACGTTCTGCGAGACCTACGCGGCGGAATGTGCGGTGGACCGCAGCGAGCCCACGCGCATTGCCCTGACGCCCGCGATCTGGACCACGATCGTCGTGATCAACAAGCGCATCAACAAGGCAGTCGAGCCGCTGACCGACATGGAGCACCTGAACGTCGCCGACCGCTGGGATCTCGCGGAGGACGGTTCCGGCGATTGCGAGGATTACCAGCTGCTGAAGCGGCATCTGCTCGCCCTGTCCGGGCTGCCGCGCCGGGCCATGCGGATGACCGTAGTCATCGACGAGAAGGGCGAGGGTCACGCCGTGCTGACCCTGCTGACCGACCGGGGCGATCTGATCCTCGACAACAAGACCGATTTGGTCCTGCCGTGGCATCGCACCGGCTATGTCTTCATCAAGCGCGAGAGCCAGGATGCAGTGGCCTGGGTTTCGCTGGGCGGGGCCACCTCTCCGGTGACCACCGCGAATCGCTGAAACGATCAGGCCGCGCGCGGCAGGTCCGTGCGGGCGAGCCCGGACACGTAGGTCTCGACCCGGCCGATGAAGGCGGCGAGATGCGGTGCGATCCCCCGCAGCGAAGCGAGATCGCGCGAGAGGATGTCGAGGGACAGGGCGCGGTCACCGGCCGAGGGGGAACCCTCGAGATAGGCGTTCACCGCGTGCTCCGCGAGACCGAGGGCCCCGACCCGGCCATCCTCGGCGAGGGCTCGAATCACCTGCTGGATAGCGGGCTGCATGAATGACGTCCTCAACTCTGGGTCACGGTGCCGTGCCGTGGCCGCATTCTTGCGACGAAGTTCGATAGGGCACCGCGCTCGGCCGCGTCGGGCGGCGCATTTCAAGCCGGCAAAGGGACAGAAAAGCAAGGGCGCGAATGGGTTACCGGGCCGATCGCAGGGCCGATATTCCCTTGACGCATAGGTAAGGGCGAAGCTCTGCGTCAAAAAATGATGCCGTTGATGGAACCTCTGCTTCGGCCAGTCAGTTAACTCCCGTTCATTTTTCAGTTGTCTGTTCAACCAGAGCGTGCAAGCCTCCCATCGTCATGCGGCGCTGGGATGGGGGCATGGTCAAGGGAGCGGGCATTCCGGGCTTTCCCTTCGGCGATTGGACCGCCGGGCGATGGCGCGCCGGTCCTCTCATGGGTCGGGCACGCCAGGGTTTCAGCCTCGCCATCGTCGGGCTCATTCTCACCCTGGGCAGTGCGACGACCCACGCTCATCGCGGCACTGACCTTCCCGACAGCGTTTTCGAACCAGGTGGGCCGCCGACGCGCAGCATCGCCGGCTGGGCCGATTTTTGCCGACGCATGCCCGAGGAATGCACCATCGATCCCGCGCAGCCCAAGGTGATTCCTCTGACGCTCGCCACATGGCGAACCCTGCGCAGCGTGAATGCCCGGGTGAACGGCCGGATCAAGCCGATGACCGACAAGGCCCATTGGGGCGTGGTCGATCGCTGGGACTTTCCCGATGACGGCTTCGGCGATTGCGAGGATTACCAGCTGCTCAAGCGGCGCATGCTCGCCGAGCGCGGCCTGTCCCGGCGGGCGCTGCTGATGACGGTGGTGATCGACGACATCAACGAAGGCCATGCGGTGCTGACCGTGCGCACTGACCGGGGCGATTTCATCCTCGACAACAAGACCGACGAGATCCGTCCCTGGAAGCGCGTGCCCTACAGCTTCGTGAAGCGCGCGGGACAGGAGGGCACGGCCTGGGTGTCCCTGGAGGAGGATGGCCGGGGAGAAGGTGCGAAGGTCGCGACCGCCGAGCCGTAAGGGCCGTCACACTCCGGCGATCATCGCCGCGAGGTTCAGGGCGAGGCGGCCCGAGAGGAGGCTCCAGCCGCAGGCGATCATCGTCGCCAGCATCACGAAGGGGACGGGGCGCCCCTCGATGCGGCGGCCCCGCACGGTGTTGCGCAGGATGATGAAGGGCGCCGAGAAGGCGAGGAGCGGCAACGCCACCACGGTCAGCACGCCGCCCCGCTCCAGCAGGTTGAAGCTCGCCCGCCGCGCGGCGAACAATTCGAACGCGCTGGCGAGCAGCCCCGACAGGGCGAAGCCGATGCACAGGGTGCGCAGGGCGTCGAATGCGGCGGCGCTGATCGTCATGGCACGCGGTCCCGGAATGGCCCGCGTACTCTGATCCATCGTTTACCGAACGTTAAGCAGAGAGTTTACTTAGCGTTAACCGGTGCACAGGCGGTTCGCGCCTCAGACGTCCTCGAGGTCGATATCGAGGATGGCCATGCGGAACACGAAGGAATCGTCGCCGTCCTCCTTGTCGTCCGCGACCACGCCGATCGACTCCTCGCCGATGAACACCTCGGCCGTGTCGCCGGTCTTCATGGCCTGGATGCGGATGTTGGTGTTCGCGAAGGTGCGGCGCATGTAGGCTTGCAGCTTCGCGATCTCGGATTTGGTCACGCTGTCTGTTCTCCGCTGGCGGCGTGGAGCGAGGGGCAGCGATTGCCACGGGGACATCCCCACCGCAAGCGGTGCCGCAGGGCGGGCGGCTAGATCCCCTCTCCCACATGGATGAACGCATCCAGGGCGACGAGCTGGTCCATCGCGCGGGCCGGATCGTCGCAGCCCGCCGTCCCGACGACGCGGGCGGGCACGCCCACCACCGTCGTGTTGGGCGGGACGGGCCGGAGCACCACCGAGCCCGCGGCGACGCGGGCGCAGGCACCGACCTCGATATTGCCGAGGATCTTGGCCCCGGCGCCGATCATCACGCCGCGGCGGATCTTCGGGTGACGGTCGCCGCGCTGTTTGCCGGTGCCGCCCAGCGTCACCGCGTGCAGGATCGACACGTCGTCCTCGATCACCGCCGTCGAGCCCACGACGAGGCCGGTGGCATGGTCGAGGAACACGCCCCGGCCGATCCGCGCGGCGGGGTGGATGTCGCACTGGAACACCTCCGAGACACGGCTCTGGAGGTAGAGGGCCAGATCGCGCCGTCCGCGGTTCCATACGTGGTGGGCGAGGCGGTGGGCTTCGAGGGCGTGGAAGCCCTTGAAATACAGGACCGGCTCAAGGGCGCGCAAAGTCGCGGGGTCGCGGTCGATCACCGCCCCGATATCCGCCCGGAAGGCGGCACCGATGGAGGGATCGGCCTGGATCGCCTCATGGAAGGAATGGGCGATCAGCTCTGCCGGTAACGACGGATGCCCGAGCCGCGCTGCGACCCGGTGCGCGACCGCCGCCTCCAACGTCGGATGGTTCAGCACCGTGGCGACCATCAGCGAGGCGAGTTGCGGCTCGGTGCGCAACACCTCCTCGGCCTCGTCCCGCACCCGCGACCAAACGGGATCGCAGACGGCGAGATCCGTCTTGGTGTTGAAGGCTGGACTTGCGCTCATGCTCCCACGCCCGTGGTGACCTGTCACTGAATTCCGGGGTCTTGCTCAACTCAGGGGTTCATCCCTGGACCCCACCGAAGGAATCATCCCTTCGGACACTCGTGAGACAGCGTGGTGTGCCGCACCGGTGCGTTCAAGGGTGGCCGGTGCGCGGGGCTGGTGTGCGCCGGGCTGCTGTCACCCGGCCCGGGCGAGGCCGAACCGGGTCTCGATTGTTGCGGTCAGCCGGTCGAGCATCATCGGCACGGGAATGTCCGAGGTGTCAACCTGCGCGGCGGCTCGGGCATAGAGCGGCTCGCGGCTCGCCAGCACGGCCCGCAATTCCTGCATCGCCGAAGCGTGATCCCCGGTGGTCGGCAGGTGCCCCTGTTCGCGCACGCGGTTCATGTGCTCTTCCGGCCGGGCACGCAGCCAGACCGTGTAGAAGGCCTGAAGCAGCAGATCGTAGGTCAGCGGCTCGGCAACGATACCGCCGCTCGTCGCGAGGATGAGCGGGCCAGGCTGCTCGGTGAGCCGCCGCAGGGCTGCCTGCTCCAGGCGGCGGTAGCCCTCCTGGCCGTAGATCGCGAAGATCTCCTGCACCGAGAGGGCGTTCTCACGCTCGATCTCGGCGTTGAGCTCCACGAAGGTCCAGCCCAGACGCTCGGCCGCGAGCTTGCCGAGGGTCGACTTGCCCGCGCCACGCAGGCCGATGAGCGCCACCCGCGCCCCGTTCGAGGCTTCGTTGCGGTTGCCGCCGGACAGGATGTCCTTGGCCGCCGCGATCTGGCCGGGATCCGCCTTGGTGAGAAGATCCCGGATCACGGGCCAATCGGGGACGCTGTCGTCTCCGGTGATGAGGTCGTCGAGCCGCACGCCCATGGCGTTGGCCACCCGCCGCAGCAGGATGATCGAGACGTTGCCCTGCCCGCCTTCCAATTGCGCGATGTAGCGCTCGGATAGTCCCGAGAGCTGCGAGAGCACCTTGCGGGACAGGCCACGCACGGTACGCGCATGGCGCACCCGGCGGCCGAGATCCGCGAGGAAGTGGTTCTCCTGGTCGATCACGCCGGCCATGGCGCCGTTCGCTTTCCTGCCATTGGGGGACGCCGGTCCGCCCGGACGCGTACGGCAGCCAAGCGTTCCGACAGGGATCGGAAGGCGCGACGCGACGCGTTCGTGCCAGCTTACCCGACCCCGGATGAATTCGATGTTACCGCATCCGCCTCTCACGGGCGCACAGGCACCTCATGGGGGCCTCGACTACGGTGTCGTGCTTATGTGTTGCGGAACGACCCGGTGGTCAAGCCTCGAGAAGGCCGAAGGGCAATACCTTTTGCGCATTGCACAATTCTATTGCGGCGGAAGTGCCACGGCCTCCTGCACCGTCGCCGTCACGGGGGCTGGACGCGCCGGTGATGAGAAGGCCAGGAGCTTCGGCGCCGGGCGTCGGGGCGGCAGCGGCACGGCGACCGCGTCGACCTGCGCGGCAGCGGCAATCTCGGCCGTGGCAGGGGGCGGCGACAGGCGAAGCTCGGTCAGGGCGGCGGGCGTCGTTCCGGCCGAGGGGGCCGAGGCCACCTGCACCGCGTCGCCGAAGCCGGTCGGCCGCCGGGGCGGCAAGGGTACCTCGACCGCCGCGACGGCGACCTGTGCGGCGGGAGCGCCGGAGGACGGAGCATCGGTGGTCAGGCTCGCGAACTGCACCTGCGCGCCACCGGCGAGGGCGGCGGGCCGCCGGGGCGGCAGCGGTACCTCGACCGCCTCGACCTGCACCGGCTCGGCAGCGGCATAGGCCATGGCGACGGGCACGGGAGCCGGGGGCGTGCGGCCGGTGAACAGGCTCGCCAGAGCGCTGGCGGAGGCCGCCACGGGTGCGACGGTCGAGGCGACAACCGTCGGAATGCCCTGGCGCTTGGCCGCGTAATAATAGCCGCGGTTGTAGTATTGGTAGGCTTGGTGAAGGTTGCCCTGCGCGGTGCGATAGGCCCCCGCCAGATAAGCGACGCCGTAGCGCAGGTTGGTCTCGGGATCGTAGAGGCCCGCCGCGTCGCCCGTATAGCCAAGGGACCGGGCCGTGGCGTGCTTGATCTGCATGAGGCCGAGGGCGCTGCCGCCCTTCGCCTTCGGGTTGTAATTGCTCTCGCGCTTGACGACGGCGTGCACGAAGCTCGCCGGCACTCCATTGGCCTTTGCCTGCTGCTCGATCAGCACATCGATGTTGTCGCGCGCCGTCTGTGCGAAGGCGGATGCTGGCGCGACCGCGATGGCGGCAGCAAGGAAGAGGCGGTGCATTCCGAGACCCGGGTGCTGCTTATTCTATGGTTAAGCTGGGTCACCGGAAAATGAGGCCGGAAAACGGCCTTGAGCCGGCGGAGTGACGGCGGAATGGGGGTCCCAGGGCGCCTTCACCGCCACATCGCGCTCTCGCTGCAGCCTGTGTTCGCATGGCCACAGAGTGCTTCAACCTCCTGTGGAAGACGGGGAACCACGCCTCATCCTCGCCGTTGGATAGAACAATTCAGGAACGGAGGGCCCGATGGCCAAGCAGAACGCGACCGAGGCGGAGAACCCCAAGATCGATCCGAAGGACAGTTCGAACCAGATCAAGGATCCGGACCAGTGGACGACCGGCGGCGAGCCGATGACCGGCGCGCAGGCCTCCTATCTCAAGACCTTGTCCGAGGAGGCCAAGGAACCCGACGCGTTTGACGATGACCTCGACAAGGCCGAAGCCTCGAAACGGATCGATGCGTTGCGACATAAGGCGGGCCACGCCTAAATCACGTTAAGTCCGCAGCAATCCCGGTGGGTTATGCCATGGGACCACCACCGTCCGTGAGACGGGGCGGCCCACCGGTTTCGGGACGATGTGCGAGCCGACAGAAAACCCAACCAGAGGTTTCCTCACCGGCCGCCATCCCGGGCTGCTCGGCCTCGCGCGCTTCCTCGGTGATACGCGTGGCGCCACCGCCATCGAATACGCCATGATCGGCGGCCTGATCTTCGCGGTGATCGCTGGGACCCTCAAGCTCTACGGCGCCAAACTCGATGGCGTCTACGACCGGATCGGCACGACGATCGCGCAGGTCAACTGAGGCCGACTTCACTGGAACAGTGGGGGTAGCGAGGATTATCGCGCTTTCTCCGGCGTGCGGTAGCCAGTGTGGCGGGCCTGCTACGGACTCGCGCCAGCCCATGGGTTAGGCACGATATCCGCGGACCCGAATGCTGCGGACCCATGGATACCCGCTGGATGCGCATCTTTCCGATCATCCTGCTCGCCACGGTGGCGATGTCGGGCTGCACGCTCCTGCCTGCGGCGGGACCGACGGCCCAGGCGATCCAGTCGGGAGCCGAGGTGGCGGGAACCGGCGGCGGCCTGCTCGCCCGCTACGAGATCATCGACGTCACCCCCGCCGTCATCGAGGCCCTGCGCGGGCGCCCCCTCGACAGCCTGCTCGCCTCCTTCGGCGATCACCGCCCCTCCGCCGAGCCGCTGATCGGCGTCGGCGACATGGTCGCCGTCTCGGTCTGGGAGGCCGGGTCCGGCGGCCTGTTCTCCGGCCCGCTCGTGGCCGACCGTTTCTCGGCGGGCTCCAAATCCGCGCTCATCCCCGAGCAGCCGGTGGGCCGCGACGGCGCGATCTCCGTTCCCTATGCCGGTCGCATCCAGGTCGCCGGGCGCAGGCCTCAGGACGTGCAGGCGCTGATCGAGAACGAACTGGCGGGCAAGGCCATCCAGCCGCAGGTGCTCGTCTCGGTCACCAAGCCGATCTCGCAAACCGTCACGGTGACCGGCGAAGCCGTGGCGGGCGCCCGCCTGCCGCTGTCGGGCCATGGCGACCGCCTGCTCGATGTGATCGCGAGCGCGGGCGGCGTGCGCTCGCCGGTGTCCGAGACCTTCGTGCGGCTATCGCGCGGGCAGGTGACGGCCACGGTGCCGCTGACGACGGTGGTGTCGAACCCGAAGGAGAACATCTTCCTCCGGCCAAGCGACGTGCTGACGCTGGTGCGCGACCCGCAGACCTTCCTGGCGGTGGGCGCGCTCGGCAATGCGACGGAACTGCCGTTCCAGGCGGACGGCATCACCCTGGCGCAGGCGCTGGCCAAGGCGCGCGGCCTGTCGGACTTCCAGGCCGATCCGGCGGGCACCTTCATCTTCCGGTTCGAGCCGGCGCCCATCGTGCGCCGCCTCGCCCCGGGCTCGAAGCTGACGGGCACGCCGCTGGTGCCGGTGGTGTACCGGATCGACATGCGCGACCCGAACAGCCTGTTCACGGCGCAGGCGTTCCGGATGCGCAACCGCGATCTGCTCTACGTGTCGAACGCGCCGTTCACCGAGGTCCAGAAGGTGCTGGGCGTGTTCTCCACCCTCACGGGCCCTGTCGCCTCGGCGGCAGCCGTGTACAGCACCGCACGGTAGCCTCGAGAGACGGAACACAGGGATACGCCGCTGCCGGATACGGAAAAAAAATCGCGTTCTGGCATGACCTCGCGTATGGGCTGCGGCTCGTGGGTCTCAAGGCCCCGCCCGCAGCCTGCGAAGAGGGTGCTGAGCAGAGCCCGATGAAAGCCGGACGTGTCGTCCCCGCCCGCGGGCTCCTCGCCACCGCGTTGATCGTCTCGGGCCTGTGCCTCGCCCAGCCCGCCCTGGCCGATGTGACGGTCGGCGTGGCCGTGCCGCGATCCGGCCCCTACGTCGCCGTGGGTGAGCAGGTTTTGCGCGGCGTGGAGGCGGCGGCCCGCGAGGCCAACGCCATGGGCGGGCTCGACGGCCAGCCGGTCGTGCTCGACGTGCAGGACGACGTCTGCGATTCGAATTCGGCCACGGCGGTCGCCAACCACTTCATCCGCTCGAACGTGCGCCTCGTGGTCGGGCATGTCTGCTCGAACGCATCGATCGCCGCATCCGATCTCTACGCCGCCAACGGCATCGTCATGATCACGGCGGCCTCCGTGGCGGCCAAGCTGACCGACCGGGGCTTGCCCACGATCTTCCGCGTGTGCGGGCGCGACGACGATCAGGCCCGGCTCTCGGCGGCCGTGCTGGCCGAGCGTTTCCGCGATCGCAAGATCGCCTTGCTGCAGGATCAGTCCGCCCCCTCGCGGATGCTCGCCGCCGCGACGAAGGACAACCTCAACCGGATCGGCGTGAACGAGGCCCTGTTCCTGTCCTTCCAGCCCGCCGAGAAGGACGACGAGGCCTTGGCCGATCGGCTCAAGGCCGCCGGAATCGAGGTGGTCTATTATGGCGGCGACGCCACCGAGATGGGGCGACTCGTGAAGATCGCCTCCGACCGGGGCTATCGCCCCCAATGGTTCGGCACGTCTTCCATCGCCACGCCCGACTTCGCCAAGACCGCCGGTCCGGCCAGCAACGGCGTTCTGATGACCTTCTATCTCGATCCGAGCCGCCAGCCTGCTGCGGCGGGCGTGGTGAAGACGTTCAAGGCGCAGGGCATCGACCCGACGGGTTCGACCATCTACGGCTATGCCGCGATGCAAGCCCTGGTGGCGGCGGGCAATTTCGCCCATTCCACCGAGCCGCGCCCGATCACCCAGGCGCTGCACAACGAGCGGTTCGACCTCGTCCTCGGCACGGTGGGCTTCGACTCTAAGGGCGACGTCACCGCCCAGGGCTACGTTCTCTACGTCTGGAAGGACGGCAACTTCACCCCTGCCGGAAAATAGGAACCCCAAAGGGCGAGCCCTTTGGCGGGTACAGGGCAGCGCCCTGCCCTCACGCGAGCGCCGCCTCGACTTCCTCGCCCCGTCCCAGCCCCCGCAACAGGTCGGCCAAGTGCGGTCGCACCCGCAATTGCAGGGCGTGCAACCGTCGGACCGCCTCGCTGAGGTCTCCGCCCCGGCCCAAAGCTGCGTCGGCGAAGGCGATCATCCGCGCGTTCGGCCAAGCGGGCTCGCGCAGGGCATGTAGGCGCTCGACCAGGGCCGTCGCGTCCGTCCCCGTCTCCCCTTGGGCGAACAGCATGAGCAGCGCGGCCGTCGAGCGCGACAGCCCGTAATGGCAATGCACCAGCACATGGGAGGCGTCTTCGAGGTCCCGACCGAAGGCGAGGATCGCGTCCACGTCACTCCGCTCCGGCGGGATCAGGACCGTGCCGTGCTTGTCCGTGCCGGGGCCGAGGCAATCGTGGAAGAACAGGGTCGTACGCCGATGTACGCCATAGCCCTCGAAGGCCATTGGCTCCGGTGTTCCCGGATCGAGGAGCGAGAGCACATGGCTCACCCCGGCTTCGCCATGGCCGGACAGTTCCTCCAGGCCGCAGACGGTGTGGAGGGTGAGGGCGGGGTCGGGTGAAGGCATGGATATCCTTGATGGGTCGCGTGGGCGGTATCGGCTCGCTTCATCCAAAACGCCATCGCAAATGAAACCGGCGGATCCGACTGCAAAGATCGCCCCGGCGCTGAACCGTCCGGGCCGGTGATCCGTTTCGGCACGGGTGTCGGCCATGCTACCGACCCCGGCCGATTCCCTGCGGCACGGACGACCAGCCCGGACGAGATGCCTTCGGACGATACACACGCCCCACTCCGCCCCGCCTCCCCGGCCCGGCGGAACCTCCTCTCGGCCGGGCTCGGCGCGGCTCTGGCCGCCCCGCTCGCGGCGCCCGCCCTGGCCCAGGCGGCGCCCGAGCTGCGCTGGCGCCTGTCCTCGGCCTACGCCAAGAATCTCGACATCCTGTTCGGCGCGCCCGAATCCCTCGGCCGGATCGTCGCGGAGGCGACTGACGGACGCTTCCAGATCCAGGTGCAGGGGCCGGGCGAGCCGGTGCCCGCCGAGGGGCTGCTCGATGCGGTCGCGGCGGGCACGGTGGAGATGGGGCATGGCCCGGCCTCCTTGGCCGCGACGAAGGACCCGACCTTCAGCCTCGCCACCGCCATCCCCTTCGGGCTCAACGCCCGTGGGCAGGCGGCGTGGTGGCATGCGGGCGGCGCGGCCGAACTCTTCACCGAGGTCTTCGCCAAGGCGGGCCTCGTCTGCCTGCCGGGCGGCAATACCGGCGCTCAGATGGGCGGCTGGTTCCGCAAGGAGATCAAGACCCTCGCCGACCTCCAGGGCCTGAAGCTTCGGATCGGCGGGCTGGGCGGGCAGGTGCTGACGAAGTTCGGCGTGCAGCCGCAGGCGGTGCCCGGGCCGGATCTCTACGCTGCCCTGGAATCGAAGAAGCTCGATGCGGCCGAATGGATCGGCCCCTACGACGACGAGCGCTTGGGCCTCCAGAAGGTCGCCCCGATCTACCACTATCCCGGCTTCTGGGAGGGCGGCGCGATGCTCCATGTCTGGATCAACGCCGAGAAGTGGAAGAGCCTGCCCAAGACCTATCAGGCGATCCTGCGGGCGGCCTGCGCCCAGGTGAGCACCGAGGTTCAGGCCAAGTACGATGCCCGCAACCCGCGCGCCCTGCGCCGTCTCGTGGCGGGCGGCGCGCAGCTGCGCCCCTTCCCGCAGGAGGTGATGGAGGCCGCGCTCAAGAACGCCAACGAGGTCTATGCCGAGATGGCGTCCAAGAACCCGGATTTCCGCCGGGTTTACGAAGCGCTGCGGATGTTTCGCAATGAGGAGTATCTCTGGTTCCAGGTGGCGGAATACACCTACGACAACTTCATGATCCGCGCCCGCGCCCGCGGCTGACCCGTCATCGACCGGTCACGCGGGCCGGGTAGGCCCCGGACCAAACGGGAAAGGCCGAATGAGACACGTCACTGCCCTCTCGCTCACCGCCCTGTGCCTTGCCATACCGGTTCCGGCGTCGGCGCAGAGCGCCGCCAACCTCAGCGCGTTGCGCGGGCTCGTGCCGGTGGCGCGGCTGCTGGCGAGCCCCGAGGGCAAGGCCGCGCTCGACGCCAACCTGACGGTGACGGGTGACATCCAGAGCGGCGCCTCCGGCCAGCCGGCGCTGCTGCCGCTCACCGAGCGGCGCCAGCTCGCCCTGAAGGATTGCTTCATCACCGACGGCAATGCGACGCAGCTCGCCGACGGCCTCGGCACGCGCATCGGCGACGCCTATCAGGCCAAGGCGCGCTATGCCGACTACAAGACCTTCACCAGCGTCTCTCCGGCCGTGGCCAAGCTGATCGGCTACACGAACAACGTGACGAAGTCCGATTCCGGCGCGGGCAAGTACTTCTTCGCCAACGCCACATCGCATGGGAAGAAGCCCGTCTCGGAGGAGGCTGCCGCGATCCTCGGAAACGGCGCGGTGACGGATGCGTTCGGCCGGGCCTATGGCCGCCTCGCGGGCACACCGGGCTCGGACGCCTATGGCAATCCCCGCCCGTTCCAGACCCTGTCGGTCCTCACCGCCTATCGGGGCGAGGATTACTTCGGGAAACCCTCGCACAGCCTCGACTGGCTGCGCGGCCCGAGCCAGGACCTCACCGACAGCCCGTCCTATCCGAGCGGCCACACCACCTACGGCTACACGGAGTCGATGATCCTCGCGATCCTCGTCCCCAGCCGCTACCGGCAGATGGTGGTTCGCGCCGCCGAGTACGGCAACAGCCGCATCGTCGTCGGCGCGCACTACGCCATGGACGTGATCGGCGGCCGGGCGACCTCGCTGCACGCCCTCGCGCATCTGCTCGCCAACGATCCGACCTATGTCGGGCAGATCCGCACCAACCCGGCGGTGATCGACCCGGCGAGCGCCGACACGGCCAAGACGGTGACGCTCACCGACTATCCGGCCGTGGTGAAGGCCGCCCGCGCCGAGATCGATGCCTTCGTCACCGAGACCTGTGGTGCCGACATCGCCTCCTGCGCCGCGCAGGACCAGAGCCGTTTCAAGGATGAGGCGACCAACGCCGCCTTCTACGCCTCGACCCTGACCTACGGCCTGCCGGTGGTGCATCCGGCGCAGGCCGCCAAGCCCCTCGACATCGCGGCCGTGGCCCCCGAGGCTGGGCATCTGCTGACCGCCGCCTTCCCCGAAGTGACCCTCGCCGAGGCGAACCGCATCCTCACGGACACCCAGGGTCCCGGCGGCGGCTTCCTCGACGATGGCTCGGAATTCGGCGCCTATTCGCGCATCAATCTCTACGAGGCGGCGGGCAAGGCGTCGGCTCTGGCCGAGAGCCGCCGGAAGGACTCATCGCCTACACGTTGACGCCCAGAAAAAAGGCCACCCCCAAGGGAGCGGCCCGAAGTCTAGGGAGGAAACGCCCAAGGAGGGCAGCGGGAGAGCGACGCCATCGCGCTCCCGCAATGCAAAACTGAGTGCAGGAGCGGCGGAAGACAAGTCCTCGAGAGGCAAGTTTCGAGCTCGTGGGGGAATGTGACGGGAATTCCAGGATCGCCGTGCCGAAAATGTCGCACTGCAATCGCGGATTGCGAATGCTGGATGCCCTTCCGACAAGATCTGTCGAACAGGCGTGGCGCAGTGCCAAGTCTACCCGGTACAGGCGGGGATAGTCCGGCAGCGCCCCTACCGCGGCGATTTGCTCCGTTATGATGAGGGAACTGTTTGCCCACCCGGCTCCCTTTCGTTCGCTTCCGCCCTAGCTCGGCCGGGTGTGGAAGGCAGCGGGGGCGGCGTGGCGATACAGGGCGAGCGGGTCCGGGTGCTCAACGACGTGGAGCCGCATGAAGGTGGGCGATACGTCCTGTACCTGATGCAGCAGGCCAACCGCGCCCGGTTCAACCCCGCGCTGGAACTCGCCATCGAGGAGGCGAATCACCTGAAACTGCCCGTCGTGGCCTGTTTCGGGCTGCTCGACGGCAAGAGCGGCTTCCCCGAAGCCAATGCCCGTCACTACGCCTTCCTGCTTCAGGGCCTCGCGGAGGCCAAGTCAGGATTGGAGAAGCGCGGCATTGGCTTCGTGATGCGCAAGGCCTCCCCGGCCAAGGTCGCCATCGACCTGTCGGACGAGGCAGCGCTCGTGGTGCTCGACCGGGGTTACCTCGCGATCCAGAAGGGGTGGTACGCCGAGATCACCCGTCACGTTCGCCGCCGCATCGTGCAGGTCGAGGGCGACGTCGTGGTGCCGGTCGAGACCGCGTCGAACAAGCACGAATTCGCCGCGCGCACGCTCCGCCCAAAGCTCCACCGGCTGTGGGATCCGTTCATCGAGGAGGTGAAGGCCCGCACCGTGCAGCACAAGGCCGGGGGCCTGAAGCTGAAGAGCGAGATCGACGTCTCGGATCCCGAGGCGGTGCTGGCGGATATGAGCCTCGACCGGGAGGTCGGGCCGGTCAAACGCTTCGTGGGCGGCGAGGGCGAGGCGCGCAAGCGCCTGCGGTTCTTCCTCAAGAACGGGTTCGAGGGCTACGGCGCCGGGCGCAACAAGCCCGAGGCGTCGGCGGCCTCGCATATGAGCCCCTACCTGCATTTCGGGCAGATCTCCCCCGTGGAGATCGCGCTGGCGATCCGGGAGAACGAGGCGGGCGATGCCGACGACCGGGGCGCCTACCTGGAGGAAGTGATCGTCCGGCGCGAACTCGCCATGAACCACGTGTTCTACACGAAGGGCTACGACGACTACGACAAGGCCGTGCCCGATTGGGCACGCAAGACGCTGGCCGACCATGCCGATGACGAACGCCCGCACGCCTATTCGGAGGCGGACCTGGCGGCGGGCAAGACCCACGACCTGTACTGGAACGCGGCCATGCGCGAGATGCGCGAGACCGGCTACATGCACAATCAGTTGCGGATGTACTGGGGCAAGAAGATCCTCGAATGGTCTCCCTCCCCGAAGGAGGGCTTCGCGCGCACCCTGCGGCTCAACAACCGCTACTTCCTCGACGGGCGTGACGCGAATTCCTTCACCAACGTCGCCTGGGTCTACGGCCTGCACGACCGCCCCTGGCAGAAGCGCAAGGTGTTCGGCACCGTGCGCTACCAGAGCGAGAACTCGCTGAAGAAGTTCGATGCCAAGGCCTATGTGAAGGCCGTCGAGAAGCTCTGCGCGGCGGAAGGCTAGAAACTCTCGCCCTCACGCCCGCACCCGGCTAAGCCTGATGTCGGAACGGGACCGAAGGACGGCGATGTCGGGGCAGAACGGGTTGCAGACGGACGAGCCGCGCAGGGTACGCTCCCGCACCGGTCGGTCCATCGCCCGGCTGCGCTCGGCCTCCATGGACGCCTATCCCCTCTGGCGTTCGCGGATGCTGTTCCTCGTGGGGGGTATCTGCGTCGGCCTCGCGGCGGTGGTCATGGCCAAGGGGGCCGACCTCGCGCAGGAGGGTTTCAAGGCGCTCACCGCCCCTTCCCCGTTCATCGCCCTCGTCCTGACGCCCGCGGGCTTCGCGCTCGCGGCGCTCCTCGCTCGGACGGTGTTTCCGAACTCGCAAGGCTCGGGCATCCCGCAGGTCATCGCCGCGCGGCACGCCCGCGACGATCGCTTCCGGCAGGGGCTCATTTCCCTCCGGGTTGGGTTCGGCAAGGTGGTGGTGCTGTTCCTCGGCCTGCTCTGCGGCGCCTCGGCGGGGCGGGAGGGGCCGACCGTGCAGGTCGGTGCGGTGATCATGGCCGCCTTCGGCCGCCTGACGCCGGACCGGCTGCCCGGCCTGCTCCTCGCGGGCGGAGCCGCGGGCGTGGCGGCGGCCTTCAACACACCGCTCGCCGGCATCGTGTTCGGCATCGAGGAGCTCGGGCGGGCCTACGAAGCCCGCTCCTCCGGGCTGATCGTGGCCGGGATCGTGGCGGCGGGCCTGACCTCCGTCTGGCTCATGGGCAATTACACCTATTTCGGGACGACGCCCGCCGCGATGCCCCTGTCGGCGGGGTGGATCGTGCCGGTCATCGCCGTGGTCGGTGGTCTGGCGGGCGGCGTGTTCAGCCGCCTCGTGATCCTGTTCGCCCGTGGCCTGCCGGGGCGGGTGGGACGGCTGATCGCCGCCCGGCCGATTTCGTTCGCGGCGGCCTGCGGGCTCGCGGTGGCTCTGTGCGGCCTCGCCACCCACGGGGCGGCCCATGGCACCGGCTACGAGGAGGCCCGCGCCATTCTCCACGGCGACGCTCCTGCGAGTTTCGCCTACGCGCCGCTGAAGTTTCTCGCCACGGTGCTGAGTTCGGTGAGCGGCATTCCCGGCGGGCTGTTCGCCCCCTCCCTCGCCGTCGGCGCGGGGCTTGGCGGCATGATGCATGCGCTGGTGCCGGACGTGCCGGTGGGCGCCATCGTCCTCGTCGGCATGGTGGCCTACCTGACGGGCGTACTTCAGGCGCCGATCACCAGCTTCGTCATCGTCACCGAGATGACCCAGAACCACGCCCTGATGATCCCGCTGATGGTGGCGGCGCTGATCGCGGACGCGGCCTCCAAGGCGGTCTGCCGCTCGGGCCTCTACCACACCCTCGCGGAGATCATGTTGGAACGCGCCGACGTGGCGGCCACGCCCGTCGCGCGCACCGCCTGAGAAGAAAAGCTCCACTGGAGGCTTCGGGACGGAACGGTCGCGCTTGCCGCCGGTTGTGACGGCGATCGTACGTCGCCTGGCCACCGCGCCGGGCCAGCGGAGGATGGCTGATGACGCTTCTGAAATGGGCCCTGATCTGCTTCGTGATCTCGCTGATCGCGGGCGGCCTCGGTTTCACCGGTATCGCGGCGGGCGCGGGTTCGCTGGCACGCATCCTGTTCGGCCTGTTCCTGATCGTCGCGATCGTCATCGTCGTGATCGCCCTCGCCGTCGGGCAGGTGGTGTTCTGACGCTCATGCGCGGGCGGGTCTGCCTCGTCACCGGGGCGACGGGCGGGATCGGCTACGAGACCGCCCTCGGCCTTGCGCGCCTTGGCGCCCGGGTCGGGCTCGTCGGGCGCGATGCGGACAAGCTGGCCCGCAGCGCGGAGCAGATCCGCGCGGCGGCGCCCGAGGCGCGGATCGACACCTACCGCGCCGACCTGTCGTCCCAGGCCGAGATCCGCCGTCTGGCGGCGGAGGTCCGCGCGGCCTGCCCGCATCTGCATGTCCTCGTGAACAATGCGGGCGCCATCTTCGACCGGCGCGAGACCACCGTCGACGGGATCGAGCGCACCTGGGCGCTGGATCATCTCGGCTATGTCCTCCTGACCCTCGAACTCCTCGATACGATGGCGGTAACGGCCGGATCCGGCGGCAAGCCCCGGATCGTCAACGTCGCCTCGGCGGCCCATTACCGGGGCCACATCGATTTCGCGGACCTTGGCGGTGTGAAATCCTTCGGCCCGATGCGGGCCTATTCCCAGGCCAAGCTCGGCAACGTGCTCTTCACCTATGCCCTGGCGCGGCGGGTGGCCGGGCGGGGCATCACCGTGAACTGCCTGCATCCCGGCGTGGTGCAGACGGGCTTCGCCACGAACACCGGCGGCCTGTTCGGCACGGCATGGAGCCTCATCCGCCCCTTCCTCATCAGCCCGGAGAAGGGCGCGCGCACCTCGCTCCATGTCGCGACCGCACCCGAACTCGACGGGGTGACCGGCCGCTACTTCTCCCACGGCAAGCCGAAGACCTCGTCCTCGGAGAGCCGCGACGAGGCGGTGCAAGAACGCCTCTGGCGCGTGAGCCTCGATCAGGTCGGCCGGGACGCCTGAAGCGATTCGGCGTCCGCTTCGCGACGACGGCAAGGTCCGCCGAGCGGGCGCAACGGGAAGGCGCCTCAGGCCGCGACCTTTCGCGCCCCGTCTCCCTTGGACTGGATCTCGATGAACACCCGCTTCACGTCCTGAGCACGGGCCTTGAGCGCCTTGTCGAGACGCGAGACCGTCTCTTCCACGGCGCCCGCGCTGAGGTCGTCGGCCATGTCGAGGCTGAGGTTCACCAGGATGTCGCGGGGACCGAGATGCTGCGTCAGCACCTCGTTCACATGCATCACCCCCGGCTCGTCGCGCACGATCTCCTCGATCGCCTTGACCAGATCCGGGTCGGCGGCCTCGCCGATGAGGAGGCCGTGGGTCTCCACCATCAGGAAGATCGCCATGCCGACGAGGACGAGGCCGATGCCGATGGAGGCTGCGCCGTCGAGGGCCGGCATCTCGAGCGCATGGGACAGCAAGACGCCCGCAAAGGCGATGACGAGCCCGATCAGGGCCGCCGTATCCTCTGCCAGAACCGTGAACAGGCTCGGATCCTTGCTGCGCCGGATGGCGTGGAGGGCTGTGTGTTGGCCCTTCTCGGCCCAGAATTCACGCATCGCGACGGAGAAGGAATAACCCTCCGCGCAGATGGCGAAGCCGAGGATGCCGAGATTCACCCACAGGCCGGGGATCGTGTAGCCGAACAGATGCGCATCCTTGTCCGGCTCCGGGTGCCAGACGCGTTCGTAGCCCTCGTAGATGGCGAAGAGACCGCCGCCGAGGAAGATCATCAGCGCGACGACGAAGGCGTAGAAGTAGATCTCGCGCCCATAGCCGAAGGGATGGCGCGCATCCGCCGGTTTCCCGGACCGCTTGATGCCGACGAGAAGGAGGATCTGGTTGAGCGTGTCCACCACCGAGTGGACGCCCTCGGCGATCATCGCCGTCGAACCGGTGAAGAAGCCGCCTACGAACTTCGCCGCCGCGATGGCGAGGTTCGCCCCGGCCGCAGCATAGATCGCCCCCGTACTCTCGTGTGCCACCGCGCCCGTCCTCCCGCGCTCGACCGGCGCGGCAGAAGAAGAAGCGTAGCCTGCTCCCGGTTCCCACCCGGTGGACGCGAGCCCCCGCGCCGTGCATCGTGCCCGCTCCTGTGGGGAGGCAGCATGGCGGACACGGCCTACGATCCGAACAACGTCTTCGGGAAGATCCTGCGGGGGGAGATGCCCGCGCACAAGGTCTATGAGGACGAGCACGTCCTCGCCTTCATGGATGTGATGCCTCAGGGCGAGGGCCACACCCTCGTCATCCCGAAGGCTCCGTCACGCGGGCTGCTCGATGCCGAGCCGGAGACGCTGGCCACGCTGATGCGCGGCGTCCAGACCGTCGCCCGTGCCGTGAAGGCGGCCTTCGCGGCCGACGGGCTCACGATCTTCCAGTTCAACGAGGCGGCGGGCGGGCAGACGGTGTTCCACCTGCACGTTCACGTCATTCCCCGGAAGGACGGCGTGCCGCTCAAGCGCCATGAGGGCGGCATGGCCGATCCGGCCGTGCTGGCCGCCCATGCCGAGCGCATCCGCGCGGCTCTGGCGGCCTGAACGTTCGCGCGGGAGTGCGGTGCGGTCCGTCAGACGGCGGACGCCTGCACCTTCATCATCTGCGCCAGGGTGGTGCGCAGTGCGGCGTTCTCGGCCTCCAACTCGCCGACCCGGCGCAGCAGCGCGGTCATGGTCAGGTCCGGGGCGGTCTCGGCGGCCTGCTCCGCCCCGTGGTCGAAGGTGACGCCGATGCCGTCCTCCCGGCGCCAGCGCAGCTGCGCCCGGTAGGTGCGTTCCTTCTGTGGAATATAGAGGTCGAACTTCTCCGGCAGCGTCGCGGTCTCGCTGAGCAACAGCCGCGCGCCCGTGGTCGACATGTCCCGCACCAGGCAGTCGATGCTCGATGAGCCGTTGTTGAAGTGAATGCGTCCCTTCAACAAAACCCGGAGGCGAGGTTGCCTACGCTGTTCCATGGACATGCGGCGAATTCCGATAAGCGTACCGGACTCTAAGATGCCCAAGGCGAGTTAAGGAATATTCGCCGCGATGCGCGACTCGCTTACGCGAGAAAGCGGCGATCGACCGTCTGGAACAGGTAGAAGCCGTTGAAGCGCACGGCAGTATCGGCGGCGCGTCCATCGAAATCGAGCGGCGGACGGCAGCCGTCCTCGAGCTTGCCGGTGAAGGTCCATCGTCCGGAGCCGATGAAGGCCGGGACCGTGCTCGATTCGGGCACGGCGCAGCACATGCCCTCGACCTCGCTCAGACGGAAGAGGTTGTAGTTCCGCATCGGAAAACCCTCCGCTTGGCCGCCTCCGGACGCCGCTCCTCGCTGCGATGCGAAGAATCAGCTTGACCGTTGTCATAATGGCACAATGAGCCGGGTTTGTGACGCTCAGGTTTCAGGGATGTTACGCTCCCATTCCTCCAGCCAGATCCGGGCCGACCCGTCGGAGGGCGCGCGCCAGTCGCCCCTGGGCGACAGGGCTCCGCCCGCGGCTACCTTCGGCCCGTTCGGGATGGCCGACCGCTTGAACTGGCTGAAGGCGAAGAACCGTTTCAGGAACACGCCGAGCCAGAGCCGGATTTCCGGCACGCCGTAGGCGACGCGCTTCTCGGCGGGGAAATCCGGGGGCCATTGCCCCCGCTCCGCATCGCCCCAGGCGTGCAGGGCGAGGAAGGCGATCTTCGAGGGCCGGAACCCGTAGCGCAGGGTGTAGAACAGAGTGAAATCCTGCAGGGCGTAGGGGCCGATGGCGGCCTCCGTGCTCTGGGGCGCCTCGTCCGCTTCGGCGGGGACGAGTTCGGGCGAGATCTCCGTGTCGAGGACGGCACGCAGCACCCGCCCCTCTTCGACGCTGAATGCATCCGTCGAGATGACCCAGCGGATCAGGTGCTGGATCAGGGTCTTGGGCACGCCCGCATTGACCGCGTAGTGGCTCATCTGGTCGCCGACGCCGTAGGTGCACCAGCCGAGCGCCAGCTCCGACAGGTCGCCCGTGCCGATCACGAGGCCCCCCGCCTTGTTGGCGAGGCGGAACAGGTAATCGGTGCGCAGGCCCGCCTGCACGTTCTCGAAGGTGATGTCGTAGACCTTCTCTCCCGCTGCGTAGGGATGGCCCATATCGGCGAGCATCCGCTCGGCGGCGGGGCGGATGTCGATCTCGGCGGCGGTCGTGCCGAGCCCCTTCATCAGCGCGTGGGCGTTCGACTTGGTGCCCGTCGAGGTCGCGAAGCCCGGCATCGTGTAGGCGAGTATATCCGAGCGCGGGTAGCCCAGCCGGTCGAACGCCTTGGCGGCGACGATGAGGGCGTGGGTCGAATCGAGGCCGCCCGAGATGCCGATGACGACCTTCCTGGTGCCGGTCGCCTCCAGACGCTGTGCAAGCCCCGCGACCTGGATGTTGTAGGCCTCGTAGCAATCCTGCGCGAGGCGGGCGGCGTCGCTCGGCACGAAGGGGAAGCGCTCCACCATGCGCATCAGGCCGAGATCCCCGGCCGGGGGATCGACCCGGAACGGCACCCGGCGCCAGGGCCCGGAAGCGCGGCCCCGCGCATCGTCGTCGAAGCTGCCCGCCTGAAGGCGCTCCTGGGCGATGCGGTCGAGGTCGATATCGGCGAGCGTCGCCACGGGGCCCCAAGCGAAGCGCTCGCCCTCCGCGAGGCGTGACCCGCATTCATCGATGCTGGTCTGTCCGTCCCAGGCGAGGTCGGTGGTCGATTCGCCATGGCCCGCGGCGGCGTAGAGATAGGCGCAGGCGCCGCGCATGGAGGCCGAGCGGGTGAGAAGCGCCCGCGACTCCGCCCGGCCGATGGTGATCGGGCTGCCGGAGGGGTTGGCCAGCACGGTGGCCCCCGCCAGCGCGGCCTCCATGCCCGGCGTCTGCGGCACCCACAGGTCCTCGCAGATCTCGATGCCGACGACGAGGCCGGGCACGTCCTCCGCCTCGAACAGAAGATCGGTCCCGAAGGGAATCGCGTGGCCCGCGACCCTGATCGTCTCGCCGACGATCCCGGCGCCGGAGGCGAAATGGCGCTTCTCGTAGAACTCGCGGTAATTCGGCAGGAAGGTCTTGGGCACCGCGCCCAGCAACCGCCCGCCCTGGATGACCAGGGCGCAATTATAGACCCGGTGGCGCCAGCGCAGGGGCGCCCCGACGATCAGCAGCGGGCGCAACGCGCCCGAGCGCGCGGCGAGATCTCCGGCGGCGGCCTCCACTGCGTCGAGCAGGGTCTGCTGCAACAGCAGATCCTCGATGGCGTAGGCTGAGAGGGCGAGTTCCGGAAACACCGCCACCGCCGCACCGGCCTTATGGCAGGTCTCGGCCAGGGCGAGGATCGCCGCGCCATTGCGCGCCGGGTCGCCCGGATGGCTCCGGCCGGTGCAGGCGGCGACACGGGCGAAGCCGTGGCGGTAGAGCGACCGGAAGCCGCCTTTCACATCGTCTGGGTTCGACACGTCACCGGCCCGCGCTCGCATACCCCGCATCCTTAATATGGTGCGGCGCGAGGCTCCAGCGAACGCCCGCCGCGAAAGCCCCCGTTAACGCTGACGCTTCTAACTCTACCGAGCCGCCGACGGTCGGCGACCCCCTTATCCAGCGTTTATCGGATAACCATGCGCGCATCGGGACGACCCCCGCATTCCCACCGTGATCCTGCCCGCCCGGTGCGGGGTGGTGACCGTTCCGGGCTGTCGCTCGGCGCCTTGGCTCACCGCCTCATGGCGTTGCGCGCAACCCTCACCCGCCGCCTTGCGGGCAGCGCTGCCGGTCCCTCGCGGGTCGGTTACGGCACGGCCGGCCGCCGCGCCGAGCCCAGCTGGCTGACGCCTCCGACCGTCATGGTCGGCCGCGAAGGATACGAGCGCGCCCCGCGCCCCTTCGGTGCAGGCCAGGATTGGGCCGACGAGGCATTCTCCACTCCGCAAGTCTGGCCCTCCGAGGTGTTCGACGACCGGGCGGTCCAGGGCACCGCGCCGCGTGCCGAGAGCCGCATCGACCGGCAGGCTTCGACCCCCGGCGTATTGGTACGTCAGCCCCGCCGCCCGGATGCCATCGCTCCGGAAGAGCCCGTCATCGCCCCCGTTCCGGCCGCGCCGCAGGCGTCGTCCGTGCGTTATGTCCGCACGCCGGATGCCGTGTTGCAGGAGCGCCGCCAGCGAGCCCTCGAGGCCGAGCGCGTCGCCCTGGAGCGCGCCCGCGCCGAAGCACAGGCCGCGTTGCAGGCTGTCGAGGCCGAGCGCCGCGCCCGTGAGGACGCCGCCCGCGAGGAAGCACTCCGCGAGGAGGCCGTTCAGAATCAGGCCGTGAGCGAGGAGGAGGTCCGCGTCGCGGGCGGTCTGCCGCGTTGGCAGCAGCCCTTCGTCGCCAATCCCGGCGTCCGCTATTTCCGCACCCCGGACCGCCGTCCGCCCGCGCCCGTTGAGGCTGAGCCCACTCCGGCTCCGGTGTCCGCGCCGGTCGCCGCCCCCGAGACGCGCGATTGGTCCGACCTGTCCGACTGGTCGCAGTCCCAGCCATGGTTCGGCGGAGACGATTGGTCCTCCGTCGATGCATGGGCCTCCCTCGACGCTCGGGAGCCCGAGATCGAGGCATTCGTGCCGCCGGTTCAGGAGCCTGAGCCTGTCCTGTCCCTGCCGGCGGACGTCTCGCTGCTGCGCGCCCCGTCGGCGGCCCCCGTCTACGGGCTCGACCGCCTCGTCCGCTTCGACCAGCCGCCGCGCCCCGCCGCCGCGCAGGACAATGCCCGGGAGCCGGAGCCGCAGCTTGCCGCCCCTGCGCCTGTGCCAGCTCCGTTGCCCGGACTCTCCCTCGTCTTCGGGCCGCACAGCCCGGTCCAGGCGGCGCCCGCCCCCCGCAAGCCGTCGATGCCCTGCGCCATGGCCGCCCGCGCGGCGATCCGCACCGCCTCGACCCCGGTCGCTCCCGTCGCAGTGACCCCCGTTCCGGTCGCTGCTGTCCCCGCCTCGGCTCCAGCCTTCGTGCCCGCCCCCGTCGAGGCGCGGGTGCAGGAGGAGCGTGTGGTGATCCCGCTCGCCGCCCGACCGGTGCTGCTGCGCGGTCGCGCCGCCCCGGTGCCGGAGCCGGTGGCGGAGCCCGAGGCCGCCGAGGTGATGCCGGTCGCCGAGGCCGAGATCCACACGGCCCCGATCCACACGCACCCCGTCCAGGAGATCCTACCCCCGGCCGCCGTCGTCCCGGAGCCCACCTCGACCAACGTGCCCCTCGTGGCGGCCCGTCCGCGCATGATCGCGGCGCCGCGCCACCTCGAGATCGCGTCCTTCGACAACGCCGATTACGAGCTGCCAGCCCTCGACCTCCTGGCCCTGCCCGCGCCGGGCGCGGCGGAGGAAGTCGATGCCGACGTGCTGGAGCAGAACGCCCTGAACTTGCAGCAGACGGTGCAGGATTTCGGCGTGCGCGGCGACATCCTCGCCGTTCGCCCCGGCCCGGTCGTGACGCTCTACGAGCTGGAGCCCGCCCCCGGTACCAAGTCGAGCCGCGTCATCGCCCTGTCGGACGACATCGCCCGGTCCATGTCGGCCGTCTCGGCCCGCGTCGCGGTCGTGCCCGGCCGCAACGTCATCGGCATCGAGCTGCCGAACGAGGTACGCGAGACCGTGTACCTGCGCGAACTCCTCGCCTCCGAGGACTTCGTGGACTCGAAGCACAAGCTGGCGCTCTGCCTCGGCAAGAACATCGGCGGCGAGCCGATCATCGCCGACCTCGCGCGCATGCCCCACCTGCTGGTCGCCGGCACCACCGGCTCGGGCAAGTCGGTCGCCATCAACACGATGATCCTGTCGCTCCTCTACCGGCTGAAGCCGGAGGAGTGCCGCCTGATCATGGTCGATCCCAAGATGCTGGAACTGTCCGTCTATGACGGCATCCCGCACCTGCTCTCCCCGGTCGTCATCGACCCCAAGAAGGCGGTCATCGCCCTCAAGTGGGCCGTGCGCGAGATGGAGGAGCGCTACAAGAAGATGTCCAAGATCGCCGTGCGCAACATCGACGGCTACAACGCGCGGATGAAGGAGGCCCGTGAGAGGGGCGAGACCATCACCCGCACGGTGCAGACCGGCGTGAACCGCGAGACCGGCGAGGTCATCTACGAGCAGGAGGAGATGGACCTCTCCGCCCTCCCCTACATCGTGATCGTGGTCGACGAGATGGCCGACCTGATGATGGTGGCGGGCAAGGACATCGAAGGGGCGATCCAGCGTCTGGCGCAGATGGCGCGTGCGGCGGGCATCCACCTGATCATGGCGACGCAGCGTCCGTCGGTGGACGTGATCACCGGCACGATCAAGGCGAACTTCCCGACCCGGATCTCCTTCCAGGTGACGAGCAAGATCGACTCGCGCACGATCCTCGGGGAGATGGGCGCGGAGCAACTGCTCGGCCAGGGCGACATGCTGTTCATGGCCGGTGGCGGTCGCACGACCCGCGTGCACGGCCCGTTCTGCTCGGACAACGAGGTCGAGAGCGTGGTCGCCCACCTGAAGCGCCAGGGCCGCCCGAGCTACCTCGACGCGGTGACCGCCGACGACACGCCGGAGGACGCGCCCAAGGAGACGGGCCGCCGGGGCAAGGCCGCCGAGAAGGCCGAGCGCACCGAGGAGCCCGAGGAGGACGCCCCCGTCTTCGACATCGGCGCCTTCGCGGCGGCGACCGGCGGTGACTCGGACGAGCTGTACAAGCAGGCGATCGAGGTGGTGCTGCGCGACCAGAAGGCTTCGACCAGCTACATCCAGCGCCGTCTTCAGATCGGCTACAACCGCGCTGCCTCGATCATGGAGCGCATGGAGATCGAGGGCATCGTCGGCCCGGCCAACCACGCCGGCAAGCGCGAAATCCTCGTGAACGGCGGCACCCACGGGGCCGGCATCACCTACGACGACGACTGAAGCCACACCCCACCCCTCTCCCCGTCTTTGCGAGCGTCAGCGAAGCAAGGACGGGAGGATGCGGGAAGGGCGAAGCCCGTTCCGCGTCGTATCTTCGCCACAGGGCGGGGCTCTAAGCGGGCTCCGCCCTCGCAATCCCGCCCGAGCCGCGCACCCGTCTGGTGCAAGGAGTCCCCGGATGATCGGCCGCCGCACCCGCAACGCCGTCACCCTGCTCGCTCTGAGCCTGTGCCTCGCGCCTCTCCGGGCGGAGGCGCAAGTCTCGTCGTTCCTGGATGGCCTGTTCGGCCGCAAGGAACAGGCGGCGCCCGAGCCGGAGACGGCGCCCGAGGCCACTCCGGAGGCGGCCCCCAAAAAGCCCGCGCCCAAGGCCGCCGCCCGCGAGGTGAAGCCGACGGACAAGACCGGCAGCGTCAAGCCCGGCGCCCCCAAGGCGACCGAGAAGCAGGCGGATAAGCCCACCCGCGCGCCCGAGCCCAAGGTCGCGACGGTGGCGACGCCCAATTCCGCCGCCGTCGAGCCCGCCGACCCGGCGACTGTGCTCGCCCAGGCCAACGCCTATTTCAACGGCATCTCGACGCTCACCGGCTCATTCATGCAGATTGGGCCGGACGGGCGGCGCATCGGCGGCAAGCTGACGCTCGCCAAGCCCGGCCGTCTGCGCTTCGACTATGACGCCCCCTCCCCCCTCGAAGTGGTGGCGGACGGCACGTCGGTGGCGGTGCGCGACAAGAAGCTCGCCACCCAGGACCTCTACTTCATCGCCCAGACGCCCCTGAAATTCCTGCTGCGCGAGAAGATCGATCTCGCCCGCGACCTCTCGGTGACGGACGTATCGAACGACCCGGCGGGCGTGCGCATCAGCCTGGAGGACCGCGCGACCTTCGGCGGCACCTCGCGGATCCAGCTTCTGTTCGACCCCGAGGTGAAGACCCTGTCGCAATGGCGGATCACCGACCCGCAGGGCTATGTCACTACCGTGCAGCTCTCGAACCTGCAGAAGGGTAAGCCGGTCGAGGCGGGGTTGTTCTTCATCAATTACGGCCGGGCCGAGGACAAGGCGGCGCAGCAGGCGCTGCAATCCTCGCAGCGCCAGTAACGCGAAAAGCCCGTGCGCCTCACCGTCACCACCTGGAACATCAACTCGGTGCGCCTGCGCATCGACCTGGTGCTGCGCTTTCTCGCGGAGCACAGGCCGGATGTGCTCTGCCTTCAGGAGACCAAGTGCCCGGACGACGCCTTCCCCCTGAAGGCGCTGCGGGGCTCCGGCTACGAGCACGTCGTGTTCGCGGGGCAGAAGGGCTACAACGGCGTCGCCATCCTCTCGCGCCTGCCGCTTCACACCCGCGACGTGATGGGCTTCTGTGGCAAGGCCGATGCTCGCCACATCTCGGCGGTGCTGGGGCCGGAGGCGGGGCAGGCGGCAGGCCTTGTGCTGCACAACTTCTACATCCCGGCCGGGGGCGACGTGCCCGACCGCGATCTCAACCCGAAATTCGCGCACAAGATGGACTTCCTGCAGGAGCTTCGCGCCTGGGGCGGGAAGCGGCCCTCCGGCCCGGCGATCCTCGTGGGTGATCTCAACGTCGCGCCCCTCGAGCACGATGTCTGGTCGCACAAGCAATTGCTCGACGTGGTGAGCCACACCCCCGGCGAGACCGAGGCGCTGGAGACCCTGAGGGGCGAGGCGGGCTGGATCGACGCGGCGCGCCACCTCACGCCGGAGCCCGAGAAGATCTACACGTGGTGGAGTTATCGTTCGCCCGACTGGAACGCCGCCAACAAGGGTCGGCGGCTCGATCATGCCTGGGTCTCCCCCGACCTTGCGGGCACTGTGCGTAGCGTCACGGTGACTCGCGAGGCCCGCGGCTGGGAGCGCCCCTCCGACCATGTGCCGGTGACCCTGGCGCTGGATCTGTAGGGTCGCTCGTCGCGTCTCATCCCACGTCCGTCATTGCGAGCGCAGCGAAGCGATCCAGGGGCGGAGGGCCTCTTTCCGACCTTGGAGCATCCCTGGGCTGCTTCGTTGCGCTCGCAATGACGGTGAGGGCGACGACCGGAAGGATGGTCTGTTCACCGTGCCGCAGGGCACGGGGAGAACGGAACCTCGGCGAGTCTCGCGCGCTACCCGCTCACACATCCGTGAGGCGAGGTTTACCATGCGCAAGATCCTGATGGCGTTCCTGCTACCGAAGATCGTCGAGGTCATCCGCCGCCGCTATAGCCGGTCGCACTCCGCCCGCACCCGCTCGTTCTGAGTGCGAAGGGGACCGGCGACGCCATGACCGACGATCCACGCGAGGCCGGTCCCCGGCCGCCTTATCCGGGCGAGCAGCAACAGCCCCGGCCGGGGCTCTCCTCCAAGATGACGCCCCGGCCCGACCATGGCGAAGAGAGTTACGTCGGCAAAGGATTGCTGGCGGGCCACGCCGCCCTGATCACCGGCGGTGATTCCGGCATCGGCCGGGCCGTGGCCATCGCCTATGCCCGCGAGGGCGCCGACGTCGCGATCTCCTACCTCGAGGTGGAGCAATCCGACGCCGAGGAGACGAAATCCTGGGTCGAGAAGGCGGGGCGGCGCTGCCTGCTCCTGCCGGGCGATATCCGGGACGAAGCCCATTGCAAGGCGCTTGTGGCGCGTACGGTAGAGGCTTTCGGGCGCCTGGACGTGCTCGTCAACAACGCCGCCGCGCAGGTGGTGAATGACGGGCTCGACGACCTCAAGGCCGACGACATCGAGGGTTCGTTCCGGGCCAACGTCTTCGCCATGTACTACCTCGCCCAGGCGGCGGTGCCGCACATGAAGCCGGGCGGGGCGATCGTGAACTCCACCAGTGAGCAGGCCAAGATCGCCGATCCGACAATGCTGATCTACGCCGCGACCAAGGGCGCCATCGCGAGCCTGACCATCGGCCTGTCGAACCTCCTCGCGCCGAAGGGCATCCGGGTGAACTGCGTCGCCCCCGGCCCGGTTTGGACGCCGATCCAACCCATCGTGAAGAGCCCGGAACAGTTGGAAAAACTCGGCACCGATACGCCACTCGGCCGTGCCGGGCAGCCTGCCGAGCTTGCCCCGGCCTATGTCCTCCTCGCCTCCCGCGAAGGCAGCTACATGTCCGGCGCTCTGGTCCCCGTGACCGGCGGTGTGCCGATGCTGTGAGAAGGGTGGCGTGAAACGGCGATACTCGCCTTGAAATACGTTCGGACCCGCGATACACCCCCCGCCAGTGCCGCCGTAGCTCAGTTGGTTAGAGCACCAGATTGTGGATCTGGGGGTCCCCCGTTCGAGCCGGGGCGGTGGTACCATCGAATTTCCGGGATGGACGAAAGGGTTGGCTTGCTGCCGACCCTTTTTCGTTTTCAGCTCCTGTTCCGCAGAGGGCGCTGCAGGAGCAGCCCCGAATCCGTCAATTCCCCACGAAGGCGATCGCCCGTTCCGATGGGTTGGGGAGGATCTGCGACCCGGTCGCTGAGGTCGGGATGTTCGGGCCCTCACTAGTCCCCCCCAGGACCCCTTCTGACGGACCCGCCTCCCCTCGCCTGCCCGTTCGCCATGGGTCGGGAAAGCGTTGACCTTGCCGCCGAAACCCTTCAAGGCTTCGCCTTAAGCAGGTCGCCATCCATGCCCTTAACTGGGGTCAGGCTGTATCGGCCTGCGGATTCATGACCAGTATTGGCCATTGGTGACACGACGCGGCCCTCGTGCGCGCCGCCCGGCGAGAGGACGGGACAGCCCGACCATGAACAGCCCCGTCAAACCCGTCCGCACCCTCTACGATGAGGACGCCATCGCCCGGCGCAATGCCGAGCTGGCGCAGGACATCGCCGCCGCCAACCCGCAGGACCTGCTCGTGGTGGCGGTGCTGAAGGGCAGCTTCATGTTCGCCGCCGACCTGCTGCGGGCAATGCACCGGATCGGGCTCGCGCCGCAGGTCGAGTTCGTCCACCTGTCGAGCTACCGCACCGGCACCGTCTCCACCGGTCAGGTCGAGATCCTGCGCGACGTGCAGAGCGAGGTTCGCGGGCGCGACGTGCTGCTCGTGGACGACATCCTCGAATCCGGCCGGACCGTGGTCTTCGCCAAGGATCTGCTGATGGCCCGCGGCGCCAAGCGCGTGCTGACCGCGGTGCTTCTGGAGAAGCCGGGCAAGCGTGCCGTGTCGATCGATGCCGAGTTCGTCGGCTTCACCTGCCCCGACGTGTTCGTGGTCGGCTACGGCATGGACGCTGCCCACGCCTACCGGCAACTGCCCTTCGTCGGTGTGGTGGACTACGGAAGTGCGGACCCGGATCTGTTCGGCGGGACCTGAGACCGCGACATTTTTACGGTTTGCTGCATTGCGAAGCAGCTTTTCCGTGTAGAGCGTCTTGACAGGACGAGGCATCCGTCTGCGTTCTAGCCGCAGGGTTACCTATTCCCTTGTCGAAGCGAGATGATTCCAGGTTATCATGGCGCGCATCCTTCTGGTGGATGACGAAGAGACGGTGCGTGGCTTCCTAAAGCGGGGGCTGGAGATCGATGGCCATGCCGTCGTGACGGCCACCGATGGCAGCGACGGGCTCGACCGGCTCAACGAGGCGGGCGGCGCCTTCGACCTGATGCTCACCGACATCCGCATGCCGTTGATGGACGGGATCGCCCTCGCGCTCGCCGCCAAGCGCGATTTCCCGGACCTCACCATCCTGCTGATGACCGGCTTCGCCGATCAGCGCGAGCGGGCCCGGGGCCTCGACGCCATCGTCACCGATGTGCTGACGAAGCCCTTCTCCCTGGCGGACCTGCGCTCGACCGTCCGCCGCGCCCTGGCTGCCTGATCTCGGCCCTTAACCATCTCCCTTAGCCTCGCCTTCACGACGGCGTGACATCCTGCACGTGTATCGAGGCGGGCCGTGCTACCGATCGGGAGCCGGGCGTTCTCGACCGGACGGGGTCTGGGGATGGGCGAGCGCGTCGAGGATGGGGAGTGGGATGATGATCGCCCCCGCCGCCGACCGCGTCGCCGCAAAGGCCCCCTGAGGCGGATCTTCACCCTGGTGAAGCTCGCCCTGTTCCTTACGCCGCTGGGCCTGTTCCTGTTCGGCAGTTCCCTCTTCGATTGCCGGGCGCGGCCGTCCTTCACCGATTGGACATCGATGATCGGGGCCGGCGCCTGCGCCCGTCAGGGGATGACGGGCAACGCGACCATGGCGGGGGACAACCTCGCCATCCTGCGCCGGTTCATGGATTGATCGGATCGGACGATGCAGGTTCACCCTCACAGCAGGGCCGAAGCGGACGCGCTCGAAGAAGCCCAGTTTCGCGCGCGCATGAACCGGGTGAGCAAGGGCGCCTCCCTCAGCGGGCGGCGCCGCGAGCCTGACGAGGACGAGAACGGGAGCCGCTTCCGCCTCGGTTGGTTCGGCTGGCTCCTGATCGACGCGCTCGTCGTGGCCGGGACCATCCTCGTCGTGCTGACCTGGCCACCCCTCGACGCCTGCCGGACGCAGAACAAGACCATCGGCTTCCTGGCAGGCGATTCAGTCGAGAAATGCGTGAGCCGCGGCATCGGCGAGCGCCTGACCAGCGCCGATCAGAACCTCAAGATGCTGCTGCGCGGCTCGGGGCATTAGAACAGTTTGGGCGAGCTCTGGATCGCCCCGCGGCTCCGTCTTTGCGAGCCAAGCGAAGCAATCCAGAAAGCGAGACTCTCCAGAACGTGGCGGATCTCGGGATTGCGTCGCTTCGCTCGCAAAGACGACAAAGCGATGTGATCCCATTTCGACGGGAAATGCTCCAGGGCATCGTCCGCGCGGGCGGATGTCGCCCGGTGCGAGAGCTTGCTTGGGCGGACGATGCCCTGTCCTCACCCTTCGAAGGAGAGCAGCGCCCGCGTACCCCGTTCCGCCGGGGAGTAGACCAGGGCGCTGCGCAGGTTCGTGGCCATCGCCTTGACGATGCGCGAGCCGAGGCCCGTGCCGCGTGGCTTGCCCTCACCGGTCCAGCCGACGCCGTCATCCTCCACGGCGAGTTCGAGCCGGTCGGCCGAGCGGCGCAGGGCGACGCGGATCTCGCCCGGCTCCTCCGCCGGATAGGCATATTTGTAGGCATTGGTGACGAGCTCGGTGACGACGACGCCCACCGAGACCGCCTTGTCGGTGGCGAGCCTCACCGGTTCGGCGTGCAGGCGGATGGCGTGGTCGCGCCCCGCCGCCTTCATCGCCGCCTGCAACTCCTCGACGAGGCTGCCGAGATAGGCGTCGAGCTCCACCGCCTCCACGTCCTCCGAGGTGTAGAGGCGGCGATGGATGCCCGCGATGGCCGAGATGCGGGCCTGCATCTCCTCCAGCGCCGCCTTCGCGGCCGGATCGGCGACCGCGGTGGTCTGCATCCGTGCCAGGGCCGCGACGAGGGCGAGGGAATTGGCGACGCGGTGGTTCACCTCACGCAGGAGTAGCTCCGCCCGGTCGCGGGCGGCGCGCACCTCGGCCTCGGCCCGCTCCTTATCCCGACGCATCGCCTCAGCGCCCAGCGCCGTCGCGATGGCCTCCCCGAGCAATTCGCGGAACTGGCCCTGAAGGTCCTTCCACACGTAGTCAGCGGCGCCCGCCTTCAAGGCGGCGACGGCGACGCGGCTATCCTCCGACCCGGTGACGTAGACCACCGGGGGCGCGTCCGGCAGGGCGCGGATTTCGGGCAGCAGATCGAGCCCGGTCTGGCCCGGCATGTGATGGTCGAGGGCGACGAGGTCGATGCCCCCTTCGCGCAGGCGTGCGAGGCCGGCCCCTCCGTCGGCGGCGTGCTCCACCACGTAGCCCCGCGCCCCGAGGCTTCGCTGCACGAGGCGTGCGAGGCCTGCATCGTCGTCGATGTAGAGGATGCGGATGCCGGTCTGCCCCGAGCCGCCTGGGCCTGTGCTCATGGGGTCTCTGGGATCTGCATGACGGAGAAGAACAGGCCGAGCTGCCGGATGGCGTTGGCGAAACCTTCGTAGTTCACGGGCTTCGTCACGTAGACATTGGCGCCCAGATCGTAGCAGCGCTGGATCTCGCGGGCATCGTCGGTGGTGGTCAGCACGATGACGGGCGAGCGCCGCGTATGCGCGTTGGCCTTCACCTTCTCCAGGATGTCGATGCCGGTCATGTCCGGCAGGTTGAGATCGAGGAGGATCAGCAGGTGGCGGCGGCGGCTCACCTCGCCCGAGCCGTCCGGCCCGAACAGATAGGTGAGCGCCGAGGTGCCGTCGCGGAACGGCACGATTTCGTTGTTCACGCCCGCCCGGCGGATGTTCCGTTCGATGAGGCGCGCATGGCCCTCGTCGTCCTCGATCATCACGATGCAGACGGGATGCATGGCGGATTCTCGCTTCACTCGGCGGCGATCGAAAGGGGAGCCGCCGCGTGCTCCATAGAGGCCCCGCGCGGCAGCGTCACGGTGAAGGTCGAGCCCCGGCCCGGCTCGGATTCGAGGTCGATCCGCCCACCGAGCGCCCGTACCAGCGCCTTGACGTGGGCGAGCCCGATGCCCTCGCCCGGCCGGTCCTGCGTGCCGGAACGGCGGAACAGCTCGAACACCCGGACATGGTCGTTCCGGAGGATGCCCCGTCCGTTATCCGCCACGGAGAAGCGCACCCGCTCGGTACCGATGGCCTGCGCCGAGACGGTGATGCGGCCGGGCCGGGCTGGGTCGAGGTATTTCAGGGCGTTGTCGAGGAGGTTGCCGAAGATCTGCTCCACGGCGAGCCGGTCCGCGACGATCTCCGGCATTCCGGGGGTGACGGTGACAACGGCCTGCTGCGAGTCCGCCTGATGCTGGTTCGCATCCGCGAGGCGCCGGATCACGGCGGACATGTCGAGGGGTTCAGGCTCGAACCGCCGCCGCCCCTCGCGGCTGAGCTTGAGGATCGCCGCGATCAGCCGCTCCATCCGCGTGACGGCCGCGCCGATGAAGCCCAGAGCCTCGCCGAATTCGGCATCGATCCGCTCCGCCTGGGGGTGGCCGGCCAGTGCGTGTTGAAGCTCGACGCGGGTCTCCGCGAGTTCACTCGTGAAGCCCATGATGTTGACGAGCGGCGCCCGGAGATCGTGGCTGACGATGTAGGCGTAACGCTGGATCTCCTCGTTCGATTCGCGCAACTCCGCCTCGGCCTCGCGCTGGGCGGTGATGTCGGTGTGGACACCGACCCATTCGCGGATCGAGCCGTCGCGGTTCAGCACCGGCACGGCGCGGATCGCGTAATGGCGGTAGCCGCCCTCCTTCACTCGTACCCGGTGCTCGAACACGAAGGTCTTGCGCGCGGCGACGGTGTCGTTCCAGGCGGCGATGCTGGGGGCTGAATCGTCCGGATGGACGGCATCGGCCCAGCCGAAATCCCGGTACTCGTCCGGCGTCTGTCCAGTGATGGCGGACCAGCCCGGCTGCGGCCCGACCATCCGCCCCTGGGCATCGTTGGTCCACAGCACGCCGCTCACGGCCTCGATAGCCGCCCGGAACCGGGCTTCGCTGGCCAGCAACTCGCCCTGAATGCGGTGCTGGTCGATGGCAATGGCCAGCATGCCGATGAACAGGATCAGGAAGGTCGCGCCCGTGACCGCGAAGGCGAGGGTCTGGGGCGCGGCGGAGACGGTATCCGCCCCCGCATGGACGTGTTCGTCCCCGGAGAAGGTCGCCGCCGCCATGCCGGTATAGTGCATCCCCGCGACGGCCAGCCCCATCAGGAGGGCGGCGGCCAGCTTCTCGGCCAGGCTGTTATGACGGAAGGCCAGCCAGAGCGCGGTGGTGGAGGCTACGACCGCGATGGCGATGGAGGCCGCGACGAGCGTGGGATCGTAGCTGATGTGGCCGGGCATCCGCATCGCGGCCATGCCCGTGTAGTGCATCAGCGCGATGCCCAGCCCCATCAGGGGCCCGGCCAGCCACTCGGCATGGCGCCTCGCGCCCTTGCGGCCGACCCAGGCGAAGGCAGCGCCGGTCACGCCCACGGCGATCAGGAAGGATTGCAGGGTCAGCCCGAGGTCGTAGGCCGTCGGCATGCCCATCTCGAAGGCGAGCATGCCGATGAAGTGCATCGACCAGATGCCGCCGCCCATCGTGACGGCTGCGCCGGTGATCCAGAGGGCGCGCGTGCCAGAGTGGATGGTGCCGTCCGCGATGCCGCGCGCCCGTGCGGCCAGATCGAGGGCCGTGTAGGAGGCGAACATCGCGATCGCCACCGACAGGACCACGAGGGCGGGACTGAAACCGGGGGTGGACATCGGAGTCTCGGACGGCGGACGACTGAGATCTGCGCGTGCAGTCCCCTTATCGCGGCATGATGCCGCTTTATAAGGGACTTTCGAGCGAATTCACGGCGCGATGCCGCGTCAGTCGTGGGAAAGTCCGTCCGGACTCCGCCGTCGCCTCAGGTCGGGTGGAAGACCACTTTCACGCAGCCATCCTGCTTGTCCCGGAACGTCTTGTAGAGATCCGGCCCGTCCTCGAGGCTCTTCGAGCGGTGAGTGATCAGGGACGAGGTGTCGATCTTGCCCGCCTCGATCAGCTTGAGCAGCGGCTCGAGGTACCGCTTCACATGGGTCTGGCCGCTCTTCATGGTCAGCCCCTTCTGGACGATCGAGCCCATGTTGATCGGGATGGGTCCGCCATAGACGCCGGGCACGGAGACGATCCCGCAGGGACGCACCGCCTTGATCGCGTCCGCCAGCGCCATCGGCCGCTCGGTGCTGGTGAGCTTCTCCTGCACGGTGGTGAGCAGGCCCGAAAGGCCATGGCCGCCGCTGGCCTCCATGCCGACGCAATCGATCACCGCATCCGGGCCTTGGCCCTTCGTGATCTCCTTGATGCGCTCGAAGACGTCCTCGCTCGCGAAGTCGATGACGTCGGTGGCGCCCGCGCGCTTGGCGAGCGCGATCCGCTCCGGCACGGTCTCGATCACGATGATGCGCTCGGCGCCCATGATCCTGGCCGCCTGGATGGTGAAGAAGCCGACCGGTCCCGCGCCCCAGATGGCGATGGTCTCGCCGCCCTGGATCTCGCAATGCTCCGCGCCCTGCCAGCCGGTGGGCAGGATGTCGGTCAGGAACAGGGCGGCCTCGTCGTCCATGCCGTCCGGCACCTTCATCGGCGCCACGTCGGCGAAGGGCACGCGGACGTATTCGGCTTGGCCCCCGGCATAGCCACCGGTGAGGTGCGAGTACCCGAAGAGCCCTGCGGTGGTGTAGCCGAACTGCGCCGCCGCCATCTGTGCGTTGCGGTTCGACCGCTCGCAGACCGACCAGTTGCCGAGCTTGCACTGGCGGCACTCGCCGCAATTGATGTTGAACGGCACGACGATGCGGTCGCCCTTGCGGAACTTCGCGTGCCCGCTGCCGGTCTCGACAACCTCACCCATGAACTCGTGGCCGAGCACGTCGCCGGATTCCATGGTCGGCATCAGCCCGTCCATGAGGTGGAGGTCAGAGCCGCAGATGGCGCACGACGAAACCTTGATGATGACGTCGCGCGGATCCTCGATCTGTGGATCGGGAACGGTGTCGCAACGGATGTCGCCCTTTCCGTGCCAGCAGAGTGCCTTCATGATCGTAGATCCCTCGCATGCCGGGCATGGCTTCCGCTTGGGCAAGGCGGCGCGGCCACGGCCAAGTTCCAGGGACGTCCCGGGGAAAATGGGCCGCGTGATCCACACCACTTTTTATTGTGTCGGCTAAGGGCCTGGCTTTCGACATCCCTTCTCAGTGTCCTGGAAGCGCTTGACGCCGGGCGCAATCCTGCGGCCTCATCTGAGGTTGTAACGGTTGAGTCCGCCCGGTTGCGCGCGGTGGGCTTGGGCGGGACGGCCCTGGTAATATTTAGCCGACATGGCCAAGGATCGCGGATGCCAAGCCGCCCGCGCGAACGTTTCACGACCTTCCTCGTCGCCCTCGGCACGGCCCGGAGCGACGCGCCGGTCTATGCCGTGCGGACGGCCACCCCCGCCGAGGCTTTGGCCGCCGTCGCGGAGAAAGCGAAGAAGGGCGAAAGCCCTGTCATCGTCGGCAGCCTCTCGACGCGCACCGCCAAGGCGATGGAGCTCAAGCCCGGCGAGATGCGGCGGGTCTGAACGGCCCGGACAGTCTCAGCCGATGCGCAGAACGGTTCGGGAGCCGATGCGGCGCAGGAGCTTCAGCAGGTCGGCACGGGTCAGGGCCACGCACCCCTCCGTGGGGCGGTAGCCCTCGCGGGCGATGTGCATGAAGATCGCCGAGCCTCGCCCCCGGCGGATCGGGGCGCGGTTGTAGTCGATATCCAGCACGAGGTCGTAGAGGCCGTCGTCGCGCCACATCCTCTCGGCGCTGATGCCGGGTGCGGGCAAGCGGATCGGCCGGTTGTAGCGGCGGTCCTGGCGATCGTCGCACCAGCCGTCGTCCCGGCGCAACGGGCGGAGCGGCAGGGCGGTGCGCGGACGGGCCGTCCAGTGATCGGGCCGGTAGAAGCCGCCGCGCAGGCGGAACCGTCCTCTCGGAGAGCCGCCGTCGCCCTCGCGCTTGGCCATGACGATGCCGCAGGCGCCCAGCGCACAGGGAATGACGCTCGTCCCCACGAGAAGGTGCCCCTTGCGCCGGTCGCCGACGAGGGCGCGGACCCGCAACTCCGGCACCGTCGTCCGGATCCGGCGACACTTGGCCGGTAACGGGAATTTGGGAGGTGAATTGCGTGCAAGCCACTTTCCGGTCACAAAGCTCATCCTTTGCAAGCTCGCACCATCCGAACCGGCGATGTCCCGGTGTAGAACGTCGGAGACCATCCGGCGCGCGCACCGTCCCTCGTCACGGGGGGATTTCGTGGGTGAACGGTTTTACGCTAAGGCTTCGTAACGATGTCGAATGCCTATCGCCTGCTGATCTGTGACGACGATGATATCCTGCGGGATACCTTGATCGAGCAGCTCGCGCTTTCCGAAGAATTTCAAGTCGTAGGCGAAGCCTGCGCGGCCGATGCCATGCGCCGGGTCGCGGAAGATCGCATCGACCTCGCCGTGATGGATGTCGGCCTGCCCGACATGGATGGCCGCGAGGCCGTACGCCAGATGCGGCAGGCGGGCTTCCGCAGCCCGGTGATCATGCTCACCGCGCAGGATTCCGAGGCCGATCAGGTCGAGGGGCTGGAGGCGGGGGCGAACGACTACGTCACCAAGCCGTTCAAGTTCGGCATCCTGCTGGCGCGCATCCGGGTCCACCTGCGCAGCCACGAGGCGTCCGAGGACGCCGTGTTCCAGATCGGCCCCTACACGTTCCGGCCGAGCGCCAAGCTCCTGATCGGCGAGCGGGGCTCCAAGCTGAAGCTCACCGAGAAGGAGACCGCGATCCTGCGCTTCCTGTATCGGGCGGGCCGCTCCGTGGTGAATCGCGACACGTTGCTGGCGGAGGTGTGGGGTTACAATGCCCACGTCACCACCCACACGCTCGAGACGCACATCTACCGCCTGCGTCAGAAGATCGAGCCGAACCCTGCCACCGCCGCGATCCTCGTGACCGAGGGCGGTGGTTACAAGTTGCTTCCCTGATTTATTAGGCTTTTTCCTTTAGATCGTCCTGCCGGGGGTGCCGGAGACGGAGCGGCGGGACAGAGTGGGGCTCGACGACGACATCGCGATCCTCGCGTCCGCGCCCGTTTTCGGGTTCCTGGACCGTGATGCCCTGCGCCTGCTCAGCTTCGCCGCCGAGCGCCGGGAGCTGAGCGATGGCGACCGTCTGTTCGCCCGCGGCGACCCGGCCGATGGCGGCTTCGTGGTGATGTCGGGCCTCCTGCGCCTGGATCCGGCCGTCGGCGAGCCGGTGAAGGCGGGCCGCTCCGCCCTGATCGGCCACCTCGCCCTGTTCGTGCGCGGCGAGCGCCCCTGCGACGCCCATGCCGAGGGGGCCTGCGAGGTCCTGCGCATCACACCGACCCTGATGCGGCGGGTGTTGGAGGAGTTCCCCAGCGCCGCCCAGGCGATCCACGATTCCCTGGCGATGGATCTCGTGACCTTCACGGGCGATCTCGAGCGCGTGCGCGCCCTTCTGGGCGAGGCGTGAGCGGCGCCCCCGTCGACAGCCCCGGCGGGCGCCTGTAAGCACGCTCTTCCCTTTCTCGGAAGACCGCTGCACCCATGTCCTACGCCGATCTTGCCCGGACCATCGAGACCGCCTGGGAGGAGCGCGCCGGCATCTCGTCCGCCACCACGGGCACCGTGCGGGAGGCAGTGGACGAGGCTCTGAACCTGCTCGATTCGGGCAAGGCCCGCGTCGCGGAGAAGTCCGGCGACCAGTGGCAGGTCAATCAGTGGCTGAAGAAGGCGGTGCTTCTCTCCTTCCGCCTGAACGACATGACGCCGATCTCGGGCGGACCCGGCGGCGCGACCTGGTGGGACAAGGTTCCGTCCAAGTTCGACGGCTGGGATGCGGGCCGCTTCCAGGAGGCGGGCTTCCGCGCCGTGCCGGGCTGCTTCGTGCGCCGCGGTTCCTTTGTGGCCCCGAACGCCATCCTGATGCCGAGCTTCGTGAACCTCGGCGCCTATGTCGGCGAGGGCACCATGGTCGATACCTGGGTGACGGTCGGCTCCTGCGCGCAGATCGGCAAGAACGTCCACCTGTCGGGCGGCGTCGGGATCGGCGGCGTCCTCGAGCCGTTGCAGGCCAACCCGGTCATCATCGAGGACGACTGCTTCATCGGCGCCCGCTCCGAGGTGGTCGAGGGCGTGATCGTCGGTCAGGGCTCGGTGCTCTCCATGGGCGTCTATCTCGGCGCCTCGACCAAGATCGTGGATCGGGCCACGGGCGAGGTCACCTACGGCTACGTGCCGCCCTACTCGGTGGTGGTCTCGGGCTCCCTGCCCGGCAAGGCCCTGCCGGACGGCTCCCCCGGCCCGAGCCTCTACTGCGCGGTCATCGTCAAGCGCGTCGATGCCGGCACCCGCGCCAAGACGGCGATCAACGACCTGCTCCGCACCTGAGAGCAGAGGGCATGGAGACGGGCGGCACCTTCGACCTCACCCTCGGCGGCCGACGCGTCTGCGTTCCCTATGATCTCTACGGTCATGGGCCGGGGGCGCTGCTCCTGCCGGCCCTCTCGACCATCTCGTCCCGGCGGGAGGTCGCGGGGCTGGCGGGTGAACTCGCCAGCGACCATCGCTGTCTCGTTCCCGATTGGCCGGGCTTCGGCGCCCAGCCACGCCAGCGCGTGCCGCTGGAGCCCGCGACCTTCCACGCCTTCCTCGATGCGCTGCTCCAGGCCGCGCCCGGCCCCTATGCCTTGGGCGTCGCGGCGGGCCATGCGGCCGGCTACCTCGTAGCGGCGGCGCGGCGGCATCCCCACGCGTTCGGCCGCCTCGTGCTCGTGGCGCCGACTTGGCGCGGGCCCCTGCCGACCGCGATGCCGCAGAAAGCCGCATGGTTTCCCCGCATCCGCGCCGCCGTCGAGGCGCCGCTCATCGGTGAGGCGCTCTACCGGATCAACATCAGCCCTCCGATCATCGGCCGGATGATGCGGGCCCACGTCTATGGCGATCCGCAGACGGTGACGCCGGATCTCGTGCGGGCGAAGCATGCCATCACCCGCCAGCGCAATGGCCGCTTCGGCACCGCCGCCTTCGTGACCGGCGGCCTCGATCCCGTCGCGAGCCGCGAGGCCTTCCTGGCTCTGTTCGGCCCGGACCTGCCGCCCGTGCTGATGCTGCGGCCGGACGGGGCCCCCCGCCGCTCCGGGGCCGAGATGGACGCCCTGGCGGCGAGCGGGCTCGTCGCCGCGCGGCCGGTGCCCGGGGCGCTCAGCCCGCACGAGGAACATCCGGGCGCCATCGCCGCGGTCATCAGAGGGGCGTGACCCCCGGCGGCCTGGACACACGCCAGCGTGACAGGCAGGGATTTCCCCGCACCCGTGATCCGTCTGCCTCTGGTGCGAGGCTCGCCAGACGGTGACCGCTCTGCAAGGATACGAGATGCGCCGCCTTCTGCTCACGACGGCCCTGTCGCTCGCTGCCGTCCTCTCGGTGTCATCACTCCGAGCCGCTCCGGACCAAGGGGCGATGCCACAGGGCGGAACACCACCCTCCGCCCCATCCGTGGGAGCCGAGCCGCTGAAGCCCGGCAAGCCCGCCGTGAAGCCCTATCTGTCCGAGACGGCGCTGCCGGATCCGTTGAAGATCCTGCCCCCGCCTCCGGCGCATCATTCGCCCCTCGACAATGCCGACCATGCTGCCTTCACCAGCACCCGTGCGCTGAAGGGCACCGCCCGCTGGAACCTCGCCGCCAACGACGTGGCCGAGGGCGCGGCGGCGGTGCTGGAGAATTTCGCCTGCGTGCTCGGCGTGCGCATCGATGCGGGCAAGGTGCCGGCGACGATCAACCTGCTCGAACGCGCTCGGCTCGATCTCGCGCGGATGACGCGCATCCCCAAGGTGCATTACCGCCGCTTGCGGCCCTTTGTCGGCAACGAATCGCCGATCTGCGTGCAGCGGACCCAGGCGCTGGCCGACAGCTTCAGCTATCCCTCCGGCCATGCCACGCAGGGCTGGGCCTATGCCCTGATCATGGCGGCCCTGGTGCCGGAAAAGTCCACGGCCATCCTCGCCCGCGGCCGGGCCTATGGCGAGAGCCGCGTGATCTGTGGCGTCCATTGGTTGAGCGACGTCGCGGCGGGGCGGACCAACGGATCCTCGACGTTCGCGGCCCTGATGGGCGATGCGGGCTTCCGCAGCGATCTCGACAAGGCGCGCACGGAGTTGCGGGGCGCCCTGACGGAAGGATCACCGGCTCCGGATGTCGCCTTCTGCACCCGCGAGGCGGACGCCCTGCGGGAGCCGCCGCTCGAGTTTTGAGTTAGAACAGCTTCAGTTTTGAAGCGTTTTAACTGTGTGATTTACAACACGTTTTCGAGTTGATCGCGATCGTGTGATCGGGAAAGTCGGGGTCGGGCGCCGAAGGGTGCGCCCGGCCGGATACCGTCATGCTCGTTCGCGTTCCCCTCCCCGTCCTGCTCCTGACTGCGACCGCCCTCACAGCGCCGGCCTTGGCGCAGGAGGCCCAGGTGCAACTCAACGAGATCTCGGTCGAGGCGGCGCGGGCGCTGATTGGGAACGTCGCGGTGTCGGGGAACAGTGCGGCCACGAGCGGCGGGGGCGGTGGCCCGTCCGGCGTGACCGGCTACACGGCTCGGGTCTCGCCCACGGCGACGAAGACGAACACGCCGCTGATCGAGACGCCGCAATCGGTGTCGGTGATCACCCGTGAGCAATTGAACGACCGCAACGTCCAAGACGTGAACCAAGCCCTGGCCTATGTGCCCGGCACGTCCACCAACGTGTTCGGCTTCGATCCGCGCTTCGACGGTTTCTACATCCGTGGCTTCGACGCGACCTATAACGGCATCTTCCGCGATGGCCTTCGGCAATCGGCCGTCGGCCTCGCCGTGCCCCGCATCGAACCCTACGGCACGGAAGCCCTGACGATTCTGCGCGGTCCCTCCTCGGGCCTCTACGGCCTCGGCTCGCCCGGCGGCATCGTCGACATCACGACGAAGCGTCCGGTCTTCGTGCCGTTCGGCGAGGTCTGGTTCCAGGCGGGCAATTACGACCGCTTCCAGGGCAATTTCGATTTCGGCGGCCCGGTCGAGGGATCGGACGGCACGATGGCCTACCGGCTGACCGGCATCGTCCGCCAATCGGACACCTTCCTCCCCGGCGCCACCGACGATCGGGTGAATATCGCACCGGCCTTCACGTGGAAGCCCTCCGCCGACACGACCCTGACGATCCTGACCGAATTCCAGAGCTCGCGCCTGCCGGGGACCGCGGCCTTCTACAACGCGCCCGGCTTCCAGGTGACGCGCCTCTATCAGGGAGACCCGGGCTTCAACGCCTTCACGCAGCAGCAATACCGGATCGGCTACGCCTTCGAGCACAAGTTCACGAACGATCTGATCTTCCGCCAGAACTTCCGCTATTACGGCGTCGAAGGCGACTTTCCCTATACCCAGATCAACAGTATCACCGGCCTCACCGCGCAGCGCTCCGGCGGGCTCTTCCGCGAGAATCTGCAATCCATCGCCCTCGACAATCAGCTGGAAGGGCACTTCGTCACCGGCCCGGTCGCCCACACCGTGGTCGGGGGCGTCGACTACATCCACTACGACTGGACGCGCCGCTTCGGCTTCCCGGACGTGCCCGATCTCGACCTGACGGGCGTGACGAACTTCCGGAACTTCCGCTACCGCACCTTCATTCCGCGCCCAGCCCTGACCTCCGGCGCGACGCAGTCCCAGGACCAGATCGGCGTCTACCTTCAGGAGCAGGCGAAGTGGGATCGCTTCGTGCTGACCCTGACCGGGCGGCACGATTGGGTCTCACAGAGCACGACGAGTTTCGCCAATCTCGGCCCCGTCACCGGCGCGACGCAGAATGACAGCGCCTTCTCCTACCGGCTCGGCCTGAACTACCTGCTGACCCCCGACTTCGTACCGTATGCGAGCTATGCGACGACCTTCTCGCCCCAACTCGGCACCGATGCGAATGGCAGGCCCTTCAAGTCGGCGACGGGTGACCAGATCGAGGCCGGTGTGAAGCTGGCGATCCCGAACACCAACATCACCGGCTCGTTCTCCGGCTTCGACATCGTTCAGTCGAGCATCCTGCGGCAGGATCCCAACAACTTCGCCAACCAAGTCGCGACCGGCTCCATCGAGTCCAAGGGCTTCGAGGCCGAGATGACGGCGAACTTCGCGCCCGGCACGAATCTGACCCTGGCCTTCACCCACCTGAATGTGCGCTTCCTGCGGCAGACGTCCTTCGTGACCCAGGCGCCGATCGATGGGAACGCCCTCTCCGGCATTCCAGGCAACACGGTCTCGGCCTTCGGGACGTACCAGTTCCCGCCGGGTTCCTGGCTGTCCGGGCTGCAGATCGGCGGCGGTGTCCGTTATGCGGGCACGAGCTTCGCGGATGACGAGAACACTGTTCGCAACCCGACCGTGACCCTGTTCGACGCCCTGGTCGCCTACGACTTCGCGGCGCTCGATCCCAAGTACAAGGGCTTCCGTGCCCAGGTGAACGCCTACAACGTGTTCAACCGGGACTACGCGACCTGCCAAGCCGGGTTCTGCTATCGTGGCGCGCCCGCGACGGTGATCGGAAGCTTGATCTACCGCTGGTGAGTTTTCCCCGGAAACACCAGCACCATCCTCTCGCCGTAGAGGAATCGTAAGGCCCGCGCGTCAGAGTCGTGGCGCGGGCCCCCCTGTCCGCGCTAAGACCGGAGAGAAACGGGGCGGAACGGCGTGATGAGGCGTGACGTGGCATCGGTGACGGCGCGGGTTGGACGGCTCGGCCTCGTGGCGGCCTTGAGCGTGAGCCTGTCGGCCTGTTTCCGTCCCCTCTATGGACCGACCGCCTCTGGTGCATCGGTCCAGGCGCTCCTCGCTTCCGTGCAGGTGGACGAGATCGTGATGGCGCAGGGCCAGGAACGGCTCGGCCATTACCTGCGCAGCGAACTGGTCTTCGATCTCGACGGTTCGGGCCAGCGCGTCCAGAAGCAGTACCGCCTGAAGCTCTCGGGCTCGGAGACGGTACAGACGCCCATCGTCTCGTCCACGACCGGCCGCGCGGAGGCAGGCACGATCGTCGGCAACATTCGCTACAGCCTGGAAGACCTCAGCGGCATCAAGGTGATCGCAGAGGGTGTCGCCACCTCGACGGCGACCTACGACCGGTCGATCCAGCGTTTCGCCAGCCAGCGGGCCGCCCGCGACGCGGAAATCCGCCTCGCCGACACCCTGGCGGACCAGATCAAGACCCGGATTGCCTCGGTGCTGGCGGCCAAGCCGTGAGCCACCGGTGACGGCTGTCCGTCCGGGGGATATCGAGGATCTGATCCGGCGCGGGCCCGATCCGCGCATCCCGGTGATCCTCGTCTACGGGCCCGATACCGGCCTCGTCACCGAACGCGCCAAGGCGCTGGCCGAGGGCTTCGTGCCCGACACGTCCGACCCCTTCGCCCTCGTTCGGATCGATGGCGACGTGATCGCGTCCGATCCCGGCCGCCTCTGCGACGAGGCGGGTACGGTCGGCCTGTTCGGCGGTAAGAGGGCGATCTGGGTCCGGCCCAGCACCCGCAACATCGCCCCCGCCGTCGAGGCGTTGCTCGGCATCTCCGTGACCGACACGCGCATCGTGGTCGAGGCGGGCGACCTCGCCAAGGGTAATCCCCTGCGCGGCCTCTGCGAGAAGTCGCAGCGGGCACTCGCCATCCCCTGCTACCCGGATGATGAGCGGGCACTCGGTGATCTCGTGGACCGGACCTTGAGAGCGCATGACCTGCGCCTCGACCGGGACGCCCGAGAGGTGCTGGTCCGCAGCCTTGGCGGTGACCGCCGGGCGAGCCTGATGGAACTGGAGAAGCTCGCTCTCTATGCGGCGGGTAAGGGGACCGTGACTCTGGACGATATCGAGGCGGTGGTGAGCGATGTCGCCGCCAGCGTTCTCAACACCCTGATCGATGCCGCCTTCGACGGCCGCATCGAGGTGGTGGAGCGCGATTCGCGCCGCTTCCGGCAGGAAGGATTGGACCCCGCGCAGGTGCTTGGCTCGGCCCTACGCCACGCGACGACGATGCTCGCCCTGCGGCTCGACAACCCGGACAAGACACCGGGCGCCATGGCTGCTGCATGGCGCGGCCTGCACTTCAAGCGCAAGGGCAGTATCGAGCGTCAGCTCGGATTGTGGGGACCGGCCCGCCTGCGGCAGGCCATCGACATCCTCTCGCAGGCCGTCCTCGCCTGCCGCCGGGCCGATGCGGCTCTCAGCGAGGCGCTCGCCTCGGCGGCGCTGCTGCGAATCGCCGAGGCGGGGCGTCGACGTTAGGAGCCCGAGGGCTTCGCCCCTGGGCCCCACCAGAGGGCTTGCCCTCTGGACACCCGGTTTCAGTCGTCCGCTTGAACCTTGAGGCGATCAAGAAGGCTTTGGAGTTCGGCGCGGCTGCCGTAGCGCAGCCGGATCTCGCCCGTGTCCTCGTCCTTCGGGCGGTAGCTGACCGTTACGCCGAGGGCTTGGTGCAGGCGGAGTTCGAGGGCGCGCACCGGGGCGGGGCGCTCCGCGGCGAGCCGGGGACGGCCGGGACGCGGCGTCTCCGACGGTTCGGCCTCGGCCGCGGCCAGAGCCTCGACCTCACGCACCGACAGGCCTTCCGCCACGATGCGCCGGGCGACGCCTTCGGGATCGCGCAGCGCCAGGAGCGCGCGGGCATGTCCGGCCGTAATCTCACCCGCGCTCAGGCGGTCCTGAACCGGCTGCGGCAGGTTGAGGAGGCGGAGCGTGTTCGCGAGGTGGCTGCGGCTCTTGCCCAGGATCTCGGCCAGTTCGCGCTGCGTGTACGAGAAATCGCGCATTAGCCGCTCGTAGCCCGATGCCTCCTCGATCGGATTGAGATCCGCCCGCTGGACGTTTTCGAGGATCGCGAATTCGAGCGAGGCGCGATCATCGATCTCGACGACCACCACCGGCACCTCATCGAGCCCGGCGCGCTGCGCGGCCCGCCACCGGCGCTCGCCCGCCACGATCTCGAAGGCGCCGGGCACATCCGCCAGGGGCCGCACGACGATGGGCTGAATCAGGCCGCGCGCCTTGATGGAGCCCGCGAGTTCGGACAATTCCTCTTCGCCGAAATGGCGGCGAGGATTGCGCGGGTTCGGACGCAGGAATTCGACGGCGACCTTGCGCTGACCTTCGAGCTTGGGCGGCGGCGCTGCCGGATCCCCGAAATCGCCGATCAGGGCCGCGAGTCCGCGCCCCAGCCGGGGCCTTGCGACCTCTTCCGCCATCGTCTCACCTGTCCTCAAAAACTCACGCGGCCGCTGGTACGCGACCTTCCCGCTGAATGACCTCGGAGGCGAGGCGCAGATAAGCCTGGCTGCCGGCGCATTTCAAATCGTACAGCAAGGCGGGCTTGCCGTGCGAGGGCGCCTCCGACACACGCACGTTCCGCGGGATCATGGTCTCGTAGACCTTGTCGCCCATGAAGCCGCGTACATCCGCCACGACCTGGGCCGAAAGGTTGTTCCGCGGGTCGAACATCGTCAGCACGATGCCCTGGATGGTCAAGCGCGGGTTCAGCGCCGTGCGCACCTGCTCGACGGTGCGCAGCAGCTGGCTCAGGCCCTCCAACGCGAAGAATTCGCATTGAAGCGGCACCAGCACCGCATCCGCCGCTGCAAGGGCATTGATGGTCAGGAGGTTCAGCGAGGGCGGGCAATCGATCAGCACGTAGCTGATGCGCTTCAGGCTCTCCGATTGCGCCATGCTGCGCAGAGCGTTGCGCAGGCGGTGTGCCCGGTCCTGCGAGGTCGCCATCTCCATTTCGAGGCCGAGCAGGTCCATGGTCGAGGGCGCGATGGACAGGCGCGGCACGGCGGTCGGGATAACGGTCTGCGCAAGACTCGCCTCCCCCGCCATCAACTCGTAGGTCGAGACCCGGCGGCGAGCCTTCTCGATACCGAGTCCGGTCGAGGCGTTGCCCTGCGGATCGAGATCGATCACCAGCACGTCCTCGCCGATGGCGGCCAGCGCCGTACCGAGGTTGATGGCCGTGGTCGTTTTGCCGACGCCACCCTTTTGATTGGCCAGGGCCAGCACCCGCAGGGGCCTCGCCGGAAGGCCGGTCTCGGGGCGCTCGGAGGCGTCGACCGTCGTCGCGTCGCTCATCGGGGGCTCGGTTCGGTTAGGGCTGTGACCCGCACGATCCGGGCGTCGGACTCTGTCCGACTCGGCACGAGATCGTAGGTGAATGTCCACCGCGCGGCGGCTTGGGTCAATTCCGCCTGCACATCTCGGCCCTTCGGAAAAAGGCCGGTGGTGCCTGATTTCAACAGCGGAGCCGCCCAATCGAGGAGTTGATCGAGCGCGGCGAGCGCCCGCGCGCAGACGATGTCCACCCCCGCCTCGGCAGCAATCACCGCCTCGATCCGGGCATTCCGCACGGTTGCCGGGGCAGCCGTGAGACGGACGGCTTCGGAGAGGAAGGCGCATTTGCGCATGTTGCTCTCAACCAACGTGACATGGATCCCCCTCTCCTTCCCCGCGATGGCGAGGATCAGGCCGGGAATGCCCGCCCCGGAGCCGAGGTCGATCCATCGTTTCGCGTCAGGAGCGAGGGCGAGAAGCTGGAGCGCATCGGCGATATGGCGGCTCCAAACCTCGGAGAGGGTCGAGGGGCCGACGAGATTCTTCACCGTCTGCCATCGCGTGAGTTGCGCGACATAAGTGTCGAGCGCCTGCGTTGTTTCACGTGAAACATCATAGGCCGATAGGACCTGCGCACGCCCCTCCCCGCTCATGCCGACCGCCGTGCGGATCGCTCACTGCGCTTGGCATGGGCCGCCAGCAATGTGAGTGCTGCCGGTGTAACGCCTTCGATCCGGGCGGCCTGACCGAGAGTGCCGGGCCGGACGCTTTCAAGCTTCAAACGCATCTCGTTCGACAGACCGCTGATCCCGGCATAGTCGAGCCCTTCCGGCAGGCGGACGGCCTCATCCCGGCGAAAGGCGGCAATGTCGGCGCTTTGCCGATCGAGATAGACCGCGTAGGTGGCATCCGTCCGCAGTCGATCCGCGATGCGCGGTGGTACCTCGGCCAGTTCCGGCCAGACGGCGGCGAGGCGCGACCAATCGATCTCGGGATAGGAAAGAAGCTGGAAGCCGCTGCGACGGATGCCGTCCCGATTGAGGGCGATGCCGTGTATGGCCGCTTGGCTCGGGGTGAGGCTCAAGGCATCGAGCTTGGCGCGAACCGCATCGAGAGCGGTGCGAGACTGGGCGAAATGCCCCGCACGGTAGGAGCCGACAAGACCGAGCGCGACGCCACGCTGGGTCAGCCGTTCATCGGCATTGTCGATGCGTAGGCTCAGCCGGTACTCGGAGCGTGAGGTGAACATCCGGTACGGCTCGCTGACCCCGTGGGTCATGAGGTCATCGATCATCACGCCGAGATAGGATTCTGCCCGGTCGAAGGTCGCGATCTCCAGGCCGGCCGCCACGCGCGCCGCGTTGAGACCGGCTACGAGCCCCTGCCCCGCCGCCTCCTCGTAGCCGGTCGTGCCGTTGATCTGTCCGGCCAGGAACAAACCCGGCTGCCGCTTCACCTGAAGTCCTGCATCGAGCTCCCGCGGGTCGACGTAATCGTACTCGATGGCATAGCCGGGCCGCACGATCTCGACCCGTTCCAAGCCGGGAATGGCGCGGACGATGGCGTGCTGCACCTCTTCCGGCAGCGCGGTCGAGATCCCGTTGGGGTAGACCACAGGATCGTCGAGCCCTTCGGGTTCGAGGAAGATCTGGTGCCCCTCGCGATCCCCGAACCGGACCACTTTATCCTCGATGGACGGGCAATAGCGCGGCCCCCGGCTGGCGATGCCGCCGGAATACATCGGCGACCGGTGCAGGTTCGCGCGGATGATGTCGTGGACCGCCTGCGTCGTTCGTGTGATGCCGCAGGCAATCTGCGGTGTGGTGATCCGCTCGGTGAGGGTGGAGAACGGGACAGGATCCTCGTCCGCTTCCTGCATCTCCAATTGATTCCAGGCGATGCTGTCTCGGGCGAGGCGAGGGGGCGTACCCGTCTTCAGCCGACCCATGCGGAGGCCGAGCCCGTCGAGGCCGCGCGCGAGCCCAATCGAGGGCGCCTCCCCCACCCGGCCAGCCGGGATTTGGACCTCTCCGATATGGATGAGGCCTCGCAGGAAGGTACCGGTGGTGATCACCACGGCCCCGGCCGACAGGGCCGTGCCGTCGCCGAGCATGATGCCAGCGATACGTCCGCTTTGATCCCGCATGAGGTCTTCACAGGCACCCGCCACGACGTGAAGGTTGCGGGTTTCGGCGACGGCGGCTTGCATCGCTGCTGCGTAGAGCTTGCGGTCGGCCTGCGTTCGGGGCCCCCGCACGGCCGGTCCCTTTCGCCGGTTCAGGAGACGGAACTGGATGCCTGCCGCATCGGCCACACGGCCCATCAAGCCGTCCAGAGCATCGACCTCGCGGACCAGATGGCCCTTGCCCAAGCCCCCGATGGCGGGATTGCAGGACATGGCGCCGATGGTCGCCGGATCGTGCGTGACGAGCGCCGTGACGGCGCCACAGCGAGCAGCGGCCGCAGCGGCTTCGACGCCGGCATGGCCACCGCCGACGACGATCACGTCGAAGCGGGTGGGGCGGGAAATGGGCATGCCCGTGCTTACGCGCGCGGGCGGGTGTGGGTCAACGCGGGCGAGTGATTCGCTGTTCGATCCATGGAGGGCAGCCCCGGGGTGGAGCGCCGCTGCACACCAGCTCGGCAAAGGATGCGAGGATTGTGCAGGTGTACTGAATAATGCTGCGAAAAGCGGCGCGTTCTATTGGCGTAAAGGGGAATGTGGCGAGATCTTGCGGGAATTGCCCCACGTCGGTTACAACATTGTCACGGTATAGGTGAGGTGAAGAATCAATGCATCGCCTGCGGTGAGAGTGAGATCCGCAGCACTTCCGGCTCAGGCCATGTGACGTTGCGAGCCTCATGCCGGGCAACAATCCCTTGGGAGGGAGGCGGTCATGTCGTCGGTTGTCATTGGTCTGGGCACGGCTTGTTGTGCGGCGGGGGCCGCTGCTCATTTCCTCGATAAGACGCATCGGCAGGAGGGGGCCTTCGGGCTTGCAGGTTTCACATTCCTGATGATCGGGATGTACCTGACCCGCGCCTGACGCGGCATGGGTGTTTCACGTGAAACACCGTCAGCCCTGGCCAAGCCACAGCCGATAAAAAATCGTACGCCCGAGCCAATGACGGGCTTGCCGCCGGTGAACGCCTCGGCAACAACTGATCTTGCTTAGCATCCGCGCGCTCATCGAGCCACGGATGCTCTCGATCACGACGGATGATGGTGACGATGGCCCGGGTCTTCGGCCGGAATATAGGGCTGTGGACTGCCGGATTGGTCGGCCTCGTCACGATCGGCCCCGTGGCCGTCTTCTCGCCCAGCGCCGCCGCCCTCTCACTGGCGGTCGTGGGAAGCCTCGCCGCCGGAACTTCGCTGGCACGGATCTCGACGCTGAACGCGCGTTGCGAGAAGCTGTCGAAGGAGGTCGACATTCTGTCGCAGCGGCTGCTGAAGATCGAAGCCGCGCCAGCGCCACGCCCTGTTCCTGTCGAGGCCGGGCCGGGAGATCTACGCAGCGAGGTGCATGAACTCACTGTCGAGATCGGCCTCCTCAGCGGCATCGTCCGCGATCTGAGCGCGGTCATCCGCAGCCAGGACGATGAGATCGCGGCCCTCAAGGCAAAGCCAGTCACCCCCGCCGCTTTGCCCAAACCTAGCGCGCCTCCGCCCTCACCTGCTGTCGTGACTCCTCCCCCGATCTCGGTTCCACCGGTCGAGACGGCGTGGACACCTCCGGCCCTTACCCGCCCGGTCGAGTCGTCTGAGCCTGCCGCCATCGAGCTTCCGGTCTCGCCCGTGCTCCGGCCGATCCCGCCCCGTCCCCTGGATCCGCCACGCGGACCGGACGACACGGCGATCCTTGCTGCGTTCGACAGGGATCAGATCGAGGTTTATCTTCAACCGGTCGTCACCCTGCCCCAGCGCAAGGTGGTGGCCTACGAGGCCCAGGCGCGGTTGCGGGTCGACGATCAATCGCTCGAAGCCGGGCAGATCCTATCCGCGCTGGAGCGGCATGGCCGCACCACCGAACTCGACCGGCGCATGCTCGCGCGGACGGGCACCATCGTCCGCCACTTGGCCCGGCGCGGAAGCGATGCCCGGGTCACCTATGGCTTGTCGCCGCTCTCCCTGTTCGAGCTCGGTTTCCTGAAGGAGATCGGCCGGATGGCGGGCGATGAGCAGGGGCTGGCCGGGCTGGATATCGCCCTGTCGCAGGCAAGCTGGCGGGGCCTCGATAGTGGCCAAACCGGCCTGCTCTCGGCGCTACGTGGCCGTGTCGGCTTCAGCCTCGACCGTCCCACGGATCTGCGATTCGATGCGCGGGATCTCGCCGACCACGGCATCGCCCAGGTGAAGGTGCCTGCCGAGCTGCTTCTGCGGCCGACCGTGGCACGGGGTGCGCTCACCGACATCGCCGTAGAGGATCTGGCCCCGGCCTTAGCCCGCGCCCGCGTCCGTCTCGTCGTCACGGACGTCAACACCGAAGCCGATGTGCCGGATCTCATCGATCTCAACGTGCCCTATGCGCAGGGCGCGGTCTTTGCCCCCGCCCGGCCGGTGCGCGGCGATATCCTCGCGTCTCTCCCACCCGAGCCGACACCTCCGCCACCTCAGGACGATCCGGGGCCGGAGCGCCGCTCCTTCCGCTCGCTCCTGCGCCGAGCGGGCTAAAGTCGTATCCGACTGAGTTGGGCCGCCCTGCTCGATGATTCCCGGCCGTCTTTGCTGGCGCAGCAAAGCAATCCAGGGAGGCGCACCGTTCTGACGCGTCCCACTGCCCTTGGCGTCAGACCGGCACGTTGTCGATCAGCCGGGTCCGCCCGAGATAGGCTGCCACGAGCACGCGAGCCGGGCCGGTCACGCGCTCGACCGGAGCGAGGCTCGCCGCATCGCAGACCGACAGGTACTGCACGCTGAAGCCCGCTGCTTCCAAAGCACCGATACCCTCTGCCACCGGCCCGGCGACGGGGCCGCCCCGGCGGGCCTGCTCGGCAATGCCGGCGATGACCGCGTGAAGTTGGGGCGCGCGGCTACGCTCCTCGGCGGACAGGTAGCGGTTGCGAGAGGAGAGGGCGAGTCCGTCCGCCTCCCTGATGGTCGGTACGCCGCGGATCTCCGGAGCCATATCGAGGTCCGCCACGACACGGCGGATCACCTGCAATTGCTGAAAATCCTTTTCGCCGAACAAGGCGAGATCCGGCCGAACCTGGTTCAGGAGCTTGGTCACAACGGTCGCGACGCCGGAGAAGTGGCCCGGCCGCAGGGGTCCGCAGAGCCCATCCGTTAAACCCGCGACGTCGATCCGCGTGGCGAAGCCCGCCGGATACATGGTCGCGACATCCGGCATCCAGGCGGCGTCGGCCCCCGCAGCCGAAAGGGCCGAAAGGTCGGTCGCGACGTCGCGCGGGTATCGCGAGAAATCCTCTGTGGGGCCGAACTGGGTCGGGTTCACGAAGATGCTCACCACCACGCGGCGCGCGGCGCGCTTCGCCTCGGCCACGAGGGTGAGATGGCCCTCGTGCAGGGCGCCCATCGTGGGGACGAGAGCGACGGTTTCGCTCGCGGCCCGCCACGCGGCCACGGTCTCGCGCAGGGTCGGGAGGTCGGAAAGGGGGAGCGGGGTGGAGGCTGTCACGGCCGGACCTTCGTTGGTTCGGCGCCGGTCTAACCGATTTTTCCGCTCAGGGGAGGCGGGGCTACCTCATGGGCAATAGGGCAGCAGCGAGCGCCCATACGGATCATCGACGCCGAGCGGCGGAGTGAAGCCGTAGTAGCTCGGTTTGCCGAGGCCGTAGGGCGAGCCGACATAGCTCGGATCGTCCGGCGCGTTGGTCGGCGTCGGCACGCGGCGCGGGGTGCACACGACCTTCACCCGGCGCTTCACGACGGCGACGGTGCTGCCGTCCGTCCCGTCACCCCGGGGAAAGTAGCGGGGGGCCGAGCCAGGGCCCGGATCGCCGTAGGTTTCGGACAGGTCGGCGGCGACGGCAGGCCCAGCGAGCATCACGAGCGCCAGCGCCATTCCTCCGCCCAGCCGCACAGCCTCGCTCCCTCATCCCCGCAGAGCCTTCGACCTTGGCGGTGGATGGTAAACGATCGGTTAGCCGTGCCTTGCCCGTCAGACCAGCGCAACGACCTTCGCCGAAAGTGCCGCCACGAGGTCGGCCTCGGTCAGGCAGATCTGCAGCCCCCGGCCACCCCCGTTGACATGGATCTCGTCCGTAGATGCGGTGAGCGACCCGGCATCAATAGCGGTGGGGAAGGGGCGTTTCTGGCCAAGGGGGCTGATGCCGCCGACATGGTAGCCGGTGAGTCGCTCGGCATCGGCGGGCTTCAGCATCGCGGCGGCCTTGCCTCCGAAGGCGGCGGCCACACGCTTCATTGACACTTCCTTGTCCGACGCGACGAGCAGGCACACGGTGCGTCCATCGACGGCCGCCATCAATGTCTTCAGCACACGTGAGGGCGGCACGCCCAACGCTTCGGCCGCCTGAAGGCCGATGCGCGGCGCATCCGCGTCGTAATCGTAGGTGTGGAGGCTGTAGCGGAGGCCTGCCTTGTCGAGGGCAAGTGTCGCGCGGGTCGTCTTCGGGGCCATGCTGCGAGTTCTAAAGCATGGCCGTTTTTGACGGCAATGCGGATCGGCTCACAGTCCGACATGCCGGGCGATCAGGCGGCCAACCTCCGCATGGGCGGCTTCGCAGGCGGCCTGCGGCGCGCGCGCGCCGGTGAGATAGATCGCAGCCACCAGGGGAGCGCGGCCCGGTGGGCGCAGGATCGCCACCGTATTGTATGTGCCGTTGTCGCCGCTGCCGGTCTTGTCGCCGACGATCCAGTCAGGGGGCAGACCCGCGCGCAGGCGCTTGAAGCCCGTCTGCGCGCCGACCATCCAGCCTTCCAGGCGCTGGCGCGAAACCGGGGTGAGGGCGGCGCCGAGGAGGATTCGCGCCAGCGTGCCGCGCATCGCCAGTGGAGTGGTGGTGTCGCGCGGATCGTCGGGGATCGCGGTGTTGAGGGTCGGCTCAGTCCTGTCGAGGCGCGTGACGGCATCGCCGAGGCCGCGCACCCATTGCGTCAGTCCTGCCGGGCCGCCCAGGAGGGATAATTGCAGGTTCGCGGCGGTGTTGTCGCTCCACTCCATGGAGGCGGCGCAGAGATCCGCGACACTCATCCGGCCGCCCCGCTCGACCAGCGCTTTGCGGGAGACAGGCGCGTAGCTCAAGAGGTCTGCTTCCTGCACCGTGAGCGATCGCTCAAGCCGCTCGGCGCCAGCATCGACGCGGGCGAGAACGGCAGCCGTCGCCAACGCCTTGAAGGTGCTGCACATCGGAAAACCCTCGTCCCCCCGGTACGCCAGCGGTACGATCCCCTCCCCCGCGACGCTGATCCCCAGGCGCCCGCCCGTCCCGGTCTCAAGGGCGCGAAGGCGCGCCTCCGTCTCATCGGCGGCGTGGGCGGGCAGGGGTAGGGAAAGCGGCAGGGCCGTCGCGAGAAGGCTTCCGCAGAGCGCGCGACGCGTGACTAGCGACATGGAGCGATACTCTCCCCGAGGTGTGTCGCATCAGACCTCGCGCGGCCTTGCGGCTGTTCCGTGGCACTCCCCGTGATAGGAGGCCGCGACGGTTGCGGCGGAGGTTCGACCCCAATGGCAGAAACGCTATTCGCCCCGGCGAGCGGTTTCGGCCGGGCGGCGGTGGCGGTGCTCCGCGTCAGCGGACCGGAGGCGGGCGCGGTGCTGGCGGCCCTGGCCGGATCGCCGCCCCCCGCCCGGCGCCTGTCGCTACGCACCCTGCGCGATCCGGCGGACGGCACGGTGCTCGACCGTGCCCTGGTCGCCTTCTTTCCCGGCCCCGAGACCTATAGCGGCGAGGACATGGCCGAGCTGCACCTGCATGGCGGGCTGGCCGTGCGGGCACGTGTGCTGGCGGCTTTGTCCCGCCAGCCCGGTTGTCGTCCGGCGGGGCCGGGCGAGTTCACCCGCCGGGCCGTGCTCAATGGGCGGATGGATCTGGCGGAGGCCGAGGGTGTCGCGGACCTGATCGATGCCGAGACCGAAGGGCAGCGGCGGCAGGCCCTGCGCCAACTCGAAGGGGCCTTGAGCCGACAGGTCGCGGCTTGGCGGGACGAGGCGATCGATCTGCTCGCGGGCGCCGAAGCCGCCCTCGATTTTTCGGACGAGGGCGATGTCGATGAGGACGGGCTCGGTGCCGCCCTGATCGGCCGTGCCACGACCCTGCGGGATGCGATCGCAGCGGCCCTGGCCGACGGGCGGCGGGGCGAACGTCTGCGCGACGGGTTCTGGGTCGTGCTGGCGGGCGAGCCCAATGCGGGCAAATCCACCCTGTTGAATGCTCTCGCCCGGCGTGAGGCGGCCATCGTTTCGGAGATCCCCGGCACCACCCGCGACGCCATCGAAGTGCGGCTCGATCTCGAAGGCCTTCCCGTGGTGCTGGTCGATACGGCGGGCTTGCGCGATACGGATGAAGCCGTGGAGGCGGAGGGCATCCGCCGCAGCCGGGCATGCATTGCCGAAGCCGATCTCGTGCTTGCGCTGGTGCCGCCAGGCGGCGTTGCCCCCGATCTCGGCGCGGCTCCCAACCTTCTCGTTCACACGAAGGCGGACCTCTCGTCCGAACCATCGGAGGGGCTCGCGGTCTCGGCCCGGACGGGGGAGGGGCTCCCCGCCCTGCTCGACGCCTTGCGGGAACGGGCCGAAGCCGGAATGGGCGAAGGCGATGCGCTCATCACCCGCGCCCGGCACCGCGAGGCGCTGGAACGCTGCCTCGATCATCTCGACCGTCTCTGCGCCGGGGTTGCGGGCGGACTGCCGGAACTCGCTGCGGAAGACCTTCGCCTCGCCGTGCGGGCGCTCGGTGAAGTCGGAGGGCATGTGGGCGTCGAGGATGTGCTGGACCGATTGTTTGCCGGCTTTTGTATCGGGAAGTGAGCCAATCAGGCGTCGAGGGCCAGCAGAGCGAAACTCGCGAGCCAATGCGAGCCCATATAGCCGCCCTCGAGATGGGGCATGGCGGCGTCGAGATGGTTGCGCGCGGCCTCCTGCATCGGCACGCGGCGGGGATCGCCTTCGGGTAGCGCTTCGGCGAGGCAGCGCAGGCACCACGCGCGGCTGAGATTAAGCCCGTCGAGATGGGCGATCTTTCCATCGCTGCGGTCGGTCACGCGGGCAGGCGTGAACAGGGTGGCGGGCTCTCCCCCCGCGAGGCGTGGCAGGAAGCGGCCGAACCACTCCACGAAGGCGTCCGGGGGAAGGAGCCGCCGGAGACATTCGGCCTCGATCAGCGCGGGCGAGAGGAAATCGTCTCCGCTCGGCTCGCCCCAGGCGGGGCAATCCGCATCCGCCCCGTACCATGCGAGCGCCGTCTCGCGGATCTGTGCCAGCAGCGCGTCATCGGCGAAATCGGCGGCGAGCCGCAGGGCGAAGGCCGTGTTGAAATGGGTGCCCACGCGTACCGGGTAGGGGGCGATGGGCAGGAAGTCTGCAAAGCGCTCCGCGATCCGTGCGGCGAGCGGGGCGAGGGCATGGCCCCAGCGCGGCGTCTCGGCCCCATCGAGTTCCGAGGCGAGCTTCAGGAGCCACGCCCAGCCATAGGGACGCTCGAAGCCCCGCGCCGCCGGGGCATCGAGGGTCGCGCATTCCCCGGCGATCCTTTCCGGCACCAGGGACCTGTCGAACAGGGCGCGGATCTCTGGTGCCCGGCCCGAAGCTGGATAGAGCCTAAGCAGCCGGGCGAGCAGCCAATAGCCGTGGACGCAGGAATGCCAGTCGAAGCTGCCGTGGAAGACCGGGTGAAGGGCGGCGGGCGCCCGTACATCCTCCGGTCCGGCGAAGACGATGCCCGGCTTGTGCGGGTATTCGCGGGTGACGTGCGAGAGCGCGATTCCCGCGAATCGCTCCGCGATCTCCAGCGTCACCATGCGGGCTTACCCCTCAGCTGCGCAGGCCCGGCGCCTCCCGGCCCGTGCTGGCGACGTATTCCGTGTAGCCGCCGCCATATTGGTGCGCGCCCTCGGGCGTGATCTCAAGCACGCGGTTCGACAGGGCGGCCAGGAAGTGCCGATCGTGCGAGACGAACAGCATCGTCCCCTCGAAGGCGGAGAGCGCTTCCACCAGCATTTCCTTGGTGCCGATGTCGAGGTGGTTGGTCGGCTCATCAAGCACGAGGAAGTTCGGCGGATCGTAGAGCATCAGGGCCAACACCAGCCGGGCCTTCTCGCCGCCCGAGAGCACGCGGCAGCGCTTCTCGATGTCGTCCCCGGAGAACCCGAAGCAGCCCGCAAGCGTGCGCAGCGAGCCCTGTCCCGCCTGTGGGAAAGCATCCTCAAGGGTCTGGAACACGGTCCGCTCGCCGTCGAGCAAATCCATGGCGTGCTGCGCGAAGTAGCCGAGCTTCACGCTGCCGCCGACGGTGACGGAGCCGGAATCCGGTGTCGTGGTGCCGGTGACGAGCTTCAGGAGCGTCGACTTGCCCGCACCGTTGACGCCCATCACGCACCACCGCTCCTTGCGACGGATCGCGAAATCGAGCCCATCATAGATGGCGCGGCTGCCGTAGCGCTTCTCGACGCCCTTGAGCATCACCACGTCGTCGCCGGAGCGCGGCGGTGCCTGGAACTCGAAGGCCACCGATTGGCGGCGCCGGGGCGGCTCGACGCGCTCGATCTTGTCGAGCTTCTTCACCCGGCTCTGCACCTGGGCCGCATGGGAGGCGCGGGCCTTGAACCGCTCGATGAATTTGATCTCCTTGGCGAGCATCGCCTGCTGGCGCTCGTACTGCGCCTGCCGTTGCGCCTCGTTCTGGAGGCGCTGCTGCGCGTAGAAGGCGTAATCGCCCGAATAGGTGGTCAGCGTGCCGCCATCGATCTCGATGACCTTGCCGACGATGCGGTTCATGAACTCCCTGTCGTGGGAGGTCATGAGCAGGGCGCCGTCATAGCCGCGCAGGAAATTCTCGAGCCAGATCAGGCTCTCGATGTCGAGGTGGTTCGACGGCTCGTCGAGGAGCATCACGTCGGGGCGCATCAGCAGGATGCGGGCGAGCGCCACGCGCATCTTCCAACCGCCGGAGAGGGCGCCGACATCGCCTTCCATCATCTCCTGGCTGAAGCCGAGCCCGTCCAGCGTCTCCCGCGCCCGCCCGTCGAGGGCGTAGCCGTCCAGTTCCTCGAACCGGCCCTGCACCTCGCCGTAGCGCTCGATCAGCGCCTCCATCTCGTCGGCCCGGTCCGGGTCGGCCAGGGCTGCGCCGAGTTCGGCGAGTTCGGCCGCGACCTCGCTCACCGGTCCCGCCCCGTCCATCACCTCCGCGACGACGCTGCGGCCTGCCATCTCGCCGACATCCTGGCTAAAATAGCCGATCGTCACCCCGCGCTCGGACTGGACCTGACCCTCGTCGGGCTGCTCCTCACCGGTGATCATGCGGAACAGGGTGGTCTTGCCCGCCCCGTTCGGGCCGACGAGGCCGATCTTCTCGCCGCGCTGAAGCGCCGCGCTGGCCTCGATAAAGACCAGTTGTTTGCCGTTCTGCTTTGTTATGCGGTCGAGGCGTATCATGATGCGGGCGGCTGTCCGGCGGGTATCCGGCGGCAGTTACGTCATGGACGGCTCCAGCGCAAAGCTCGGCAAGCATGGCTGCGCGGCGTCGCACCCGGGAAACGGGGCGCGTGCCGGGAGTTGCCAAGCGCAACAAGAGGACAACGATGCTGTTCGGCTGGTGGAAGACGAGCATGGACATGTCCATGCTCGCGATGGAAGCGCAGGGCGTGATCCTGCAGCGTCTGACGATGCTCTCGATGGGCGGTCCTGCGGCGCAGGTGGAGGCGCAGCGCATGGTGACCGAGAAGGTGCTCGCGGCGGGCGAGGCGATGATGATGATGGCCTCCGGCGCCTCGAACCAGAAGGTGATTCACTCCTATCGCCGCAAGGTCCAGGCGAATGCGCAGCGCTTGAGCCGGGGGTAGGAGCAGGCCGGGGAGCGGGAAGCCAACCTTCCCCCCCCCCCTCACCCTCATCCCGAGGTGCCCGGCTTGCCGAGCCTTCCTTCGAGGCGGCTATCGCCGCACCTCAGGATGAGGTCGTCGGCTAGAGCCGTATCCGACCGAGTTGAGCCGCCCCCGTCGATGGATTCCCGGTCGTCTTTGCGAGCACAGCGAAGCAATCCAGGGCAGCGGGACGCTTTAGAAGGGTGCGCCTCCCTGGATTGCTTCGCTAACGCTCGCAAAGACGGAGGCACGTGACCCAACTGGGTCGAAGACGGCCCTAGAAGGCGGCTTCCTCAGTTCCCCGCCGTCCTGAACGTGTCGCAGGACTTGGTCTGACCGCTCTTGTAGCCGGCCATGAACCAGCGTTGGCGCTGAGCCGACGAGCCGTGCGTGAAGGAATCCGGCACGACGTAGCCGCGTGAGCGCTGCTGCAGAGCGTCGTCGCCGATCTGAGCGGCGGCGTTCAGCGCCTCGTCGATGTCGCCCTGCTCCAGCTCGGCGTACTTGTCGTTGGAGTTCTTGGCCCAGACGCCCGCGAGGCAGTCGGCCATCAGCTCGATGCGCACCGAGAGGGCGTTCGCCTCTGTCTTGCTGGATGCCTGCTGCTGGCGCGCCTGTACCTTGCCGAGGATGCCGAGCACGTCCTGCACGTGGTGGCCGACCTCGTGGGCGATCACGTAGGCGTAGGCGAAATCGCCCTTCACGCCGAACTTCTGCGCCATTTCCTTGAAGAAGCCGGTGTCGAGGTAAACCTTCTTGTCCAGCGGGCAATAGAACGGGCCCATCGCGGCCTGGGCCGAGCCGCAACCCGAGCGGGTTCCGCCCGAATAGAGCACCAGGGTCGTAGGGGTATAGGCCTTGCCCGTCTGCTGCGGCAGGATCTGAGTCCACACGTCTTCGGTGTTGCCGAGGATCTTCGAGGCGAAGCGCCCGCTCTCGTCGGTGGGGGCTTGGCGCCGCTTCGCCTGGGTCTGCGGGTCGACCTGCTCCTGGCGCTGGCCGCCGCCACGTCCGATCTGCTCGGCGCCGCCCATCAGGATCGCCGGGTTGATGCCGGTGAAGTAGCTGATGATCAGCACCACCACGATGGCGCCGATACCGAGTCCGCCCGCGCCGCCGCCGGGGAAACCCATCCCGCCACCGCCGCCGCCGCCCTCGCCGCGTCGGTCCTCGACGTTGTCAGAGCTTCGAAGATCTTCCCAGCGCATGATCCCGCCATCCGTGCCGCACCGGCCGCATCCGGCTTGGTCTAATGGCGGGAGGGGAGACCCGGTTCCGAGCCCACCGTCAAGCTTTCCCGTCGAGGGCTGCCCGCAGGGCGCGAAAATCCCGCCAAGCGAGGCGCTTCTGGAGTGGCTGGCGTAACAGGAAGGCCGGATGCAGCGTCGCCAGCAGCCGTGTCTCACGGGAGGGAAGGGCGTAGGTGAAGAACCGCCCGCGCGTCTTCAGGATACCGTCCTTGGTGCCGGTCAGCGTCTGCGTCGCCGGGGCGCCGAGGCAGACGATCAGGTCGGGATCGACCAATTCGATCTGCCGTTCCACGAAGGGACGGCACATCGCCACCTCCTGCGGGGTCGGGTTGCGGTTGCCCGGCGGGCGCCAGGGCACGACGTTGGCGATGTAGGCCGAGGTGCGGTCGAGGCCGATCGCGGCCATCATCTTGTCGAGCAATTGGCCCGAGCGGCCCATGAAGGGCTTGCCGATCCGGTCCTCGTCGGCGCCGGGCGCCTCACCGAGAAACATCACCCGCGCCTGCGGATTGCCGTCCCCGAACACGAGGTTCTTGGCGGTGAAGCGCAGGGGGCAGGATTCGAACCCGGCCAGGATCGCTTCCAGTTCCTGAAGGCTTGCCGCCGCGCGAGCCTGGGCCCGGGCATCGCCCGCCGCCGCCTCGGGCTCCGCGGATGCGGCGCGGCCGTAAGTCGCCCGCGGCGGGGGAGGGGAGGGGGGTGAGGCGACAGGAATGGCTTGAGGTGTGGCTTGCCGCGGCGCCGACCTCCGGGGCCGGGGGGCGGGCTCCGGTGCATCCGCCTCCGTGAAGCGGTCATGCGGCTTCTCGTCGAGCGCGACATCGACCCCGGCCTCCGTGTGGAAGTCGAGGATGGCGATCAGGTCGGCCTGCGCGTCGGCGGGATCGGGCATGGAGGGGAAATGGGGTTCGCTCACCCTGTGGACAATTCCCGTTCGCCCCGATGCGTCAAGGGGATGCGGGCCATCCTCCGCCGTCTTCGCGCGTTGGGAGGACCGTGGCGGTGGAACACCCGTCAATCTACCAGCTTGCGTTTCCAGCTTGGAATGGGTTCAGACGGCAGTCAAAGCGACAGACAAGAAGATCAGGAGTGGTGAGGATGGCGCTGCCCGAACGGGAAAGCATGGATTTCGATGTGGTGATTGTCGGCGCGGGGCCTGCGGGCTTGTCGGCCGCGATCCGCCTGAAACAGCGCGCCGCCGAAATCGGTGAGGAGATCAGCGTCGTGGTAGTGGAGAAGGGCTCCGAGGTCGGCGCCCACATCCTCTCCGGCGCCGTGATCGATCCGATCGGCCTCGATGCCCTGCTGCCCGAGTGGCGGACGGATCCCGAGCGTCCACTCAAGACCGCCGTCGAGCGGGACGAGTTCATGATGCTCACCAAGAACAGCGGCATCACCCTGCCGAACCTGTTCTTCCCCAAGCTCATGTCGAACCACGGCAATTTCGTCGGCTCGCTGTCGAACGTGTGCAAGTACCTCGGCGCCCAGGCCGAGGCGCTCGGCGTCGAGATCTATCCGGGCTTCCCGGCCTCCGAGGTGCTGTTCGATGAGGCGGGCGCGGTGGTCGGCATCGCCACGGGCGATCTCGGCATCGGCAAGTCGGGCGAGCCGCGCGACGACTACACCCGCGGCATGGAGCTGCGCGGCAAGTACACCGTGTTCGGCGAGGGCGCGCGCGGCAACCTCACCAAGGGGCTCATCGCCCGCTACGGGCTGAACGCGAACAGCGACCACTTCAAGTACGGGCTCGGGGTGAAGGAGCTGTGGCAGCTCGCGCCGAACAAGTTCGAGCCCGGCCTCGTCCAGCACACGATGGGCTGGCCCCTGCCGAACAAGGCGGGCGGCGGTAGCTGGCTCTACCATTTCGACGACCACCTGCTCTCGGTCGGCTTCGTCACGCACCTGAACTACGAGAACCCGACCCTGTCGCCGTTCGAGGAGTTCCAGCGCTTCAAGACCCACCCGATGATCGCGGAGACCTTCGAGGGTGCCAAGCGCATCGGCTATGGCGCGCGCGCGATCATGGAGGGTGGCTGGCAATCGGTGCCGAAGCTCGTCTTCCCCGGTGGCTGTCTCGTGGGCTGCTCGGCGGGCTTCGTGAACGTGCCCCGCATCAAGGGCTCGCATAACGCGGTGCTCTCCGGAATGCAGGCGGCCGACGCCATCGCCGACGCGCTCAAGGCGGGCCGCCAGGGCGACGAACTGACGGTCTACGACCAGGGCTGGCGCGACAGCCCGATCGGGCAGGACCTGAAGCCGGTGCGCAACGTGAAGCCGCTCTGGTCCAAATACGGGACGCTGGTCGGCATCGGCCTCGGCGGCATCGACATGTGGGCGACGAGCATCCTCGGCGCCTCGCCCTTCGGCACGCTCGGCCATGGCAAGCCGGACCATGCCTGCCTCAAGCCGCTCTCCGAGGTGACGCCGATCACCTATCCGAAGCCGGACGGCAAGCTGACCTTCGACCGGCTCTCCTCGGTCTACCTCTCGAACACCAACCACGAGGAGGACCAGCCTCCGCACCTGAAGGTCCGCGACATGGAGCTTCAGAAGCGGTCCGAGCACGACGTGTTCGGGGGCCCCTCCAACCGGTATTGTCCGGCGGGCGTCTACGAGTGGGTGGAGGACGCGGCGGCCTCGGACGGTGTGCGGTTCCAGATCAACGCGCAGAACTGCGTCCACTGCAAGACCTGCGATATCAAGGACCCGAACCAGAACATCGACTGGGTGACCCCGGAAGGTCCGGGCGGGCCGAACTACCCGAATATGTAAGCACGGCCGGTTCTCCCTCCCCCCTTTGCGGGGATCGTTGCGACATTCAAAAGCTCCTCCGTCTTTGCGAGCGAAGCGAAGCAATCCAGGGATCCGCCACGTCTATAGACGGTCGCGCTGCCCTGGATTGCTTCGCTGACGCTCGCAAAGACGGTGAGTGTGTCCCGGAGCTTGAGTTCCGCAACGATTCCCCCGGCGATCCATCTCGACGCCCTCGGGTCGCTCGCCGGGTGGATCATTCAAATGCAAGGGATTTCGCGGGTGAAGCCTTGAGGCCTTTCGGCCAGGGTGGCGGCATGACCGATGCCCTGACGATCGCGACCGGCGGCATGAACGCGGCGGCCCAGCGGCTCGACGCCGTGGCCGGGCGCGTCGCCACCTTCGGCACGGAGACGGTGCCGGACGCGAGCCGCGGCACCCTGCCGCCCGCCGCGACAGTCGAGCTCTCGACCACGGCCCTCGACCTGATCGAAGCGAAGGCGAGCTTCTCCCTGAACGCCGCTGTCGCGCGCACCGCCGACAGGATGACCCAGCGGACCCTCGACATCCTGGCCTGACGCAGCCGTGAGGCCCGCGCCATCCTTTCGCCTTGCGGGGATGGCGGGATGAGTCCAGTCTCCCGGCGCATTTCGCCCGGGCCCCTTGCGCCCAGCATGTTTTCAGGCGTCCGGCCCTACCGGGCCCGGCGCCTCAGGAGCCGGAACGGTTCATGACCCATCTTCGCGCCCGCCGCACCGCTTCGGCGCTCGCCCTCCTGATCGCCACCGGTCTCGTGCCCGGTGCGTACGCGGCTCAGCCGAAGGAGACCGTTTCGTCCCCGGCGGGCGATTACGAGCCGGCGGAATCGCTCGAAGGCAACTTCCTCTCGGCCTACATCGCCGGGGCGGCGCGCGACACGACGGCGGCAGCCACCTTCTACCGCGAGGCCGTGCGCGCCGATCCGCGCAACGCGGAACTCGTCGAGCGCGCCTTCATCTCCCTGTTGGCGGACGGCGCCCTGCCGGATGCGTTCCGCCAAGCCGAGAAGCTCGTGGCGCGTGACCCCACCAACGGGCTCGCGAACCTGTCCCTCGGCGTCCGCCAGATCAAGGCGAGCCAATGGTCCGCCGCCCGCCAGAACTTCTCGCGCAGCGGCCGGGGCGCGGCCACCGACCTCACCGCCACGCTTCTGACCGCGTGGTCCTTCGCGGGGGCGGGCGACGGCAAGAAGGCCCTGGACACCGTCAACAAGCTGCGGGGCGAGCGGTACTACAACACCTTCCGCGACTATCATGCCGGCCTGATCGCCGCCGTGACCGGCGACGACAAGGAGGCCGAGGCGCGCCTGAAGGTCGCCTACGAGGGTGACCGCAACACCCTGCGCATCGTCGATGCCTATGCCCGCCAGGAGGCCAGCATGGGCCGCACCGACGTGGCGATCCAGGCCTATTCCGACTTCGACAAGCTCTCCCCGCGCCATCCGCTGGTGCGCGACGCCCTCGACAAGCTGAAGGCGGGCAAGCCGCTCGGCAAGCTCGTCACCAATGCGCAGGAAGGCGCCGCCGAGGTGCTCTACGGGCTCGGCTCGGCGGGCTCGACGCAGGGCGACGAACTGCCCGCCGTGATCTACCTGCGCCTCGCCCTCTACCTGTGGCCGGATCACGGCCTCGCGCGCCTGACGCTCGCCGACACCCTCGACCGGATGAAGCAGCCCGAGCGCGCGAACGAAGCCTATGCGCAGATCCCGGCGAACTCGCCCCTGAAGCTCAACTCCGACATCCAGATCGGTCTCAACCTCGAGCAGATGGGCAAGAGCGACGAGGCCCTGGCGCAACTCAACGCCGCCATGAAGGCGCATCCCGACGACATCGACGTCATCACGGCGCTCGGCAACGTCCAGCGGGCGCGCAAGCAATATGCGGAGGCCGCGCAAAGCTACACCCGCGCCATCGAGCTGATCGGCGACCGGCCCGTCACGAACTACTGGACCACCTACTACTTCCGGGGTGTCGCCTACGAACGTGCCAAGCAATGGCCCAAGGCCGAGGCCGACCTGAAGAAGGCTCTGTCCCTGGTGCCGGATAGCCAGCCCGCCGCCAAGGCGCAGGTGCTGAACTACCTCGGCTATTCCTGGGTCGACCAGAACATGAACATCGACGAGGCGTTCAAGCTGCTGCAGCAGGCGGCCGATTCCGCCCCGCGTGACGGCATGATCGTCGACAGCTTGGGCTGGGCCTATTTCCGCCTGGGCCGCTGGGACGACGCCGTGCGGGAACTGGAGAAGGCCGTCGAACTGAAGCCGGGCGATCCGACGATCAACGACCACCTGGGCGATGCCTATTGGCGCGCGGGCCGCCGCCTGGAGGGCAAGTTCCAGTGGCAGCACGCCAAGGACCTCAACCCCGAGCCGGATGATCTCGCCAAGATCAACGAAAAGCTGAAGGACGGCCTGCCCGATACGAGCAAGCCGACTGCGACGGCCGAGAACCCCCCGGCCCCCGTGGCCGCGCCGCACAACCCCGACAACCCCGAACTTCCCAAGGGGGCGCCCCAGCCGCACGAGGCGCCGGGCGCGGCCGACAAGGCCAAGAAGTCCGGAGGTTGAGGAGCGAGCGCTGATACCCCTCTCCCGCGAGCCGGGAGAGGCGGCCGACTCTCGTTCCAATCCGTCTTTCGAGGACCGACGACGGTCTCCCACAGGGCAAGAGCTTTTTGTCCGGTCCTTGAGAAAAATCGACGCGCATTTCCCTGCGCTTTGCCTCACATTATGGCCACGATCGCACCGTGCCGCCCTTCGAGCGGCGACCGCGCGCGGCAGTGCCGCCGGGGTGCAGTGTGCGTGTGACAGGGAGGGAAGCCCATGCCGTCCGATATCGAAATCGCCCGCGCGGCGACCCTGAAGCCGATCGCTCAGGTCGCCGAGAAGCTCGGCATCCCGGACGAGGCCCTGCACAATTACGGCAAGCATATCGCCAAGCTCGACCACGGCTTCATCGCCGGGCTCGAAGGCCGGAAGGAGGGCAAGCTCGTCCTCGTGACGGCGATCTCGCCGACACCCGCGGGCGAGGGCAAGACCACGACGACCGTCGGCCTGGGCGATGCCCTGAACCGCATCGGCGAGAAGACCATGATCTGCCTGCGCGAGCCCTCGCTCGGGCCGTGCTTCGGCATGAAGGGCGGCGCGGCCGGCGGCGGTAAGGCGCAGGTCGTGCCGATGGAGCAGATCAACCTGCACTTCACCGGCGACTTCCACGCCATCACCTCCGCGCACAGCCTCGCGGCAGCTTTGATCGACAACCACGTCTACTGGGCGAACGAGCTCAACATCGACGTGCGCCGCATCCACTGGCGCCGCGTCGTCGACATGAACGACCGGGCGCTGCGTGCCATCAATCAGTCGCTCGGCGGCGTCGCCAACGGCTTCCCGCGCGAGGACGGGTTCGACATCACGGTCGCCTCCGAGGTGATGGCGGTGTTCTGTCTCGCCAAGGATCTCGCCGACCTTGAGGAGCGGCTCGGCCGCATCGTCATCGCCGAGACCCGCGACCGCAAGCTCGTGACCCTGAAGGACGTGAAGGCCACGGGCGCCATGACGGTGCTCCTGAAGGACGCCCTGCAGCCGAACCTCGTGCAGACGCTCGAAGGCAACCCGGCCCTCATCCATGGCGGCCCGTTCGCCAACATCGCCCATGGCTGTAACTCGGTCATCGCCACCCGCGCCGGCCTGCGGCTCGCCGATTACACGGTGACGGAAGCGGGCTTCGGCGCCGATCTGGGGGCCGAGAAGTTCCTCGACATCAAGTGCCGTCAAGCGGGCATCAGCCCCTCGGCGGTGGTGATCGTGGCCACCGTCCGCGCCCTCAAGATGCATGGCGGCGTGAACAAGAAGGATCTCGGCGGCGAGAACGTCGAGGCGTTGGAGAAGGGCTTCGCCAACCTCGCGCGCCACGTCACCAACGTACGCAACTTCGGCCTGCCGGTGGTGGTGGCGGTGAACCACTTCTACGCCGACACCGATGCCGAGCACGCCAAGCTCAAGGCGCTGTGCAGCGAGAAGCTCGGCGTCGAGGCCATCACCTGCAAGCACTGGGCGGATGGCGGTGCCGGTGCCGAGGAACTGGCCCGTGCCGTGGTGAAGCTGTCGGAGGGCGGCGCCCAGGCGATCCGCTACACCTACGAGACCGAGTCGAAGCTCTCGGACAAGATCCGCGCCATCGCGACGAAGCTCTACGGGGCGGCCGACATCCAGATCGAGTCCAAGGCCGCGCAGAAGCTCGCCGCCTTCGAGAAGGATGGCTACGGCAACCTGCCGATCTGCATGGCCAAGACGCAGTACTCGTTCTCGACCGACCCGGCGCTGATCGGCGCGCCGGAGGGCCACGTGGTGGCGGTGCGCGACGTGCGCCTCTCGGCGGGCGCGGGCTTCGTGGTGGCGATCTGCGGTGAGATCATGACGATGCCGGGCCTGCCCAAGGTCCCCGCTGCCGATACGATCCGCCTCGATGCCAACGGCCAAATCGACGGGCTGTTCTAGGCGTCCGCCTGTCGCTGTCGCGGCCGATGACAGGAGGGACGGGGCCGATGCCCCTTCCCTCCCGTCAGGCTTGACGGGCCTCGCCCGCGCTGAGAAACGTCACGGGTACTGACCTATCGCCCGTTCGGGGAGCGGCCGCGCCGTGACACCGATTGCCCCGCGCGAGGAGCCTTTCGTCTCGAAATCCGTCGTCGGCACGGTGCGGCATGAGCCCGCCGGAGACGACCTGATCGAGCTCCTGTTCTTCGCCTATCGTGACTTCGTCGGCGATCCCGACCGGATCCTGTCGGCCTACGGCTTCGGCCGGGCGCACCACCGGGTGCTGCACTTCGTCGACCGCTATCCCGGTCTGACCATCGCCGAGCTCCTCGACATCCTGCGGATCACCAAGCAGAGCCTCAACCGGGTTCTGAAGGACCTGATCGGCCAGGGCTATGTCGAGCAGCGGCCGGGCACGAGCGACCGGCGCCAGCGACTCCTGACCTGCACCGAATCGGGCGCGGCGCTCGCCGCAGACCTCACCCGCGTCCAGGCCCGGCGCCTCGCGCGGGCGCTCGCCTCGCCGGACGCGACCGCCTCACCGGAGGATTTCCTGATGGCGATGATCGAGCCGGAGGACAGGCCGGCGGTACGCCGCCTCATGGCCCGCCGGAGCGTGCGGCCCGTGCGCGACGGAGGAGGCGCTTGATGGCTCATCCCGTCCGGACCGAGGCCGCCGACCTGCCTGACGAGGCGCCCCACATCCTCGTGGTCGATGACGACCGGCGCCTGCGCGAATTGCTGGCCCGTTACCTTGCGGAGCAGGGCTTCCGTGTGACGGCGGCGGCGAGCGCCGAGGAGGCGCGGGCTCGCGCCCAGGCCCTCGTCTTCGACGCCATGGTGCTCGACGTGATGATGCCCGGTGAGAACGGGTTCGATTACGCCCGCAGCGTGCGTGAGACCTCGAAGGTCCCGATCCTGATGCTCACCGCCCGCTCGAACCCCAACGACCGGGTGATGGGGCTGGAGATCGGCGCCGACGATTACCTGCCCAAGCCCTTCGACCCGCGTGAACTGACGCTGCGTCTCAACAACATCATCAACCGGGGGCCCGTCCGACCGCGCGACGCAGACGCGGCGCCCGTGGCGTTCGGGCCTTTCGTCTTCCGCCCGGACCGGGGCGAGTTGCGCCGCGACGGCGAGACCCTGCGCATCACCGAGCGTGAGCGCGAGATCCTGTCGATCCTCGCCCAGGCCGCCGGCGCGGCCGTCGAGCGCGAGCACTTGGCCGGGGTGGGCGGTGCCGCAGCCGAGCGCGCCATCGACGTGCAGATGAACCGCCTGCGCCGGAAGATCGAGGTCGATCCCGCCAACCCGTCCTTCCTGCAGACGGTGCGCGGCGTCGGCTACCGGCTGGTGATCGACTGAGCCTTCGGCACCAGCCCCTCCCGTCATTGCGAGGACAGCGAAGCAATCCAGGGACGGAGGGCCGCTTCCGGACGTGGCGCCTCCCTCATTGCTTCGCTCCGTTCGCAATGACGGCGGAGGTTCAGGCCTTCTTGAGCCGCTGGCCGAAGATGGCGGTGCCGACGCGGACATGGGTCGCGCCGACCTGGATCGCCGCCGGGTAGTCGCTGCTCATGCCCATGGACAGGATCGGCAGGTTGCGCTCGCATGCGAGCTTCGCCAGCAGCGCGAAATGGGCCGAGGGCGGATCCTCTACGGGCGGGATGCACATCAGCCCCTGAATCGCGAGCCCATGCGTGTCCCGGCACTCGGCAAGCAGCGTATCGAGCTGATCGACCGGGACGCCGCCCTTTTGCGGCTCATCGCCGGTATTCACTTGGATCAGCAGCTTCGGCGTCCGCCCGGTGCGGGTGATCTCCTTGGCCAGGGCGGCGGCGAGCGACAGCCGGTCGAGGGAATGGATCACGTCGAACAGGGCGACCGCTTCGCGGGCCTTGTTCGATTGCAGGGGGCCGACGAGGTGCAATTCCACATCCGGGAATCGCTCCTTCAGGGTGGGCCATTTCGCGGCCGATTCCTGCACGTAATTCTCGCCGAACAACCGCTGCCCGGCTTCGAGTGCCGGGAGGATGCCCTCGGCCGGAATGGTCTTCGAGATGGCGATGAGATGGACCTCCGCCGGGTCCCGGTCGCTGTCGCGGGCGGCGCGGGCCACACCCTCGCGCACCTCCGCGAGCCCGGCGGCGACGTCGGCCTCACCCACCGGTGGGATGTGCCCGATGTCGGAGCGGGGGGGCGGTCCGGGCAGGGGGGCGGCCATGATCGTGTCTCCTTGGGTCGAGCGACCCGGGGCAAGCATGGACGGAGCGGCCATGCAAGGCCCGTTGACCCGCCGCCTCTTGGATATGCTACTGCGCCGCAAGACGCCCGTTCCCGCGACAGGCTCGTTCCTGCGACAGACTTGGCCCGATGACCGACGCACCCACCCCGATCGAACGCTACAACGCCAAGGATGCCGAGCCGCGCTGGCAGGCGGCGTGGTCGCAGGCCAAGATCTTCGAGACGGACAACGCGGACCCCCGTCCGAAATACTACGTGCTGGAGATGTTCCCTTATCCGTCGGGGCGCATCCATATGGGCCACGTGCGCAACTACGCGATGGGCGACGTGGTGGCCCGCTACAAGCGCGCCAAGGGCTTCAGCGTGCTGCACCCGATGGGCTGGGACGCGTTCGGCCTGCCCGCCGAGAACGCCGCGATGGAGCGCAAGGTCAACCCGCGCGCCTGGACCTACGACAACATCGCCACCATGCGCGGACAGCTCCAATCCATGGGCCTGTCGCTGGATTGGAGCCGTGAGATCGCGACCTGCGATCCGAGCTACTACAAGCATCAGCAGCGCATGTTCCTCGACTTCCTCGAGAAGGGGCTGGTGACGCGCCGCACGGCGAAGGTGAATTGGGACCCGGTGGACCACACCGTGCTCGCCAACGAGCAGGTGATCGACGGCCGCGGCTGGCGCTCGGGCGCGCTGGTGGAGCAGCGCGAGCTGACCCAGTGGTTCTTCAAGATCACCGATTTCGCGGAGAATCTGCTCACCGCCCTCGACGGGCTCGACCGTTGGCCGGAGAAGGTCCGGCTGATGCAGAAGAACTGGATCGGCCGCTCCGAGGGCCTGGAGGTCCGGTTCGACCTGACGCAGAATGTTGCCGGCTACGGGGATAGTGTCACCGTCTACACGACCCGGCCCGACACGCTGTTCGGTGCCAAGTTCCTGGCGATTGCCGCCGACCATCCGATCGCGGCGAGCCTAGCCGAAGGCAACGAAGCGCTGCAGGGCTTCATCGCCGAATGCCAGCGCATCGGCACGGCGCAGGCGGCCATCGACACGGCGGAGAAGCTCGGCTTCGACACGGGCCTACGGGTGCGCCACCCCCTCGACCCGTCCTGGGACTTGCCGGTCTACGTCGCGAATTTCGTTCTGATGGAATACGGCACCGGGGCCGTGTTCGGCTGCCCGGCGCATGACCAGCGCGACCTCGACTTTGCCAACAAGTACGGGCTCGGCAACACACCGGTCGTCTGCCCTGAGGGGCAGGACCCGGCGAGCTTCGTCATCACCGATACCGCCTATGACGGCGACGGGCGGATGATCAATTCGCGCTTCCTCGACGGCATGGGCACGCAGGCCGCCTTCAACGCGGTCGCGAATCGCCTCGAAGGGGAGGGCGTCGCGACCCGCAAGGTGCAGTTCCGCCTGCGCGACTGGGGCGTCTCGCGCCAGCGCTACTGGGGCTGCCCGATCCCGATCATCCATTGCGACAGCTGCGGCCCGGTGCCGGTGCCGGTCGAAGACCTTCCGGTAAAGCTGCCGGAGGAGGTCTCGTTCGACCAGCCGGGCAACCCGTTGGAGCGGGACGCGGCGTGGCGTCAGGTTCCCTGCCCGACGTGCGGAGCCGCCGCCCGGCGCGAGACCGACACGATGGACACGTTCGTGGACTCGTCGTGGTACTTCGCGCGCTTCACCGCACCGTGGCTCACCGATCAGCCGACCGACCCGGAGACGGTGAACCGCTGGCTGCCGGTGGACCAGTATATCGGCGGCATCGAGCACGCGATCCTGCACCTGCTCTACGCCCGCTTCTTCACCCGTGCGATGCGCGAGACCGGCTGGTCCGGCGTATCCGAGCCGTTCGCGGGCCTGTTCACGCAGGGCATGGTCGTCCACGAGACCTACAAGGACGCGGCGGGCGCCTGGGTCCCCCCGGCCGATGTGCGGCTCACCGCCGACGGCGGAGAGCGGCAGGCGTTTCACGTGAAAACTAACGGCCCGGTAACCATCGGGCCGATCGAGAAGATGTCGAAGTCGAAGAAGAACGTGGTCGACCCCGACGACATCATCGCGAGCTACGGCGCTGACACCGCCCGCTGGTTCATGCTCTCGGACTCGCCGCCCGAGCGCGACGTAATCTGGACGGAAGAGGGCGTGCAGGGCGCTGCCCGGTTCGTGCAGCGCGTGTGGCGCCTCGTGAATGCGGCTTGCGCGGCTTCGGGCGACGGGGCGGCCGACCTCGCCCTGCGCAAGGCCGCGCATCGTGCACTGGCCTCGGTGGGCGAGGACGTGGAGCGGCTGCGCTTCAACCGCTGCGTGGCCCATGTCTACACTTTGGCCAATGCCCTGGATGAAGGGCTGCGCGGCCCGGTCTCGCAGGGCGCGGCGCGAGAAGCGGCCGGCATTCTCGTCCAGCTCATCGCACCGATGATGCCACATCTCGCCGAGGAATGCTGGACGGCGCTTGGCCGGGATGGCCTCGTCGCGGCAGCGCCGTGGCCGGAGGCCGAGGCCGGGCTGCTGGTCGAGGACGAGATCACCCTGCCGGTCCAGATCAACGGCAAGAAGCGGGCGGATGTCACCGTCCCGCGCGCTGCCGATGCCAAAGCCGTCGAAGCCGCCACTTTGGCCCTCGAAGCCGTGCAGAAAGTGCTGGAGGGCAAGGCGCCGAAGAAGGTGATTGTCGTGCCCGGCAGGATCGTGAACCTCGTCGTGTAGACCCGGCACCAACATCGACACTCTGCCGACACGCCCTCCACGGGCGTGTCGGCGGAGCGGGACTGGCTACACAGCACGCGGGCATGGCACATCAGCGCCAGCCTCGCCCATGCTGTTCGATTTTCGCAGCTGAGCCCCGCGCGGCCGAACCCTTGCACTCCCTCTCCGAGGCGGGCATCGCATGTTCGCGCGAAAAGGGAATGAAACGGATGACCGGCAAGCCGACAGTCGCTTTCATCGGTACGGGCGGGACGCTCTCGTCCCTCGGCCGAGATTCCCTCGACATCCTCGATTACGTCGCGAACGACCGGCGTCTCGACGCAACCGAGATCGTCGCTGCCGTGCCTGAACTGGCTGAAGTGGCGAATGTCGTGCCGGTGCCGTTCCGGACGGTTACGAGCCCGGGGATCGGCTTCGCGGAATGGCGCGATCTCGTACGGCTCTGCGAGCAGGTGGCGGGCGAGCATCCCGATCTCGCGGGCATCGTCATCGGCCACGGCACGGCGACTCTGGAAGAGACAGCCTATGCTTTGAGCCTGACGCTGACGGTCGATCTGCCTGTGGTGATCGTCGGCTCGCAGCGGCCGATGACCGCCCTGTCTACCGATGCGAAGCTCAACCTCGTGGCCGCGGTCCGGACGGCCGCATCCCCGGCGTCGCGCGGGCGCGGCGTACTCGTCGTGCTCAACGACGAGATCCAGGCGGCGCGCGAGGTCACTAAGACCTCTGTCACCCGCCTCCAGACCTTCCGCACGCCGGATTTCGGCGTGCTCGGCCACGTCGATGGCGAGAGTGTGCGGTACTATCGGCGCTCCGAGCGGGCGCATGCCCCCGGCACGCCCTTCGATATCCGTTCCATCACGGCTCTGCCCCGGGTGGACGTATCCTACGCCTATGCCGATGCGGACGGGACGGCGGTACGGGCCTTCCGGGCGGCGGGCGCGAAGGGGCTCGTTGCGGCGGGGCTTGCCCCCGGCATGGTCCCGCCCCTTGAAGCCGATGCTCTGGCGGAGGCGGTCGAGGCGGGCTTGGTGGTGGTGATGTCGACCCGCGCGGGCAGCGGCGTCGTGCCTCTCAGCACCCGTCTGCGCGAGCGCGGCATCCTCAGCGCAGATAACCTGACACCGCAGAAGGCGCGCATCCTTCTGTCCCTCGCCCTGACGGTGACGCAGGATCGTGGGCAGATCGCCGACTATTTCGCCGCCTACTGAACCGCTCCATGCAACCGTCCCTCGACGCCACCCGCTCGCTTCTCATCCTCGTCGATATTCAGGCGCGGCTCGTTCCGGCTCTGGCAGAGTCGGAGGCGATGATCGCCAATGCCCGGCGGCTCAAGGAGGCGGCGTCGATCCTCGCTGTGCCCGTGCTGATCACCGAGCAGAACCCCGGTGCCCTGGGCTCGACGGTGCCGGCGTTGGCAGGCGGCGAGGTGGTGGACAAGATGGCGTTCGACGTGACGCGCGAGGAGGGTTTCCTCGCCCGGGTCCCGGATGGGGCCGAGGTCGTCCTGGCGGGCTGCGAGGCGCATATCTGCGTCTTGCAGACGGCGATGGGGTTGAAGGCGGCCGGCCGCCGGGTGCGCGTGGTGCGCGATGCTGTGGCCTCCCGGCGCACGGAGAACCGCGAGGCGGCACTGGCTCGCCTCGCGGCCCATGGGGTCGACATCGTCACCACCGAGATGGTGGTGTTCGAATGGCTTGGCAGCGCCGCCCACCCCCGCTTCCGCGAGGTGGTGCGGCTCATCAAGTAGCGGCGCTCAGCGGTCTTCCAGCGCCGCCCGCGTCGCGCCGTCCGCGCCGATATCGTCTGTGCCCTGCATGCCGAGGCTCTCGATCAGCCGCACCCGGGCGCGGCTCACCCGGCTCTTGATGGTGCCCACTGCCACGCCGCAGATCTCGGCCGCCTCCTCGTAGGTGAAGCTCTGCGCGCCCACGAGGATCAGGGCCTCGCGCTGGGCGTGCGGCAGCAGGTTCAGCGCCTCCTGGAACTGCGCCATCTCCATGCGCACCTCCTGCTCCGGCAGGGCGGTGAGGCGTCCGGCATGGAGGCCATCGGCATCCTCCACCTCGCGCTTGCGCTTGCGCTGCTCGGAGTAGAACAGGTTGCGCAGGATGGTGAACAGCCACGCCGTCAGGTTCGTGCCCCGGCGGAAGCTCTCGGCTCGGGTCCAGGCGCGCACCAGCGTGTCCTGTACGAGGTCATCGGACCGGTCCAGGTCGTAGGTCAGCGAGAAGGCGAAGGCCCGCAAGGCGGGAATCGCGCCAAGCAGAAGCTCGCGCATCTCCGCGTCGGCACCCGGCGGCGTCCCCACCGGCGGGGCGGACGGTGCGAGGGAATGCATCATCGCGAAATCTCCCGTTCGGCGCGCCCGGTCGCCCTGCCGTCCTCGGCAAGGCCCTCCACGAGGGCGCGCAGGTGGTCGGGGATCGGCAGGGCGAGGACCTGCGCGTAGTGGCGCTGCAATTCGCGTCCGATCCGGGCACGCGCGGCAGCATCGACCGAGCCACGCCGCCCTGACGCGGGTTCCGGCTCAGCCCTGATCGCGGCCGTCGCGGCCGCCGCAATGTCGTGCTCCTCAGTCATTGTCTCGTCCTGACGGACGGGCCGACCGGCTCACCTCCGTCCGGTCCGTCTCACGGTCCGTGCGGCTGCGTTTCGGCGCATCGCCCTGATGGCGGCGCTGATATGATCTGGGGATTTAATCGGCTCTGAACTCTGTATTCAGGCGATATTAATAGCCAATACGAATTAGTATCGACAAATGTTTCAGCAATGTAACAAGAAATGATCTAGAAACAAGCAAAAGCTTGGCAGTGACTATGTGAGACTGAGGATGAACGTTCCCTGAGTGGCAAGCGTGGCCGAAACAAGACGAGGGCCCTAGCGTTCCTGTCCGCAAACGGCGAGGATTCCTCGCGGCTTCGGGGAGACCCCTTCATGGCGTATGCAACCACCATCGAAGGCACGCGCTTCCGCTTTCCGGATCTCAAGAGTCTGCTCGCTAAGGCGACGCCGGAACGGTCGGGCGACCAACTCGCGGGCATCGCCGCGGAGGGCCCGGTGGAACGGCTCGCCGCGCAGATCGCGCTCGCCGACCTCCCCCTCAAGACCTTCCTCGAACAGGAACTGATCCCCTCCGAAGACGATGAGGTGTCGGATCTCATCGCCCGGCGGCACGATCGCGAGGCCTTCGCGCCCATCTCGTCCCTCACGGTCGGCGCTTTTCGGGAGTGGCTGCTCTCGCCGGAGGCCGATGCGCGGGTGCTGGCAGCCCTGGCACCCGGCCTGACGCCGGAGATGGTGGCCGCGGTCTCGAAGCTCTGCCGTCTTCAGGATCTCGTCGCCATCGCCGCCAAGCGGCCGGTGGTGACGCACTTCCGTTCGACCCTCGGTCTGCCCGGGCGCCTCTCCACCCGCAACCAGCCGAACCACCCGACCGATTCGTCGGAAGGCATTCTCGTCTCCGCCCTCGACGGATTGTTGATGGGGTCGGGCGATGCGGTGATCGGGGTCAACCCGGCGACCGACTCGCTGCCGGATTACATCCGCATCGTCGAGTTGCTGGAGACCCTGCGCCTTCGCCTGAACGTGCCGACCCAGCATTGCTGCCTCGGCCACGTGACGGTGGCGATCGAGGCCATGGCCCGGGGCGCCCCGGTCGATCTCGTCTTCCAGTCCGTGGCGGGTTCACAGAAGGCCAATGCCGGCTTCGGTGTCGATCTCGCGGTGTTGCGTGAGGCGCAGCAGGCGGCCCTGGCTCTCGGCCGCTGCCCAGTGGGCGGCCAGTTCATGTATTTCGAGACGGGCCAGGGCTCGGCCCTCTCGGCCGACGCCCATTGGGGCGTCGATCAGCAGACGATGGAGGCCCGCGCCTACGCGGTGGCGCGTGAATTCGCGCCGCTCCTCGTCAACACGGTCGTCGGCTTCATCGGTCCGGAATACCTCTACGACGGCAAGCAGATCATCCGCGCCGGGCTGGAGGATCATTTCTGCGGCAAACTCCTCGGCCTGCCGATGGGGGTCGACGTCTGCTACACCAACCACGCCTCCGCCGATGGTGAGGACATGGATGCCCTGCTGGTCCTGCTCTGCGCGGCGGGGGTGAACTTCGTCATCACCGTGCCGGGGGCGGACGATGTGATGCTGAACTACCAATCGCTGTCTCATCACGATGCGGTTTTTGCCCGCGAGACGCTCCGGCGCCCCCCGGCCCCGGAATTCGAGGCGTGGCTGCGCGAGGTCGGCCTCACCGCCGAGCACGGTCGCCTCACCGGGGCGGCGGGCGAATTACCCGGCGCTTTCGCGGACGCTTCCCGCCTCCTTCCGGGGAGGGCGGCATGAGCGCCCCCACCCGCCCGAGCCTGCGCGATCTGCGTTCCCTCACCCAGGCGCGGATCGCGCTTGGCGCCCACGGCGCGGGCCTGCCGACGGCGGCGGCGCTGGCCTTCGGCCTCGACCATGCCCGTGCCCGCGAGGCGGTCTGGACACCCCTCGATACGGAGGCCATCCGCGAAGCGTTGACGGCGCAGGGGCTCGAATCCGTAGAGGTCCGGTCCAATGTGACGGACCGGGCGGAATACCTGCGGCGGCCGGACCGGGGGCGCATGATGAACCCGGAGTGCGAGGCTGCCCTCGATGGGGCCGGATGCGACCTCGCCATCGTAATCGCTGATGGCCTCTCGGCCACGGCCGTCGCCCTCAACGCGGTGCCGATGGCGACCGCCCTGGCAGAGCGGGCGAACCGCGCCGGGTGGCGCCTCGCCCCCGTGGTCGTCGCGACGCAGGCGAGGGTGGCCCTGGGCGATCCGGTGGGAGCCCGGCTGAAGGCGCGGGCGGTGGCGGTGCTGATCGGCGAGCGGCCCGGCTTGTCGGCTTCGGACAGCCTCGGCTGCTACATCACGCTCGCGCCGGAGCCGGGCCTGCCCGATTCCCGGCGCAACTGCATCTCCAACATCCGGCAGGACGGGCTCTCGATCGAGGCCGCCGCAGAGCAGATGGAGGCGTTGCTGCGCGCCATGTTCGTGCAGAACGTCAGTGGCGTCGGCCTGCGCCGGGACGAGGCGGTGCTGCCCGGTCCCGGGGCGGCGTGACCGTCCGCCTGCATTCAAGAGCAAGAAAATACGCAGGTTTCAACGCGAGTAATTCAAAATAGTCGTGTATCTGGAACCAATCAATCGCGTTACGGTTGTATGCGCGTGTCAGATATTTTTTCGTATTTTCACTATTGAGTGATCGACGCGGGGCCGCCAATTCGGCATAGACCCCCGTACGCATCGCAACAGAGGATAACGATGACTCAGGAACGCGATCCGGCCTTCGTCCGGACCGGCGCGATGATCGTCGCGTCGGCCATGGAATCGGCATGACCGTGTTCCGTCCGCAGACGGTGGGCGACTGGGAGAAGACCGGGCATCGCGGCCTGCGTATTCCCCGCTGTCCGACCTGCCGCGCCTCGACCTGGGCCAGTTGGAGTCAACTCCAGGCCAGCGCCGACGAGGATATCGTCGCCGTGGCCCAGCGCCTGCGCTGCACCTCCTGCGGCGAACTGCCCGCCGGTCTCCCCATCGTGGCGAGCACCAACCCGTCCGTGCAGTAACGCGCTCCGTTCACCCTGATTCCTCCGCAGCGCGTCATCCCCGTGACGATGCCGCTTCGAGGGCTCGACCTGCCGCGTGCAATGCGGCATGACAAGAAATGGCCTCGTCCCGAATGCCTGGATTGTCTGTCTCTCGCAGATGACCCCTTGGATATCGGGCAAGAGGCAGGAGCGACTTTCATTCTTCAACCGGGCCTTTTTGCTTCTGGGCTCAGAGCTCGCAAGTCATCGGATCGCCAGGGCATGTTGTCTGCCGATCCAGCCTGGACCGATGCGACAGCAGGAGAGAACCGATGTCGGGTGACACCACAGACCTCATCCATCCGGTCATCCTCTGTGGCGGCTCGGGCACGCGCCTGTGGCCCGCTTCGCGAGAGAGCTTTCCGAAGCAGTTCATCCCCCTGGCCGAGGCGCACCGCTCGTCCTTCCAGGCGACCGCCGCCCGCGTGACCGATGGGAGCGTCTTCGCGCGCCCGGCGATCATCACCGCCAACGACGCCCGCTTCATCGTCGCCGAGCAGCTTGCCCAAGCGGGCCTCGCCGCCGACATCCTGCTCGAACCCGCCCGGCGCGATTCGGCCGCCGCCGTCACGGTGGCCGCGCTCCACGCCGCCGCCCGGAACCCGAGCGCGCTGGTGCTGATCCTCGCCGCTGACCATGTGGTCGGCGACGATGCCGCTTTCCTCAGCGCGGTGCGCGCCGCGAGTCTCGGCGCCAAGGCCGGCTTCATCATGACGCTCGGCATCGTGCCGACCTCGCCCTCGACCGCCTACGGCTACATCCAGCCCGGTTCGCCCCTGGCCGGCGCGGCCGGAGAGGCCGGTGCGCGCAAGGTCGAGCGTTTCCTCGAGAAGCCCAAGGCCGACCGCGCCGAGCAGCTGATCGCCGAGGGCGCCCTGTGGAACAGCGGCTACTTCCTGTTCCGGGCGGACGTGATGCTCGACGAGTTGCGCACCCACTCCCCCGAGGTCCTGGCGGCGGCCGAGGCCTCCCTCGCGGCGGCCACGCGCGACCTCGATTTCCTGCGCCTCGACACCGAGGCCTTCCTGCAATCGCCGCAGATCTCGGTGGACTATGCCGTGATGGAGCATACGACCCGCGCGGCGGTGTTGCCGGTCTCGTTCCCGTGGTCGGACATCGGCACCTGGGGCGCCCTGTGGGAGGTCTCGCCGCAGGATGCGGACGGGAATGCCACGCGCGGCCGGGTGGCCCTGCACGGCACCCGCAACAGCCTCGTTCATAGCGAGGGCGAGTTGCTCACCACCGTGGTCGGCCTGGACGACGTGGTGGTGGTCTCGACCCCCGACGCGGTGCTCGTCACGAGCCGCGAGCGCGGCGGCGAGGTCAAGAACCTCGTGGAGCAGCTCCGGGCCCGGAAGGAGCCCGAGGCCGACGCCCACCGCCTGATGTATCGCCCTTGGGGCAACTACCAGCGCATCGATATCGGTACGCGCTTCCAGGTGAAGCGCATCACCGTGAAGCCCGGCGCGCGTCTCTCGCTGCAGAAGCACTTCCACCGTGCCGAGCACTGGGTGGTGGTGCATGGCACCGCCGAGGTGACCGTCGACGATCAAGTGACGCTCGTCCACGAGAACGAGGCGATCTATCTGCCGATCGGCTGCGTCCACCGCCTCGCTAACCCGGGCAAGATCCCGCTGGAGCTCATCGAGGTCCAGGTCGGCTCCTACACCGGCGAGGACGACATTATCCGCATCGAGGACGTCTACGGACGCTGAGGCGCCTCAAGACGGATGCGGGCGACGTCCCGCATCCGTCTGCCGCCGCCGGATCTCGCGCCGCACGAGGCTCCACAGCACCCGATCGTGAGCGCGGCTGCGATGCCACGCGGCGTGCTCCTCAAGGAGCGCCTGTGCCTCTGGAGCGTCTGGATGTTCGCGCATCAGCGCGTCGGCCAGGGCCTCGATCTCCCGAGGGGGGATCCTGCGGGCGATGAGCCACGGCTCGGCGATGATCCAGCCGATCATCCCGGCAAACACTGCAACCGCTACGAGCATCAACCCAGACAGGGAAAACCATAGCCAGTGTGGCATGGGGCGCTCTGCCCAATCCTCTTGCCAGGATTTCGTACTTATATTACGGCTTTTTTCCGAGTCGCAATGATAGTCTCTTTTGCCGTCCCTCGTTGCCGCGGAATCCCCGTCCCCGGAGGTACGGCGTGTCGCTTGCGGTCATCTTTGGTGCGAACCTGCGGCATCACCGGAAGGGCCGATATCTGACGCAGGCTGGGCTGGCCGAGCGTGTAGGGCTCTCGACCGAAATGATCAGCAAGATGGAGCGTGGCATCGCCGCGCCGTCGATGGTGACGATCGAACGCCTTGCCGACATCCTCGACGTGCCCGCGGTCGCTTTCTTCGGCGTCGGCACGGTCCTCACCCATGACAGCGAGCGTTCGCGCCTCCTCGGCAAGGTCCACGCGCGCCTCTCTCGCCTCAACGAAGCGCAACTCGCTCGCGCCAACCGGATGCTCGCGGCGCTGACCGATTGAGGGCCAGCTTCCAACGTCCTGTCATCGCGACGGCAGGTTGCATCGGCCACGACGGATCAAGTCACCTCTGAAGCGTGCGTCAGGAGACGGCTCGCGAGAGCGCTCTCGCACGACCCGTAACGAGACGACCTATTCTCGAATATAGGAATTTCTGATTCGCAAACTGCGAAATCGGCACCCCTGATTCCTCACGGGGTGAAACCCGCCGCCGAAGATGACTTGTCGGAGGTAGGACGTGGAACTCAGGCAGGTTTTCGGTGCGGGTGTCCGCCATCACAGGCGAGCCCAGGGCATGACGCAGGAGCGTCTTGCCACCCTTGTCGACCTTTCCATCGAGACCATTGGGAAGATCGAACGGGGCTCTGCCGCACCGTCGTTCGACACCGTGGAAAGGATCGCCTTGGCCCTGAATCTCCCGCCCGTGGCCCTCTTCGGAGTGGGCGACGACGCTCTCCCCAAGGGGGAACGCGGGAAGCTACTCCGCCGCATCCAGCAGACCCTCGCGGACATGAACGACGAGCAGATGGCACGGGCCGCGAACATGCTCAGCGCCTTCATGGGTCGCTGACGCGTCGTTCCCATGCTGCCCCTTGGCGTTAATCTGCAGCGCAGGGCCGCGGCCCTCGGCCTGTCCAATGCCGTAGCCGTGGCGAGGCTCCGCGCGAAAGCCTGATGGTGCCGGATGAGGGGATCGAACCCCCGACCTTCGGTTTACAAAACCGCTGCACTACCGCTGTGCTAATCCGGCCCCGGTCCCCGTGGGCATTTGCTTGCTAGCAGCCGCCGGGCGGCGGCTCAAGCCGGGGCGAGAAGGGCGGCGCGGCTGTCGCCGGGGCGCAGGGTGCCGGTGAGCAGATCGACCTGGGCGGCAAGCCGGGCCAGCGAAGGCCCCTGCGCCGCCTCGGGCCGCTGCGGCAGGGCGGGGGCATCCGCGCCGAGGCCGGCGAGGGTGTCGCCGATCCAGTCCTTCCAGGCAGGCGCGATGGGAGCCGTGGCGTCCGGCGCGTGCCGCAGGACCGAGAGCCGGGCGCTGATTCGTCTGAGAGTCGCGTCGGCCACCATGGCCGCCTCGACCTCCGGGTGGTGCCCGGCGCGGGGCTGCTGCAGGGCCCGGGACAGGGCCGCCTCCAGATCGTTGAGGGCCAAGCCCGCCTCACGGGCGGTCGTGTCGATGGCCGCATCACGGCCCTCGCCCGCCGCCAGGACGGCACGGGCGAAGTCGGCATGGGTGGACAGGGCCCGTCGGAGCTCCTGCCGGACCTGATCCGGCTCCCAGATCGGCCAAAGCACGAGGCAACTCGCCACCGCGATGAGCCCGCCGAGGATGGTGAACCCGGCCCGCTCGGCCACGATCTCCCAGGAACTGTGCCCCGGCTCCAGAACCTCCACCAGCAGCACCACGAGGGGTGTCAGGCAGGTCACGAAGACGCCGTAGGAGATCTGCCGCGCCGCGAAGCCGACGATGCTGAGGGCGAGAATCATCCCGGCCTGCCACAGTGGCGTGGCGGCATAATAGGCGAGAACGGCGCCCACCAGCCCGCCGAGCACCGTCCCGCCGATCCGCTCCAGCGCCCGCTGCCATGTCGCCGCGTAGAAGGGCTGCATGGTCAGAACCAGCGTGATGACCAGCCAATGCGCGAAGGTTCCGCCGAAGCTGAGGGTGGCCGCGAGTGCGGGCGCCGCCACCAGCGTCGCCCGTAGGGCGTGGCGCAGGTTGGGCGAGGACGGAGTGAAGTTCTGCACCAGCGGATCGAGGGAGCGCGCCCGCCAGCCGAGCCGCCCGCCCTCGTCGAGGCCACCGGGTCGATAGCCCTCCGGCGTGGAGAGCTTGGCGGCGATGCGCACCCGGCCGACGATCCGCTCGGCGAGCCGCGCCAGGGTCGGCTCGTCGGCGACGTCCTTCGCGACGCGCACAAGGGACGGCTCCAGCCGCGCGAGGTCGAGGCTGGCATCCTCGCGGATCGCGCGGGCGATCACCGCGAGAAGCGGACGCAGCCGCCGCAGGACATGCTGCGCCGCGGCGCGCTGCGCCGGGGAGGGACGGCTGTCGAGGAGTTCCGCGATGGCGATCAGGTGGGAGAAGATCTGCTCCGCGCTCTCCAGCCGCAGCAACGCCTGCGCGGTACGCTCGGACACGCGCTCGCGGCTGCGGGCGAGGTCGAGGATCATCGCCCGCGCGGTCTCGATGCCGAGACGGACGCCCCGGCGATGGGCGCGGGCATGGCCATCGAACGCTTCGGCCTGCGGCTCTGGCAGGGCGGCGAGGCGTTCGAGGTCGCCCACCAGCCGGGCGAGGCTGCGCCACACCTCGGCCACGGCCCGGTGCGCGGGGCGATAGGGGTGGAGCCGCCAGATGACGAGGGCGAGCAGGGTCGCCCACAGACCCCCGGCGGCGAACATCAAGGCCACCGTCCCGGCCTCGGCCGGGCTCAGCGCCCGGTCGAGGGCGATGCAGACCACCACGACGAGCACGTTGCCCGCCGCCTGCGCCTGGATGCTCCACACCCGGATATAGGTGCAGGCGAAGATCACCGCGCAGGCCACGGGCACCACCACCGGCAGGCCCATCGGCCGCAGCAGGCCGAGCCCGCCCCAGAGCAGCCCGCCGATCAATGAGAAGGTGGTGAGCACTCGCAGGCGTGCATGCATCGGCCCGCCCGTGTCGCAGAAACAGGCGAGGTTGGCCGCGAAGGCCATCGATAGCAGCGGCGGCCACGGGAACAGGGCGTGGAGCAGGAAGACCACGCCGAAGGCGAAGCCCGCTCTGACGCCCTCGGAAAGCTGGATACCGCGCGGGTCGAGCCCGATCGGCAGGCGGGTGAGGTCGGCGCCGGGCTGTGCGAGGCTACCGCGCCCGGTACTCACCCGGCGCCGGACGCGGCGGGGAGACGGGGTCTGCGGAGAGGGGGCGGACACGGGGAAGGGGATCCTTGCGGCGGCGCCCGTCAGGTGTCGAAAACCAGTCCCGTCCGCAAGCCCTTCGAGGGCTGGCACCCCGGATGCCTTGACCGGAACGCTCCCCCGTGGCTTTTCGGTCCGGCTGGCATCCGACTCCGTAGCTCAGCTGGATAGAGCAGCCGCCTTCTAAGCGGCAGGTCGTAGGTTCGAGCCCTACCGGGGTCGCCAGCCGGAACCCGCTTCAGGACGCCGAGAGCCGCTCCTTCGCCCGCGCGAGGCGGGTGGCGCGATAGATCTGCCCCAGCTGCTGGCGCGCGGCCTGCACGGGCGGCGCCTGCCGCTCGGCCTGCGCCGCGTGAATGAGCCTGAGCACGGAATCGACCGAGCGGTGCAGGCGCCGCTCGGCATCGATGCTGTCGTGATCCTGCATGGTCCTGGTCCCGTCCGCATCCCGGTATCCCGGGACGCGCAGTGTCGGGACCAGGCTTGGCCGGAAAAGGGCAGCTTGGCCGTAAGGCAAGCCGTGACCCTGGCTCGCCCCCTGCCTTAAAGCCGCAGTTCCTCGTGCCACGTGCGTCCGTCGCGCTCGATCAGGGCGATGGCGGCGGTCGGCCCCCAGGAGCCCGCCGGATAAGGACGCGGCGATTCGGGCCGCTCCGCCCAGGCGCTCAGGATGCCGTCGGCCCAGGCCCAGGCGGCCTCCACCTCGTCGCGGCGCATGAACAGGGTGGCGTTGCCGCGCACCACATCCATCAGCAGCCGCTCGTAGGCGTCGGGATAGCGCTGCTTGAACGTCTCCTCGAAGGAGATGTCGAGGTCCGTCGGGCGCAGGCGCAGGCCGCCGGGACCGGGATCCTTGGTCATCACCTCGAGCTTCATGCCTTCCTGCGGTTGCAGGCGGATCACCAGCCGGTTCGGCTCCCGGCCGAACGCCTCGGTAGGGAAGATCGAGAAGGGCGAGGCGCGGAACTGCACCACGATCTCGGACAGCTTCTGCGGCAGGCGCTTGCCGGTGCGCAGGTAGAACGGCACCCCCGCCCAGCGCCCGGACTGGATCTCGACCTTCATCGCCACGAAGGTCTCGGTCCGGCTCTCGTGGCCGAGCTCGTCGAGGTAGCCGGTCACGGGCTGCCCACCCACCGCGCCCACCACGTACTGGCCGCGCACCGTCGCCGTCTGGATGTCATGGGCGGTGATCGGCTTCAGGGCGCGCAGCACCTTCAGCTTCTCGTCGCGCACGGAATTCGCTTCGAGGTTGAGCGGGCTCTCCATCGCCGTGAGACAGAGCAACTGCAGGATGTGGTTCTGCAGCATGTCCCGCATGGCGCCGGACGTGTCGTAATAGCCCGCCCGGCCTTCGACGCCGACGGTCTCGGCCACGGTGATCTGGACGTGGTCGATCACGTCCGCCGTCCAGAGGCGCTCGAAGATGGTGTTGGCGAAGCGGAGCGAGAGCAGGTTCTGCACCGTCTCCTTGCCGAGGTAGTGGTCGATCCGGAAGATCTGCGATTCGGGAAAGACCTCGCCGACCGCGTCGTTGATCGCCTTGGCGGATTTGAGATCCTTGCCGATCGGCTTCTCCAGCACGACGCGGGATTTCTCGCCGATCAACCCGTGCTTGCTGAGGTTGCGGCAGATCGAGCCGTAGAGGTCGGGCGAGGTGGCGAGGTAGTAGGGCCGCACCTGATCCGGCCGCTCGTCGAGCTTGGCCGTGAGGTCGTCCCACCCCTCATCGCCCTTACCGTCCACGGCGACGTAATCGAGATGGGCGAGGAAGTCGTTCAGCGCGGCGTCCGGCAGGTCGTGGCCCGGCACGAAGCGCTTGAGGGCGTCGCGGGCATGCTCGCGGAACGCGTCCACGGAGAGTTCCGAGCGCGAGGCGCCGATGATCCGGCTGGTGCCGGGAATCTGCCCGTCCCGGAAGCGGTAATACAGGGCGGGCAGGAGCTTGCGCGCGGTCAGGTCGCCGGTCGCGCCGAAGACGACGCAATCGAACGAGGCGACGGGAATGATCGTCGTGGCCAAAGGCGGCTCCCGGTCTGTGGCGGCGTGCCCCGCGCGGCGGCTCCCGAACGAGCCCCTGAGGGGCCGGGCTTACCCCGGTGCAGGACCCGCGCCAAGGGAGGGTTTTAATCCTCCATGTGCCGCTTGAACGCCTCGGCGTAATCCGGGTGCCAGCGGGACAGGGCCGGGCGGTTCTTGATGATGTCGCCCATGGCCCAGGCCATGCGCTTCTCGTCCTGCGCGCGGGTGGTCTCGTTGTCGGGGCAGAGGATGTAGAAGTCGCCCGCCCGCAGGCGCTCCAGCATGAACTCGATCGTCTCCTCCGGCGTCCAGGCGCCGGCGGGCTTCTCGGCGACGCCGCGCGCCTTGGCGAGGCCGGTATAGACGAAGCCGGGAATCAGCAGGTGCGCGCTGGTCTGGCAGGTCTCGCGGCTGCGTAGCTCGTGGGCGAGCGCCTCGGTCACGGCCTTCACGCCCGCCTTCGAGACGTTGTACGGCGCATTGCCCGGCGGGGTAGTGATGCCCTGCTTCGAGCCGGAGACGATGACGGCGCCGGGCCGCCCGGATTCGGCCATGGCCGGGGCGAAGGCACGGATGCCGTTCACCACGCCCCAGAGGTTGGTGCCGATGATCCGCTCCCAGGTCTCGGCGTCGGAGAAGAGCTTGCCTCCGGCCTCGACGCCGGCATTCAGCATCACGATGGCGGGCGGCCCGCCGCGCAGCACGGCCGCGGCCAGGGCCTCCATGGCGCTCCGGTCGGAGACATCCGTCGGCACGGCGCGGACATCCACCGCGGCGAGCGCCGCCACCTCCGCGCGGGCGGCGTCCAGAGCCTGCCCCGGCAGGTCGGCGAGCCACACATTCATGCCCGCCGTGGCGAAGGCTTTCGCGGCGGCGAGACCGATGCCGCTCGCGGCGCCCGTCACCACCGCGCTATGGCCGGGGCTGATCGCGGGGTGTCGAGACATCGAATGGGCTCCATCTTGGGCTGTCAGGCGTGAGATGGAGCAGGCCCACGGGAAGGCCACCGCTTCGCAAGGCCGCTGGCGGCAAGGATGGGCATGTCGATCTCCCTGAAACGCCGGAGCCTGCTCGCGGGGAGTGCGGCGAGCCTGCTCTCACGGCCCGCCGGGGCGGCGCCGGATTTTGGGCCGTTGGGTAAGCCCTCCTGGGCAGCGGACGGGCCGCAGGGAGTGGCGATGCGCAAGGGCCTCGCCTTCGGGGCGGCGGTGCCGTCGAACCTGCTGAACCGCAGCACGGAGTTCAGGAAGATCCTCGCGCGGGATTGCGGCCTTCTGCTCGGCAACAACGAGTTGAAGATGGCGGTGGTGATGCCGGAGCCCGGCCGCACCGATTTCGCCCCGGCCGATTCCGTGGTGCGCTTCGCCCGCGCGCATGGGCAGCGCCTGCGCGGGCATGCCCTTGTCTGGCACGAGGCCTTGCCGGGCTGGGTCGCGGAGCAACTCGCGAAGGCGAGCCCTGCCCAGGCGGAGGACTTCCTGCGGCGCTGGATCGAGACCGCGATGGGGCGCTACCGGGGGATGATCGAATCCTGGGACGTGCTCAACGAAGTTCTGGCCGGGTACGGGCCGGTGCGCCGGGAGGACGGCCTCCGCGAGACGCCCTGGCTCGCCGCCCTCGGGCCCGGCTATCTCGACCTTGCCTTCCGCCTCGCGCACGACGCCGACCCCAGCGCGGTGCTGACCTGGAACGAGGATTCCCTGGAGCACGATTTCGGCTGGGTGGAGGCCCGCCGCGCCCGCGTGCTCGCGCGGCTCGAGGCGATGCGGAAGCGGGGCGTGCCGGTTCGCCGCTTCGGCATCCAGGCCCATCTCGTCAGCGACCACCCGTTCGACGCGGCGAAGTTCCGCCGCTTCCTGCGGGAGCTCGGCCAGCTCGGCGTCGGCATCGCGATCACCGAACTCGATATCGATGACAAGGCTTTCCCCGCCGATCCGGTGGTCCGGGACAGGGGCGTGGCGGATTTCGCCCGTCGATTCCTCGATGTCGCGCTCGATGAGCCCGCGCTCCTCGATGTCGTGACCTGGGGTCTGTTCGATGGCGATACATGGCTCAACGACCATCCCGACCATCGCCGCCCGGACAGGCGCCGGCAGCGTCCCTTGCCACTCGATGAGGCCATGCGCCCGAAGCCGTTCCGCGAGGCGCTGATCGCGGCCTTCCGTCACGCGCCGGACCATTCCACCGTGCGAGCGCGCCTGCGCGGTACAGCATGAGCGTGCACCCCGGAGGGGATTGGTAACCATCGCGCCCGCATTCTCGCGCCAGACCGCGCCGCCCCCGGCGCCGTCGGGAGAGTCGCGTATGGTCCCGACCCCGAGCCGCCCCCGCGCCGCCGTTGCGGCCGGTCTCTGCCTGTCCGCCCTGCTAACGGGAACGGCTACCGTCCATGCCCAGGACATCGCCGTCGTCCCGGTAGCGCAGCAGCCAGCGGCCGAAATCACGAAAATAGAGCCGGCAAAAGAGATGATTCCGAAGCCGCTCGAGCCAGCGCCGGTTCCTGTTCAGCCGCTGGTGGAGGCTAGCCCTGCCAAGCCGCAGGAGGCGCCGCGCAAGAGCCGTGAGCCTGCCCCGCTGGTCTACGCGAAGGTCTCGACCGATCCGGTCCCCACCTTCTCGTCTCAGACGTTCCTGAACACCTTGCGCGCTGCCGAGCGCTACGCCGCCTTCGTGGAAGCGGGGGGTTGGGAGAAGGTGCCCGACACCCTGATCAGCCTGAAGCCCGGTGAGCGCCATCCTGCGATCCCGGCTTTGCGCCATCACCTGACCCTCGAAGGTGATCTTCCCGCCGATGCCCCCCCGAGCGATCGGCTCGATCCACCCCTCGTGGCCGCCATCTCCGCCTTCCAGGGCCGTCACGGTCTGCCGGATAGCGGGATACTTGGTCGGCTCACCATAAATGCGTTGAACGTTCCGGCCGAGACGCGCCAGAAGCAGCTGGCTGCGTCGGCGAGCCGTCTGATGGGCGTCAAGTTCGCTTTCGGCGAGCGTTATGTCGCCGTGAACATTCCGTCCGCCACGGTCGAAGCGATCGAAAACGGGCAGGTGGTTCGCCGCTACGTCGCCGTGGTCGGTTCGCACGACAAGGCGACTCCCACCATCGAAACCCGCATCACCGACATCAACTTCAACCCGACCTGGACCGTGCCGGTCTCGGTGGTGAAGAACGAGATCATTCCGCAGATGCGGAAGAACCCCGGCTACCTCGCCAAGAATCGGATCCGTATCCTGGGGCCGGGCGGGACCGAGGTGGATCCGACCAAGATCGATTGGGCGAGCGAGAAGGCCGCCAACTACACCCTGCGGCAGGATTCGGGGCTCGATAACTCACTGGGCCAAGTCCGCATCGATATGCCCAACCGTTTTGCCGTCTACATGCATGACACTCCGGCCAAGTCGCTTTTCGCGCGGTCGGTGCGGTTTCACAGCCATGGCTGCGTCCGCGTGGGCCAAGTGAAGGAGCTGGTCGGCTGGTTGTTGCAGGGCGTCGAGGGGCCGAACGGGCCAGGCTCGACCTGGGGTGCGATGGAGATCGAGAGCGGCATCGCGGACGGCGAGCGCCGGGACATCAAGCTGCCGAAGCCGATTCCCGTCGCCTTCGTCTATCTCACCGGATATGCCGGACCGGATGGGCGCGCCCAGTTCCGGGACGACATCTACGGTCTCGATAGCCCCAAGCCTGAAAACGCTAAGCCCGAGAACGCCAAGCCTGTGTCGACTTCGGCGTCGAAGCCCGCACCAGCGGCGCAGGCAGCGCCCAAGCCCGCGCCCGCTGCCTCTGCGGCTCCGAAGTCTGCGGACCCTACGACGACCGGGTCCCTCAGCCCTCGTTCGCCAGCCCCCCGCACCCTGCCTCCGGCGACCGCGGCGGAGCGCCGCAACAGTGAGGCCGCACCTCTCGTTCGCTGATTGCGGGCCTGCCATGCGGGCATCTCGTGCTCGGAACCATCCCGCCGCGCTGCGATTGCAGGGGAGAACGTGGCCAGCCCGGTTTTTCCGAGGCCGGCCCGCCCTTCATCGCCTGCAATGGGAGCGTGAACGATGGCAAAGGCCAAGCCGGTCAGCCGAATCGAGAGCGATCGCCTCAACACCCCGACCGATCTCGACCCCAACGACACCAAGAAGATCGCCGAGGGCCTCACCGTCCTGCTGTCGGATCTCTTCGCCCTCTACATCAAGACGAAGAACTTCCACTGGCATGTCAGCGGCCCGAATTTCCGCGACTACCACCTGATGATGGATGAGCAGTCCCAGCAGATCTTCTCGATTATCGACGCCGTGGGCGAGCGTGCCCGCAAGATCGGCGGCACGGTGCTGCGTTCGCTGGGCCAGGCCAAGAGCCTGACCCGCGTGGCCGACAACGACGCCGAGTATGTGAGCCCGCTCGACATGCTCAAGGAGCTGCGCGACGACAACAAGGCGCTCACCGCCCATATGCGTGAGCTGCACGAGGTGACCGACGAGGCGAACGACGTCTCCACCACTTCGCTGCTGGAAGAGTGGATCGACCAGTCCGAGGAGCGCACGTGGTTCCTCTTCGAGGCGACACGCAACGCGACGGATAGCGGCCACTAAGCTCTTTATCGGCTCAGGTCAGAAGGCCCTGCGCAGGGATGCGTGGGGCCTTTCATTTTGCCGATCATGGGACGTGAATGATGTTCAGGGTCGGCCTTGCGCCTCCCGCGGCTCCGACAGATCGAGTCGAACCTTCATCACGCCCGGATCGTCCGGATCCCTCTTCTGCGTGAAGCCCAGGCGGCGGCAGACCGCGAGCATCGGGCGATTCTCGGACAGGACCGTCCCCTCCACACGGCCGATCCCTTCGGATCGCGCCCAGTCGATCATCAGCCGCATCAGCGCGAAGGCGAGGCCGGTGCCGCGCGCGTCCTGGCCGACGCCGATGGCGTATTCGCCGCTGTCGTTATTGGCATCGGCATGAAGGCGCACTGCCCCGAGCATCCGCTCGCGGCCATCGGACCCGATCTCCACGGCCACGAAGGCGATGGCGCGGGCGTAGTCCAGTTGTGTCAGCCGGGCGAGGAATGCGTGGCTGAAGGCGCGGACCGGGCCGAAGAAGCGCAGGCGCAGGCTCTCCGGGTCGAGGTTCTCGAAGAACACCCGGAACAGCTCCTCGTCCTCCGGCCGCACCGGGCGCACCCACACGGTCCGGTCCTTCAGGTTGAGCATTCGCACCCATTCCACCGGATAGGGACGGATCGCGAAACCCGGATGGCCGCCGCCGCGCCGGTCGCGCTCGCCGTAGCGGCTTTGCGGCACGCGGCCGATCCGCACCCGCGCATCGAGAGCGAGCACACCGGTCTCGTCCGCGAGCAGGGGATTGATGTCGAGTTCGCGCACCTGCGGCAGGTCGGCGGAGAGCTGTGCGATCTTCACCAGTGTCAGGGCGATGGCGGCGAGGTCGGCAGCGGGCACGTCGCGATAGGCGTCGAGGCGCCGCGCGACCCGCGTACGGGCGATGAGGTCGCGGGCGAGGATCAGGTCCAGCGGCGGCAGGCCGAGCGCCCGGTCGTCGATCACCTCGACGGCGGTCCCGCCCCGGCCGAATACCACGACGGGGCCGAAGACCGGATCCTCCGCAAGCCCTGCGATGAGTTCGCGTCGGCGGCCCCGGCGCACCATCGGCTGCACCGCGAAGCCGGTGACGCGGGCATCGGGCCGCTCCCGGCGCGCGCGGGCGAGGATGGAGCGCGCGGCCTCGCGCACATCCGCCTCGCTGGTGAGATCGAGATGAACGCCGCCGATATCGGATTTGTGCACGATGTCGGGTGAGACGACCTTCAGCGCGACCGCCTGCCCCCCGGCGATCAGCGGCCACGCCGCCGCCGCCGCCGCGTCGATGTCGGGGGCGAGGATCAGGGGTACGGCCGGGATGCAATAGGCCTCCAGCAACTCGCCCACCGCGATGGGGTCGAGCCACGATGCACCCTGGCGGAGCGCGTCGCTCACGATCCGCCGCGCGCGCTCCGTGTCGGGCGAGAAGTCCCGCGGCAGCGAGTCGGGGGTGCGCATCAGATCGTCCTGCGCCTCCCGGTAACGCACGAGGTGCAGAAAGCCTTCGATCGCCTCCGTATCGGTGGAGAATTGCGGGATGCCCGCGCCCGCGAAGGTCTCTCGCACCGTCTCGGCCTCGCCGAGGGATACGGCGAAGACCGGCTTCTTGCGGCTCTGGCCCTTACGCGCCTGCGTCACCGTCTCGGCGATGGCCGTGGCGACGGCCCGCGCGTCCGAGCGGATCGTCGGAACGTGGATCGCCAGCACGGCGTCGCTGTCCTCATCGGTCAGCAGCGGCTCCAGCGCCTGCGCAAAGGCAGGGCCGCCCGCATCCATGCCGAGGTTGACCGGGTTGCCTTGCGGGTTTCGGGCCAGGATCCCGTCCCGGTCGGCCAGCCTGTCGGCGGCCAGAAGGCCGATGCCGAGCCCGTTGGTGAGGATCGAGAGCCGCTTGCCGGGAAAAGGCCGCTGCCGTCCCAGGGTCTCGATGGCGGCGAACATCTCGTCGAGATCCTGCACCGCGAGCAGGCCTGCCCGCCGGAAGGCGGCGGCGTAGACCGCATCGGGCCGAGCCAGCGCCCCCGTATGGGTGACGGCGAAATCGGACGCGGCCGGAGCATCCGGCCGCCGCCGTCCCGCGCGCAGCACCACCACGGGCTTCGCTCTCGCCGCCGCGCGGGCGGCGGACATGAAGCGCCGCGCATCCTCCACGCGGTCGAGACAGAGCAGGATGGCGCGGGTGCGGATGTCGGCCGCGAAATGGTCCAGGCAGTCGGAAGCATCGACATCCATGGCGCTGCCGAGCGCCATCACCGCCGAGAAGCCGACTCCGCGGCGGCTCGCCCACTCCGCGATCGCAGCCGCCACCGTGCCCGATTGCGAGATCAGCGCGAGGTCCCCGGCCGAAGGCGCATGCGCGAACAGGCTGGCATCGAGCTTCCGCCCAGGCACGCAGAGACCCGCGCTGTTCGGCCCGAGAAGGCGCAGGCCGTGGGCACGGGCCGCCCTGCGGGCACGCGGCCCCGGATCCTCCGGCCCCGTGCCGAGCCCGGCGGTCAGGATGATGGCGGCGGCGGCGCCGATTCGCCCCGCCTCATCGACCACATCCGGGACGTGCGAGGGCGGCACGGCGATCACGACGAGATCGGGCACGGTCGGCAGTGCCGAGAGGCGCGGCGCGGCGGGAAAGCCTTCGATCTCACCTTCCGTGGGATGAACCGGTAGAATCCGGCCCGGATAGCCCGCCCGCATGAGGTTCGACAGCACGCTGCGGCCCACGCTGCCCTCGCGGGAGCCGGCGCCGACGAAGGCGACGGCGCGCGGGGCGAGAAGCCTGTCGAAGCGATAGGTGCTCATGCCGTCCCCGGGCGTGTCGGGCGATCCACAGCTTTTCCCCGCTGCTTCAGGATCGGGCAAGGGGGGCTTGAGAGGGTCATGGACATCATGATCGATCGAGTTGCCGATGCCGATGTCGTCCGCGCGCCCTGGTTCGCCCGCTGCGGCCTCGGCGGGCGAGGCGCCTGCCCGTCCGCCGAGCCTCGTCACCCGCCTGTTCTGGACGGGGGTGACCGGGGCGTCCATCGCCTTCTGGTACGGGCCTCCGGCCTTCGCCGGGACGGGGGTGGCGCTCGTGGCCGTGCTCGCCCGCCATCTCGACAGGCCCCGCCGCCTGCGGCGCCGTGTCCGCCGCATCGCCCGGCACCATGCCGAGACCCTGGCGCTGCGGCGCCGCCAGGAGCGGTTCGAGGATGCCTATGGCAACCTGATCGAGGACGGCTGGCAGCGGGAATGCGATTATTTCCTCGACCGCACCGTACTGCCGCAACTCGGCTCCCGCGATGCGGATCTGTTCGCGCGGGAGCGTCCGCGCATGCTCGCCCTGATCGAGGACGAGGCCGCCGCGATCGATCTCCCCGATGAGGATGAGGCGCCCGAGGACGGCATCGATTACGAGCGGTTCTGTGCCGGGCTCCTCGCGCGGGCGGGCTGGCGCACCCATCGCACCCCGCCGAGCGGCGACCAGGGCGCGGATATCGTGGCCGAACGGGAGGGGCTCCGGCTCATCGTGCAATGCAAACGGCTGGGCCGCCCGGTCGGCAACGCCGCCGTGCAAGAGGCCGCTGCGGCGCTCCGTTATTGGGAGGGCGACCGCGCGGCCGTCGTCTCGAATGCCGACTTCACCTCCGCCGCTCGCAGGCTCGCCGCCGCGACGGGCGTGATCCTGCTCCACCATGGGGACTTGGAGGATCTTGAGATCGCCCCGGATTGACGTGCGGACGCCCGGACGTCGCTCCGGTCGCGGGCTGTCAGACCAGCGGTCCCGGAATCGCGAGTTCGGCCTTCGAGACCAAGCGGGCCTCGTGGCGGCGCACGAAGAGCCAGAGCGCAAGGCCGCCCAGGATCACGAGGCCGAGCAGGGTGAGGCCGACCGGTCCTGCGATGGTTTCGATGGAGCGGCCGAAATAATACGACCCGAAGCCTATGCTCGCCGCCCAGACGATGCCGCCCAATGCGTTGAACACGAAGAAGCGGCGGGCATCCAGGCGGTTCACTCCCGCGAGCAGGGCCGCGTAGGCACGCAGCATCGCGGTGAAGCGGCCGAAGAACACGATCTTCCCGCCATGGCGCCGGAACAGGTATTGGCCGAGCTTCAGCCGCCCATGATCGAGGGCGATCAGGTGGCCATAGCGCAGCAGCAGCGGCATCCCCCAGCGGCGCCCGGCCCAGTAGCCGAAGTTGTCGCCCAGGATTGCCGCCCCGGCGGCAGCGGCGATCACGCCCGCGATGTCGAGCTTGCCGGTGCTGCCCGCATAGACGGCGGCCGAGATCAGCGCCGTCTCCCCAGGGCAGGGGACGCCCGCGCTCTCCAACGTGATGATGAGGAAGATGAACAGGTAGCCGTAATTCGCGATCAGATCCGCGATCGGCAGGTCGTGCAGGACAGACATTCGATCCCCGGGGCCGGCGGCGCGCATCGACACATCGAGCCGCGCCGCCTTATCCCGGAGATCATGGCCTCACGAGGGCCGGACCCGGATGGGCTCAGAGCAGCTTCAGCATCGCCTCGGCGCCCGAGGCCTCGGCCTTGGAGGGTGATTCCTCGACGTTGAGCACCCGCACCACGCCATCTTCGACCAGCATGGAATAACGCTTCGAGCGCGTGCCGAGGCCGAAGCCCGTGCCGTCCATGTCCAGCCCGATGGCCTTGGCGAAATCGGCATTGCCGTCGGCCAGGAACTCGATGCCTTCGGCCGCGCTCGCCTTCGACCACGCGTCGAGCACGAACACGTCGTTGACGCTCGTCACGGCGATGGCGTCGACACCCTTGGACAGGATCTCCGCCTTGTGCTGGACGAAGCCCGGCAGGTGGTTACGGTGGCAGCTCGGGGTGAAAGCGCCGGGCACGCCGATCAGCACGATGCGGCGGCCCTTGAACACGTCGTCCGTGGTGCGCGCCATCGGGCCTTCGGGGCCGATCACCCGGAAGGTCGCCTGAGGCAGGTGTTCGCCGACCTGGATCATCTCTGGTGTCTCCGGTGGAGCGGGTTTCCCCGCGTGCTTGCCGCTGACCTAGCGTGCGGGTGTGCCAGTGTCGAGGCGGCGTACGTGGCACGCACAGCGAACACTTTGTCCGCTGGACAAGATGAGGGCGGAAGGCCAGCATGGGTTCATGCCGACATCCCTTCCTCCCCGGCAGACGGCGCTCTCCGGCACCAACTTCCTCGACGGCCAGTTCCTGGTCGCGATGCCGGGTATGGCGGACGAACGCTTCGCGCGCTCCGTGATCTATATCTGCGCGCATTCCTCCGACGGGGCGATGGGCATTATCGTCAACAAGCCCGCCATCGACATCAGCATGCCGGACCTGCTAGTGCAGCTCGATGTGGCGACCGAGGCGGATGCGATCCGTCTGCGCGAGCGGGTCGGCCACATGCCGGTGCTGATGGGCGGTCCGGTGGAGGGACGTCGCGGCTTCGTCCTCCACTCGGATGATTTCCACATCGCGCAATCGACGCTGATCATCGATGACGGGATCTGCCTCACCGCCACGGTGGAGATCCTGCGCGCTATCGCCAGTGGCGAGGGCCCGGCCAACGCGGTCCTGGCGCTGGGCTATGCGGGATGGCAGGCGGGCCAGCTCGAGAGCGAGATCATGGCCAATGGCTGGCTCAACTGCCAAGCGGATCCAAGCCTGATCTTCGCCGCCGATCTCGAATCGAAATACGACCGCACCTTGCGCGAGAACGGCATCGATCCGGCCATGCTCTCGGCGAGCGTCGGACGGGCCTGACGCGCCGGGCCTATTCCGGCTCCTGCGGGCTGACCACGTCCGGATTCATGCCCTCGACGGAGGGCTTCGGCCGGGGCCTGCGCGGCGCGGCCGTCGTCGTCGTGGCCGCCGTCGGCGCCGCCGTGTTCGCGCCCAGGCGTGTCGCCAGCGCCAGCGAGCGGTTTTCCGTGAAGCGCAGGTGGCAGAAACCGTGGGTGCCCTCGCGGGCGTAGCTGCGGCAGTACTGCTCCCGATCCGCCGAGAAGGCCGCCTGCTCGGCCACGATCGGACGCACGTCCTCGCGGCGGGCGCGCTGGGTCATCAGCTTGTAATTGTCCCGCACCGACTTGTCCGCGACGCCGCGCGCCGTGTCGAACTCGCCTGCGCGAGGCACCAGGGTCGCGGCGGGCGGGCCCCAGAGGCCGACCGGCGTGGTCGCGCAGTCGGCCGCCGTGAAGGTACAGGTCGCGCTCGAATCGAGCGTAGTCACCAGCACGCCGCCTTCCGCCACGTCGAAGCGCAGGGGGCATTCCGCGGCGGATGCCTCGTAGCGCGGCACGCCCTCGGGGCGACCGGAGGAGGTGAGCGGGATCGGCTTGCCGCCGCCGAGCTTCACGCTGCAACTCTCGGTCGGCTGGGAGATCTTGGTGCCGGGCAGGGTCATGGTTGCGGTGACGCCCGTGCCCGCCCGTTCGAGCTTCAGCGCGCCCGCGCCACCGTTGCGCTGGAGGTCCTGCCCGATGACGCTGTCCTCGCTCGGCGCCTTCAGCACCACCGGGCCGCGCGGCACGGGAGCGGGGCGGGACGCCTCGGGCACGGCCTGACCCGGTTCCTCCGGAGAGGCGGGGCCGGGCGGCGGGGCGCCTTCGGGGACCCGCAGGGGCGGAACCGGGGGGCGCTCCGGCTTGATGCCGAACAGACGTTCCAGAAAATTCTGCGCGTGAGCCGGACGGGCAGGAGCCCCGAGGGCCAAACCGGCGGCCACGGCGGAGAGCAGAAGGAGGCGGGTCGGACGAAGGGGGCGCGCGGGCAAGGACGGCTCTTGTTTGTATCTTCCTGCGGGGCCAGTCACGATCCCTCGCCACTGGGTTAACACGGCATCGGTGGCGCTGACGTGGCAGCGAAGCAACAAATTGCAGCTGCGCGGGGGGAGCTTGACCACCGAGAGAGTTGAAAACGTCAGACCTGCGAAGGCGCTGGTGCTCCGGGTGCCCTTCGTGCCAAGGCTTCTTGCGAGGCAGAGCGGCGGTTCTTATATCGCCGACGACGCGGGATTATCCGCCGGATTGCAGCCGTTCGCGGCCCTTGATCCGGCCCGAGTCCCGTACTCACGTCAGATGCGTCAGTCTCCACCGCGAGTTCTGAAATGCCATGGGCCGAGCTGCTTCGGGGCTCGGCGGTCTGCTTGAACGCGACAGAAGAGGGATCCCACCATGGGTAAGGTAATCGGTATCGACCTCGGCACCACCAATTCCTGCGTGGCCGTCATGGAAGGCACGCAGCCCAAGGTCATTGAGAATTCTGAAGGCGCCCGCACCACCCCGTCGATCGTGGCCTTCACGGATGACGGCGAGCGGCTCGTCGGCCAGCCGGCCAAGCGCCAGGCGGTCACGAACCCCGAGCGGACGTTCTTCGCCATCAAGCGCCTGATCGGGCGCACCTACGACGACCCGATGACCCAGAAGGACAAGGGTCTCGTCCCCTATAAGATCGTTCGCGGCGACAACGGCGATGCCTGGGTCGAGGCCGACGGCAAGAAGTACTCGCCGTCGCAGATCTCGGCCTTCACCCTTCAGAAGATGAAGGAGACCGCCGAGGCCCATCTCGGCCAGCCGGTCACGCAGGCGGTCATCACCGTTCCGGCCTACTTCAACGATGCCCAGCGTCAGGCGACCAAGGATGCCGGCAAGATCGCGGGCCTCGAGGTTCTGCGCATCATCAACGAGCCGACGGCGGCCGCGCTGGCCTACGGCCTCGACAAGAAGAAGGCGGGCACCATCGCGGTCTACGACCTCGGCGGCGGCACCTTCGACGTCTCGATCCTCGAGATCGGTGACGGCGTGTTCGAGGTGAAGTCCACGAACGGCGACACGTTCCTGGGCGGCGAGGACTTCGACAACCGCGTGGTCGAGTACCTGACCGCCGAGTTCAAGAAGGAACAGGGCATCGACCTGACGAAGGACAAGCTCGCCCTCCAGCGCCTCAAGGAGGCGGCCGAGAAGGCCAAGATCGAGCTGTCGTCCTCGACGCAAACCGAGATCAACCTGCCCTACATCACCGCCGACCAGACCGGCCCGAAGCACCTCGCGCTCAAGCTCTCGCGCGCCAAGTTCGAGTCGCTGGTGGACGACCTCGTCCAGCGGACGATCGAGCCCTGCCGCAAGGCGCTCAAGGATGCGGGCGTATCTCCGGCCGAGATCGACGAGGTGGTGCTCGTCGGCGGCATGATCCGCATGCCGAAGATCCAGGAAGTGGTGAAGTCCTTCTTCGGGAAGGAGCCCCATAAGGGCGTCAACCCGGATGAGGTCGTGGCCATCGGCGCGGCGGTGCAGGCCGGCGTGCTCCAAGGCGACGTGAAGGACGTGCTGCTCCTCGACGTCACCCCGCTCTCGCTCGGCATCGAGACGCTGGGCGGCGTGTTCACCCGCCTGATCGACCGCAACACGACGATCCCGACCAAGAAGTCCCAGACCTTCTCCACGGCCGAAGACAACCAGAACGCCGTGACGATCCGGGTCTTCCAGGGCGAGCGCGAGATGGCGGCCGACAACAAGCTGCTCGGCCAGTTCGATCTCGTCGGCATCCCGCCGGCCCCGCGCGGCATGCCGCAGATCGAGGTGACCTTCGACATCGACGCCAACGGCATCGTCAATGTGACGGCCAAGGACAAGGCGACGAACAAGGAGCACCAGATCCGCATCCAGGCCTCCGGCGGCCTCTCGGACGCGGATATCGACCGGATGGTGAAGGACGCCGAGGCCAATGCCGAGGCCGACAAGCGCCGCCGCGAGCTGGTCGAGGTGAAGAACCAGGGCGAGAGCCTCGTCCACTCCACCGAGAAGTCGGTGAAGGAGTACGGCGACAAGGTCTCGGCGGCCGACAAGGGCGGTATCGAGACGGCCATCGCCGCGCTGAAGACCGCGCTGGAAGGCGACGACGTAGAGACCATCAAGGCCCGCACCACGGACCTGATGCAGGCGTCCATGAAGCTCGGCGAGGCGATGTACGCCGCGAGCCAGTCGGCTGGGCCGGACGGCGCGGCGGCGGGCGAGGCCGGGCCTGAGAAGAAGGACGACGTCATCGACGCCGACTTCCAGGAGGTCGACGACAAGGACCAGAAGAAGCGGGCCTAATCGCCACGCTCGTCTGAAAATTGCACGGGGCCGGAGCGATCCGGTCCCGTCTTCGGTTGCGAAGAGTTTTTGCCAAGGTACAGCAACGGAAGGGCGCTGGTGCCGCCTCTCCCGCCCGTGACCTCATCTCGAGTGTTCGACCGGGCGGTCGGAAAGGCCCCTGAAACCCTCGCCGTCTTTGCGAGCGCAGCGAAGCAACCCAGGGCAGCGGGACGATCCGAAGCCCTGGCGAGTCCCTGGATTGCTTCGCTGCGCTCGCAAGGACGAAGGGGCTCGTGACCTTCACGGTCAGGCCGTGAGGTCGCGGTACGGATGAGCCGGAGTCGGAACGGGATGTCGAAGCGGGACTATTACGAGGTGTTGGGGGTCGCCAAGACCGCCACGGAAGGCGAGATGAAATCCGCCTTCCGCAAGCTCGCGATGACCTACCATCCCGACCGGAATCCCGGCGACAAGGAAGCCGAGATCAAGTTCAAGGAGATCAACGAGGCCTATCAGTGCCTCTCCGACGGTCAGAAGCGCGCCGCCTACGACCGGTTCGGCCATGCCGCCTTTAGCCAGGGCGGTGGCGGCGGACCGGGCTTCGGCAACGAGTTCGGCGACTTCATGTCGGACATCTTCGACAATTTCTTCGGCGACGGCCGGGGCGCATCGGGCGGTGGCGGGCGGCGGGGCGGTACGCCGGGCCGCGAGCGGGGCGCCGACCTGCGCTACAACCTCGAGATCACGCTCGAAGAGGCCTTCACCGGCAAGGCCGAGACCATCAAGATTCCGACCTCGATCACCTGCGACACCTGCTCGGGCACGGGGGCCAAGCCGGGCTCCAAGCCGCGTCCCTGCACCACCTGCGGCGGCTACGGCCGGGTGCGCGCGGCGCAAGGGTTCTTCGCCATTGAGCGGACCTGCCCGAATTGCCACGGCCGTGGCGAGATCGTGGACGATCCCTGCACGAACTGCCAGGGCGCGGGCCGGGTCAACCGTGAGCGGACGCTGTCCATCAACGTGCCGGCGGGCGTCGATGACGGCTTGCGCATCCGCCTCGCGGGCGAGGGCGAGAGCGGCCTGCGCGGCGGCCCCTCGGGGGACCTATATGTCTTCCTCTCGATCAAGCCACACGAGTTCTTCCAGCGCGACGGTGCGGACCTGTTCTGCCGCGTGCCGATTTCCATGGTGACCGCTGCCCTGTCCGGCGAGATCACCGTGCCGGTCATCGACGGTTCGCAAACCCAGGTGCGCATCCCGGCCGGGACCCAGACGGCCAAGCAATTCCGAATCAAGGGCAAGGGCATGCCGGTCCTGCGCTCGCGCGAGATCGGCGATCTCTACATCCAGGTCTTCGTCGAGACGCCGCAGAACCTCACCAAGCGCCAGCGCGAGCTGCTGCTCGAGTTCGACGAATCGGCCTCGTCCGAAAATCATCCTGAATCGGCAGGGTTCTTTTCCAAGGTTCGCGAGTTCTTTGGGGGCGCCGCCAAGGCATGAGCCGCCTTCAGGCCATGCGCACACGGCGTCACGCCGTGGCGCGTAGGACCTAGGCGGCGCCTTGGCTGGACGATAGATACGTTAGCCTGCCACACACCTTCCGTCTCTCCACGGCATCGGGAATCCAGGACTTGCCGCCGCTGCGCCACTCCAGTGCAAAGGTCTCCGGCATCGAGGGCCGCCTCCGTGGGCCGCGCCGCGATCCCCTGGAGGACGAAGCGAGATTCCTCCGCTCGTGGTTCGAGCGCCCCCTCGTCACCGGGGCGGTGACCCCTTCCGGGCGGATGCTCGCCCGGACCATGGCCTCCTATGTCGATCCGCAACAGGAAGGCCCGGTGATCGAGCTGGGACCGGGCACTGGGCCGGTGACCGAAGCGCTGATTCGCCGGGGCGTCGCCCCCGAGCGGATGATCCTCGTGGAGTTCAACCCGGATTTCTGCCGCCTGCTCGCCCGGCGCTTTCCCGGCGTCACGGTGATTCGCGGGGATGCCTACAACATCCGCGACACGCTGGGCGATGCGCTCTCGGCGCCGGGCGCGGCGACCATCTCCAGCCTGCCGCTGTTCACGAAGCCGCTTGAGCAGCGTCTCGACCTGCTCAACGCCGCCCACGACCTGATGCGGCCGAGCGCGCCCTTCATCCAGTTCACCTATGCCGTGGTGCCGCCCATCCCCGCCAAGTGCGAGGCGGGCAGCTACACCGCCGCGCCGTCGAACCGGGTGTGGCTGAACCTTCCGCCCGCCCGGGTGTGGGTGTACCGGCGGCCCTGAAAGAGGGCCGATCCCACTGTTCACCCTCATCTCGAGCGTCTGACCGAGAAAGTCATCGACCTCTCCGTCTTTGCGAGCGGAGCGAAGCAATCCAGAGAAGCGCCTCCTCCGGAAAGGGCCCGCGTCCCTGGATTGCTTCGCTCCGCTCGCAAGAACGACCGAGAATTCGAACGGCCTTCGCGACCTTTCCGAACAGACTCTCAGGATTGGGCTTGGGGGAGGGAAACAGTCATTCCCTAACCGAACTGCTCCCGCAGGATCCGCTCGTCGAGGCTGTGCCCCGGATCGTGCAGCAACACGAGGTCGGTGGTGCGGTCGAGCGAGGTCTCCACTGTGCGGACGCGGCGGAACTCCGTGTGGTCGGCCACCGCCGCCACCGGACGGTGGCCCGCGTCCAGCACCTCGATCTGGATGCGGGCGTAATCCGGCAGCAGGGCGCCGCGCCAGCGGCGAGGACGGAAGGCCGAAATCGGCGTGAGTGCCAGGAGCTTGGCGTCAAGCGGCAGGATCGGGCCCCCCACCGAGAGGTTGTAGGCGGTCGATCCGGCGGCGGTGGCGCAGAGCACCCCGTCGGCGATCAACTGCTCCAGCCGGACATGCCCGTCGACTGCGATCTTCAGCTTGGCGGTTTGATGCGTCTGGCGCAGCAGGTACACCTCGTTGATCGCCCGCGCCTTGTGAGCACGGCCTTCCGTGTCCGTCGCCTCCATGAGCAGCGGGTGGATGACGCTGCGATGCGCCTTGTCCAGCCGCTCGCGGAGGTCGTCCTCCCCGAACTCGTTCATCAGGAAGCCGACTGTGCCGCGGTTCATGCCGTAGATCGGCTTGGGCGCATCCATGAAGCGGTGGAGCACCTGCAGCATCAGGCCGTCGCCACCGAGCGCCACGACGACATCCGCCTCCTCGGGCGGCACGTGGTCGTAGCGCCGCATCAGGATCGAGGCGGCTTCGCGCGCATCGCGCGTGGGGCTCGCCACGAAGGCGATGGTCTTGTTGCGCATGGTGCTAAAGGGGAATGGGCCGGCGCATCGGGGTCACGTCAGGGGCTCCCAAGCTGTCGAGCGGACCCGCCCGGTTGACGTCGGCCGAGGCGGGGCCCCACCTGAGGCCTCCGCATGATGGAGGCATAGCATGGAGCGCCCGCTCCTCGTCTATACGACCTTTCCCGACGAGGCGTCTGCCCTCAACATCGGCGAGGCCCTGGTCCGCGACAGGCTGGTTGCCTGCGTCAACGTTCTGGCCGGGATGAAGTCGGTCTATGCCTGGAAGGGCGCCGTGGAACGCTCGAACGAGGTGAGCGCGATTCTGAAGAGCCGCGAGAGCCTGAAGGACGCGCTCTTCGCTGCCGTGAAGACCCGCCACCCCTACGAGACGCCGATCCTCTTCGCCTTGCCGGTGGATGAGGTCGACCCCGGAACCCTCGCGTGGATCCTGGAGGAGACTCAGGCGCCGCCCACCGGATAGCTGCGGCCCTTCCACGTCGCCGCCCCGGCGCGCTCCCGGCGCAGCAGCACGTTCCACTGGATCGCCAGCGCCACCGCGATGGAGGCCGGGTGAAGCGGGATGGTCGCGGCGGGCTCGCCCGTCGCCAGGGTGATCGCGGCGCGGGTGGCGAGCGACACGCCGAAGGCCAGCGCGGCGAGCAGGGTCGCTGCGGGCGGCACGAGCCCGAGAAGTCCGGCCACGAGCAGTAGCGGCGGGAGCAGGTGGCCGAGGCCGAGCAGCGCCGTCCACAGGGGCAGGGCGCGGGGCGTGGCCAGACCCTCGTGGGCGTTCTTGGAGAAGCCCGCCCAGGCGGCGGGAAAGCCGTCATACATCCGGCACGTGGCGATTCGGGCGCCCGCCACGAGGTCGGTCCGATAGCCCGCCCGGCGGAAGATCGGCGCGAGGCGCACCCCGTCGTGCAGGAAACCGCGCACCGCGCCATGGCCACCGGTGGTGCCGTAGGCGGCGGCCTCGAACAGCACCAATTGCCCGCAGGCGGTGGCGAGCGACGGGTTCGGCAGCCGCCGCATCAGCAGCATGGGCAAGTAGCCGAGAAGCAGGAAGTTGATCATCGGCACGGTCAGCCGCTCGCCGAGCGTGTCCATGCGCTGGCGCGGCACGGCGCTCACCAGGGCCGCCCCGGTCTGGCGGGCGCGCGCCGAGAGGGCGGCGGCGGCCACGGGTTGCAAGGTCACGTCGGCATCGATGAAGAGAAGCCAGCGCCCCCTGGCCTGGCTCGCGAGATGGGCGCAGGCGTGGTTCTTGCCGGTCCAGCCCTCGGGCAGATCGGGGACGGGGGCGAGGCGAAGGCGGGGATCGCCGATGCCCGTCACGATGGCGGCGGTGGCGTCGGTCGAGTGGTCGTCGCCGACGATCACCTCCACCGGTACGCCCGTGCTGGCCAAGGCCGCATGGACCGTGCCGGCGATGTTACCCGCCTCGTTGCGGGCGGGGATCAGGATCGAGACGAGGCCATCGTCCGGCTCGGCCTCGGGCGTGCGCAGGACCATGAGGTTCACGGCCGCGAGCCCCGCCGGGAGCAGGGATGCGAACAGGCACAGCAGGGCGAGCAGGGTGAGCATGGCCTCGCTCAGCGAGTGGGGCTGCGATGGGCGGGATCGAATGAGCGCCCGCGCAGGCGCGCGGCGATGCGCCGCCACAGGTCGTAGAGCCCACCGACACCCTTCTTACCCGCCAGGATGGGGCGGAAGCGTTCGGGCTCGCGGGTCATCACGTCGGCGCCGAGCCGGTCGAGGGTGTCCGTCAGCGCTCCTTCGAGACGCGCAAGGCGTTCGGCCCTCGGCAGGGCGGCCAAGTCGGCACCGGTCATGGGCGGGCCGAAGGCCGCGAAGGCTTCCGCTCCCCGCTCCTCCCAGAAGGCGTATTCCAGGGCGAGCGGCACGAAGAGGGCGCCCGGCGCCAATTCCGGCAGACGGGCGACGCCGGGGCGCAGGCCCAGCGGACGCACGCGCACATCCTGGAATCGCCCCTGCGCGGTGATCCAGAGCACGGCCTTCGGATCGGACAGGATGGTTCTGGCGGCGGCGAGGAATTGCGCCCCGCCCCGCGCGGTCTCGAGATCGACGCCGAAGGCGCCCATCCGCTCGAAGATCTTGTACTTGGCGAGCATCGCCGCATCGAACGGCGCCCGGTGGTCACGGCCGGGATAGAGCTTCCCGGCGAGCAGGATCACCACGGCCGCGTCCCACCATGCCGGGTGGTTGCAGTAGATCACCAGGGGCCCGGGATGCCCCGCCGGGGGCGGGACGCTCCAGAGGGGTTGGCTCAGCCCGTCGAGGTGGCGGCGCAGGTAGCGGTCGAACCACGCCACCATGAAGCGCCAAAAGGCGGGGGACGTGCGGGGCAGGGATCGCCCGTCCCTCACGCCCTCGCGCCTCACGCCGACTTCCGCTCCTGGCTCAAGCCCCGGCCGCGCGCATCGGTGTCGAGGGCGTCGGCGGCGATCCAGCCGGACATCATCACCATCGGCATGCCGGGGCCGGGATGGGCGGCACCGCCCGCGAGGTAGAGGCCGCGCACCTGCCGCGAGCGGTTGCCCGGCTTGAATGCACCCATCACCTTGCCGTGCGAGGCGAGGCCGTAGATCGCGCCGTTCAGCACCTTGTAGCGCTCGTGGATGTCCTGGGGCGTCAGGTGACGCTCCACGACGATCCGGTCTTCGATGTCGGACAGCCCGGCGGTGCGCTTGAGCTTGTCGAGGATCGTGCGGCGGTAGTTCTGGAACAGCGGCCCGTCTGGGCGCCAGTCGTGATGCGGCCGCAGGTACGGCGTGTGGACGAGGACATAGAGCGCCTCGCCGCCCTCGGGCGCCACCGACGGATCGGTGGAGGAGGGGGCTGCGAGATAGGCGGTCGGATCCGGCGCGGGCTCACCCTTGCGGTAGATGTACTCGAACTCTTCCTCGGGATCGCGGGAGAAGACGAAATCGTGGTGGGCGAGGTGCTCGTAGCGCTCCTTCAGCCCGAGATAGAGCACCACGCCGGAGCAGGCCGGCTCGGGGTTCTTCTTCTCGAAGGATTTTCCGGGTTCGCCGCCGATGAGTTCCTTGTAGGTCCGCACCGAATCCATGTTGGAGATCACGGCGTCGTAGGCATCCGTGCCGGCCGTGGTGCGAACCCCGCGCACGGCGCCGTTGGCGGTGTCGATTCCCGTCACCTCGACGCCGGGCTTCAGCGTCGCGCCGAGTTCTCCCGCGAGCTTGGCAAGGCCCTCGGCCACGGCCCGGGTGCCGCCCATCGGGTACCAGACCCCTTCCGAGGTCTGCATGTGGGCGATGGCGCACAGCACGGCGGGTGCGCCGTAGGGCGACGAGCCGACATACTGGACGAAGTGGTCGAGCATCTGCGCCAGCCGCGCGTCCTTGACCTTGCCCCGGATGGTAGAGGCCACCGAGGCGTGCATCCGCAGGGAGAGAACATCCCGCAATGTGCCGGGGTTCATGTTCTCGCGGATGTTGATCGTGTCGAAGAGATCCTCGACCGGCTTCCAGAAGAAGAATTTTTCAGAGACGCCGTGCAGGTGCTCGGAGATCGAGATGAATTTCTTGTAGCCCTCCCCGGTACCGGGGGCGAAGCGGTCCATCTCGGTGGCCATGGTGGCCACGTCCTGCATCAGGTCGATGCGGGTGTTGTCGTCGAAGAAGCAGCGCCATTGCGGGTCGAGGCGGCGCAGATCCATGTAATCGTGCACGGAGCGCCCGGCCTCGGCGAAGATCCGCTCCAGCACGCGCGGCACGGTGAGGATGGTCGGCCCCATGTCGAAGCGGAAGCCGCCTTCGTGAAGCACGGCGGCCTTGCCGCCCAGCCAGCCGTTCTTGTCGTAGACGGTGACGCGGTGGCCCCTGGCGGCGGCGACGCAGGCGGCGGCGAGGCCACCGAGGCCTGAGCCGATCACCGCGACCCTCGAATCCTGGCTCATGAACTGGGCACGCTCCGAACGGGCTCGGCGAATGGCCGACCCCTCAAGGTGAAGCTAGATGCGAGCGGGCGGCGGTCAACGCGCCCTCCCGTCGCGGCGGGAGACATCCACGGCCTTTCGGCACGGGGATGGAAAGGGGGCACCACGGGCGGCATCAGATCGTCCGCCGCGAAACGCTCGCCAGCGCCACGCCGATGCCCGCGAGCGCCAGCGCGCCGAGAACGGCCAGGGCGGGCAGGGCGGCGGCGAAGCCCTCGCCGAGGGCGGCCTGATAGGCTTCGATCGCCCAGGCGTTGGGGGTGAGCCAGCCCGCCTGCTGAAGCCAGGGCGGCATCAGGAAGCGCGGCACCATCGAGCCGCCGATGGCCGAAAGCAGCAGCACGCCGAAGGTTGCGGCGAGATGCGCCTGCTGACGGGAGGCGGCGATCGAGCAGGCGGCGAGCGCCAATCCGGCAGCCATGGCCGAGACGAGGAGGCAAGCCGCCAGGAACGCGGGCCAATGCGGGCCGATCTCGACGCCGTAGAGCAGCCCGGCGGCGAGGAAGATCAGCCCGGCCTGGACGATGCCCTGAAGGGTCAGGAACAGGAACTTGCCGAGCACCACCACCGGTAATCCACCGGGCCCGGCGGTCAGCCGGTCGCTGAGGCCGGATTCGCGCTCCTCGACCAGGGACAGCGCGCCCTGCATCGCCGCGAAGAGCAGGAACACGGCGGTGATCGCCCCGGCATAGTAGCTCACGCGGGCGTTGGCGGTGCCGGAGGCGGTGCTCACCCGCTCCACGAGGTCGGCGAAGGAGAAGGGCTCCTTCTTGGCGCGCTGCTCGGCGAAGGCCTCGTCGAGGAAGCGCCGTTCATCCGCACCGATCTTGCCGGTGCGCTCCACGTCCGCGATCACCCGCGAGAGCACCACGTCGGGCATGGCCTCGTTCAGCACCCGCTGGAGCTGGCCGAGAGCGATGGGGGTGGCGAGCGCCTTGGCCGGGTTCTCGACCAGCACGATCGGCTGGTCCGCCGGGGCGGGCTTCTCTCCGGACGCGCCCGCGATCAGGTCGCCGCGCAGGATGAGGGCGACATCGACCTCCCCCGAGCGCACCTCGCGCCGCACGTCCTCCAGGGTGGTGACGGGCAGGCGGGTGACGCGCAGCGTCGGGTCGGCGGCGAGCGCATCCACCAGCCGGTGGGTGGCGGCGGTGCCTGCGAAATCCGCAAGCCCGAGATGGATGCGGATCCGGTCTCCGATGGCGCCGGAGAAGATCGCGGCGAAGATCGAGAAGATCACGGTCGGCAAGACGAAGGCCATCACCAGCGCCGCGCGGTCGCGCAGCAGGGATAGCATCATCACTCGGAAGGCCGCGCCGATCATCGAGTCAGCCCCGCGGTGAGGGGGCGGGCGGCGGCGCCTCCGGCCTCGCCGACGTCGCGGGGGCGCAGGGCCTCGACATAGAGGGTTTCGAGGCGCGGCGAACGCACCCGCACCTCGCCGACCGGTACGCCCTGGGCGCGCAGCGTCCCGAGGAGCGCGGCCCCGTCGAGGCCCGCCCGTTCGCTCGTGCGCCAGCGCAGCCCGGAGGATCCGGCAGGGGTGAAGCCGGCCCGGCGCAACACCGCCTCGGCGGCGGCGTCGGGGGCGCCTTCCAGGATCAGCTCGCGTTCCGGCGGGCCGGTGCGCAGCCGGGCGAGGAGGTCCGCGAGGCGCCCCTCGCGCACGATACGGCCCTGCGCCAGGAAGGCGACCCGGTCGGCCAGCCGCTCGGCCTCGGGAAAATCATGGGTGGCGATCAGGATCGCGGTGCCCTGCTCGCGCAGGCGCTGGAGCACGGCGTGGATCGCCGAGCGCGCGGCGAGATCGACGCCGTTGGTCGGCTCGTCGAGAAGTACCAGGGAGGGCTGTCCGATCAATCCGGCGGCGATGTTCACCCGGCGCTGATAGCCGCCGGACAGGGTCGCCACCACGCGGCTTGCGACGGTATCGATGTCGGCGAGCGCTAGCACCCGGGCCACCGCCTCCCGCCGCTCCCGGCGGGGCAGGCCGCAGAGCTGCGCGAAGACCGACAGGTTCTCGGCCACGGTAAGGCGGGGATAGAGGGCGATCTCCTGCGGCACCCAGCCCACCGCGCGGCGGGCCTCGCCGGATCGGTGTGGGTCGGCTCCGCCCACGCGCACGCTGCCCGCATCGGGCGCAAGCCGCCCGGCGACGAGGCGCATCAAGGAGGTCTTGCCCGCACCGTTCGGGCCGAGCAGAGCCAGGGTCTCCCCCGCTCCCAGGGCGAGGTCGATTCCGTCGAGCACCGTCCGGCCGCGCAACGCCAGGGACACTTGGCCGAGGACCGCGACCGGCCCCATCGTGCTCAACGCCTTGGCAGGGCGCGGACGAGCCGCACGCGAATCAGCGCGCCGGGCTCGCGCAGGGAAAAGGCGGCGTCCCGGAAATCGGGGCGGCCCCGTCGGCCCGCATCGTTGGAGAGACCGTAGGGTTCGAGCGGCAGGCCGAGGCCGGTGCGGTCGAGCTGGCCATTGCCGTTCGTGTCCTGGAAAGCCGCCACGGCATAGGTTCCCGGCGGCACATCGCGGAACAGGAAGCGACCGTCGCCGCTCTTGTCGCCCAGGCTGCAGGCAGCGCCGGACAAGCCACCCTGGCAGATGGTGACGAGGATGGGGCCGCCGCCCGGTTCCGCCCCATCGACCTCGACCTGGATCGCCGCTGCCCGGGCCGCCCCCGGAAGGGCGAGAAGGAGCAGGGCGCCGCAGAGGCGCGCGAGGTGCGGACCCGTCAAGACGCTTCGCCGGGCGCCGCGAGGGGCGCCGTTTCGGGGATGCCGGCATTCTCGGCGGCGCGGGCGCCGGCCAGTTCCTCGATCAGCAGCTTCGCCGAGATGCGCGCGCCCTCGTAGATCACCGGCAGGCCGGAACCCGGATGCGTGCCGCCGCCGACGAGGTAGAGCCCCGGCCCGAACCGGTTGTGCGGCCTGAACCACAGCATCTGCATCAGGTCGTGGGCGAGGTTGAAGGTCGCCCCCTCGTGGACGGCGAAATCGCCCTCCCACTGGGTCGGGTCGATCACCCGCTCGTAGCGGATGCGATCCTCGATATCGTGGATGCCGAGAAGCTTCAGCCGCTCCAGGGCGAGCGCCCGGTAGGATTCGCGGATCGAGGGCCAGTCGATCCCGGCCTTCAGGTTCGGCACCGGCACCAGCACGTAGAGAGCGGTGTGACCGGGGGGCGCCATGCCGCCGTCGGTGTAGCCCGCATGCTGGACATAGAGGGAGGGCTGCATCGGCAGCGTCCCCTCGGTGATCTCGCGGATGTTCTGCTCGTAGTTCTTCGCCAGCAGGATCGTGTGATGCGACAGGCCGGGCGGCATCTTACCTTCGATGCCGAGATACAACATGAAGGTCGAGCAGGAGAGCCGGGCATCGGCGATCTTGGCGTCGCGCCAACGGGGGCGGCGCTTTTCCGGCACCAGGGCCTTCACCACCTTGGCGAAGTCGCCGTTGATCACGACGGCATCGGAGCGGAAGGTCTCGCCGCCGACCACGACGCCGTTGGCGCGGTCGCCCTCGAAGGTGACGCGCTCGACATCGGCATTCAACCGCACGTCCACGCCCATCCGCCGGGCGAGGCCCGCCATCGCATCGGAGACCGCGCCGCAGCCGCCGACCGGGTGGTACACGCCGTGCTCGTATTCGAGGAACGAGAGAATCGTGAACAGGCTCGGGCAGCGGAAGGGGCTCATCCCGAGGTATTTGGTCTGGAACGAGAAGGCGAGGCGCACCCGCGGGTCGGCGAAGTAGCGCCGGAGGTCCCGGTCGACGCTGCGGCCGGGATGGAGATGGGGCAGGGCGGCGAGCATGGCCGGGCTCGCCATGCTGAGGAACCGGTGGAACGGCTGCTCCAGCACCGGCTTGAAGTATTCGAGCTTCTTGCGGTTCTCCGTGAAGAATTTCTTCACGTTCTTGGCGTCGTCCGGGGCGATGCGGGCGATCTCGGCTTCCAGCCGGTCGAGGTCGCCGGTGGCGCGGATCTCGCCCGAAATGCCGTTCTCCCCCTCGAAGACGAGGTGATATTGCGGATCGAGCCGTTCGAGCTTCACATGGTCTTCCAGCCGCTCACCGCAGCTGTTGAAGATGTCCGCCAGGATCTGCGGATAGAGGAAGAAGGTCGGGCCGATATCGAACTTGTAGCCACCCGGCGCCTCGACGGTCTTGGTCCGTCCGCCGACCTGCCCGTCCTTCTCGAACAGGGTGACGTGGATGCCCGCGCGCGCCAGGAGCAGGGCCGTCGCCAAGCCTCCGGGACCGGCGCCGACGACGGCGACCCGACGCCCGGACAGCGCCCTCAACCCTTCACGCGCCTGAAGCAACGCCACGTTCTCCCATACGACCCCGGTTCGTAGGGCCAAGCTAGACGTAGAGCGCTCCCCGGCAATTGCAGCCCATTGTCGCGCGCAACGGAAGGATGATTTTTCTGGGGATAGAGAGGCGCCGCTTGGTCTTACGGGAAAGGCCACCAGATCCGGCGACTGCATCCCGTTCTTTATCAGTGAGCCCTGAACGCGTAGGTCTTTTTCCTCACCGCTATCGCGAGCCGCGTGAAGACAAGCGGCGATCCGCGATTTCTGCGGAAGACCCCGCGGTCTCGATCACTTCACTTGGTTCATCGAAACAATGTGCGTTTTCGCACAGTTTTGGATCAAGGCGCCGAGTTTACGCTCGGAGAAAGCCGTCCCTGGGCCCGTGCCAGCGCGTGGAGAACGATACCCGCCGCCGTGGCGACGTTCAGCGAATCGAAATCGCCCGCCATGGGGATCCGCAGGGAGCGCGCCCGCGCCAGCAGTTCCGCCTCCAGGCCGGGACCCTCGGTCCCCATGATGAGCAGCGCCCGCGAGGGCAGTGGCCGCGCGCCCAGTTCCTCGCCGGCTCCGGGGCTGAGCGCCACGGCTTCGAGGGACAGGGACTCCGCCAGCGCCAGCCAGTCGGTCTCCGGTTCCAGCCGCGCGAAGGGCGTGACGAGGGCCGCCCCCGCCGAGACGCGGATCGCCTTGCGGTAGAGCGGATCGCAGGTCGTGGCGTCGAGCAGCACCGCGTCCGCCCCGAAGGCGGCCGCGTTGCGGAAACAGGCGCCGACATTGTCGTGGTTCGTGAGACCCGCCAGCGCCAGGACCAGGGCCGGAGCCGGGGCGGCGGGGACGATCGCGGCGGGGGAGGGCTCTTCCCCGCGCAGGCCGATCGCCAGAACCCCGCGGTGGATCGGGAAACCCGTCACCGCGCTCATCACCGGCTTCTCGGCCACGAAGATCGGGGCCTGACAATCCCGCAGCGCCCCCGCGAGGCCGGGCAGCCGCTCGGGGGCGAGGAGCAGCGATTCGGCCCGGAAGCGCGAGCGCGGGCCGAGCAACAGCCGCAGCGTCACCTCACCTTCGACCACGAACCGCCCGGCGCGACCGACGAGGTCGCGCTCGCGCATCTGGGTGTAGGGGTCGAGGCGGGGATCGGCGGGGTCGTCGATCGTCTCAGATGTCACTGGGGGCGATGCGGCTCTTCTCCATGCGCACGGCCAGCGGGTCGGCCTCAGCCTTGGTCGGCACCTTCACCCAGGCCTCGCCGTCGAGCACCGATTCACCGCTGACGGTGCAATTGCAGGCGAGCCGCGCGCGGCGACGCTCGGGAATCAACTCGGCCACCGTCACGGTCACATCCACCGTGTCGCCGATGCGCACGGGCGCACGGAAGTTGAGGGTCTGCGAGATGTAGACCGCGCCCGGTCCCGGCAGGCGGGTGCCGAGCACCGCCGAGATCAACCCGGCCGTATAGAGGCCGTGGGCGATGCGCGTGCCGAAGGGCGTGCGCGCGGCGAAGTGTTCGGACAGGTGGATCGGGTTCCGGTCGCCGGTGATTTCGGCGAAGCCGACCACGTCGGAGGAGGCGATGGTCTTGGTGAGGGTCTCGGACAGACCGACTTCCAGATCCTCGAAATACAGGACGCGCAGTTCCGGCAGCATGGCTCGACAGGACCTCCGGTTGCGGCCGCTCGTTCGTGTCGGCCCGGTCGGAAGGGGGTCGCACAGGCGCGGCGCCGAATCCACCTGTACGAAGGCGCAACTTTCTTGAGGCGGCCGCAGACTTTTCTGACGGAAAGCGCCTCGACAGCGCCGCCGCGCCGGGACAAGAGGCGGGCTCTCGCCCCCTCCACCGGATCCCGGATGAGCGCCGCCCCCCTCACCACCCCGCCCGCCGCCCTGCGCCCGGTCGTGGCGCGCGTGGCGGCGCTGAACGGCGCCTGCTTCTTCATCGAGATCGCCGTGGCGCTCGCCATCGCCTCCGTCTCGCTGGTGATGGATAGCCTCGACTTCCTGGAAGACGCGGCGATCAACCTGCTGATCCTCGCCGGGCTCGGCTGGAGCGCGCGCAACCGGGCACGGCTCGGCACGGGGCTCGCCGTCCTGCTCGTCCTGCCCGCCCTCGCCGGGGCCTATGCCGCCTGGGACAAATTCGCGGAGTTCACGCCGCCCGCGCCCCTCCCGCTGACACTCACCGGGCTCGGGGCCTTCGCGGTCAACCTCGCCTGCGCCACGATGCTGGCCAAGCATCGGACGGGTTCGGGCAGCCTGACCCGCGCCGCCTACCTTTCGGCCCGCAACGACACGGTGGCCAACCTCGCCGTCGTCGCGGCGGGGCTGACGACGATTGTCGTACCCTCGCCCTGGCCGGATCTCGTCGCGGCCGGGCTGATCGCCGTCATCAACGCCGATTCGGCCATCGACATCCTCCGCGCCGCCGCCGCCGAGCGGCGCGCCGCCGGGTGAGGAGACGCATGCGCATCTTTCCCCTCTCCGATCTGCACCTCGAACGCCGCCGCCTCGACCTGATCGAGCTGCCGGTGGATGCGTTCGACGTGCTCGCCTGTGCGGGCGATCTCTACGAGGGCCATCCCGAGCGGGGGCTCGCGGCGCTGCTGCATCTCGCGCAGGGGCGGCCGGTGGTGCTGGTGCCGGGCAACCACGAGCATTACGCCCCGACCGGCGATCCGCGCACCGCGCCGGAACTGCTCGCCGCCCTCGTCACCGAGGTGGAGCGCCTGAACGACCTCGGCGCGCAGATCCATCTGCTCCGGGGCGGTCAAGCGGTTGTGATCGATGGCGTGCGGTTCGTTGGCACGACCCTGTGGAGCGACTGGTGCCTCGCCGGGCTCTGGCTCACGCAGGACACGCCGAACCGCCCGGCCGACCCGATCGCCTTCGCCGCCGCGCGGATGACCGATCCGGTCACCGGCTCGCGGGAATATCGCGGCTCGATCCGCAAGGCGGACGGCACCCCCTGGCAGCCCGCCGACGCGATGGCGGCGCATCTCGCCGAGCGCGAGGCGCTGCTCGCCGCCCTGGCCAGGCCGCACGAGGGCAGAACGGTGGTCGTCACCCACCATCCGGCGAGCCCGTTGGCTGCAGACCGGTTCCGCGACGCCCCCAGCGTACCCTGGTGGGTGCCGGCCTTCTACGCGACGACCGTTCTGGATGATTTAGCCGACGAAACACGGCCGGATCTGTGGATTTCGGGCCATTTCCACGCCGGCCACGACATGAGGATCGGCCGCTGCCGCTGGGTTGCCAACCCGGTCGAGGGTTCAACCTACCGGGCGGATGCCATCGTCACGGTGTGAAGGGTTTCGCCGCTCCCGGTCACGCCGGCAAGGTCACCGGCCCCTCCGCCTTCCACTCGCAAGGGCGGTAATGCTTTCAGAACCGGATCGCGGGGGGCGTGCCCGTCAGGACCGCGGAGGTGGTGGGCGCGATCAGTCGGCCGAACGTCCGGCGCAGCTCCGCCTGCTTCGCCCGGACCATGCGGGGGATCAGGAACAGGTCGATGACCAGCCAGACGAGGCCGATGAGCAGCAGGTTCAGCACGAGCTGACAGATCGCGCTGCCGATTCGCCCCAGATAGAACCGATGGGCGGAGACGAAACCGAGGAAGAACCACAGTAGATAGGCCGCGACGACGCTCGGCCCCTCGTTCGTGACCCGTTGTTCGATCAGGATCTGCTGTTCGACCGTGGCACCCATCGCCGCTTCCCCGCAGGAACGGCTCAGCGTGGAACGCGTCGCCGCCGATGACAAGACGCCGCCGTCCCGGGTGGCGCGACGGCGGACGATGCTTCGCTCAGCGATGCACCAGCACGTTCCGGAACTGCCACGGATCGCTGGTGTCGATGTCCTCCGGGAACAGGCCCGGACGGTCGGTGAGCGGGGTCCAGTCGGTGTACACGCCGACGACCGGGCCGAGATACGGCGTCTGCACCTCGAGGCAGCGGCGGAAGTCGATCTCGTCGGCCTCCACGATGCCCGCTTCCGGGTTCTCGATCGCCCAGACCATGCCCGCGAGCACGGCCGAGGTCACCTGAAGGCCGGTGGCGTTCTGGTAGGGGGCGATGCGGCGGGTCTCCTCGATGGAGAGCTGCGAGCCATACCAATAGGCGTTCTTGGCGTGGCCGTAGACCAGCACGCCGAGCTCATCGATGCCATCGACGATCTCGTTCTCGTCGAGGATGTGGTGCTTCTCCTGCACCTTGCCCGCGTTGCCCCACATCTCGTGGAGCGAGAGCACGGCGTCGTCGGCCGGGTGGTAGGCATAGTGGCAGGTCGGGCGGAACACCGCCTGATCGCCCTCGCGCACGGTGTAGTAGTCGGCGATGGAGATCGCCTCGTTGTGGGTCACGAGGAAGCCGAACTGCGCGCCCGCCGTCGGCACCCAGGTGCGCACGCGGGTGTCGGCGCCCGGCTGGAGCAGGTAGATCGCACAGCGCGAACCCTTCTCCTGCTCGCGGGCATTCTCCGGCTTCCAAGTCTCGTTGGTGCCCCAGCCGAGCTCGGCGGGCTGGTTGCCCTCGGAGACGAAGCCCTCGACCGACCACGTGTTGACGAAGACGCCGCGCGGCTTCGGGTTCTTGGCCCGCTGCGTATCGCGTTCGGCGATGTGCACGCCCTTCACGCCGAGCTTATGCATCAGCCCGGCCCATTCCTCACGGCTCTTGGGCTCGGGATCGGTGACACCCGTATCCTTGGCGATGTTGAGCAGGGCCTGCTTCACGAACCACGAGACCATGCCCGGGTTGGCGCCGCAGCAGGACACGGCGGTCGGGCCGCCCGGCTTCTGTGCGCGGGCGTCGAGGATGTCCTGGCGCAGGGCGTAGTTGGTGCGGTCGCCCTGGCTGCGGTTCTTGTCGAAGTAGAAGCCCGGCCACGGCTCCGCGACGGTGTCGACATAGAGGGCGCCGAGTTCCCGGCACAGTTCCATGATCGCGCGCGAGGAGGTGTCGACCGACAGGTTCACGCAGAAGCCCTGGCCGCCGCCCTCGGTGAGCAGGGGGGTGAGGACATCGCGGTAGTTCTCAGGGGTGAGCGCGACGGTCTCGAAGCGCAGCCCGTGCTTCTCGGCCAGCGCCTTGTGGGTGTCGACCGGGTCGATCACCGTGAAGCGGGCCTCGTCGTACTCGAAATGGCGCTCGATCAGCGGGAGCGTCCCGCGCCCGATCGACCCGAAGCCGATCATCACGATGGGGCCGCTGATGCGGCCGTGGATCGGCCAGCGCGTGGGCGCGTCGGTCATACTGCAATCCTCGTCTGGTGGGCGGCACCTGGGCCGCGACTTCGCACAGGCGGCGGTAGGCCGCGCAGGTGACAGTTCAGCGACGATCGGACCTTAAGGCCCATATCGCAATGGACCGCTCCATGGCGTCTCGCCCCGGCAGGGTCAACAGGGGGCGGCTGCGCGGGGGTATTGCGAAACGGTAAACGCTCCTCGCAGACAGGCATGCATCAAATGCATGCGGCGGCGGCATTCATGTCGGTACGCAGCCAAAATCGAATGGCTCATATTGCGTTGCAGCAGACGCGCAAGCCGTCACGGAAACGTCCGAGCCTTTCGAGACTGGAATCGACATGCTCGCTCTCATCGCCTCCCGCGTTCCCAATCCCGCCCAGGAAGCCGCCGATCGCGATCCTGGCCTCCTCACCCTGGTCTTCGCGCTGGTGCGCGCCGTCCGCCGCGAATCCGCCGGCGCGGTCGCACGGCACTGTGAACTCCTCTCCCGCGCGGGCGGCCCGATCCCCCTCTGAGACCATCGCTTTCCTGAGCCGGAGCCGATTGCGTCGCCCCGCCTCAGAGGCTAGGCGGCTTCGCGTCCGATCCGCGTACCGGGGAACCGAAGTCATGCCGCCGATCCGTTTGCCCGCCCGTCGCGCGGCACTGCTCCTCGTGGCGCTGCTCACCGCCACGGGCGCCACGGCGCAGGAGTCCGACCAGGGCGGCGAGGCACCGGCGGCGGCGGAACCGGCTGCGCCGCACAAGGCGAAACCCAAGCCGAAGCCGACCCCGAAGGCCGTCGCCAAGCCTGCGCCGACGGCGACGCCGGCAGCGGCCACTGCGCCGGTCGCGGCTTGGCCGACGGGCGCATCGACCGTCAGCGAGAGCTACGGCGACTGGACCGTCTCCTGCGTCCGCCCGGAGGAGAAGGTCAGCTGCATCGTCGTCCAGTCCCAGGGTGATTCGAAGACCGGCCGCCGCAAGTTCGGCTTCGAGCTGAGCACGCCGAAGGACGGGCGGTCCGAGGGTGTGATCCTGATGCCCTTCGGCATGGCGATCGAACCCGGCGTGACCTTCAAGCTGGACGAGCAGGCGCTCGGCAAGGGCGCGCCCTATTCCACCTGCACCAGCGAGGGCTGCCTCGTGCCGATCAGCTTCCCGACCCTGGCGACGGATGGGATGCGCAACGCCAAGGCCCTCACCGTCACCGGTCAGAAGAGCGGCAACAACGAGGCCGCGTCCGTCGTCGTGCCGCTCGTCGGCTTCCCTCAGGCGTTCGATCGCGCGGTCGCGCTCAGCGGTTAAGCCGCTATTAGCCGTGCTGGTGCAGGGTTCCCCCATGTGGCGTAAAGGCGTGGCGGGTGTCGCCCGCGCGCCGGGAGCGGGTCTCAGCAGGCGATGGGAGCTTTGCGCGGGCGAAACCGGAAAGGCCGCGGCCTGCGCGCCCGCTCGGTTCCGTTCGTGGCCGCCCTGCTCGTCGCAGCGGGGTTCGATCCGGCGCTCGCCGCGCGCCTCGTCTCGGCCAAGGGGTCCGAGACCGACGGCTACGGCCGCCTCGTCCTCACCTTCGACAAGCCCATCACCGTCAAGGCATCGGTCTCGGGCGGCGTCCTGATCCTCGGCTACGGCGAGAAGGCCACGGCGGGGCCGGAGCGCCTCTCCGAGGAGATGGCGACCTACGTCACCGCCGTGCGCCGCGATCCCGATGGCACCGGCTTGCGCCTCGCCCTTCAGCGGCCCGTGCGGGCCAATGTGCAGCTCGCGGGTGAGCGCGTCTTCGTCGATCTCCTGCCCGAGAGCTGGCGGGGCCTGCCGCCGCCCCTGCCGCAGGATGTCGTGGCCGATCTCGCCCGCCGGGCGCGTCTCGCGGAGGAGGCGCTTCAGGCCCGCATCCCCACGCCGCCCCCCAAGCCGCTCGCCCTCGAACTCGCCCATTTGCCGACGCTCACGCGGTTCTCCATGCGGGTGCCGGAGGGCGTGCCCATCACGCTGACGAACGAGGGGGCGGCCACGCGCCTGCGCGTCACGGGCCGCTACGCGATCGACGCCGGTAACGTGCGCGGACGGCCGCGGCCCGGCGTGTCCGCCCTGGCGACCGATGCCGACGAGAACTCTGCGAGCCTGATCCTCACCCCCGCCGAGGGTTTCGTCGTGACCGGCGAGCGCGAGGACGGGATCTACACCCTCGACGTCATCCGCAAGGCCCCGCCCGCGCCGCCGAAATCCACCGAGGTTGCGGTGCCCGATGCGCCTCCGCCCCAGGATACGCCTCTCAAGGAAGTGTCGCCCAAGGAGGCAGCGGCGGCGGCGGTGAAGGTCGTCCCGGCGGCGAAGGAAACCGCGCCGAAATCCGAGACGGTTCCGACGCGCCTGGCCGGGTCCGGCCTCGTCTTCCCCTTCGCGCACCTGCCTCCGGCGGCCCTGTTCGAGCGGGGCGGCATCGCCTTCCTGGCCTTCGAGACGGCCGACCCGGTCGCGGTGCCGCCGCCGGGCGCCACGGGCCTGCGGTCGCTCGGCGAGCCGAAGCGGTTCGGGGCCCTTACGCTGCTGCGCTTCGCGCTGCCGACGGGCAAGCTCCTCGACCTTGCCGCCGTGGCGACGCCGAACGGCCCGGCCTGGGAACTCTCGGCGGGCAACAGCCTGAGCCCGAGCGCCACCCTGGAACCCGTGCGCCAACCGAGCCCGGCCGGGCAGGTCTCGGTGTCCGTACCCATGCCGCGACCGGGCGCGACCGGCTGGCTCGACCTCGACGGCGAGCGCATCGCGGTGGTGGCGTCCTCCGCGCTGGAGGCGGCAGGCAATCCCAAGAGCCGACGCTTCGTCGACTTCGAAATCCTGCCGAGCCGTCATGGTCTGGCGGTGCTGGCAACGGCGGACGACCTCGCGGTGCGGTCCGACCTCGACGGGGTGCTCATCGCCCGCGAGGGCGGGCTTGCGGCCTCCGGCACCCCGAAGAAGCCGGAAGCCGCCCTGGACGCGCCCGGCACCCTGATCTTCGACCGGACGGCCTGGGACAAGGTCCGCCTCGGCAACGTGCGGCAGACGCTGCGCGACCTCTTCACCGCCGCCGCGATGGGGCCCGCCATCGAGCGGGGGCCGGCGCGTATCGCGTTCGCCCGCGCCGCCTTCGCCAATGGCTTCGACGTCGAGGCCCTGAGCGCTCTCGAGGCCGCCGCCGCCGACGATCCGCTGGTGGCCGAGACCCGCGAGACGGCGATCCTCCGCGGCGTCATGCTGGAGCATGTCGGCCGTCACGCGGATGCACTGAAGGCGCTTTCCGTCCCGGTTCTCGCCGCCGATCCCGAGGCCGCCCTGTGGCGCGCCCATGCCTCGGCCGGTCTCAACGACTGGACGGCCGCCGAGACCGGCTTCCAGAAGGTTCTCCCGGTCGCCGAGCGATACCCGCCCGAAATCGCCGACGAGATGCGCGCCACCGCCGCCGAGGCGGCGATCGAGACGGGGGATACCGAATCCGCCGCCGCTCGTGCGGGCGATGCACGCGACCTGCAACCGCTGACCCGCGACCGCCTCGCCCTGGTCCGGGCGCGGGTGGCCGAGGCAACCGGCCAGGACGCCGCCGCCATCGAGGCCTATACGAAGCTCGCGGACAAGGCCCAGTGGCCCGTCGCCGCCGCCGCGACGATGCGCGGGACGCTGCTCTCCAGAGCCGCGGGCAAGATCGACGTGCCCACCGCCATCGAGCGGTTGGAACGCCTCGCCATGATGTGGCACGGCGGGCGCCAGGAAGAGGCGATCAATGCCGGCCTCGCGCGGCTCTACCTCTCGGACGGGCGCTGGCGCGCGGCTTTCACGGCGGTGCGCCGGGCCAACACTTTGGCACCGAACTCGCCACTCTCCCGCGCCCTGACCTCCGAGGCGCAGGGCGCGTTCGAGGATCTCTACCTCGCGGGCAAGGGCGACAGCCTGTCCGGCGTCTCGGCGGTCGCCCTGTATTTCGACTTCAAGGAACTCGCCCCCATCGGTCGGCGGGGCGATGCCGTGGTGCGCCGCCTCGCGGACCGGCTGGTCGGCCTCGATCTCCTCGATTCGGCGGCCGACCTGCTGCAATATCAGGTCGATAACCGCCTCACCGGCGCGGCGCGATCGGCCGTGGCGGCGCGGCTCGCCACCGTCCTGCTCATGGACGGCAAGCCCCTCCGGGCGTTGTCGGCCCTCGAATCCACCGACATGCCCGAGCTGACCGCCGAATTGCGGCGGGCGCGCTCGCTGGTCCGGGCGCGGGCGCTTTCGGATCTGACCCGCACGGATCTCGCCCTCGAAGCGATCGAGGACGAGGCCGGCCCCGACGTGGCGCGGCTGCGCGCCGACATCCTGTGGAGTGCGCGGCGCTGGCGCGAGGCGGGCGAGGCACACGAAGCCCTGCTCGGCGAGATCTGGCGCTCCGGCGCGGCTCTCGATGAGACCGCCCGCGCCGACGCGATCCGCGCCGCCATCGCCTACGATCTCGCGGGCGAACGGCTCGGTCTGGAGCGGTTGAAGGCCAAGTTCTCCGGTCCGATGGCCCTGGGGCCCGATGCGCGCACCTTCGCGCTGCTCACGAGCGACGGGGCCACCCGCAGCCAGGGCTTCCGCGCCATCGCGGCACGGGCGACCAAAGCGGAGACCCTGTCGGCCTTCCTGGCGGAATACCGGAAGCGCTATCCCGAGGCCGCCGTGCCGGATCGCGGCACGGAAACGAAGGCGGGCAACAGCCAGAGCCGCGCCGACACCCCCGCCACCCCGCCGCCGGGCTGAGGCTGTCGCCTCAGTGCGTGATGCGGGCGACCTTCAGTGCTTGGTCGAACATCGCGCTCAGGGCGCTGTCGATGTCGGCGGGGCTGTTGGCGGTGTAGAAATAGCCGGGCGAGGCACAGGATTTCAGCGGCGTCGCCAGGGTGGGGCTGAAGCTGTTCACCCGGTTGTTCTCCCAGGCGATGCCCCCGCTGTTGTTCACGAAGTTGATCTGGTTGTACGGAATGTACAGGACCGAGATCGTCGCGCCTGCGTTCTTCAGCGCGGCGCAGTTGTTCGGGTCGATCTGCGACGGTTGAGAGCCGTCCCACCAGGCCGCATTGTAACCGGTGAATTTAGACGGGTTGCCAGGATAGGCGTATTTGCCGTTCACGGTGGTCGAGTAGTGCTGTCCGTTCTGCATCCCGTCGGTGATGAGGAACACGAACGGCTTCGGCTTGGCCGCGGTCGATCCATCGCCATAGGAGGCGACGGTCGATTGCATCTGCGGCATCGCCACCTCGAAATGCGTGCCGCCCGCACCCGTCCCCGTGGTCGGGTCGTTATTGGTGTAGAGCTGCGTCGTGCCGGTATCGAGCAGGTTCGTGAAGGCGAGCGGCCTGGTCTGGCCGCACTGCGCCATGGTGTTCAAATTCGCGATGGTGCTGGTGAGCCCCGCCAGCGTTCCGAGTTGATTGATGAACGGGTAGATGCCGACTCTGTACTGGTTCGGTACGACGGGAGCCGCAGCCCGCTTGAGCAGGTTACACACGGCGGTGTTCACCGCATCCGTGCGCAGTTGAACATTGTTCTGCACGGCCAGATTCCAGCCGTTGTAGCCGGGAAAGTGGCAGGCGAACTGGCACCCCTGCTGATAGTCCGACCACATGTCGTTGCTCAGGCTGCCGAGCTTGTTCATGTCCGTCTGCGTCGCGGGCAAGCCCATCGAGCCCGAGACATCGACCATCAGGTAGAAATCGAGATAGCTCGGCAGGTCCACGGAGGCGGTGACGGTGCTGCCGACGGTCGTCGAGGGCGACCGGAACAGCTTGCCGAAGTTGTTCTGCACGACCGCCGAATAGACGACCTTCGAATCGAGCCGTTGTCCATTGCGCGTCACGACCGGCGCCGGAGACAGGTTCACCGTGGTGTAGGGCACCTTGCCCGCATTCACATTGAACGAATTGATCGCCTGCCGCTGCCCGGCGGCGATAGCATTGGCGTTGAGGTTCGGATCGGTTGGGTTGGCCGCGATGTAAGCCTTGGTCGTCACCACGGCGGCGAGGGCGGCCGCGTCGGCGGCGGCGTTGAGCTTCGTCTTCGTGGACATGGCCGTGCCGTAATCCACGCCGAGCCCGACGAGGCCGACGATGGGGATCAGGCTGAAGCCGAAGAGGATGCTGAGGTTGCCGCCGGTGGCGCGTGGCAGTGCGGCGGCCTGCGCGGCGAGCCGGTTCAGGCCGGTCAATATCCGGGACATTTGGTGGCGATCCCGTCGTTGCTGGTGGTGTCGTAGTTGATCAGCGTCGCGTAGCGGGGCTGGACGTAGGCGCTCCGCGAGATCGTCAGGGTCGGGAGAAAGCCCACCCCGAAGGTCGGGGTGAACTTGAACACGACATCGATCACGATCAGCGAGGCGGGGCCGTAGACCGAGCGAGGCAGCAGCGTCGGGTTCGGCGTCGCCGTGTTGTCGGTGGGCAATTGGGGCACGACGCACGGCCTGTACATCTGGCCGTAGGGCTGCGACGTGCCGGTGCTCGTCCAGACCACGTTGGCGACGTAGCAATTGCTCTGGTCGGCGGGATCGCTGCAGGTGCCGGTGGTCTTCGTGAAGGCGATGCTCGCGAAGTTGATGGCGATGTTGCGCCACCACGCCACGTTCTGACGCTTGGCGTCGTTCAGCAGGTAGGGGAAGATCACCATCGTGGCGTCGTAGCCGAAATGGAGATCGGCCGCGTTGACGGTGGCCGTGCTGGAATTGTCCGGCGGTTTGACCTGCGAGATCATCTGGCTGATCGAGCGCGCCACCTGCCCGACCTTGCGGCTGGCATTGATGTACAAAACGAGCTGGATGCCCGTGAGCAGCAGGACCAGCAGGATCGGCAGGATGACGGCGAATTCGATCGCCGCGACCCCGCGCTCGGCTCGCAGGAAGCGACGCAGCGGCCCGCTCTGGGCGGCCGGAAGGGCGCGCACCGGTCCCATCAGTATTGTTCGTTCCGGAAGGCCGCCGTCGCGGTGGCGAGATAGGCGGCCTGACCGTTGAAGGTGGCGCCCCCGCTCAGCATCGCGGCGAAGCCCGAGGGCAGGAAGGTGACCGGGTAGATCACCTGCAGATATTGGAAATCGCCCTGCATCCCGAGGTCAAACTGGCCGGATCCCGGCGTCAGGTTCGGCACGGTCAGCCCGCTCGCGTCGGGCTTCACGTAAGCGTAGTAGCCCCCCGGTCCGGAGGCCTTGGTCACCTTGTACAGGTTGATGACGAGGTTGTTGCACTGGATGCCGGCCGGCAGGCGGCTGCACAGGCTCTGCTGGAAGGTGCCGAGATTGGCGGAGTTCGCCTGGGCCGCGCCGATCAGGATGTCGCGCGCGGCCGCGTTCGTCGCGTATTCCACCGCCTGCGTGATATACACGATCGCGCCGACGACCATGACGAACAGCGTCGTCATGATGAAGAGCGTACCAACGAGCGCGAATTCAACAGCCGCAGCGCCTCGCCGGTCGCCCAGGAATCTCCGGACTCTCGTCATAGGCATTTTCTAGGCTGAGAGAGCTTAAATCCTGGATAATTCGATTGCAGGCTCCCGAACACATTCTCGGGATAGTTGCAAACTGCCGCTGAAGACGGCGGTAACCTTTAGCTTCCGTAACTCTGCACCAGAGATCCAGCGACCAGACCCCAACCGTCCACGAGGACGAAGAAGATCAGCTTGAACGGCAGGGCCACGGTGGCGGGCGGCACCATCATCATGCCGACCGCCATGAGCACCGAGGCGACCACGAGGTCGATGATCAGGAAGGGGATGAACAGGAGGAAGCCGATCTCGAAGGCCCGCCTCAGTTCGGAGATCATGAAGGCGGGGGTCACCACCTCTAGCCCGACATCCTCCGGCCCTTTGGGCACAGGCGCCTTGGCGAGGTCGAGGAACAGCTTCAGATCCTTCTCGCGGACATTCTTGAGCATGAACGCCTTGAAGGGGGCCGAGGCGCGCTCGAAGGCCTGCGCCTGTGTGATCCGCCCGGCGATCAGAGGCTCGATGCCGACCGTGTAGGCCTCGCGGCCCGTGGGGGCCATCACGAAGGCGGTGAGGAACAGGGCGAGGCTGATGATCACCGCCGTGGGCGGGGCGGTCTGGGTGCCGAGCGCCGAGCGCAGGATGGACAGCACCACCACGATGCGCGTGAAGGCCGTGGCCATCACCAGCACCGAGGGCGCCACCGCCAGGACGGTGATGAGCGCGACGAGTTGCAGGGCGCGCTCGGTCGTGCCGCCCGCGCCGAGATCGACGGTGACGCTCTGGGCGAGCGCGGGCGAAGCCAGGAGCAGGCCCGTGAGCAGGAACAGGAAGCGGATCATCGCGGGCCCGCGGCCGGGCCGATGCCGGACCGCCGCGCCTCAAGGTTCTGCCAGATCAGCAGGGCGGGGAGGCCCAGCACCACGTCCGGTACGCGCTTGGCGAGCGAGAGGGCAAGCGCCGTCCCGCCATCGATGCCGAACAATCCGCAGACCAGGACGAACCCTCCCTCCTGCACGCCGAGCCCGCTCGGCACGAGGAAGGCGACCGCCTTGATCGCTTGCCCGAGGGCCTCGATCACCACCACTTCCGTCAGCACGACCGGATGGTCGCCGATACAGGCCAGCACGATTGCCACCTCGGCCACGCCGAACATCCACGCCAGGGCGTGCAGGCCGAAGGATTGGGCGAGATGCCCGCGCCGCCCCCGCCCCCAGATCGCGTCGAGGGCGCCCTGGACCTGCGGACGGGGCTCGGGCTGGGCCTCGGCCTCGCGCACGAAGCGGCGGCCGAGCGCCGCGATCTTCTCCTCCAGCACCCGCACCAGCCCCGTGCGCTGGAGGGCGAAGAACCCGACGAGGAGCAGACCCGCGACGCCGAGCGTCCGCGCGGTCCATTGCGCGAGTTCGGCCGCCGCCGCGCCCTCGATCTGGCCGAGAAGGGCCGCGCCGACACCTGCGAACAGGGCGAGGGTGCCGACCTGGAACAGCATGTCCGCAAGGACGGAGGCCGCCGCCAGCGCGCCCGGCACGGCCCAGAAGGTGAGGAGGCGCGCGCCGAGCACGTCGCCCCCCACCGAGGCCACCGGCAACAGCACGTTGATGCCCTCGCGCACGAAACGGAGGACGAGGCAGGCTCCGGCCGGGGAGGGAACCAGTCCGTCGAGCAGCCGCGCCCAGGCGAGGCCGCAGACGATGATCGCCGCCACCCGCATCAGGACGACTCCGGCGAGCCCGAGGAACCCGATCTTGCCGAAGGCGGAGGCGACGGCGGCGAGGTCGTTCGTCGCCACGAGCCACGCGGCGAGGCCGAGCCCCACCAGCGTCCCGGCGAGCGGCAACCGCCGCAGCACCGCACGACCGATGCGCGCCCGGAAGGACCGGTTCGAAGCAACATCCAAGGGCGGGGCGTCCTCGGGTCTGACGTCAGCGGGGCGGGGCCGTCTCGTCCACGGCTCCGGGAGTATCGCGTTCCGCCGCTAGACCGGCAATGGGGCCGAATTCGGGGAGCAGGGCCGCGCGGGCGGCCTCCGCGCCGCCGTCGGGATCGAGGAGCAGCACCCGGCCGGAGGCGAGGCTCGCTGCCGTCCCGATCGCCACGGCCCGCTTGGGACAGGGGCCCAGGCAGCCGCTCTCCACGATGAAGAGCTTGCGCCGCTTGCCCTTCGCGCCGTCTCCCTCCGGCCGAAGCGTCGCGTGCGCGTCCTTCAGGAGCTTGCGGATCGCCTTGGCGGGCAGGCCCTGGCGCTTGGCGCATTTGGTGCAGACCACCGCGACGCCGCCGAACTTCGATTTGGCGGTCCGGGTCCTGGCTGACTTCGGTGAGGCTGTCGTCATGATACCTTTGGCCCGGCCGGTCTAAGGTCGAAGGGCCGGAGCCTCCATGTGGTGCTGCGACGCGCGGAGGCGATGCCTTAAAATCGGCCGAAAAGAACCGGATCCCGACAGGGCGCACGGCCGTCGGTGGCCGGCTCCCCCGTGAGGGACCGGCGCAGAGCGGGAACAGCGAGCGGATGAGCTTGGACGACGTCAAGGAGGACCGGCGCGAGGGCGAGCTCGTCGCGTTCGTCCCGCCGACGATGACCGACCTTCGCCGTGAGGCGGAGACGATCCGTCCCGTCCCCCCGAAGCGCGGGGCGCTGGCGCTCCTGCGCTCGGCCACGCAGGTCGATTGGCGACGTCTGCCCGGCTTGCGCCCGTCCCAGCGGGAGGAGAAGCAGCTCAGCTACGGCGGCCTGCTGATGCGGAATGTCGGGCTGTTCGTCCTGCTGCCGACGGCGGTGGTGGCGATCTACATGTATGTCTTCGCCTCCGACCAATACACCGCTCAGGCCCAGTTCGCCGTCCGCGGCAATGTCGAGCCGATGGAGCATGCGAGCCTCGGGCAGTTCACGTCGCTCATCCAGAAGCACAACAGCCAGGACGGCTACATCGTCCGCGACTATATCCAGAGCCAGGCCATGGTCGAGGAGCTGGAGAAGAGCATCCATATCTCGCGGATGTATTCCCGGCCTGAGGCGGATTTCTGGGCGCGGTTCGATCCGTCCGATCCGATCGAGCGTCTGACCAAGTATTGGCGCAAGCAGACCAGCGCCGAGATCGATGCCATCTCGGGCGTGATCCGCCTCAACGTGCGCGCGTTCACGCCGGAGGACGCCCTGACCATCTCCCGCGAGGTGGTGGCCCGCGCCGAGGTGCTGATCAACGAGATCTCGAAGCGAGCCCAGACGGACATGGTCTCCCAGGCCAAATCCGATGCCACCGCCGCCGAGGAGCGCCTGCGCAAGGCGCATCTCGCCGTCCAGACCTTCCGCAACAAATGGGGCCTGATCGACCCGGTCAAGTCCGCCGAGGGCATGCTGACCACGCTGACCCTGCTGCGCAAGGAGAAGATCAAGCTCGAGGGCGACCTTCAGGTCCTGCGCAGCTCGAACCTCGACGAGCGGTCACGCTCGATCCAGACCCTGGCGGCGCAGGTCGCCGCCCTCGACCAGCAGATGAAGAGCCTGCAGGACGAGCTGACGAGCAGCGGCCCGGCGGACGGCCAGCAGAACCTCACCGAGGCGCTGCTCGCCTACGAGGGGCTGACGGTGGAGCGCACCATCGCCGAGAAGCTCGAGGAATCCGCGCATGTGCTCTACGACCGGGCACGGATCTCGGCCGCCAAGCAGCAGATCTTCCTGGCGACCTTCGAGCGTCCGGTCCTGCCGACCGAATCGCTCTATCCCGAGCGGGCACGCACCGTGTTCGTGATGCTGTTCTGCTTCACCGTGCTGTGGAGTTCCTTCACCCTGGTCAAGGCGGGCATCAAGGACCAGCGTAGCTGAGCGGGGGGCGCCCGCACGAGGCGGATACCGTTTTTGCGCGGGCTGATTTAGAGGACGCAGCCATGGCCGCTTCGTCACAGCCCACGCCTTCGCCCCCGCCGATGTCGGACTTTTCCGTCCTCGTCGCGAAGGCGATCAACCCCTCCATGTCGCGGGAGGAGCGCGAGGCCGTCTACGCCATGGTGCGGACGGCCGTGCTGCGGTTGCAGGAGCGCGACGGCCTCGACCCGTCCGATCCCCGCGCCGCCTATCGCCGCCATCTCGTGGAAGAGACGATCCGCGACATCGAGAGCGATGTCGCGCGCTTCGAATCCCTCCGCAAGCTCGATGAGGCCTTCGCCGCGCAGGCGAAGGAGCACAAGGCGCAATCGCGGCGGTGAGGGCCGCAGGCGCCTAACCTTCCCGAAGGAGCGCGGTGATGTCCTCCGGTTGCGCGAACAGGTGCTCGGGCGCCAGGGCTTCCAGGGCCCGCGCGTCTGTATAGCCCCAGGCCACCGCCCCGAAGGCGCAGCCCACCACGCGGGCCGCCTCGGCATCGCGGACCTCGTCGCCGATGCAGAGCACCCGTGCGGCGGGCAGGTGTGCCCTCGCCACGAGGCGGCGCAGCTTGGGGGCCTTGCCGAAGATCGAGGCGCCGCAGGACCACGCGCCGATCCGCGAAGCCGCCTCCGGCCCCAGCACCCGCCGCACCACATCCTCGCGGTTCGAGGTCAGGATCGCCAACGGCATACCCATGGCGGCAAGGTCGGCGAGCATCGCCGGAATGGCGGGAAAGGGTCGCAGCGTCTCGGCGTCCCGCGCGGCGAGGGCGTGCATATGCCGGGCGATGAAGGGCACCTTCCAGCGCGGGATACCGAGACGGCGCAGGATCTCGCGGGCCCCGAGGCGGCGGAGGATGTCGACCTCGTCCGATGCCACCCGGCGGAAGCGGTAGCGGTCGGCGACGCCGTTCAGGACTCCGCAGAACCAGCCGAAGCTGTCCACGAGCGTCCCATCCACGTCAAGCACCACCAGGGAATAGGGGCGATCCGGCTCTTCGCCGCCGTGCATCAGAAGCGCAGGTTCGCCACCGGCACGTCCAGGCGCATCACGAGGCCGCCCGGCGCCCATTCGTGTTCCAGCATCCCATCGAGCTGCCCGGCGACGCTGCGCTCCGCCAGAACCGTGCCGAATCCCTTTCGCGAGGGTTTCGCCTCGACGGCCGGGCCGCCACTCTCCGCCCAGGTCAGCACGTAGCGTCCGTCGCTCCGGATGCCGGTGAGGGCGACCTGCCCGCCCGCGCGGGACAGGCCGCCATACTTCACGGCGTTGGTGGCCTGCTCGTGCATGATGAGGGCGAGCGCCGTGGCGGTGCGCTCACCGATCTCGACATCGTCGCCGGTGATCGCCACCCGCTCGCGGCCACCCTCGGTATAGGCCGCCATCAGCAGCCGCATGAGGCCGAGCACCGTCTGGCCCGCCACGGCGGGGGCGCTGTCGGGCGAGTGCGGGCGGACATATTCGTGGGCGCGAGCCAGCGCCCCCAGGCGCTCCCGGAACGCCGCCGCGAAGGGCTTCGAGGCCGGATCGCTGCGGGCGGTCAGGGCCGCAAGCCCACCCACCACGGCGAAGATGTTCTTGATCCGGTGCGACAGCTCACGGATCAGCAGGTCGCGGGCCTCTTCCGACCGTTTCGCCTCGCGCAGATCGCGGGTGACGGTGGCATAGCCCGCCACCGCCCCGGTGGCGTCGCGTACGGTGAACAGGGTCGAGCGCACGGCGATGCTCTCGCCCGTCGCGACATGGCGCAAGGACAGCTCGCCCTCCCACCAGCCATCGCGGCGCACCGCCGGCATCACCGTGTCCTGAAGCGCGAGGCGGCTTTCGGGGGTGAAGAAATCCGGGATCGAAAGGGCGCGGGCCGCCTTCAGATCGGAGAGTCCGACGAGTGCCAGGGCCGCCTCGTTGAGGTGGTCGACCCGGCCATCCAAGCCGGCGAGGCCGATGAAGTCCTTCGAGGCCGAGACGATGGCCGCGAGCTTGCGCGCCTCGCTCTCGGCCCGTTTCAGGTCATCGATGTCGGTGCAGGTGCCGAACCAGCGTTCGATCTTGCCGTGCGCATCGCGGATCGGCATGGCCCGGCCCAGCGTCCAGCGATAGCCGCCGCTATGGTGGCGCAGGCGATATTCGATTTCGTAGGGCTCGCCCGTTTCCAGGGAGCGGCGCCAGCGCGTCCAGGCTTGCTCCTGATCCTCGGGATGGAACATGTCGTTCCAGCCCTCGCCATCCGTCGAGCCGTAGGGGACGCCCGTGAACTCGTACCAGCGGTCGTTGTAGTAATCGTGAAACCCGTCCGGCAGAGTGGTCCAGACCATCTGCGGCATCGCCGAGGTCATCACCCGGAAGCGACGCTCGTTGGCGGCGAGTTCGGCTTCGCGCTTGGCGACGAGGGCCAGGGTCCGGCGATTCTCGAACAGGGTGGAGATCTGGCGGGCGAGGGCGGCCAGCGTAGCCTTCTGTCCGGCCGTCAGTCCCTCGGGCCGTGGCATGTGATCGAGCACGCAGAGCGCGCCGAGGAACACGCCGTTGCGCCCCGGAATGCCCGCCCCGGCGTAGAACCGGTAGCCGTCCTCGGTGACGAGGGGGCTGTTCGCCGTACGGGGATCGGCGGTGAGATCGGGAATGGTGAGTTCGCCGCCCGAAGCGAGGGTGTGGACGCAGATCGTCCGATCGAGGCCCAACTCGCGCAGGCCAAGGCCGATCTCGGCCTTGAACCATTGCCGGTCGGAATCGAGCAGGCTCACCAGGGCGACGGGGGCCGCGCAGACATGGGCGGCCACGGCGGCGAGGTCGTCGTAGGCGCGTTCGCTCGGGGTATCGAGGATGCCGAGTTCGCTCAGTTCCGCAGCCCGGTCCGCGGCGTCCCGCGGGGTTCCGGCGATGTCGGGGAGGGCGCAGGCGCCGGGCATCGGCTGGGTCATGATCCGCCCGTCACTTAGTCACCGCATACGGCCATGCCTAGGGCACGTCGCGGAAAAGTGGTCGGGTTGGTCTACGAATCAATGAGAGACTGCAAACACCTGGGCATGCCGGCCCGGTTCGGGAGCCGGCATGCCGATGATGGCTGAGAAGAGGCTCAGGCAGCCTTCTGCTCGGCCAGGGTCGGGTAGTCTACATAGCCTTCCGGACCCTGCGAGTACCACGTCTGGGCGTCGTCCTTGGTGAGCGACGCGCCCTTGGCGAATCGCTCCGGCAGATCCGGATTGGCGATGAAGGTCCGGCCGTAGGCGATGGCATCCGCCTCGTTCCGGTCCAGGGCTTCCTGACCGCTCTTGCCGTCATAGTCCGCGTTCAGGATCAGCGGCGCGCGGAACACCTTGCGCATCGCCGGAGCGATGGGCGGATGATCCGCCTTGCCGAAGGTGCCGTCGTAGCCCGGCTCGCGCATTTCGAGGAAGGCGATGCCGAGTTCATCCAGCGCCTTGGCGGCGGCGACGAAGAGCGGCTCCGGGTTCGAATCGTTCGTGCCCTGGATCGCGCCGTTGGGCGAAAGGCGCACGCCGGTGCGCTCCGCGCCTGCAACCTTCACCACGGCCTGTGTCACCTCGCGCAGCAAACGCACGCGGTTCTCGATGGAGCCGCCATACTCGTCGGTGCGCAGGTTGGTGCCGTCGCGCAGGAATTCGTCGATCAGGTAACCGTTGGCGGCATGGATCTGCACGCCGTCGAACCCGGCCGCCAGGGCATTGGCGGTGGCCGTCTCGTAATCGGAGAGCAGACGCGGGATCTCCGCGACCTCAAGGGCGCGGGCTTGGCTGTAAGGCTTCTTGCCCTCGTAGGTATGGGCCTGATCGGGAGCCGTGGTCGCGGAGGAGGAGACCGGCGGCTTGCCGCCGAGGAAGTCGGAATGGACCATCCGGCCCATGTGCCAGATCTGGCAGACGATCTTGCCGCCATGGTCGTGGACCGCCTTCACCACCGGGCGCCACGCATCGACCTGCGCATCGGACCAGATGCCCGGCGCGAACGGCCAGCCCAGGCCTTCCTGCGAGATGCCGGTGGCCTCCGTGAGGATCAGGCCCGCGCCCGCGCGCTGCGTGTAGTACTGCGCCATGATCGGCGTCGGCACGTGCTCGCGGGTGGCGCGACCACGGGTGAGGGGGGCCATGAAGATCCGGTTCTTCGCCTCGATGGCGCCGATGCGGATCGGGTCGAACAGAGAAGGCATGCGGGATCGTCTCGCTGGTTGAATGTCGCTCGGGAGGCGAGATGGCGCATCGCCCGGTCTGGGCCAGGGCAAAGGGCACATAGGCGCACCCTGACGGAGGAATGGCTCGCCGTCTCGCCGGGAATCGATTATTGTAGCGGCCGCTACGGATCCTATATCTGTAATGCTCGCTACATTGCGTCAAGGCGGTGGAGCGATCCTGGCTACGAGATGTGCGGCACGGCACGTGAGGAGGAGATGAGCGCGATCACGCCGATCAGGGGGAAAGGGCGCCCCCGGGGGTTCGACCGGGATCAAGCCTTGCAGAAGGCGCTGGAGGTCTTTTGGACGCGCGGCTACGGCCCGGCGACCGTGGCGGAACTTTGCGCGGCGATGGGGATCAACCCGCCCAGCCTCTACGCCGCCTTCGGTAACAAGGACGCCCTCTTCCTCGAAGCCCTGAGACATTACGAGGACACTTATTGGACAGCTCCGTGGAAGGCGCTCGACGAAGAGGCTGACCTGCGGCGGGGAATGGAGCGCTTCTTCTTCGAAGCGGCAGCGATCCTGTCCTCGCGCGACGTGCCGTGCGGCTGCCTCGTCGTGCAGAATTCCGGGAGCGTCTCACTGGATTCCGAGGAGGTCCGCGATGCGCTCCGCATGCTCCGGGAGGCGAGCAGAACCTCGTTCCTGACGAGGCTTGCCCTGGCCCGCGCCTCCGGGGATCTGCCACCCGACGCGGATGTCGAGGCCTTGGCCGCAGCCTTCGCGGCCGTGCTCCAGGGCATGTCGGCCCAGGCGCGGGACGGGGCCTCGCGGGAATCGTTGGAACGTTTGGCCAGGGCGTCGCTGGCGATGCTGCCGGGGTAAAAACGCTTGCCTCATGCCATCCCGTCTCTGCTCGCGATGGCGGTGATGATTGAACGTCGCCCGGCGCGGAGCCCGCGCCGGGCGTTCGTGGTCATGCGTGCGCCAGCACCGCCAAGAGCAGCAGGGCGATGATGTTGGTGATCTTGATGGCCGGGTTCACGGCCGGGCCGGCGGTGTCCTTGTAGGGGTCGCCGACCGTGTCGCCGGTCACGGCGGCCTTATGAGCCTCCGAGCCCTTTCCGCCGTGATGGCCGTCCTCGATGTACTTCTTGGCGTTGTCCCAGGCGCCGCCGCCGGAGGTCATCGAGATCGCGACGTAGAGGCCGGTGATGATCACACCGAGCAGCATCGCGCCGACCGTCGCGAAGGCTTGGGATTTGCCCGCGATCGGCTGGATCACGAAGAACAGCACGATCGGCGACAGCACCGGCAGGAGCGAGGGGATGATCATCTCCTTGATGGCGGCGCGGGTGAGCATGTCGACCGCCCGGCCGTAATCGGGCCGATCGATCCCCTGCATGATGCCGGGCTTTTCCCGGAACTGGCGGCGGACCTCCTCCACCACCGCCGCGGCGGCGCGGCCCACGGCGGTCATGGCGATGCCGCTGAACAGGTAGGGGATCAGGCCGCCGAGCAGCAGGCCCACCACCACGTAGGGGTTCGAGAGCGAGAAATCGACGTTCACCCCCTGGTAGAAGCGGTACTGCGTCGGGCTCGCATTGGCCGTGAAGTAGTGCAGGTCCGACGTGTAGGCCGCGAACAGAACCAGGGCACCCAGGCCCGCCGAGCCGATGGCATAGCCCTTCGTCACCGCCTTGGTGGTGTTGCCGACGGCATCCAGCGCATCGGTCGACTTGCGCACGTCCGGGGGCAGACCCGCCATTTCGGCGATACCGCCCGCATTGTCCGTCACCGGCCCGAACGCATCGAGCGCGACGATGAAGCCCGCCAGCGCCAGCATGGCGGTGACCGCGATGGCGATGCCGAACAGGCCCGCCAGGGCGTAGGTGCCGATGATGCCCGCCACGATCACGATGGCCGGCAGCGCGGTGGATTCCAGCGAGATCGCCAGACCCTGGATCACGTTGGTGCCATGGCCGGTCACCGAGGCATCCGCGATGGACTTCACCGGCCGGAAGTTCGTGCCGGTGTAGTATTCGGTGATGACCACGATCAGCGCCGTGATGGCGAGCCCGATCACCGCGCAGCCGAACAACCCGCCGGAGGTGAAGGTCAGCCCGGTGGAGGTGGTGAAGACCGTCGAGAACCCGCCGAGCAGCGTGTAGGTCACGGCGGCGATGGCGACGATGGACAGCGCGCCCGCCGCGATGAGCCCCTTGTACAGAGCGCCCATGATCGACTGGTTGGCCGAGAGTCGCACCGCGAAGGTGCCCGCGATCGAGGTGACGATGCAGGCTGCGCCGATGGCCAGCGGGTAGAGCATCATCGGCTCCAGAACCGCCCGGCCGCTGCCGGTGGGGCCGGAGAAGAAGATCGCCGCCAGCACCATGGTGGCCACGACCGTCACGGCGTAGGTCTCGAACAGGTCGGCGGCCATGCCCGCGCAGTCACCTACGTTGTCGCCGACATTGTCCGCGATGGTGGCGGGGTTGCGCGGATCATCCTCCGGGATTCCCGCCTCGACCTTGCCGACGAGGTCGCCGCCGACATCCGCGCCCTTGGTGAAGATGCCCCCGCCCAAGCGGGCGAAGATCGAGATCAGCGAGGCGCCGAAGCCGAGCGCGACCAGCGCGTCGATCACCTCGCGGCTCGACGGGTCGAGCCCGGCGCCACGGGTTAGGACGAGGTAGTAGAGGGCGACGCCCAAGAGCGCGAGGCCCGCCACCAGCATCCCCGTCACCGCGCCCGACTTGAACGCCACGTCGAGGCCCGCGCCGAGCGAGAAGGACGAGGCCTGCGCCGTGCGCACGTTCGCCCGCACCGAGACGTTCATGCCGATGAAGCCCGCCGCCCCCGACAGCACCGCGCCGATCAGGAAGCCGAAGGCCACCTTGAGCCCGAGGAACGCGGCGAGCGCCACGAACAGCACGATCCCGACGACGCCGATGGTGAGGTATTGCCGCTTCAGATAGGCCTGCGCGCCCTCGGCGATCGCCCCCGCGATCTCCTGCATGCGCTGGGTCCCCGCATCGCGTTTCATCACGTCGGTGATCGTGATGACGCCGTAGGCGATGGCACAGAGCCCGCCTACAATGATCAAAATCAAGGGAAGCATTCGACCGTCCTTTGTTATGATGCCTGGCTGGGGCTTGTCGTTGGCGAGCTCGGCCTTTTGGCCGCGGGACGAGACGCTCGGATTCGGGCTTTCCTTCCCAGAACCATGCATTGATTGCCAAACTTCGCCGCAGAGCGCAAACGTAGCCGTTCTCGCGGCGAACGAATGCTGCGTTGCGAAATAAAACTCGGATTGAGGCGGCAGGTTCTTCGCAGTTGCGACGGTCGACAACTTGCGGTTTGATGTTCGCAACGCGTTCGTACGCTGTGCGAAAGCGCTTGGCCCCGTCGTTGACCTCATCCTGAAAGGCGGCTTCGCCGCATCTCAGGATGAGAGGTGGGTGATGGGACTGACAGCTTTTGCAGCCCTCCACAGAGAGCTCGACCGGAGAGATCGTTCGCAAAACCGGCCGAGGAGGCGGTGGACCCTCGCGACCTTTCCAGTCAGGCCCTCAGGCGCCGGTCAGCGCCGCGACGATGCGGGCCACGTCGGCCTCGGCGGCTGCGAAGCCGCGTCCGGTGTCGATGACGTAATCCGCCCGCGCCCGCTTCTCGGCGTCGGGCATCTGCTTGGCGAGGATCGCCGCGAAGGTCGCTTCGGTCATGCCGGGCCGGGCCAGGACGCGCTCGCGCTGGATCTCGGCCGGGGCGCTCACCACGGCCACCGCGTCGCAGCGTGCCTCGCCCCCGGTCTCATAGAGGAGCGGAATGTCGAGAAGGGCGAGTGGCGCCTTGGCATGGCGGGCGAGGAAGGCATCGGCCTCGGCCCGCACCAGGGGGTGGACGAGGGCTTCGAGCCGGGCGAGCCGGGTGGGGTCGCCCAACACCGCCGCCCGCAGGGCCGTCCGGTCGACGCCGCCCGCCGCATCGAGCACGCCGGGGAATTCCCGGCCGATGGCCTCGGCCGCCGCACCACCGGGCCCATACAGGGCATGCACCGCCGCATCGGCATCGTGCACCGGGACGCCGAGCTTGGCGAACATCGCGGCGGTGGCGGATTTGCCCATCCCGATCGAGCCGGTGAGTCCGAGGACGAAGGGGCGACCGCGCCCGGTGCTCACGTCACGAGATCCGCGACGATCCGGTCGCGCAGGGCCGCCGTCACCTCCGGGCGCACGCCGAACCATGCGGCAAAGCCTGGGACCGCCTGATGCAGCAGCATGCCGAGCCCATCGACCGCAGCGAGACCTCGTCGCCGGGCAGCGGCGAGGAGATCCGTTTCCAGGGGCGCGTAGACGATGTCCGCGACGGCCGCCCCGGCCGGAAGGGGGGCAAGATCGAGGGCGAGAGGCGGCTGGCCCTTCATGCCGAGAGACGTGGTGTTCACGAGAAGCCCCGCCCGCTCCAATGCGGGGGACAGGTCGTCCCAGGCCAGCGGCTCGGCCACGCCCGGCGCCAGGGCGGCGACGGCCGCAGCGCGCTCGGGCGTGCGGTTCGCCACACGGATGCGGGCCACGCCCCGCTCCGCCAGCCCGACCACGATGGCCCGCGCGGCGCCGCCCGCGCCAAGGATCACCGCCTCGCCCCGCTCCGGCCATTCCGCCCCGAGGCTGTGGTCGAGATGGGCGCAGAAGCCCGGAGCATCGGTGTTGTCGCCGTGGACACGACCGTCCTCTTCGACGATCAGGGTGTTCACCGCGCCGATCTTTTCGGCGCGAGGCGTCAGCGTGTCGGCCAGCGCGAAGGCCGCCTCCTTGTGCGGGATGGTGACGTTTCCGCCCCTGAAACCCGATTCGCGGAGCCCACGCAGGAAGGCCGGGAAATCGGCGGGCGCCACATCGATCCGCTCGTACGAGCCCGCGATGCCGTGCTCGGCCAGCCAATGCCCGTGAATCAGCGGCGAGCGCGAATGGGCGATGGGATGCCCGGTGACGAAGGCCTTGATCATGCGGCACACGCTCCGGCAAGGCGGCAATCGGGGCCGCCCGCCTCCTCGATCTGCAGGGTGGCGTGGCCGATGCCGAACCGCTCGCGCAGACCCTCGCAGGTCTCCACGAGGAAGCCGTTGCCCGGGTGGCCCTGCACCATCACCAGATGGGCGGTCAGTGCCACGCTCGTCGTGCTCATCGGCCAGATATGAAGGTCGTGGAGGTCGGCGACGCCCGGCCTCTCGCGCAGGAACCCCTCGACGGCCTGAGGCGAGATCTGCGGCGGCACGGCGTCGAGGGACATGGCCACGCTATCGCGCAGCAGGCCCCAGGTCGCCCACACGACGAGCGCCGCCACCACGAGGCTCACCGCCGGGTCGATCCAGGCGAGACCCGTCGCCCAGATGACGAGGCCCGCCACCACCACGCCTGCCGACACCGCCGCGTCGGCCGCCATATGCAGAAAGGCGCCCCGAATGTTGATGTCGTCCTTGGCCCCGCTGACGAACAGCCACGCGGTCAGTCCGTTCACGAGGATGCCGATGGCGGCGACCACCATCACCGTCACCCCCGCCACCGGCTCCGGATGGATGAGGCGCAGGATCGCCTCCCAGATCACCGCGCCCATGGCGATCAGCAGGAACACCGCGTTGAACAGGGCCGCCAGGATCGAGGAGCCCCGCATTCCATAGGTGAAACGCGCCGTCCGCTGGCGGCGGACCAGCACCGAGGCGATCCAGGCGGCCAGAAGGCCGAGCACGTCCGACAGATTGTGTCCGGCATCCGCCACGAGCGACATGGCGTTGGCGGCGTAGCCGTAGCCCGCCTCCACCACCACGAAGATCGTATTCAGCGCGATGCCGAGGGCGAAGGCCGTGCCGAAATGCTTCGGCGCATGGGAATGGCCACCGCCGCCATGCCCCGCGTGGGAATGGCTGCCGTGGCTGTGGCCGTGGCTTCTATGGGAATGGTCGTGTCCGGCCACGGGCAAACCTTCGCGCTAGAACCTCAGGAGACCGGCAGCTCGCAGCCGGGCCAGCAGCGGCAGGAGCGGCAGGCCGAGCACCGTGCTGTGATCGCCCTCGACAGTCTCGAACAGATGGATACCCGGCCCTTCCAACTGATACCCGCCGACGCACGCGCACACGCGGGCCTCGCCGGCACAGGCGAGGTAGGTCGCAATGCCCTCCTCTGCGAGGGGGCGCATCGTCAGTCGCGCCGTCTCCACGAAGAGCTCCGTCGATCCGTTGCGGACCAGGGCGACGGCGGAATGCAACGCGTGGGTGCGGCCGGCGAGCCGGGCGAGGTGATCGCGCGCCGCCCCGAGATTCGTGGGCTTGTGGAAGATCGTGCCGTCGAGGGCGAGCACCTGATCGGCGCCGACCACCACCCGGCCGGGATGACGGGCGGCGACGGCCTCGGCCTTGGCGCGGGCGAGGGCACCCGCCAACTCCTCCGGGGACAGGGCACCTGCTGAGGCCTCGATCGCGCGCTCGTCCACGCCGGGCGATTCGGTCTCGACGGGCAAGGCCGCGCTTTCGAGGAGAAGCCGCCGCGTGGCGCTGGTCGAGGCGAGGAGGAGCGGCGCCGGGCCGAGCCAGGGGGAGGTCATCGCCCCAGTGTCACGGAACGCTTCGGCCCCGCAAGGGGCTGGGTTTCGCGTGCGACGGGCCCCACCGCCGGCTTCGAACCGGGCAGCGGGGCTGTCGCTGGGGCCGCTACGCCACTTGGCCCCTGCGGAAACCTTGGCAGAAATCGGTTAGCCGAACGTCAACGCGAGCCGCGAGACAGGCCGGGAACCGCTTTGTCGCTGATCACGTGGCGTTCGGCGATGGCGGTGTTGATCTCCCAGAGAAGCAGGTCCGCGGCAAGACGCAATGCGCCGTGACCGGTCCGGCCCAGGGTCTTGCGAAGCTCGACGGCGAGCTCCGCTGCTTCCCCCAACGGGTCGGAGGCCGGAGCAAGTGCCGCCACGGGCGGTGGCCGCACCGTCACGGCCGCGGATTGGCTGGGAATGGGACCGGACCACGCATGGATATCCGTGACGTCGACCAGGACGCCCCGGCCGGTCATCACACCACCTGTGCCCAGCGCGTACTGGCCGCGGCACTGGATCCACCGGATCTCGCCGTCCGCGTCGATGACCCGGAACTCGCTCAGGAAGGGGCCGCCACTGCGTGTGACGTCCAGGTGGATCTCGCGCATCTGGTCGCGATCCTCCTCCTGGAGATGGCGCATCGCCTCCTCCAGATGAACCGGACGATCAGGGCTGTGGCCCTCGACCTTCAGCATTGCGGCGGCATGCCGGTCGAGCGAGGCGAGGCTCGTGCTCGCATCGACCTGCCACATACCCACTGTGCCGGTGGCAGGCGGCGCTTCAGTCCGTTGGCCCAAACGAGACCCCATCAACGCCTCCGGAGGGCCGCAGCATATGATGGGTATTTAGCGGGTCCCGCGCGCCAGACAAGCGGCCCAAGCCAAGCTTCACATCAAATTTAGGTATTCATCGAATCGAAGAAATCAGTGTTCGTTTTTGTCTGGCGCAGCTTATCCAGCAAGAATTCGATCGCGTCGGTCACGCCCATCGGGTTGAGGATACGGCGGAGCACATAAGTCTTCTTGAGAGAATCCGGCGGAACGAGAAGTTCTTCCTTGCGGGTACCCGAGCGGGTGATGTCGATCGCGGGGAAGATTCTTTTGTCGGAAACCTTACGGTCGAGGATGATTTCTGAGTTGCCGGTGCCCTTGAACTCTTCGAAGATCACCTCGTCCATGCGCGAGCCGGTGTCGATCAACGCGGTGGCGATGATGGACAGCGAGCCGCCCTCTTCGATGTTGCGAGCCGCGCCGAAGAAGCGCTTCGGCCGCTGCAGGGCGTTGGCATCCACACCACCGGTCAGCACCTTGCCGGAGGACGGCACCACCGTGTTGTAGGCGCGGCCGAGTCGGGTGATCGAATCGAGCAGGATGACCACGTCGCGGCCATGCTCCACGAGGCGCTTGGCCTTCTCGATCACCATCTCCGCGACCTGCACGTGGCGGGTCGCCGGCTCGTCGAAGGTGGAGGCGATGACCTCGCCCTTCACCGAGCGCTGCATGTCGGTCACTTCCTCCGGGCGCTCGTCGATGAGCAGCACGATGAGGTAGCACTCGGGGTGGTTGAGGGTGATCGACTGCGCGATGTTCTGCATCAACACGGTCTTACCCGTGCGCGGCGGCGCCACGATCAGGGCGCGCTGGCCCTTACCGATCGGGGCCACGATGTCGATGATGCGGGGTGAGAAGTCCTTCTTGATCGGGTTGTCCAGTTCGAGCTTGAACCGCTTCGTGGGGAAGAGCGGCGTCAGATTGTCGAAATGGACCTTGTGCTTGATCTTCTCGGGGTTCTCGAAATTGATCGTGTTGACCTTGAGCAGCGCGAAGTAGCGCTCGCCGTCCTTGGGTCCGCGAATCGGCCCCTCGACGGTGTCGCCGGTCCGCAGGCCGAAGCGGCGGATCTGGGTCGGCGAGATGTAGATGTCGTCCGGCCCCGGCAGGTAGTTCGAATCACTGGAGCGCAGGAAGCCGAAGCCGTCCTGCAGCACCTCGACCGTGCCGGCGCCGATGATCTCGACATCCTTGGAAGCGAGCTGCTTCAGGATGGCGAACATCAACTCCTGCTTGCGCATGGTCGACGCGTTCTCGACCTCGACCTCTTCGGCGAAGGCGGTGAGTTCGGTCGGCGTCTTGGCCTTCAGCTCGGAGAGCTTCACTTCGCGCATGCCGGCGAGGGCTGCGACGGTGGTCTCGGCCGGTTCAACGGTCTCGAGATCGGTCAGGGCGTCGGAGTCTGGCGTCATGGAATGTCTTGGACCGACGAAGGGACGGGACAGGGAGGTCGGTTTCGCGCCAAACGCCCGGGGAGGGGCGCCGGAGGGCGGGCCGCACCGCGGCGTGTAGCCCGTACATCGACTTTGGCGAACCGTCTTGGCAGGACCCTGCGGGCTCACGGGCGCGCTGCGGCGCAGACCTTGTGAGGAGGGCAGAGCCTGCATAGCCCGTTTCGCGCGGGGGCTCAAGGGCCTATTGGACATCGCGCGCGATCGCGAGGAGAGATGCGCGGCGTGGAGATTCGGAACCGGCCCGGCGCCGGCCCGTTCCCCCTCCCGTTCACCGCGCCGCAGCGAAGTCACCGCGCGGCCCGCCACCGCAGAGGGGCGGGAACTGGAAAGACGCGTTCCGATGCTCGAAGACACCACCGGCCGTACGATCGTCGCCCACGAGTCACGCCGGATTCCCTGGCTCGACCTCGTGTTCGGCTTCGGCCCGATGGTGCCGATCGCCGTGGGCGCCGCCGCCGCGTGGTATCTCCAGGGACAGCCCCTCGACTATCTCGTGATCCTCGTCACCCTTCTCTACTCTGCCTCGATCCTGTGTTTCCTGGCGGGCGTCCACCGGGGCGTCAGCTTCCGCACCGAGGGCGGCCCGCGCCTGTCGCAGATGGTGACGATGCTCGTCCTTTACGGGCTCGGCCTCGGCAGCCTGATCACGGTGGTGACCGGTAAGATCGTGTTCGGCCTGTCCATGCTGATTCTCGGCTACGCGCTCGTGGCGGTGCTCGACCCGCTGGAGGCGCGCAGCGGTGCCGTGCCCCTGGCCCATGCCCGCCTGCGGCCGATCCAGATGCCGATCGCGGTGATCAGCCTCGCCGTGGTGATGTGGATCCAGCTCAACGCTCCCTACTGAGCCGCGGCGCTTGGCTGAGCTGCGGCGCTTGGCTGAGCTGCGGCGCTTGCCGCTTCCCGACCGCCTGCGCTAGAGCCCGGCGCGAGAGGTGCCTCGGCGGCGCCGCAGGAAGCGAACGATCACAGCCATGTCCAAGGCCGAGAGCAGGGCCGACACCCTCAAGCCCCGCCTGCCGCGGGGCTTCGTCGACCGGCGCGCGGGCGAGATCGCCGCGCAGGCGCGGATGCTGGAAACGATCCGCACCAGCTTCGAGCTCTACGGCTTCGAGGCGCTGGAGACGCCCTTCGTCGAATACACCGAGGCGCTCGGCAAGTTCCTGCCCGATCTCGACCGGCCGAATGCAGGCGTCTTCTCGTTCCAAGACGATGACGAGGCGTGGCTGTCGCTCCGCTACGACCTGACCGCGCCGCTGGCGCGCTTCGTGGCCGAGAATTTCGATTCGCTGCCCAAGCCCTATCGCAGCTTCCGCAACGGCTACGTCTTCCGCAACGAGAAGCCGGGGCCGGGCCGCTTCCGCCAGTTCATGCAGTTCGACGCCGATATCGTCGGCGCGCCGACGGTGGCGGGCGATGCCGAGATCTGCATGCTGATGGCCGATACCTTGAACCGTCTCGGCCTCGCCGGGCAGTTCGTGGTGAAGGTCAACAACCGCAAGGTGCTCGATGGCGTGATGGAGGCCGCCGGCCTCGCCGGGACGGACAAGGCCGCCCAGCGCCTCACCGTCCTGCGCGCCATCGACAAGCTCGACCGCCTCGGCGTCGACGGTGTGCGCGATCTGCTCGGCGCGGGCCGCAAGGACGAGAGCGGCGACTACACCAAGGGCGCGGGCCTCGCGCCGGAGGCGGCCGAGCGCATCCTGGCCTACGTGTCGCTCCAGGCCGATCCGGGCGAAGGCGCCGATCGGGTGGCCTTCTGGGAGGCGTTCTTCGAGGGCTGGCACGCGGCGGTCGGCGATTCCGAGACCGGCCGCGAGGGCATCGCCGAATTGCACGCGATGATGCGCCTCTGCGGCGCGGCAGGCTACGGCCACGACGTGATCCGCGCCGATCCGAGCGTGGTGCGTGGCCTCGAATACTATACCGGCCCGGTCTACGAGGCCGAGCTGACTTTCCCCGTCACCAACGAGGACGGGCAGGTGGTGCGCTTCGGTTCGGTGGCGGGCGGCGGGCGCTATGACGGGCTCGTCGGGCGGTTCCGCGCGGAGCCCGTTCCAGCGACCGGCTTCTCCATCGGCGTGTCGCGGCTGTTCTCGGCCCTCCAACTCGTGAAGAGTCCGCTGCTCAAGGGCGCCGAGGCGCCCGGCCCCGTGGTGGTCCTCGTCCTCGACCGGGAGAACATGGCCGATTACCAGCGCCTCGTGGCGGCCCTGCGGGCGGACGGCATCAAGGCCGAGCTCTATCTCGGCACCGCCGGCATGAAAGCCCAGATGAAGTACGCCGACCGCCGCAAGGCTCCGGTGGCGATCATCCAGGGCTCGAACGAGCGTCTGGCGGGCGAAGTTCAGATCAAGGACCTGATCGAGGGCGCCCGCGCCGCCGAGGGCATCGCCAGCAACGCCGAATGGAAGGCCGCCCGCCCGGCGCAATTCTCCTGCGCGGAGATGGATATGGTGGCCCAAGTGCGCGCCGTGCTGGCACGGCATTTTTCGGACGCGCGGGGGTAAGACCGTCACGCCGTCATCGCGAGCGTAGCGAAGCGACCCAGGGCAGCGGGCCGTTCGCGGAGGTGGCGTGTCTCTGGATTGCTTCACTGCGTTCGCAATGACGGAAAGGGCGAGGATGACGACCGACCGCATGCCGGAACTCTCGGCCGAAGCCCTGACCGACGCCCAGAAGGCCGCCGCCGAGACGTTCCTGGCTGAGCGCGGCGTGCCGGTCTTCGGGCCGTTCACGCCGTTGCTGCGCAGCCCGGACATGATGCAGTGCGCGAGCCGGATGGGGCTCTACCTCCGCTACAACAGCGTGCTGCCCCTGCGGATCAGCGAGTTCACGATCCTGATCGTCGCGCGGGAGTGGAGCCAGCAGGTGGAGTGGCACATCCACCATCCCATCGCCTTGAAGGCCGGCGTCGCGCCCGAGACCGCGCAGGCCCTTGCCGAGGGCCGCCGCCCGGCCACGATGAGCGAAGACGAGACGCTCGCCTACGAGTTCTCGATGGAGCTTCAGCGCTTCAAGGCGGTGAGCGATACGACCTACGCGGCCGTCGTGGCCCGCTTCGGGGAGCAGGGCGCGATCGATCTCACCGGCATCAATGGCTATTATGCGCTCCTGGCCATGACGATGAACGTCGCCCGCACCGCCCTGCCGGAGGGAGCGGCGCGGCCGCTGGCCCCCCTCACGCCGTAAACCATGACTTTGGCACATGGCCCCGCTTGTGGCGGCGCCCGCTTCGGTCTAACCCCCGCCATCCTTTTCCCTCCGGCCGGACGAGAGCCATGGTCGCCCAATCCCGCGCCGATGCGGCGCGCCGCCCTGCCGACCCGAGCGTCGCGGGAGCCCGTATCCTCGTCGTCGAGGCCCGCTACTACGATGGCCTCGCCGACGAGTTGCTGAAGGGCGCCCGCGCCGCCATCGAGGCGGCCGATGCGGTGGCCGAAGTGGTCACCGTGCCCGGCGCGCTCGAGATTCCCGCCGCCGTGGCGATCCTGTTCGAGACCGGCGCTTACGACGCCGTGGTGACGCTGGGCTGCGTGATCCGTGGCGAGACCGGTCATTACGACATCGTCGCGGGGGAGAGCGCCCGCGCCCTGATGGACCTGTCGGTGGAGCGTCACATCCCGCTCGGCAATGGCATCCTCACCGTGGAGAACGAGGAGCAGGCCTGGGCCCGCGCCCGCGTCTCCGAGATGGACAAGGGCGGCGGCGCGGCCGAGGCGGCCCTCGCGGTGCTGGCGATCAAACGGGCGGCGACGCGATGACGGAGAACCGCATGGCCGAAGGCCAGACCACCCAGGACGGTCAGACCGCGCCGGAGGAAAAATCCCCCGCGATCAACCCGCGCAGCGGCGCCCGGCTCGCCGTGGTGCAGGCGCTCTACGACATGGACATTTCCGGCAAGGGCGTCCTCGACGCGCTGGCCGAGTTCGAGGCTCACTGGATCGGCCGGGAGATCGATGGGATCGCCCATCCCCCCGCCGAGCCGGCCTTCTTTCGCGATCTGCTGCGCGGCGTCGTGGACGAGCAGCGCGCCATCGATCCGCAACTCGACAACGCGCTGAGCGAGGGCTGGCCCCTGCGGCGGATCGAGACCGTGCTCCGGGCGATCCTGCGCGCGGGCGCCTATGAGCTGATGTTCCGCCCGGACGTGCCCGCACGGGCGGCGATCTCGCAATATGTCGACGTCACGCACAGCTTCTACAGCGCCGACGAGCCGGGCCTCGTGAACGCGGTGCTCGACCGGGTCGCCCGTCAGGTCCGCCCGGCGGAGGTGGCCGAGCGCGCGGAAACCGGCAAGCCCGGCCCGAAGCGGGGCTGAGGGTGACGGGCGGGGCGCCGCGCCCGACCGAGGACGGGCTGATCGCCCGCTACTTCGCCCCCCTCGCCGGTCCCGGCGCGGACGGGATGCGCGACGACGCCGCCACCTTCACGCCCTCACCGGGCCACGACCTCGTCCTCACGGCAGATGCGGTGGTGGCGGGCGTCCATTACTTCCCCGACGATCCTCCCGCTTCCATCGCCCGCAAGGCCTTGGGGGTGAACCTGTCGGACATCGCCGCGAAGGGCGCGGTGCCGCGTGGCTTCCTGCTGACCCTGGCCCTGCCCGACGACTGGACCGAGGCGTGGCTTGCCGCCTTCACACAGGGCCTCGGCGAGGCCGCCTCCGCTTCGGGCTGCGCGCTGCTGGGGGGCGATACGGTGCGGTCCGGAGGGCCGGCGCTGATCGGCGTCACCGCCTTCGGAGAGCTTCCCTCGGGAACGATCGTTCGGCGGACCGAGGCGCGCATCGGCGACCGGCTCTGCGTCAGCGGCACGGTGGGCGATGGCGCCCTCGGCCTGCTCCTGCGACGGGATCCGGCCTGGGCTGCCGTGCTCGACGGGCCGATGCGCGCGCATCTCGCCGACCGCTACCTGCATCCGCGCCCGCGCCTGGCGCTGGCGCCGCTCCTGCGCCGCTTCGCGCGGGCCGCGATGGATGTGTCCGATGGCCTCGCGGGTGATCTCGCCAAGATGCTCGGCGGGGGCCGCAGCGCCCTGATCGACGTGCCCTCCGTGCCGCTCTCAGCCGCCGCCGCCGCCGCGCTCGGCGCGGATCCCGGTCTGATCGCTCCGATCCTGACGGGAGGCGACGATTACGAGATCCTCTGCGCGGTGCCGCCGGACGCCCTCGACGCGTTCCTGTCGGATGCTACGAGGACGGGCATTCCGGTGACCCCGATCGGCACGGTGACCGCAGGCGAAGCCCCCCCGGCCTTCGCCCTGGCCGACGGCACGCGCCACGTCTTCGCGGCGGGTTCGTTCAGCCATTTCTGAGGGGTGGGCTCGGCCGCTCACCCCATCGCCGCGCTCACCCGCGCGCTGCCGGGTTCGGCGACATCGAGGCCGGCGGCGACGTACTCGTTGAGCTTGTTGCGCAGGGTCCGGATCGAGATCCCGAGGATCTTGGCGGCATGGGTGCGGTTGCCGAGGCAATGGTCGAGGGTGTCGAGGATCAGGTCGCATTCGACCTGGGCCACGGTGCGCCCCACGAGCCCCCGCGTCACCACCTCGGCGGCCTGGGCCGCCCGGGCCGCCGGGCCCTCCGGCGAGAGGATGTCGCCGTCGGGCGTCAGCAGCGCTTCGGGGCCGATCTCGGGACCGGTGGCGAGCAGCACGGCCCGGTGGAGGGTGTTCTCCAACTCGCGGACGTTGCCGCGCCACGGGTTCTTCAGCATCAGCGATTGCGCCTGCGCCGAGAGCGGCCGGGCGGGCAGCCCGTTGGACTCGGCGTAGCGGCGGGCGAAATGCGCCGCGAGTTCCAGGATGTCGCCGGGCCGCTCGCGCAGCGGCGGAAGGCGCAGGGACACCACGTTCAACCGGTAGAGCAAATCCTCGCGGAAGGTGCCCTTGCGAACCTCCTCCGCGAGGTTGCGGTTCGAGGTGGCGAGCACGCGGATATCGACCTTGACCGGCGCGGTGCCGCCGACGCGGTCGATCACCCGCTCCTGAAGGGCGCGCAGCAGCTTGGCCTGCAACCGCACATCCATTTCAGAAATCTCGTCGAGGAGCAGCGTGCCGCCATTGGCCTCCTCGAACCGGCCGATGCGCCGGGCGACGGCGCCGGTGAAGGCGCCCTTCTCGTGGCCGAACAGCTCCGATTCGAGCAACGCCTCGGGGATCGCGGCGCAGTTCACCGAGACGAAGGGCTTGGCCGAACGGTTCGACTTGGCGTGCAGGTAGCGGGCGAGCACCTCCTTGCCGGTGCCGCTCTCGCCGGTGATGAGCACGGAGGCCTCGGCGCGGGCCACCTGCTCGGCGAGGCGCACCACGCGCTCCATGGCCTGGTCGCGCCAGACGAAGGGGCTGCGGTCGGCGGCCACCGCCTCCAGCACCGCCGCGATCATCTCGGGGTCGGGGGGCAGGGGAATGTATTCCCGCGCGCCCGCCCGGATCGCCGCCACCGCCGCGTCGGCATTGGCGGAGACCCCGCAGGCGACGACCGGCGTGCGGATCCGCTCGGCCTCCAGCGCGCCGATCAGCCCCGCGATCGGCTGGCCGACATCGACCATGACGAGATCGGCGCCCTTGGCCCGCAGGACGGTGAGGCCTTGAGGCACGCCGTCCGCCTGGGTTACGGACGCGCCGCGCGACATCGCGATCTTGGACGCGGTGATCAACTCGCCGTTGAGCCGCCCGATCATCAGCAGCCGCATGGTCCCGGTCCTCTCACATGGTCAAAAATGGGGATCCCAAGGGACGAGTCCCTTAGTGGGGTCCAGGGGCGAAGCCCCTGGGATCGCAGGGCGCTGCCCTGCACCCGCCAGAGGGCTCAGCCCTCTGGACACCCCGGTTCATTCACCCTTGACGATTTCGGTCATCGTCACGCCCAGGCGGTCCTCGACGAGGACCACCTCGCCGCGCGCGACCAAGCGGTTGTTGACGTAGACATCGATGGCTTCGCCGACCTTGCGGTCGAGTTCCAGCACCGTGCCGGGACCGAGCCGCAGCAGGTCGCCGATCGGCATCCGCGCCGCGCCAAGAACGGCCGAGACCATCACCGGCACGTCGAACAGCTGTTCGAGGTCGGCGGCGCTCTTGGGCGTGGTCGGCGCGTCGCGGATCGATTCGGGGGCGAAGTCGGAATCGGTCTCGCCGAGCTGGGGCAGGTTGAAATCGTCGCTCATGGCACTGACCCGCTAGCTGAGGGATGCGAGGCCGAGGGCCTCGGCGACGGCGGCCTCGATGCGGGCGCGCTCGCGCACGACGCCGCCATCGGCCCATTCGATCCGGGCATCGCCCGGCACGGTCTCGGGGTCGCCCAGCACCACGAGGCGGCCCTCGTAGCCGCGCTCGCGGGCAAGGCGCTTCACCAGCGCCTCGGCATCCTCCACGAGGCTGTCGTGGACGCGCACGACGAGATGGGGCACCCCGCGCAGGTGTTGCAGGGCGTTGCGCGCGGCCTCTCCGATCCCGGCGAGCGGCTGCGCGTCGAGGGCGTCGCCCGCCACCTTGCGGGCGATCATGATGGCGAGTTCGACGGCCTGCGCCTCGCGCTCGGCGTCCCGCGCGTCCGAGGCGGCCAGCAGCCCCGAGGCGGAGAGGGCGAGGCGCGTCATCGCATCGGCGAGACGCGCCTGCATCTGGGCCTCGGCCTGAAGGCGGCCCTCCTGCACGCCGCGCGCGAACCCGGCCTGCTCGGCCTGGGCCGCGTCCTCGGCGGCGCGCGCTGCCTCGGCGCTCGGCTGCGGGCGGCGGAAATCGGTGTCGAACAGGAAGGGGGTCGTCCGGCGGGCGGGGCTCAATAGACCAGCTCCTCCTCGGCGCTGTTCTTGGCGATCATGATCTCGCCCTTCTCGGCGAGGTCCTTGGCCGTTTCGGTCATCTTGGCCTGTGCCTCATCGACCTCCTTGAGGCGCACGGGGCCGAGAGCCTGCATCTCGTCCGTCAGGTTCTTGGCGGCGCGGGTCGACATCTGGGCCAGGAAGAAGGCGCGGGTGCGCTCGTTGGCGCCCTTCAGGGCCCGGACCAGGGTTTCCGCTTCGACCTTACGCAGCAGGGTCTGGACGCTGGCCGGATCGAGCTTCAGCAGATCCTCGAAGGTGAACATGAGGTCGCGGATGCGCTTGGCCGAACCGCGATTCGCCTGATCGAGGGCGGCGAGGAAGCGGCCTTCCGTCTGCCGGTCGAAGGCGTTGAACACGTCGGCCATCATCTCGTGCGCGTCGCGCCGCTGGGTCTGGGCGATGGTCGAGACGAACTCGACGCGCAGCGTCTCCTCGATATGGCGCAGGGCCTCCTTCTGCACCGTCTCCATGCGCAGCATGCGGTTCAGCACGTCGATCGCGAATTCCTCGGGCAGGATCGTCAGCACCTTGGCGGCGTAATCCGCCCGCACCCGCGACAACACCACCGCGACGGTCTGCGGGTATTCGTTGCGCAGGAAGGAAGCCAGGATCTCGGGATCGACCTGGGCGATGGAGGCCCAGACCCGCTTGCCCGACGCGCCCTTGATCTCCGCCATGATCAGGGAGACCTGATCGCTCGGGAAGATCTTGAGGAGCAGCGCCTCGGTCCGCTCGAAGTTCGAGGAGATGCCGCCGCTGTTGCCGAGCTTCGTGACGAACTCGATGATGAGCTTCTCGACCGTCCGCGCTTCGAGGGCACCCAGCTGCACCATGGCGGCGGAGACCCTCTTGACCTCCTCCTCTTCGAGCGCCTGCCAGATGGGCGCGCCCTCCTCGTCTCCGAGCATCAGCAACAGCGCTGCGGCACGCTGCGGCCCGTCGAGCTGGACGAGTTCCGCGCCGCTGTTGCCGCCGCCGTTGTCCGGAAGGCCTATTCCTGCCGCCATGGCCTGTCTTCAGCTCCCGCTCAGTCTTCGTGGATCCAGGAGCGGAGCACCTCGACCGTCTCGGTCGGGCTCGCACGCACCATGTCCACCACCCGTTGCACCGTCTCGGCCTGCACCTGGCCGTTGATCTTGGCGAATTCCATCAGCCGCGCGGTGGGGCTGTCGCGATCCACCACCGTCACCGTGCCCCCGCCATTGCCCGCGAGCGTGATCGTCGCGCCGGGCGGCAGGCCTTCGATCATCGTCGGCGCCTTCGCGTCGGCCGCGTCGGCGGACGGAGCCAGCACCTGCCGCACCAGCGGACGGACCACGGTCAGCAGGACGATGAGGGTCAGGAGGGCGAGCACGCCGAGCTCGCCCATGCGCATCACGTCCTCCTTGGAGGGCGCGAGCAGCGATTGGATCAGCCCCGGCTCGTCGAACTGCGCCGGGCCCGCGGGCCCTTCGGCGAAGCGCAGGTTCACCACCTCGATCTGGTCGCCGCGCGCCTTGTCGAAGCCCACGGCGCTGCGCACCAGGGCCGCGATACGCTCGATCTCGGCGGGCTGGCGCGGGGCGTAGGCGGGCTTGCCGTCCGCGCCGGGGGAGTAAACGCCGTCCACCACCACCGCCACCGAGAGGCGCTTGATCCGGCCGCCCTCGGCCACCTCGGTCTTGGTGACGCGGGAGATCTCGTAGTTCGTCGTCTCCTCGTTCTTGTTGGTGGCGTCCTTCTGGGTCGGCGGCTTCTCGCCGCCATTGGCGCCCGGAAGCTCGTTGCCGACGGTGGTCGCGCCCTCGGCGCCGCCGGTCAGCGAGGATTCGGTCCGGGTCTGGCTGGAGCGCACCACCCGGCTCTCCGGGTCGAAGGTCTCGGACCGGCTCTCGATCCGGTTGAGGTCGAGTTCGGCGTTGACCTGGACCCGCGCCCGGCCGGGGCCGACGATTCCCGCCACCACGTCCTCGATCTGCGAGCGCAGGCGCCGTTCCAGGCCGACCTGCCGGTCTTCCATGGCGGCGACGCCCTCCTGATCGGCGCCCTTCGCACCGTCGGCCAGCAGGCGCCCGCGCTCGTCCACGATGGACACGCGGTCGGGCCGCAGCCCCTCCACCGCCGAGGCGGCGAGGTGGCGGATCGCCCGCACCTGCCCCGCATCGAGTTCGCCCATCAGCTTGAGCACGATGGCCGCCGAGGGTGCCTCGCGGTCGCGCTCGAACAGGCGCCGCTCCGGCAGGACGAGGTGGACGCGGGCCGCCTGGACCCGGCCGATCGCCCGAATCGAGCGGGCGAGCTCGCCTTCGAGCGCCCTCAGGTGATTCACGTTCTGCACGAAGTTGGTGGAGGAGAACGCGTCCCCCTTGTCGAAGATCTCGTAGCCGACCCCGCCCTGGGCCGGCAGGCCCTTGCCCGCGAGGTCCATGCGCAGGCGCGGCAGATCGGCGCGGGGCGCCATGATGGTCTGCCCTAGCTCTCCCCGGGTCTCGTAGCGGATGCCGCGCGCGTCGAGATCGCGGATCACCGCCGCCGAATCCTGCATCGACAGGTCGGAGAACAGCACGCCCATATCGGGCCGCGACACGCGCAGGATGAGGAAGGCGAAGAAGCCGATGAGCGTCAGCGTCACCGCCGCCATCGCGGCGAGCCGGGCCGGGCCGAGCTTCGTAACGAGATCGATGATCGGCTTCACGGGTGGGACGCTCGGGACGCGGGCGGCCCCGGATCGGGACCACTCGGCAGAAATTGCCCGGTTTGTGGTTAGCGACCCGTTAATGCCGACGCTCGAGGGCCGGACGCGTGAAAGCCGCGCCGGAGAATGTCCGGGCGCGGCTCTGGGCAGAACAGACGGTTGAAGCGGGCGGCTGCCGGGACCGGCGGGCACATCCCGCCCCGATCAGTGCCGGTAATGCTGGATGCGCGTGGTGCGCAGGCCGGCGAGGCCGTGCTGGTCGATGGAGAACTGCCAGCTCAGGAATTCTTCGGTGGTCAGCGTGTAGCGCTTGCACGCTTCTTCCAGGCTCAGCAGCCCGCCGCGGACGGCGGCCACGACCTCTGCCTTGCGGCGGATCACCCAACGCCGGGTGGTGGGCGGCGGCAAGTCCGCAATCGTCAGAGGACTGCCATCGGGCCCGATCACGTACTTCACTCTCGGGCGGTGGGGTTCTGTCATGATACGCTCTACACTCGACTAACCCGTCGAGGGATGAAGCTACTTGCGCTCACCTAAGAGATGGTGAAGCGGATCGCTCGGATGTGATTCGTTACGAGCTGCTTGTGGACAACCCGATCTGCTGGACGCTCGAAAGGGGAACTTTCTGCGTCCCGATCAGCAGCATGGGGCTATCTCCGCTGAGATCGACTTCCGTCACAGTGCCGGAGACGCTCGTATCCACGGCGACGTTGGAACCCGTCGCGTCGACCGCTGCGACCTTGATGCTATAGGTGCCGGCCGGCGCGGTAAGACCGGCCGAAGTCTTGCCGTTCCACGTGAAGGCCTGACTTCCGGCGGTGAGGGCGACGTTCTGCGTGGCGACCACGTTGCCTTTCGAATCGCTGATCGTGATCGCGGCCTTGGGCGCGGCGCGGGCGGGATCGAGGGTCCAGGTCGCCGAGCCCGACTGAAGCTGGGCCGACACGCCGTCGGTGGTCACCGTCTTGCCGATGTAGCTCGTGGCCGAGGCCGTGCTCGCCGATTTCGAGGCGGCGAGGATGCTGTCGAGCCGGTCGTTGGACTTCAATTGCTGTTCGACGCCCGCGAACTGCACCAGCTGCTGCGTGAACTGGTTGGTGTCCATCGGGTCGAGGGGGTTCTGGTTCTTGAGCTGCGTCGTGAGCAGCGTCAGGAACTGCGAGAAGTTGTTGGCGATGCCCGCCGCGCTCGATGACGAACTCGACGACGTCGTCGCGTTGCCGCTGTTCACGAGACTCGCGATGCCCGAGGTCATGGGGTGGTCTCCTGGATCGGATGAGAGGTGCGGACGCGATCCGCGCCCTTAGATGCGAATGTCGAGGCCGCCATAGCCGCGCAGCCTCTGGTAGGGTGCGGCATCGGCCGGGATGTCGGCACCCTCCGCCCCCCAGGGAGTCTGCGGACGGCCGTCGCCCCCCGCCTGTCCGTTCTGTCCGCCAGCTGTCCCGCCGCCGTCGCCGCGCAGGGACAGGTTGATGCCACTGGCGCTGGAATCGAGCCCGGCCTGGGCCAGGGCCTGCTGCAACTGGCCCGCATCGCGCTGGAGCAAGGCCAGCGTGTCGGGGCGATCGACCACGAGATGGGTCGCCACCGTGCCTTTGGCTTTGTCGATCTCGAGCTTCACGTCGATCCGGCCGAGTTCGATGGGATCGAGCCTGATCTGGAATTCGCTGGACCCGGCGAGCGAGCGCAGGCCGATGGTCATCGGCACCTGCCCGAGCGGCACCGGCGGCGGCGCGGGGGGCGCCGCCTGAGCGGCATGGATCTGCGCTGCGGGCGCCGTGGAGGTGGCCTGCGCGACGCCCTGCGTGGCGCCGCCCTGTGGCGCGGATGGTGCCGGGGCGTCCGCCTTGCCCGCATCCTGACCGGTCTGGGCCATGACGGCGAGGAACTCCTTCGCCTCAGCGCCCGCCTTGCCCTCGTAGCTGCCCTTGGCGGCGTCCGTTCCGCCGGGTCCGGCAGCTTGCGGAACCTCGGCGGCCTTCGCGGCGGTGCCCGCGACGGCCTCGGCCTGCTGGATGGCCGGATCGGTCCCGGAGGCGTCCGCCGCCGTCGGCGCGGTTTGAACCGGGCTGGCCTGGATCGGCAGGAAAGGGGTCGGCACGGGGGTGGCCACGGCCTCGCCTGCGACCGCTCCGCCCTTGCCGCCCTCCGCCTTCGCGGCTTCGCCCTTGGCTTGCGTTGCCGAGGCTGTCGTCTCGGTGTCCGAAGGGGTCTGGGCGGCCTTCGTATCGCTTGTTTTGCCGTCGTCCTTAGCCTGCGCCCTGTCCCGAAGGGATGTCGTATCGCCAGCATCGCGCGCGGCGCGGGGTCCGTCGTCGGTTGTGGCGCGAGGCTTCGGCTTGTCGCGGGTTTCGGTCGCCGGGCGATCCTGCGTGACCTCACGCCGCTCGGCCCTCGGCCGGTCCTCGACCCGTCGCGGCGCGACCGGATCCGGCTTGGAGAGCAGGGAATCGAAGCGCGAGGACTTCGAGTCAGCCGCGCGCCATGCTTCGGCCGGGCGACGGTCCTGCGAGCGCCACGCCGTCGTCTCCACCTTGTCCGTTGCGCCGAAAGCCATGCATCTGCTCCTCGGCAGCCATGGAGCAAGCGCCGAGCCAGTCCTCACGAATTGCTAAGCCACTGTTATCGCAAGATCTTTCTGGGAGAGGCCGCGGCTTCTCCCCGCCTGCGACGGCGGAACCTGCCGTCCGGGCGGCAGGATCTGCCGGGTGGCGGTTTTCAGCGGAGCCCGCAGCGGCTATAGACGCACCCGGCGGACCGGCTGCCTCGGGCGCTTGGCCGCCTGACATTGCCCCCGAATGAACGCCCTGGATCTTCCGAACCTTCCCCACGAGACGCGCATCGTCGTCGCCATGTCCGGCGGCGTGGATTCCAGCGTGGTCGCTGGGCTGCTCAAGCGGCAGGGGTTCGACGTGGTCGGCGTGACCCTCCAGCTCTACGACCACGGCGCGGCGACCCATCGGCGCGGCGCCTGCTGCGCGGGGCAGGACATCAACGATGCCCGCGCGGCGGCCGACCATCTCGGCATCCCCCATTACGTCCTCGATTACGAGGACCGCTTCCGCGACGCGGTGATCGACAAGTTCGCCGAGAGCTACCTCGCGGGCGAGACCCCGATCCCCTGCGTCGAATGCAACCGCACCGTGAAGTTCCGCGACCTGCTCGGGCTCGCGAAGGAACTCGGCGCGGATGCGCTGGCCACCGGCCATTACGTCGCGAGCCGGGCGCTGCCGGGGGGCGGACGGGCGCTGCACCGGGCGAAGGACCCGGCGCGCGACCAGAGCTACTTTCTCTACGCGACAACTCCCGAACAACTCGCCTTCCTGCGCTTTCCGCTGGGCGAACTGGGCAAGGACGAGACCCGCGCACTCGCCCGCGACCTCGGCCTCGCCATCTCGGAGAAGCCGGACAGCCAGGACATCTGCTTCGTGCCGCAAGGGCGCTACAGCGACGTGATCGCGCGGCTGCGCCCGGACGCTGCCCGCCCCGGCGAGATTGTGGATCTGTCCGGCCGCGCCCTCGGGCGCCACGAGGGCATCCTGCATTACACTGTGGGCCAGCGCCGCGGCCTCGGCCTTTCGGGGCGTGAGCCGCTCTACGTCGTGCGGTTGGAGCCGGATACCGCCCGCGTGGTGGTCGGCCCCCGTTCGGCGCTCGCCACCAGCCGTATCCGCCTCACCGAGTTGAACTGGCTCGGCGACGGGGACCGCGAGTCCGTCCGCGACCTGCCGGTGGCGGTGCGGGTGCGCTCCACCCGTCCGCCCCGGCCCGCGCTCCTCACCCTCGACGCCGAGGGGGCGGACATCGTGCTCGCGGAATCGGAGGATGGCGTGTCCCCCGGACAGGCCTGCGTCATCTACGACGACGACGATCCCCGCGCGCGGGTGCTCGGCGGCGGCACCATTCGCCGCGTCGATGCGTTCTCGGCCAAGCCGCTGGAAGCGGCCTAGCTTCTCCCAATCCAGGACCATCCCACAGCCATGTTGAGTGAGCCGCAGGTGGCCGGGCCGAGCACGGCCCTGATGCGCAAGGCCTATGCCCGCTGGGCCCCCGTCTACGACGTGGTCTACGACAAGCTCACCGAGCCCGCCGCGCGGGCGGCGGTGGAAGCGGCCTCGGTCCACGGACCGCGCATCCTCGAAGCGGGCGTCGGCACCGGGCTGGCGCTGGGCTACTACCCGAAGGGCAGCTTCGTCTGCGGCGTCGACCTGTCGGAGGACATGCTGAAGCGTGCCCGCGGCAAGGTCCATCGCAAGGGCCTGTCGCATGTGCGCGGCCTTCAGGTGATGGACGTGTGCCACCTCGGCTACGCCGATGCGAGCTTCGACGCGGTGGTGGCGCAGTTCCTCATCACCCTCGTGCCGGATCCTGAGGCGGCGCTGTCCGAGTTCCTGCGGGTGGTGCGGCCGGGCGGCGGCATCGTGCTCGCCAACCATTTCGGTCAGGATGCCGGGGCGCTGGCCAAGGTCGAGGAGATCGTGGCGCCGCTCTGCACCAAGATCGGCTGGTCGTCTGACTTCAAGGCGTCGCGGATCGAGGCCTGGGCACGGCGCAACGGCGTCGAGGTCCAGGGCCTGAAGCCGACCTTCCCCGGCGGCTTCTTCAAGATCCTGCGGATGCGCAAGGCCGGGTGAGCACGGCGCCGCCACCGGAGAGCGGCTGGCGGCAGGTCCGCCGCTGGCTGCCCCTGATCCTCCTCGTCGGCATCTCCGTGGCGGTGCTCGTCTCCGGGGCGTCGCATCTCCTCAGCCTGGACAAGCTGCTCGCCTCCCGTGCGTGGTTGAAGGGCTTCGTGGAGGCGGGCTACGTCCGCGCTCTGGTGGTGGCCTACCTCGTCTATCTCGGCGCGGTCATCGTCTCCGTACCCGCCACCTTGTTCCTCACCATGGTCTGCGGTTTCCTGTTCGGCATCGTGCCGGGGGCGTTGCTCGCCGTCTGCGCTGCGACGACGGGCGGCTCCCTCGTCTTCGCCATCGGGCGCGGTCCCGGCCGGGACCTGTTGCAGCGCTTCGGTGGCCCCCGCCTGGACCGGTTCGCCGCCGCCTTCCGGCGGGATGCGTTCGGCTACATCGCCACCTTCCGGGTGCTGCCGCTCTTCCCGTTCTGGGTAACGAACCTCGCCCCCGCCGCCTGCGGGGTGAAGCTGCGCACCTTCGTCGCGGCTACCTTCTTCGGCCTCCTGCCCGGCGCCCTGGTCTATGCCACCACCGGCTCCGGGATCGAGGACGTCGTGGCCGCTCACGAGACGGCCCGCGTGGCCTGCCTCGCGCGGGGCGAGGGCGGCTGCGATGCGGCCCTCTCTCCCGCCGCGCTCGTCACGCCCAAGATGGTCGTCGGTCTGGGCCTGCTCGGAGCGTTCGGCCTCGTGACCCTGGTCCTCAGCCGCCGGATGCGCCGCCGCGCCTGACGCCACACGCTGCGGCTGCGTTGTGCAGGGAATTCGAAGCCACCCGCAATCCCTGTCCCTCGACGCTGGCCTCGGCCGGGTCTATCGAATGGGCTGCTCCATCGTCCGGCCGTCCTCTGACGGGATCAACGCTCGGCGTCGTGGGGTCCGGGGGGGCGAGAGTAGGGTGAAAGCGGAGACCGACAGCCTTGTCGGACTGCCCCATGATGCGTCGGCTGCGCGTCAGGGCGAGGGCTTACGTCCGCGTCGGCTCGGCCTGTCGGGGCGGCTGTTTCTCGTCACCGTCGCCTTCGTGGTGGTGGCCGAAATCCTGACCTTCGTCCCCGCCGTCGCGAATTACCGCATCGAATGGATGGAGGACCGGCTGGCCGCCGCACAGGTCGCGGCCCTGGTGCTGGACGGCCGCACGGCCGAGCCCGTCTCGGAGGATCTGGAGAGCCGCCTTCTGGCCGGCGTCAATGCCCGTGCCATCGCCGTGCGCGGCGGCGGGGCGCAGCGCCTGCTCTCCATCGAGCCCCTGCCGGAGCGGATCGCCGACACGGTCGATCTCGGGGAGGTCTCGACCTGGACGGCGCTCCGCGGAGCGTGGCGGACCCTGGTCTCGCCGGTCACGGAGCCGATCCGCGTGGTCGGCCTCGGCAAGGCGAATTTTGCGCGGGTGGAGATCCTGCTCGACGAGGCGCCCCTGCGCACGGCGATGATCGACTACGCCCTGCGCCTCGCGGTCTCCTCGCTCATCATCGCGGCGGTGGCGGCGGGGCTCGTGTTCATCACGCTCCAGATCCTGATCGTGCGCCCCGTGCGGCGGCTCGCCACCAACATCACCGCCTTCGCGGACGCGCCGGAGGATGCCGGGCGGATCATCGCCCCCTCCGACCGTACGGACGAGATCGGACAGGCCGAGGTTGCCCTGGCGACAATGCAGCGGGGACTGGCGGACCAGTTGCGCCAGAAGCGGCGCCTAGCCGAACTCGGTCTTGCGGTCAGCAAGATCAGCCACGAACTGCGCAACCTGCTGACCGGGGCGCAGTTGCTGGGCGACAGGCTGGAGGGCACTGCCGACCCCTCGGTGCAGCGCATTGCGCCGCTCCTCGTCGGTACGCTGGCGCGGGCGATCCGGTTCTGCGAAGGCACGCTGGCCTATGGCCGGGCCATCGAGCCGGAGCCCCGCCTCGCTCCCACGCCCCTCGCGCCGCTCTTCGCCGACCTCACTCACGTGGCGGCTCTGGCCTCGCGGCCCGTCCGTGTCGCCACCGACGCGAACGGGCTCTCGGTCATCGCCGATTCCGAGCAATTGTCGCGGGCGCTCGCCAACCTCGTGCGGAATGCCGTCCAGGCCCTCGACGGGGCAGGCACGGACGATGCGACGGTGAGGGTGATCGCGTCGACCGCGCCCGAGGGCAAGGTGACGATCCTCGTGTCCGATAACGGGCCGGGCCTGCCGCGCCGGGCGCGGGACAACCTGTTCGCCCCGTTCCAAGGCTCGGTGAAGGCGGGCGGCACCGGCCTCGGCCTGCCCATCGCGGCCGAACTCGTCGAGATGAACGGCGGGACCCTCTGTCTGGACGAGACGCAGGCCGGCACCCGCTTCCGCATCGTGTTGCCAGCGGCGTAGTCGGAGTTCGCGAACGCGGGCAGCTCGGTGGCTGGCCGGGAAGATCGTCCACATCTCCGTCTTTGCGAGCGAAGACGGCCGAGGGCGCGAAAGGCCGGAAAATGTCGGTCGAAACGGCCGGTTATTCCGCCGCGACGCGGGTCTCGACCGCCACCCGGATGCCGAGATCGGCGAGGAGGGCCACGTCGGCATCCTCGTCCGGGTTCGCCGTGGTGAGCAACCGGTCCCCGTAGAAGATCGAATTCGCCCCGGCCAGGAAGCACAGGGTCTGCGCCTCGCGGCTCAAGGCCCGGCGACCGGCGCTGAGGCGAACGCGGGAGCGAGGCATCACGATGCGCGCCGTGGCGCACATGCGCACCATCTCGAACGGATCGACCGGAGCGGCGGTATCGCCGAGCGGCGTACCCGACACGGGCGCCAGGGCGTTGATCGGCACGCTCTCGGGGTGCGGCGCGTGGTTCGCCAGAACCTGCAGCATCGCCACCCGGTCGCTCGACTCCTCGCCCAGACCGATGATGCCGCCGCAGCAGACGCCGATGCCCGCCTCGCGCACCCGCTCCAGGGTCGCCAGCCGATCCTCGTAGGTCCGGGTCGAGACGATCTTGTCGTAGTAGTCCGGACCCGTATCGAGGTTGTGGTTGTAGGAGGTCAGGCCGGCCTCGGCGAGACGCTCGGCCTGGCTCGTGGTCAGCATGCCGAGGGTGACACAGGCTTCCATGCCGAGCCCGCGCACGCCCCGCACCATGGCGAGCACGGCGTCGAATTCCGGACCGTCCTTGGGCTGGCGCCACGCGGCGCCCATGCAGAAGCGGTGCGCCCCGGCGGCCTTGGCGGCGGCGGCCTCAGCGAGCACGGTCTCGACCGGCATCAGGCGCTGGCGGGTGAGGCCCGTCTCCTTGTGATGGGCCGATTGCGAGCAGTAGCCGCAATCTTCCGGGCATCCGCCGGTCTTGATCGAGAGCAGAGAGGCCCGCTGGATGTCGGCGGGATCGTTGTAGCGGCGATGGATCGTCGCCGCGCGGAACACGAGGTCCATCAACGGTGCGTCATGGATCGCGCGGATCTCCTCCACGGTCCAATCGTGGCGGATGTCGTCCCGAAGGCTCACGGCAGGCTCGCTCATGGCTTTTTCTTGCAAGCCTTGGCCGGGAAAAATCAAGTCCCCGATCTTACGCCCCCGCGGCGGCCCGGGCGGTCCAGGCGTCGAAGGCCACGACCTTCTGGCGCTGCTCGCCGAGGCCTTCGATGCGCAGCACCATCTCGTCGCCCTCCTTCAAGTAGGTCGGCGGATCCATGCCGAGTCCGACGCCGGGGGGCGTGCCGGTGGTGATGACGTCGCCCGGCTCCAGCAGCATGAAGTGGGAGCAATAGGCGACGATCTGCGCCACATCGAAGATCATCGTCGCCGTCGAGCCGGTCTGTCGGCGCTGCCCGTTCACGTCGAGGCTCATGGCGAGCTTCTTGAGGTTCGGGATCTCGTCCAGGGTGACGAGCCAGGGGCCGAGCGGCCCGAAGGTCGGAGCGCTCTTGCCCTTGGTCCAGGTCGGCCCCCGGTTCATCTGCCAGTCGCGCTCGGACACGTCGTTGCAGATGCAGGCGCCCGCCACGTAATCCAGCGCCTCGTTGGCATGGACGTAGCTCGCCGGGCGGCCGATCACCACCGCCAGCTCCACCTCCCAATCGGTGCAGGATGAGCCCTTGGGCAGAATCACCGTGTCGTTCGGCCCGCACAGGCTCGACGGGGCCTTGTTGAACACGATCGGCTCGGACGGGATCGGCGAGCCGGTCTCGGCGGCATGGTCGGCATAGTTCAGGCCGATCGCGATGACGTTGCGGGTGCCGCCGACGCAGGGGCCGAGCCGCGTGCCCTGCGGCAGGAGCGGCAGCCGATCCGGGTCCACCAGCTTCAACCGCGCGAGGGATTCGGGCGAGAGCGCGGGGCCGCAGATGTCGCGGACCAGGCCGGACAGGTCGCGAAGGCCTCCCTTCGCATCCACGAGACCGGGCTTCTCGTCTCCGGGCGCGCCGTGGCGGATCAGCTTCATGCTCCGACCTCTCGTTTGTTGGTCCTTACCGGGACGAATTCTGCCATCCCCGGATCAAGAAACCTGTTCGTCTTTGCGAGCGCCAGCGAAGCAATCCAGGGATCCGCCCCGTTCGGGAATGTCCCGCTACCCTGGATTTCTTCGTTTCGCTCGCAAAGACGACCGGCGGATGTGCGCCAGGGATGACAAAAACCTCTAGGACCGCACCTTTACATAGGTGCCCGGTGCCGGGCCGAGGGAGGGCAAGGCGCCGCCGCCCGGGCTGCGGGCGGGCACCCGCTCGGGGGCCTGCGCCTCCATCCAGCGGAGCCAGTAGGGCCACCACGAGCCGGGCGTCTCGACGGCCTGCTCCAACCATTCCTCGAACTTGCCCTTCACCGGGCCGCCCGTCCAGAAGCCGTATTTCGGCTTGGCGGGCGGGTTGACCACCCCGGCGATGTGACCGGATCCCGCGAGCACGTAATCGACCGGGCCGCCGAACCGCTTGGATCCCTTGAACACCGACAGGGCCGGGGCGATGTGGTCCTCGCGGGTGGCGAGGTTGAAGACCGGGATCTTCACCCGCTTCAGGTCGAGGCGCACGTTGCCGATGACCATTCGCCCCTTGGCGAGGTTGTTCTCCAGGTAGCAATTGCGCAGGTAGAAGGAATGGTTCGCCGCCGGCATCCGGGTGGCGTCCGAGTTCCAGTAGAGCAGATCGAAGGCCGAGGGCGCCTTGCCCTTGATGTAGTTGTTGACGACGTAGGGCCAGATCAGGTCGTTCGGCCGCAACATGTTGAAGGCGTTGGCCATGCGCGCGCCTTCGAGATAGCCGCGCTCCTCCATGGTCTTCTCGACCTGCCGGATCTGCTCTTCGTCCGCGAAGACCTTCAGGTCGCCGGCATGGGTGAAGTCGACCTGCGTGGTCAGAAGCGTCGTGCTGGTGATGCGTTTGCGGCCGGTGGCGGCCTGCATGGCGAGCGTCACCGCGAGCAATGTGCCGCCGACGCAATAACCCGCCGCCGCCACCTCGTTCTCGCCGGTCGCGGCGCCGATCGCGTCGATGGCGGCCTCGATCCCCTCGTTCATGTAGGATTCGAAATCCTTCTCGGCATGCCGCTCGTCCGGGTTCACCCAGGAGATGCAGAACACCGTCAGCCCCTGGTCCACCATCCACTTGATGAAGCTCTTCTGGGGGTTCAGGTCGAGGATGTAGAATTTATTGATCCACGGCGGCACGATCAGCAGAGGGCGCTTGAACACGGTCTCCGTCGTAGGCGCGTACTGGATCAGTTCGATCAGGTCGTTGCGGAACACGACCTCGCCCGGCGTCACCGCCATGTTGCGACCGACCTCAAAGCCGGCCGGGTCGACCTGGCGCACGCGAAGCGACCCGTTCCCGGCCGCCATGTCCTCCTCGTACATCTTGAGGCCGCGGACGAGGTTGGCGCCGTTCTCGGCGAGCGTGTGGCGGATCAGTTCGGGGTTGGTCGCCAGGAAGTTCGAAGGCGAAAGCATGCTCGTCACCTGCCGCAGGTAGAACTGCGCCTTGTGCCGGGTGTGCTCGTCGATGCCCTCGGCATCCTCCACCAGATCCTCTGCCCAGCGGGTGGCGATCAGGTAGCCCTGCTTGATGAAGTCGAAATACGGGTTCTCCGACCAGTCGGGATGGGCGAAGCGATTGTCACGCGGCTCCGGCGCGGCCACGGGGGGCGTCTGCTGCCCTTGCAGCTTCTGGTAGGTCGAGCCCCATAGGGTCAGGAATTCCTGCGACAGGCGCGTCTGCGCCTCCACGGTCCGGGTCGGGTCCGTCAGCCACGATTCCGCGACCTTGCCGAGGGTGCGCACCATCTCGCCCACCTCGGCGGAGGGTCCGGCCGGTGTTTCGGGCTTCAGGTAGCGGGCTGCGCTGCGACCGAGCGCCTCGACAAGCTGACCCGCATTGCGGGACATCGCCTCGAAATCAGGTAGGGCGGGCGCGTTGGCCTCGACGGTCGCCGCGGAATCGCGTGCGGCCTTCTCCGTCGCCTGCCTTTGCTGCGGGCTTGTCACCGGGCTGCCTCCCTGGACCGCTATCGCCCGCCTGTGGTGGCGGACCTCGTTTCCGCTACATTAAGGAGTGAGCCGGAGGTTTCGCCACCCCGGTGCGGGGTTCCCCGCGACATCCGACCCATGTTCTCATCGCGCAACCGATATCGCGCGCGGGAAGATCCTTCATGACGCCTGCCCTGCGACACTGCCTCGTCCTCGCCTGTCTTCTCACTCCGCTCGGCGCCTGTTCGGGCGACACCGTACGCACGCTCGCTGCCGATGCGGGTTACGGGCCTCGCAAGGTCGATGCCCCCGATTTCGTGACGAACTCCCGCCCGAAGGAGACGCCCGACTTCATGGCCGTGGGGGTGGATGCGCCCAAGCGCACCACCCGCGCCAAGACTGCCGAGGGGCAGAAGGCGCTCGAATCCGAGTTGGAGACGGCGCGCGGCCGTAACGTCGCCCGCGGCAGGGCCGCCGAGAGCGCGGCTAAGGGCGTCGCCAAAGGCATCGCGCCGCCGCCGGATCCGGCGGCGAAGCCTGCCACGTCCGCGCCGCAGTGACCGATTTTTAAGGGTCGGCGGGCGAGGCCGGCTCTGCTATACGCAGCGGTTCGCGCCCCACAGGGACCTGAACAATCGGGCGCGCCCATGGAAACGCCGATGACCGACTTTCACCGCATCAAGCGACTCCCGCCCTACGTGTTCGAGCAGGTGAACCGGATCAAGGCGGCCGCCCGAGCTAACGGCGCCGACATCATCGACCTCGGCATGGGCAATCCGGATCTCGATGCGCCCAAGCACGTCATCGCCAAGCTGTGCGAGACCGCGGGCCGTCCGCGCACCGACCGCTATTCCGCGTCCAAGGGCATTGCGGGCCTGCGCCGTGCCCAGGCCGGCTATTACGAGCGCCGCTTCGGCGTGAAGCTGAACCCCGACACGCAGGTCGTGGCGACGCTCGGCTCGAAGGAAGGCTTCGCCAACATGGCCCAGGCGATCACCGCGCCGGGCGATGTGGTGCTGGTGCCGAACCCGAGCTACCCGATCCACGCCTTCGGCTTCCTGATGGCGGGCGGCGTCATCCGCTCGGTGCCCGCCGAGCCGACGCCCGCCATGTTCCCGGCCCTCGAGCGCGCCATGCAGCACTCGATCCCGAAGCCGGTGGCGCTCGTCGTCTGCTACCCGTCGAACCCGACCGCCTATGTCGCCGGGCTCGATTTCTACAAGGACCTCGTGGCCTTCGCGAAGAAGCACGAGCTGATCCTGCTCTCCGACCTCGCCTATGCCGAGGTGTATTTCGACGGCGAGCCGCCGCCCTCCGTGCTGCAGGTGCCGGGGGCCATCGACTGCACGGTGGAGTTCACCTCCCTGTCGAAGACCTACTCCATGGCCGGCTGGCGCATGGGCTTCGCCGTGGGCAACGAGCGGCTGCTCGCGGCGCTGACGCGGGTGAAATCCTACCTCGATTACGGGGCCTTCACGCCGATCCAGGTGGCGGCCACCGCCGCCATCAACGGGCCGGACGATTGCATCCACGAGATGCGGGCCGTCTACAAGAAGCGCCGGGAGGCCCTGGTCGATTCCTTCGGCAAGGCGGGTTGGAAGATTCCGGCCCCGGCCGCGTCGATGTTCGCCTGGGTGCCGATCCCCGAGCGGTACCGCTCCATGGGCAGCCTGGAATTCTCCAAGCTCCTCCTGGAAAAGTCGGACGTGGCGGTCGCCCCCGGCATCGGCTTCGGCGAGCACGGCGACGATTACGTCCGCATCGCCATGGTCGAGAACGAGCAGCGCATCCGTCAGGCCGCGCGCAACCTGCGCCGGTTCTTCGACGCGGCGGACAAGTCCCTGCACAACGTCGTGCCGATCGTGCAGGCGGTCTGAGCCCGCACGAGTCCTGTGGCCATCCGGCGACAGGGCTCGCCAAAGGGGTGTTCTCCCTAGCGGCGGCGCTTGTCAGGCGCCGCCTGCCTGCGCAGGGTCCGTGTGGGGGTATTCCGTCCCGGTCCCGAGAGCTGCATGCGCCGTCTGTCCACCATCGCCGCCCTGCTGCTCGCCGCCGCTGCCTCGGCTTGCGCGCCCAATCCCATCATCGCGCGGGATCCCGTTCCGGCCCCCGGGCCGACGGATGCCTATGCCTGCCAGTCGCGCCCGTTGCCGCTGAACGCCTTCACCACGGGCTGCCGTCCGGTGCCGACTTCGCCGCCGGTCGTCCTCCAGTCCCGCGGCTGATCCGCCGGGTCGCGTTTGTCTGGGGCGGCCGATCTGCTACGCTCCCGCCCCTGTTGAGTGACCGGAGCATCGCGTGAGCCTCTCGATCCGCAAGGCGTTGTTCGCCGCCCTCCTCGCTCCGGCCGCCTGCGCCGGGAATGCCTGGGCACAGGACGTTCCGGTGCCGTTGCGTCCGCAGGGCTTCGTCTTCGTGGCCCCCGACGCGCCGAGCGTGCTCGAAGGTACCGTGCTCGGCCCCGTGGCGCCCGCGAACCGTCCCGATCTCGTCCAGCCCGCCGTGCCGGTGGCGCAGGTGATGAATGGTGGCGGCTTCGGGCTGACCGGGTTCGACTATTTCCACGACCAATATTCCGAGGGGCGCCTCGGCCAGCGCAAGCGCCCGAAGGAATACGTGATCGCCCCCGCCTGGATCGTGCCGCCGCGCTACTGAGCGGGGGGAGGCCGCCTCAATCTTTGAGCGGATCGTGGCCCCAGTTCATCAGTGACAGCCGCCAGGGCGAATCGGGATCCTTCCGGGAATCCCCGCCCTGCTTGAGATGGCGGTGCACGTAGCCGACCACCTTCTTCATGGCGGCGTAATCGTCGTCATCGAGATCGGCCTTCTTCTTATCCTTGATCTCGAGGATGCGGCGGCCCATCGCGTGGCCGGTGGATTCACCGCCACTCTTCTTCTGGCCGACCTCTTTGCTCTCCTCGCTGTCGAGGTGCTTGCGCAGGGCGGCCGGTGTCATGTTCACCGCCTCTTTGAACTCGTCCCAGATCGTCGCGTGGTCATCCGACATCGGTTGTCCCTGTCCGCTGGAGAAATGATCCAGCGGGCAACGTCCGATGCCCGAGAGGGTCCCCGCGATGCGCCGCCGCAGGGTCGAGCGGTTAACAGGTCAGGCCGCTTGGCGCCGCTCCGGGTAGAGGCCGAGCAACCCCTCCGCGCTCGCTTCGCACACGCCACGCTCGGTGATGATGCCGGTGACGAGCCGGGATGGCGTGACGTCGAAGGCCGGGTTGGCGACGGGGCTTCCGGGAGAGACCACCTGCACGGTTGCGAAGCCGCCATCCTCGGTGCGTCCGGTGAGATGCGTCACCTCGCGGGCGTCGCGCTCCTCGATCGGGATCTCGGCGACGCCATCGCGAAGAGTCCAGTCGATCGTGGAGAAGGGCAGGGCGGCGTAGAACGGCACGCCCGTATCCCTGGCGGCGAGGGCCTTCAGATAGGTGCCGATCTTGTTGCACACGTCGCCCTCGGCGGTGGTCCGGTCTGAGCCGACGATGCAGAGATCGACCTCGCCGTGCTGCATCAGGTGGCCGCCGGCATTGTCGGCGATCACCGTGTGCGGCACCCCATGGCCGTGAAGCTCGAAGGCGGTGAGCGCCGCGCCCTGGTTGCGGGGCCTCGTCTCATCCACCAGCACATGCACCGGCACGCCGTTCTCATAGGCATCGTAGATCGGGGCCAGGGCGGTGCCCCAATCGACGGTGGCGAGCCAACCCGCATTGCAATGCGTCAGCACCCGGATCGGCCGCCCCTTGGCCTTGTGCAGGTCGGCGATCAGCCGTCCGCCATGGGCGCCGATGGCCCGGCAACTCGCGACATCCTCCTCGGCGATGCGGCCCGCCTCGGCGAAGGCGCTGGCGAAGCGCTCGTCCGGCTGGATCTGGCGGAGGTTGCTGGCGACGCGGTCGAGCGCCCAGCGCAGGTTGATCGCGGTGGGTCGGGTGGCGGCGAGCGTCGCGCAGGCCCGGTCGATCCCCTCCAGCGAGGCATCCTCGCGCATGGCCAGGGCCAGGCCGTAGGCAGCGGTGACGCCAATGAGCGGGGCCCCACGCACGATCATCGTGCGGATCGCGACCGCCGCGTCGTCCAGCGTGGCGAGGCGCTTCAGTTCGAAAGCGAAGGGCAGGCGCGTCTGGTCGATGACCTGGACGCTGACGCCATCCGTGTCGGCGAAGATGGTGCGATAGGGACGGCCGTCGATGTTCATGGGGCGGGATGTGCCACAACGGGACCCGCTTTGCACGCGCCCGAAGACGGGACTGCCCTGTGCGCACCCGCTCAAGCCTTCCTCAACCTTAGCCGGTCGTTAAGCCCTCTCTGCCAGCGTCTCCGACGAGTCCTTCGTTCTGCGTCCGGTCCCGCATGCGCTCGCTTCGCCGCCCCGCGTCGCCCTACGAGACCTTCGTCGATGGTGTCCGCCCCTTCTTGGGTAAGCGCCTGACGGAGCTCGGTGGGCTCGTGTTGTTCACGGCCGCCGTCGCCATGACGGTGGCGCTGGCCACGTGGTCCATCGAGGACCCGAGCCTGAACCATGCCACCGAGCATGCGGCCCACAACGTGCTCGGCCAGCCCGGCGCGGTGATCTCCGATCTCGCGATGCAGTTGCTCGGCCTGGGTTCGCTGGCCTTCGTGCTTCCCCCGGCCCTGTGGGGCGTGCGGCTGATGCGCGAGCGCGACCTGCCCGGCGGCGGTGCGCGCATCGCCCTCTGGATCATCGGTTTCTGCGCCGCGAGCGCGGTGGCGAGCGCCCTGCCACCCACTGCCCGCTGGCCCCTGCCCACCGGGCTCGGCGGCGTCACCGGGGATGGGCTGCTCCATATCGTCCGCCGCATCCTCGGCAGCATGTTCTCCGGCCTCGCGCCGCTGTCCGGCTTCGGTTTCGCGGCGATCGCGATCGTCTGCCTGACGGGCGCCTGCCGCTTCATCCCCGCCGAGGAGGAGAGCCCGGAAGACCTCTATCCTGCCCGCCGTGCCGCCGATCGCCACCGGGATGTCCGCGAGGGCGACAGGGATGAGCCTGGCCTCGGCCTCGTCGGCATCGGTGCCGTGGCGCAGGGGCTGATGCGCGCCCGCGCCTCGGTCGCCGAGCGGGTCGAGGGCTGGCGCAGCGGAAAGGGCGAGGATCTCGATGGCGCCTCTCCGGCGCTCGCCGCCAAGCGCGCCTTCTCCGATTCCGATCTGCCCTGGGCGGACCATCTCCCCGAGGCCGATCGCGGTGCGACGAAGCGCCGGGAGCCGGTCTTCGACGCGGGCCCCCGCGCCGAGCCGGACCGCCCGGCGCCGATCCTCCACGACGAGGACGACCTGGGCGAGCCCGAGCCCGTCGCGGCCATGCCTGCCGCCCGTGCCGCTCCCTCGCGGGTGGCGCCGCCGCCCTCAGGTCCGGCGCCCGCCCGGCGCCCTGTCGCGCCCCCGCGCGAGCCGCACGAGTATGAACTGCCGGCTCTCGATCTCCTGGCCGAGGCCCGTGGACCTTCTCAGGCGAGCCTCGTCTCTGCCGATTCCCTGGAGCAGAACGCCACACTCTTGGAAGCGACGCTGGGTGATTTCGGCGTGCGCGGTGACATCCTCGCCGTGCGGCCGGGCCCGGTCGTGACGCTCTACGAGCTGGAGCCCGCCCCCGGTACCAAGTCGAGCCGCGTCATCGCGCTGGCCGACGACATCGCCCGGTCCATGTCGGCCGTCTCGGCCCGCGTCGCGGTCGTGCCCGGCCGCAACGCCATCGGCATCGAACTGCCGAATGCCCGCCGGGAGATGGTGTTCCTGCGCGAACTCCTCGCCTCGGAGGATTTCGTCGACACCAAGCACAAGCTGGCACTCTGCCTCGGTAAGAATATCGGCGGCGAGCCGATCATCGCCGACCTCGCCCGCATGCCGCACCTGCTGGTGGCCGGCACCACCGGCTCGGGCAAGTCGGTGGCCATCAACACGATGATCCTGTCGCTGCTCTATCGGCTGAAGCCGGAGGAGTGCCGCCTGATCATGGTCGATCCCAAGATGCTGGAACTGTCCGTCTATGACGGCATCCCGCACCTGCTCTCCCCCGTCGTGACGGACCCCAAGAAGGCAGTCATCGCCCTCAAGTGGGCCGTGCGCGAGATGGAGGAGCGCTACAAGAAGATGGCCAAGATCGCCGTGCGCAACATCGACGGCTACAACGCCCGCGTGGCCGAGGCCGCCGCCCGCGGCGAGGTTCTGACGCGCACCGTCCAGACGGGCTTCGACCGGCAGACCGGCGAGGCGGTCTACGAGGACGAGGAGATGGACCTCTCCGCCCTCCCCTACATCGTGATCGTGGTCGACGAGATGGCCGACTTGATGATGGTGGCGGGCAAGGACATCGAAGGGGCGATCCAGCGTCTCGCGCAGATGGCGCGTGCGGCGGGCATCCACCTGATCATGGCGACGCAGCGTCCGTCGGTGGACGTGATCACCGGCACGATCAAGGCGAACTTCCCGACCCGGATCTCCTTCCAGGTGACGAGCAAGATCGACTCTCGCACGATCCTCGGGGAGATGGGCGCGGAGCAACTGCTCGGCCAGGGCGACATGCTGTTCATGGCCGGTGGCGGTCGCACGACCCGCGTGCACGGCCCGTTCTGCTCGGACAACGAGGTCGAGAGCGTGGTCGCCCACCTGAAGCGCCAGGGCCGCCCGAGCTACCTCGACGCCGTCACGGCGGATGACGAGGAGCCCGGCGACCAGGGCAGCAAGGGGAAAGGTAAGGGCGCGGCGTCCGCCGATCTCGACATCGACGGTGCGGTGTTCGATGCGGGATCCTTCGGCGAGACCGGCGGCGACCTCTACGATCAGGCGGTGCAGGTGGTGCTGCGCGACCAGAAGGCCTCGACCAGCTACATCCAGCGCCGTCTCCAGATCGGCTACAACCGCGCCGCTTCGATCATGGAACGCATGGAGACGGAAGGTCTCGTCGGCCCGGCCAACCACGCCGGCAAGCGTGAAATCCTCGTGGAGAATGCGGCCGTATGACGGGCCGGGCGCGGCGCCCCCGCCTCTTGCAAGGCGCCGCCCTCAGCCCGCAAAAGGTCTCATGACCTTTTGAAACCCTGACGAATCCGATGCGGCGGCTGCTCAAGTTTCTGCACACGATGGGCTCCATCGGCCTGATGGGGGCAATGGCGACCTTCCTGGTGCTGTTCTCCGTCACGCCCCCGACCTCGGAACTGGCGGGCTACGCCCTGATCCGGGGCGCCATGGGCGCGGTGGCGACGTGGATGTTCCTACCCTCGCTCGCCCTCGTTCTGATCGCGGGCCTCCTCGCTATGGCCTTGCACCCGGTCTACCGCATTGCGGGCTGGGCGTGGCTGAAGCTCGCCACGGGCGTGCTGATGTTCGAGGGTGGGTTCGTCTACATCCAGGGTCCGATGCAGCGCGAGGCCGCGATGAGCGCGGCGGCGCTCGCCGGAAAGCTCGACCCCTCCGCCCTTGGCGCCTCCATCGGACCGGAGCGTAACAGCCTCTGGGTGCTTCTCGCCGTAGCCGTCGCCAACGTGGCCCTCGGCATCTGGCGCCCGCGCATCCTGCGCCTGCCCGTGAGCTAAAGCGTATTCCGACGAAGTGGACATCGGTTCGCCGCAAGACTGCGCGGCACAACAAGGAGCGAGGGCCGCTCGCCTGATGCAATCAGGTCAGATACGGCTCTAGCGTCCTAGGAGGCCGGTGATCCGGCGGACGGCCTCCCGCGCGAGTCCGGGGCTGATCGCGTAGCACAGCCGCACGAAGCCCTCGCCTTCGGGGCCGAAGGCGGTGCCCGGCGCGACGCCGACCTTCGCTTGCTCCAGTAGGCGAAGCGCGAAGGCGAGGCTCGCCTCTCCCTCGACCAGACGGGCCATGAGATAGAACGCCCCCTCCGGCGGGGCGATCGACGCCGCCGGCAAGGGCGATAGCCCCTCGATCAGGATGGCGCGCGCCTCGGCGCATCGCTCCACCATGGTGCGGATGAAGCCGTCTCCCTCATCGAGCGCCGCGACGGCGGCGTGCTGCACGAAGGTCGGGATCGAGGTGGTGTTGTATTGCCCGAGCTTCTCGAAGGTCCTGGCGAGGCCCTTCGGGTAGATCAGCCACCCGGCTCGCCACCCGGTCATCGCCCAATTCTTCGAGAAGGTGTTGGTGACGATCAGCCGGTCGTGCTCCGTGCAGATCTGCAGGAAGGACGGCGCGAGGGGCCTGTCATAGGTGAAATGCGCGTAGACCTCGTCCGAGAGGATCCACAGACCACGCGCCCGGGCGAGGTCGCGCAACGCCACCATCTCGTCCCGCGGCATGATCCAGCCGGTGGGGTTCGAGGGCGAGTTGACCACGATCACCCGCGTGCGCTCGGTCAGCGCCGCCTCGATATCGGCCAGAGGCAGGGAGAAGCGGCCCTGTGCATCCACCCGGTAAGGGACCGGGACGGGCACGCCGCCCGTGATCCGCACCGCCTCGCCCATGTTCGGCCAAGCGGGGGAGGGGATGATGATCTCGTCGCCGGGCTCCAGCAGGGCCTGGGCGGCCTGCATCACCGCGTTCATGCCGCCCGCCGTCACGGCGAAGCGGTCGGGCGGGATGTCCACGCCCCAATGGCGGGCATGGTAGGCGCCCAAAGCCTCGCGAAGACGCGGCAAACCCAGCGAGGTCGCGTAGCGCGTATGTCCCGCCAGCATCGCCCGGTGGGCGGCTTCCACGATGAAGGGCGGCGTCGGCAGGTCGCCTTCGCCGATCCAGAGCTTCACCACATCGGGATCGTCCCGTCCGCGATCCGCGACGAGGCCGATCTGGCTCGTGCGGATGCCACGCATGCGTGGGGAAAGCAGACCGGAGGCGTCCTGCGTCTCCGGCCCTGTGGCCGAGCGATCCATCGAGGGGACGATCCGGCTACCAGCAGGAACGAGGCAGACGGGCCTTCCACCGCTGCCCGGCGGGCAGGGCGGCGCGCCCGGTCCGGTCGGTCCGCAGCGGGAAACGCGGCGAGGCGTTCTTCGGCTCAGAGGCCACCGGAGGGGCGGCCATCGCGACGGGGGCGGGCGGCGCAGGCGGGGCCGCCTGGATCGTCACCTCCGCCTTGACCGATGCCGGACGCGGCGCCGGGGCGGCGCGGGGCTTCACCCGGCGGACGCGGGGCAGCGGCGGCTCGGCGGCCTGAACCTCGGGCTCCGGCTCGGCCGTGACCGGCTCGGGCGGAGCCATGATGTTCGGAAGGATGCGCCGCGCCGTCACCGGCTCGGCGGGCGTGGTCACCGCGGCCCAGGGATCGAAGAGAGGGCGTGTCGCCTCATCGCTTTTGAACTGGGGGCGAGGTGTTGGTGGCACTCGCTTCGGGATCGCGATGGAATTGCCATCACGATTGCTGCCACGGGATTCGACGATGAAAGGACGCCGCACACGAGGGTGGCGCATGGACAGGATGATCTCGAGGAAAGAGGGTAAGATCCACGTTTTCGAAGCGTGGGGCACCGCTCGAGCTTCGTGGTACCGGCACAAACTTTGAAGAAGTGCTTGCGTAAAATCAACCCGCCCAACTCTCGAGAGCACAGAATAAATCTATCGTTCGCTTTCGGGGGCCTCGAACGAGCTATTTGTGTTCCGGACCGGCTTCGTTGCGAAACTGGCGGGTGAAGTACGTGCGGTCGGCTGCTTTGGTCGCCCGAACCGCATGAAATTGCCAGGACAATGCGGACGGGAGCGCACTCGCCCCGCCATCGGCCAAGGGCTGGCGATACGGTGCGCAAGCTCTGGAAGCCCCGGCAGCGCGCTGGGTTATGCTTCGCTCGCGATGAATTGATGATTGTCGTTTCGCGGCTCTCGGCGATTATCCGCCGGTCTTCGCCGCTGTCAGGCACCAACTGTGTCGAGAACAGTTGGTGCGGCCAAGAGGACTCGAACCTCCACCCCTCGCGGGACTAGCACCTCAAGCTAGCGCGTCTACCAATTCCGCCATGGCCGCATCGGATAAGACCGAGGTCCGTCCGATCACTCCGTCGTCCCGAGCCCCGGAGGGCGTCGCGTCGTCCGGCGCGGGAGGCGATAACAGATCGCTTCCGCCCCGACAAGCGAATGTTCAAGCTGCAAGCGGTCCCTCGTCCAGGAAAGGTGCCGCGCCGTCGCCGATGGTGACGGTCGGATCGATGATGGCGGCTTCCTTGCGGATCAGTTCCGTCACCTCCACGGAGATGCGGTCGCCGGTCACGACGATCTGGCCCCTGGCCACGGGATGGTCGTTGGCGAGAATTTCGACCATGTCGGCATCGGAGGCATCGAGGGCGATGACAGCACCGCGGCCCATGCGCAGCAGCATGTGCAGCGGCATCCGCGCCCGACCGAGCACGACGGTCAGATCGACCTTGAGGGTCTCGAACACGCCCACGCCCAAAGCGACCTTGCCACCGTTCATCCGGAATGATCAGGAGACAGTTCCTCAATGATGGTGAAGTCTTGGTAAACGCCGCCCGCCTCGCGGTCTCCCCGGCCGCCTTTCTGCCCGTTCCCGGCTCGCCCCCCGTGGCCTGGCGTGTGAGCGAGGGGCTCGTCGATTACGCCGAGGCGGTCGCGTGGATGGAGGCGCGGGCGGCGGCGATTGCGGCGGGGAGCGAGGCGGAATGCGTCTGGCTGCTGGAGCATCCGCCGCTCTACACGGCGGGTACGTCCGCCCGCGTCGAGGACCTCGTGGCGCCGGAACGGTTTCCCGTCTTCCCAAGCGGGCGCGGCGGGCAATACACCTATCACGGCCCCGGCCAGCGTGTGGCCTACGTGATGCTCGACCTCTCTCGCCGCCGCACCGACGTTCGTGCCTATGTGGCGAGCCTGGAGGCATGGCTGATCGCGACGCTGGAGGCGTTCAACGTTCGCGCCGAGCGGCGCGAGGAACGGGTCGGTGTCTGGGTGCGGCGGCCGGAGAAGGGCGCGACCGTCGAGGACAAGATCGCCGCCATCGGCATCCGCGTACGCCGCTGGGTGAGCTTCCACGGCATCAGTCTGAACGTGGAGCCGGATCTCACTCACTTTACCGGCATCGTCCCCTGCGGCGTGCGCGAGCACGGCGTGACGAGCCTCGTCGATCTCGGCCTGCCCGTGAGCATGCCGGAGGTCGACATGCAGCTGCGCGCGGCGTTCGAGACGGTGTTCGGGGAAACGGTGATCGGGGGCTGAGGCGGGTCGATCCTCGTTCTCAAAAATCCGCGTGGAGCCGCGATGCGAAGAAGTGCGCCGGCCCGCGATCACGGTTGTAACCGGGGTTGGTCACGAACTGATAATCGAAGGTCAGGGTCACGAACTTCGTGAGGTTCAGGGCGTAATAGCTCTCGATCGCGCGTTCTGTGCCGTAGCGGAGTTGTCCGTCGCCGATCAGCAGGCCGAGATAGCCGTTGGCGAAGGCGGCGCGGTGCGAGGGCGTGAGGCCGTTCATCGCCGCGCCGAGTCCGACCGTGTCGTCCGGCCTGTCCCAGGCCTTGCCCTTCAGGGAGAGGCCGCCCGAAAAGCTCTGGTCGATATCGGTGAAGGAGATGTTCTCGGTGCGCCCGTCGCCGATGCTGGCGCGGGCGAACAGGCCGAGTTCCGGCGTCAGGGCCTGTTCGAGGTTGACGTAGCCGCCGCTCTTGCGGCGCGGACGCCGTGTCAGCGTCGCCGCATCGTTGATGTCCCCGAACGCGCCCCCCTGCGTGAGTGTGATGATGTCGCGGTAATTGGCCGAGTTGCCGACATTCGAGAACAGGCCGACGCGGATCTTGCCCGGCTGATCGAGGATCGGAAGCACGTGGCGCTCCTCGAATTCGATGTTGAGGCCGGCGCGCTCGAAGACGCGCGGATCGAGGACATCGCTTGAGGGTTGCTTGGGCACCTGCGTGTAGGCGGCACGGACGGCAAATTCCGGCCGGTTGTATTCGGCGTAGACGCCCTGCGTGAAGCCGGGGAGGTTGGCGGGGAAGTCCCAGGCCGAGGCGCCCCATAGCGACCAGTTGAAGAAATCCACCCGTGGGTCGTGGGCGTAGACGTTGCCGTCGAAGAAATCGCCCAGCGCGAACTTGCCCGCGATCAGGGTGATGCGCTCCGCATCGTAGCGCGTGGCGACCTGGTTCGGCCCGTCCGGTACGTCCACGGTCTCGCCGCCGAGGCCGATCGTCTGCTTGATGTAGTAGCGATTGGACCGCAGCTTCGGGAACGGCGCGCCCGCCTTCTGCGCCTCGCCGTTGACGAAGCCCGCGACGCCGAGCGTCCGCGACAGGCCGAAGCCCTGGCTGAATTCCGGATTGTAGTAGAGCTCCGTACCCTCCGCGAGCTTCAACCCAAGGAAGATCGTCGCCGTCGTGGTCTGGCGTGCCTGGTGCGGCACGAGGCTCTGATCGCCGAGATAGGGCGAGCGGAAACCCGGTACCCCTTGGGCGATCAGGGTGGTCTGCCCGTGCAGGGAGAACCTGTCGGAGCTCGCCGTGTCGGGGTCGTGAGGCGCGGTCTCGTCGAGGTCCGGGGCCAGTTTCAGGCCACCCGGAAACCACATGAGCCGCAGGAACATCTGGTTCGAGGTGAAGCTCGTGCGACTCGAGACCGGACCGAGGCCCGGCACGCTGCCGAGCGCGAAGCGCGGGCTCTCGCCGAGATCGACGTAGCGGTAATCGAGCCCCAGGGCGAGGGTCTCGGAGATCGCGTATTGGACGCCCGCGCCGAGGGTGAAGCCGAGGAAGCTCAGATCCCGCCGCGCGGCGTTGAGCCCGCCGGTGCCGAGATCCGGATAATTCGCGATCAGCCGCGCATTGGCTCCTGCGAGGCCGAAAGTGGCATAGACGAGGTAGCGATCGAAGCTGTAGCCGAGCCGCCCGCGCAGGGTGCCGTACACATCCGTCTTGGCGCGGATGATGTCGAAGGCGGGGTCGATCGCCTCGTAGCCGAACCCGGCGATGGTCGATGGCACCGGCCGCTTGAGGTTCGCCGCATCGATGGCGGCCTCGATGCCGTAGAGCCACGGACCGTTCTGCCAGTTCCAGCCCGCAGAGGCACCGCCCAACGCCGTCGTGGCCTCGCGCGCCCGGTCGCTGCGGCCGGTGGAATCGCCCGACTTGAAAGCGGGTACGCCGCGACCGCCGACGGTCGAGGGCCCGAAATTATAGGCGCCGTAGGAGCCGCTGGCGCTGCCCTCCAGCCCGAGATACGGGCCCGACCAATCGGTGTAAGGGGGAGCCGCTGCTGCGGGCGCCCGGGCGGGATCGGCTGCCAGTGTGACGCGGGGCCACGCGGCGCCCGCGACGGCCACGCCGACGATCAGACGGCGCAATCTCGCGCCGCGAGCGGCGGAGCCCACCGTCGCACGGGTCCGGAATGCGTCCGCCCCCTTCCTGCTCATCCCATCGCCCTCGCCAACGCCCTTGATATAGCACTTGCTATAAAGATGATCCTTAGCGATGCATTCAGGGAAGGGCAAGGCGTATGACGGCCATATCCGCTTCCGCCCGCTTCGCTTCCCTTCGACCTTCATCGCTTCATGACGACACTTGGGTGACACGCCTGCGATGATGCCTGGGGACAGGATCGTGAGCGCGAAACCGGCGACGGCATGCCACAGCCATGCCACGAGTGCTCTTCACGTCTAGGCTAGATGCGAAAACTTGCACACTTCTCTGATGCCCCGAACGAGGACTTCCGGCGATGGTGTTCTTTGGAACTATTATGATTTGATTGTGCGGCGGAGGACTTTGAACTTTGGCCGGACGGGCTTATGTGGCGCAGCCATGCGCGCCATCGCCCCCTTCCGCCTCGCCCGACTCCGCCTTCCTCTCGCGGCTTCGTCCCTGCTGATCGCCGTCGCCACGGCGAGCGCCAAGGAGGTGCCGATCGGCCCCCACCTGACCAAGAACGGGCTCGAAGTCGCCGCCGTCTATCTTCAGCCGATCGAGATGGATCCGCCGGACATGATGCGCGCCGCCGCGCAATCCGACATCCACCTCGAAACCGATATTCGCGCCGCCAAGGATAACCGCAACGGCTTCGCCGAGGGCGATTTCGTGCCCGCCCTCGACGTCCGCTTCAAGCTCGTGAAGCTCGATGGTGACAAGCCGACCGATCAGAAGGTCGAGGGCATGCTGATGCCGATGGTGGCCAATGACGGCCCCCATTACGGCGACAACGTCAAGCTGTTCGGCCCGGGTCGCTACCGCCTCACCGTCTCCGTGGCCCCGCCCGGCAAGAACAGCCATTTCGGGCGTCACGTCGATAAGGAGACGGGGATCGGCCCGTGGTTCGACGCCTTCGAGATGACCCAGGACTTCACCTTTGCCGGCACCGGCAAGAAGGGCTCCTACTGACAGGATGAACGCTCCCGTGATCGCGCGCCTCGCCGTCTCCGCCCTTTTCCTGCTGTGCGCGGGCGCGGTCGCGCGCGCCGAGGATATGCCGGTCATCAAGGTCGAGATGCGCGACGGGGTCATCCTGCCCGCGATCATCGAGGTGCCCGCCAATACGCGATTCAAGCTGGAGATTTCGAACACCGGGCAATCGCCTGTCGAGTTCGAGAGTCTCGAACTGAAGCGTGAGAAGGCGCTCGCCGCGGGTTCGACCTCCGCGATCGTGTTCCGCACGCTCGATGCGGGCAGCTACGACGTGTTCGACGATTTCCATCCGGAGGCGAAGGCCAAGCTGGTGGCCAAGTGAGTGGACGAGCGGGCGGATCCATAGCCGGCGATGTCTCGCTGGTGCCGGGCGTTCCGGCGCCGGGCCGGACCCGCGCGCTCGATGCGGGACTCGCGCGGCTGGGGGATTGGTTGCGCGCCCATGCGGGTTCCATCCGCGCGGTGCAGTGGATCGTGGTGGCGGTCTACATTCTGCTGGTGGCGGTGCCCGCCTTCCTGCCCCTGCCTGACAACGCCCAGCACATCTGGACCAACCTGACGCTCGCCGCGCAATTCGCGTTCTGGGGCATCTGGTGGCCGTTCGTGCTGGTGAGCATGGTGCTCGTCGGCCGGGTCTGGTGCGGGGTGTTCTGCCCCGAAGGCGCGCTCTCGGAAATCGCGAGCCGGTGGAGCCGCGGTTATGCGGTGCCGCGCTGGATCACGTGGAGCGGCTGGCCGTTCATCGCCTTCGCGGGCACCACGGTCTACGGCCAGATGACGAGCGTCTACGGCTATCCGAAGCCCGCGCTCGCCGTGCTCGGCGGCTCCACCCTCGCGGCGATCGTGGTCGGCCTGCTCTACGGCCGCAACAAGCGGGTCTGGTGCCGCTATCTCTGCCCGGTGAACGGGGTGTTCGCGGTGCTGTCGAAGCTCGCCCCCTTGAGCTTTCAGGTCGATCACGCCGCCTGGGCGGCCTCGCCGAAGCCCGCACGGGGCACGGAGAGCTTCAACTGCGCACCCCTCGTGCCGGTGAAGACCATGCGCGGCGCGGGCGCCTGCCACATGTGCGGGCGCTGCTCCAGTCACCGGGGCGCGGTGCGCCTCGCCCTGCGCTCGCCCAACCGCGAGATCGTCCACGTAGCGGGCGACGAGCCCTCCTGGGAACAGACCAGCCTGATCCTGTTCGGGATGCTGGGGCTGGCGGTCGGCGCGTTCCAATGGTCGTCGAGCCCCTGGTTCCTCGACATGAAGCAGGCGGCGGCGACGTGGCTGATCGAGCATGGCACGACATGGCCGCTCGAAGCCTCCGCCCCCTGGTTCGTGCTGACCAATTACCCCGACCGCAACGACGTGATGACGCTCCTCGATGGGGCGGTCCTGCTCGTCTATATCGGCGTGGCGACCTTGGTGCTCGGCCTCGGCCTCGCCGCCCTCGTCGCCCTGGCCTCGCGCGCCCTCGGGCCGTTCTCCCTGCGACGCTTCCATCATCTCACCCAGACGCTGATCCCGATCGCGGGCTGCGGCGTCTTCCTCGGCCTCTCGGCGCTCACCGTCACGTTCCTGCGTGGGGATGGGTTTGTCGTGCCCTACGTGGCCGAGATCCGCGCCGCGTTGCTCGCCGGGGCGGCCCTGTGGAGCACGTGGCTCGCGTGGCGGGTCGCGGGGCTCTCGTCGGGCGGCCTGCGCCGCGCGGTGGCGGCGGCCTGCATCGCCGGGGCCGCCACGGTCTCGGTGGCCAACTGGGTGCTGCTCTTCTGGATCTGGTAGCGCGGGTTCCGCGCCAAACATGGACATCGCATCATGATCGGTGCCTTCGTCATCGCCTTCCGCGAGGTCATCGAGGCGGGACTCATCATCTCCATCGTGCTCGCGGCGACGCGGGGCATTCCCGGCCGGATGCGCTGGGTGCTGCTCGGCGTGGCGGGCGGGCTCGGCGGCGCGGCTCTGGTCGCCCTGTTTGCCGAGAGGATTTCCGACGCCTTCGAGGGCAGCGGGCAGGACATCCTCAACGCGGCGGTGCTGATCGTCGCGGTCCTGCTGCTGATCTGGCACAACACCTGGATGAGCAAGCACGGCCGCGAAATGGCGGGCGAGCTGAAGGCCGCCGGTGAGGCGGTGCGCAGTGGCCAGCGCGAGGCGGCGGCCCTGTCGATCGTGGTCGGCGCGGCGATCCTGCGCGAGGGCGCGGAACTGGTGCTGTTCCTCTACGGGCTCGTGGCCTCGGGCACTTCGGGGGCCGACATCCAGTTCGGCGCGCTGGCCGGTGTCGGCGCGGGCATTGTTCTGTCGGCGGTGAGCTATCTCGGCTTGGCCTCGATCCCCGCCCGCTACGTCTTCACGGTCACGAGCGTGCTCATCACCTTCCTCGCGGCGGGCCTCGCCTCGCAGGCGGCGCAGTTCCTCGCGAATGCGGGCGTGATCGAGGTTCTCGGCCGCACCGTGTGGAACAGCTCGGCCCTGATCGCCGAGAATTCCTGGACCGGCCGGGTGCTGCACGCCCTCGTCGGCTACACCGACCGTCCGACCGCTCTGCAGCTCGCCGTCTACATCGCCACCATCGCGGTGATGGTGGCGCTGATGCAGTGGGTCGCCGCCGACAAGCGCCGGGCGGTGCGGACGGCATAGGGCGAGGGCCCGTCCGTTATGCCCCCCCGCCGTCATTGCGAGCGAAAGCGAAGCAACGACGGGGGTTAGCGGGACGAGGTGTAGGGGGCGAGGAAGGAGTCTGGGCGTGGGCCGAGACGCTCGGCGCAGATCTCTTGCACGATCCGCTGCAGGACTTCGATGCGCTCGGCGAGCCATTCCAGCTCCTCCAAGGTAATCGTGTAACGGCGCGAATAGCGCGCCTTCACGTAGGCATCGTGGAGGAGGTTGAAGTGGCGACGGGCGAGGCGCGTGTTGCGCGGCCACGCCTCCACGAGGCGCCGATCCACCCCTTCGGCCATCGGGCGCAGTCGGCGCAGGGCGTGCAGTTTCGGGCTGTAGAGCGTCAGCACAAGTAAGGTGCAGTGAAAGAAACCTTCCGTTGCCTGATGCAAACGGAAAGCAGCTGGATTGTTGAAACCACGGCTCATGCTGAAGCGCGCGCTCTCCAGTTGGTGCATGGCATCGTCGAACCACGTTTCATAGTGGAGCCACGCCTCCTCGTTGCGCATCTCCGGCGTGAGAAGTCCCGGCTCGGCGAGGGGAAAGCCCGACGCCTCGTACAGCGTGATCCCATCCCGGAAGATGTCCACGAAGAACGGACGCCCTCGGGACCTCTGGTCGTTCACGTCGGCATGGCTATGGACGATGATGTTCGTCGTGGCGTGCGGGAACGGCTTCAGCATCTCGGTCTGGATGATCCGGTCGCGCACCGGGTCCCAGAGATCGATCTCGTCCACGAGGTCATCGTGGTTCACGACGACCAGCACATCGTAATCCGAGAAGTAGCCCGAGCCGCGGTCTTCCACCCAATCGCCCCGCGCGTGCGAGCCGTAGAGCACCACCCGGACGATGCGCCCGCGCTTCTTCTTCTGCGAGATCTTGCCCTTCTGAAAGTCCTCGAACTCCTCGAACAGGATCGCCATCCCCCGCAGGAGATCACGGCGCTTGCGAAGAGGAAGGTGGGCGAGACGATCTTCGAGAATCATGGCGGTGTCGGCATTCATTCCGCCAAGAAGACTCCATTCCGTCAACGGCCGGGCGTTTCGACGGGTGTATCACGAGCGGCTGGCCAGACAGGTTATGGCCCTCGCCGTCATTGCGAGCGAAGGCGAAGCAATCCAGGGACACGCCACATTCGGCGGCGGCCCTCCCGCCCCTGGATTGCTTCGCTCCGCTCGCAATGACGGAGGGAAGGTCTGGGCCCTCAGCCCTTCTCGACGGGGCGCTGCGGGTCGGCGCCCCATTCGGACCACGAGCCGTCGTAGAGGCCGCGGGCCGGGTGGCCCATCGTCTCCAGGGCGAGGCTGATGATCGCTGCCGTCACGCCCGAGCCGCAGGTGGTGAGCACGGGGCGGCGTGGATCGACACCCGCTGCGGTGAAGACTTCGGCCAGTTCCTCCGGGCTCTTCATGCGGCCCTCGCGTTGGAGCGAGGCGTAATGGAGATTCTTCGCCCCCGGCATGTGGCCGGGGCGGACGCCGGGTCGCGGCTCTGCCTCCTCGCCCCGGAACCGGGGGGCGGAGCGGGCATCGACCACCTGGGCCGAGCCCGTTTCGAGGGCACGGGCGATGTCGCCTGCATCCGCCACCGCGCCGTTGTCGAGGCGCGCGGTAAAGTGGCGGCGCTCGCGCGGTTGGGCCTCTCCCTCCTCGGTCGGATATCCAGCCGCGATCCAGGCCGGGAGGCCGCCGTCGAGGACCAGGGCGTCGCGCATGCCGAAGGTCTTCAGCATCCACCAGACGCGCGGCGCCGAGAACAGCCCCATCCCGTCGTAGATCACCACCTGCTGCCCATCGCCGATGCCGAGCGCCCGCATCCGCGAGGCGAAGACCTCAGGCCGGGGCATCATGTGCGGCAGGCTCGATTCGGTGTCGCTCATCGCGTCGAGATCGAAGCGAATCGCGCCGGGGATGTGGGCCGCGCGGTATTCCGCCTCCGGGTCGCGACCGGCGGCGGGCAGGTACCACGAGGCATCGAGCACGATGATGTCCGGCGCGGAAAGACGCTCGTACAGCCAAGCCGGCGTCACGAGGGGCTGGTGCGTCATGGTGGCTCTCGTCTCCGAAGTTCGCCCGAGCAAACCACAGGGCGGCGCGCGATGCACCCCGGGCGCCGCATCAGGGCGCGCGAACGGGCGCATCCGTCATGCGGCGCGCGCGAGCTACGCATCCGCCACTGTGGTCAATTGCGTGCAACGCAGGACGCCCTTGTTTTCAAGGCGCTGGACCCCAGCTACGACACTACCATGACAGCTCTGCGCCGGTCGCGAACCGGCTCCACGCGGGGGCAGGAGCATCACGCTGCCGGTTACGGCCGGGCTGCCCCGCACAGCGGCAGGGCGTTCCAGCACCGCAAGACACAGGGGCGGCCGAGCGGTCGCCGTTCAGGACACGACCGATGAACCAACTCGTCCGCATGTCGCAGATCGGGGAAGCCGAGAACATTCAGGAGCCGTCCGCGGAACTGCGCGTGCCCTTCGCCCAGTCGGGCGCCTTCGTGTGCAAGTACATCATCGGCGAGCCGAGCGACCAGGCGATCTGTTGCGGCGCGCCCGTGCAGGACGGCAAGAGCTGGTGCGCCTTCCATCGCCGCATCGTGTTCGAGCCCGCTCGCCCCGGCCGGATCCGCTGATCGCACTGCAGCGATTGCAACGCGGGGTTCGCCTCGGGCATGATCGGCCACCACACCGGAGATGCCCACCTTGACCGAGCCCCGCCAGCCCGACCACGCGATCGACCCCCTCTTCATCGAGCGGCACTCGCCCCGGGCCTTCACCGGAGAGGCGGTGCCGGAATCCGAGCTGATGCGAATGATCGAGGCGGCCCGCTGGTCGCCTTCGGGCTACAATTCGCAGCCCTGGCGCTTCCTCTATGCGCTCCGCGGCGACGCTCACTGGCAGACGTTCTTCGATCTCCTCGTGCCCGGCAACCAGAAATGGGTGGCAGATACGGGGGCGATCCTGTTCCTCGTCTCCAACGCGCGCATGAAGGTCGGTGACGAGCTGAAACCGTCCTACAGCCATTCCTTCGATACCGGGGCGGCATCGCTTGCCTTCCAGTTGCAGGCGATTCGCCAAGGCTGGCACGCCCACGGCATGACCGGGTTCGACCATGCCCGCGCGCCGGAGGTGCTGCGCCTGCCCGAGCATCATCGTATCGAAGCGGCCTTCGCGGTCGGCCGCAAGAAGGCGACCGCCGACCTCACGGAGGAGCAGCGTCCCCGCGAGGCGCCGAACGGTCGCCGTCCGATCACCGACTTCGTGGTCGCCGGCCCGTTTCCGGGCTGAGGCATCACGGTCCGGGTTCGTGCCCGTGTCGGTCTTCTCCCTGCTCAAGACGTTTCTGGACGATGCCATGATGCGGATGGACGGACCCGGTTCGGATTTCCTCGACGGGGGCGGGTTCGACCATGCCTCCGGCCTGCAGACCGTCGCGGATCGCCACGGGGTGAGCCTGGATGCGGTGCGCCATCTCGTGCAGGCCCTGGAGCGTGGGCACGGACGAATGGCGCAGTTCGATCATCCGGATCTCGGTGGCATGGGCCAGTGGAGCGCGGGTGGCATGACCATGGTCGGCCGCATGTTCGATGACGGGTTGCGGGCCAAGGTCGCCTCGCTCTGCGCTGAACTCGCCTCCACCCTGCCGGTCGAGGGCTTCGCCTCCGGCGCGGCCCCATCCGGCGCGTGGTGGCCGGACGATCTCGGGCACCCCTCCGCGACGGGGTCACAGAACGGGATGCGCTATGCCTACTTCCCGGAGAGCCGCCGTCTGGCGGTCGAGGAGCCGTCGGGAACGGTCGTCTACGACACGGATGGCCACGACATCACGGGCGTGTCGCAATCCAACGGTGCCCTGAGCTTCACCGGTTCGGCGGGCGCCGTCGCCCTGAATGCCTTGAGGCGGGTCGATCCGGCTCAGCCTGCACCCCGGGCCGAGCCGCAGCCGCCGGTTCGGCCGCAATCGCCGTCCGTACCCCCCGCATCGTCGCAGGGCTCGGGCGATGTCCTGTCCACGATCGAACGCCTCGCCGACCTCCACGCACGCGGCGTGCTCACGGCGCAGGAATTCCAGGCCAAGAAGGCCGAGTTGCTGGCGCGGCTCTAAGCGAGTCCGCGCCCTCCGGCCCGGTCAGGCGATCCCGGCGCGGAGCAGATCGTGGACGTGCAGGATGCCGACCGGCCTGCCGTCGGCCACGGCGAAGACGGCGGTGATCAGGCGGCGGTTCATCAGTTCGAGGGCCGCATGGGCCAGCTTGTGCGGCTCCAGGGTGATGGGGTCGCGGGTCATCACCTTGTGCACGGGCGTATCGAGGATCGACGGGCCCATGTGGCGGCGAAGGTCGCCATCCGTAACGATGCCGACGAGGCGTCCGTCCGGTCCGGTGACGCCGACGCAACCGTAGCGGCGGGCGGCCATCTCGATCAGCACCTCGGACATCAGCGCGTCCTCGTACACGAGCGGCATCTCGGAGCCGCCATGCATCAGGTGCTGCACCGTCTTCAGCCGCGCGGCCAGCGTTCCGCCCGGATGGAGCGTGTGGAAGCGCGCCGAGGTGAACCCGCGCCGCTCCAGCAGCGTCACTGCAAGGGCGTCGCCGAGGGCCAGCTGGATCAGGCTGGACGAGGTCGGGGCGAGGTCGTGCGGGCAGGATTCGCGTACACGCGGCAGTTCCAGCACCACGTCGGCGGCCTTGCCGAGCGTGCTGGCGGCGTTGCGCGTCACCGCGATGAGCGGGATCGAGTATCGGCGGGAGAAGCCGACGAGGTCGGACAGTTCCGCCGTCTCGCCGGACCACGACAGGGCCAGGATCACGTCGTCGCGGGCGATCATGCCGAGGTCGCCGTGGCTCGCCTCGGTCGGGTGGACGAAGAAGGCGTGCGTGCCGGTGGAGGCGAGCGTCGCCGCGAGCTTGCGCCCGACATGGCCGCTCTTGCCGATGCCGCTGACGATGACCCGGCCCTCGATGCCGAGGATCGTCTCCACCGCCCGCTCGAACGCCTCGCCGAGGGCCCCGTCGAAGGCGGCGGTCACTTCCTGAAGGGCGCTGATGCCGAGGTTGAGGCTGCGCAGGCCGAGGGTTCGCGCGCCCTCGGCGTCGAGGGCGACGGTCGGATCGAAGGCTTCGTCGAAGAGGGCGGGCGCGGCCGAGGGCGTCATGGCGTTCCGTTTCGCATCGGGGCCCTTCACGCCTTCACGCGTTCACGCCCCGGAGGCTGCGACGCTTAGGATCCGCCCGTGGCCGGATTGTGACCCGGCTATCGCGTTGCGAAGCCCCCCGGCGCGGGTGCATGATGGCGGATCGACGCCAGACCACCTCGCATGAACGAGGGACCGACATGACCATCCGCTTTCCCGAGCCCGATCAGGCCATCCTGGCCCGCCGCGACGAGATCGTCGCGGGCCTCGCCCCCCTCGTCGCCCCCGAGGCGCTGATCACTTCCGAGGATGAGCGCCGCGCCTTCGAGACGGACGGGCTCACCGCCTATCGCCAGATGCCGCTCGCCGTCGTGCTGCCCTCCACCACCGAGGAGGTTTCGAAGGTGATGGCCTATTGCCACGCCAATGGCGTGCGGGTCGTGCCGCGCGGGGCGGGCACCTCGCTCGCGGGCGGGGCCATCGCACAGGGTGACGCGATCATCCTCGGCACCGCCAAGATGACGAAGATTCTCGACATCGATTACGCGGATCGCGTGGCGCGGGTGCAGAGCGGCATCACCAACCTCGCCATCTCCGGCGCGGTCACGCACGAGGGCTTCTTCTACGCCCCCGATCCGTCGAGCCAGCTCGCCTGCACCATCGCAGGCAACATCGCCATGAATTCCGGCGGCGCCCACTGCCTGAAATACGGCGTGACCACCAACAACCTGATGGGCGTCACCCTGGTGATGAACGACGGCACCGTCGTCGAACTCGGCGGTGACCATCTCGATTCGGCGGGCTACGACCTGCTCGGTCTCGTCTGCGGCTCAGAGGGGCAGCTCGGCATCGTCACCGAGGCCACCGTGCGCATCCTGCGTGCGGCGGAAGGGGCGCGGCCGGTCCTCGTCGGCTTCTCGAAGGTCGAGGATGCGGGCGATTGCGTCGCGGCGATCATCGCGGCGGGCATCATCCCCGTGGCCATCGAATACATGGACCGAAACGCCATCCTCATCACCGAGGATTTCGCGCAGGCCGGCTATCCGCGCGATGCCGAGGCCATGCTGATCATCGAGGTCGAGGGCTCGCAGGCCGAGTGCGATGCGATGCTGGCGCGGATCGAGGCCATCGCCAAAGATTTCCGCCCGACCAGCCTCCGCGTCTCACGGTCGGAGGCGGAATCGGCCGCGATCTGGAAGGGCCGCAAGTCCGCCTTCGGCGCCACGGGCCGCATCTCGGATTACATCTGCATGGACGGCACGATCCCCACCGGGCAGCTCGGGCCGGTGTTGGAGCGGATCGAGGCGATCTGTGCGGGCCACGGCCTGCGGGTCGCCAACGTGTTCCACGCCGGCGACGGCAACCTGCACCCGCTGATCCTGTTCGACATCAACACCCCCGGCGAGTTGCAGAAGGCGGAAGCGGCAGGCGACGAGATCCTGAAGCTCTGCGTCGAAGTCGGTGGCTGTCTCACCGGCGAGCACGGGGTCGGCATCGAGAAGCGCGACCTGATGCGCTTCCAGTACGCTCAGGAAGATCTTGAGCAGCAGATGCGGGTGAAGGCGGTGTTCGACCCCGATTGGATGCTGAACCCGGCCAAGGTCTTCCCGCTGGACGGCCGGATCGCCGCCTAAAACGGAACGGGGCGGCGCAACCTCAGAGAGTTGCGTCGCCCCGCCGTCAAGCGATGTAATCTTAAGTCTTACTCGGCGTCGGCCGTCTTGCGGCTGGACTTCGCACCCGTGGCCTTGCGGCGACCGCGCGGAGCGGGAGCAGCCTCGGCCGCAACCTCGATGTCGGCCTCGTCCTCGATCTCGCTGCCCTGTCCCGTACGACCGGGCTGGCCGAGGCCAAGGCTTTTCGCCAGGGCGGAACGCTGGGCGGAGTAGTTCGCCGAAGTCGTCGGATAGTCGGCGGGCAGGCCGTAACGCTCGCGATAGGTATGCGGGTCGAGGCCATGCTTGGTCAGGTGGCGCTTCAGCGTCTTGTACGACTTGCCGTCGATGAAGCTGACCAAGCCATCGGGGCGGATCGACTTACGAATCTGGGCGGGGGTCGGCTTCTCCACGGTCTCGGTCGCCTGCGCGACGGGACCGGAGGCGACCCGGTTGAGCGCCTCATGCACGCTTGCGATCAGCGCGGGCAGCTCTGCCGTAGGCACGGAGTTGTTGGAGACATAAGCCGCGACAACGTCGACGGTACGTTCGATGTAGTCCAGTTGCGATGTCGGCGCGGTTTCTGACATCCGTGTTACCCTCTTTAATTTTTGGGAAATTGGCCCCCTGCGTCGAGTTATGTGGATCCTCGGAAAAAGCAAGCTCAATTGGCTGTGAGACCTGTGAACCCACGATAGTTTACGCTCCGTTCCTTTGCAGCGCATGATCGGGGAATGCTCGACGCACGATCTTCCCCCATTAAGACATCAACGGGCCGGGGTTTTTCCTGTCGCGCGTCCGAGAAGATTTTTCCTGAGAGAAAAGAGACCGTTAAGCGGCACTGAAACAGAGCGTGGCCAGCACGGTTTTGTCGGTCGGCCCGCTCGACGTTGCAGTGGGTCTGCATGGTGGAATGAATGGCGTGCCGAGGCGCGCGCAAAGCACCGTCTGCCTGCGACAATTTGTTCCTTCGCAGGCAGGGAAAGCCCTCAGGCGAATGTTTTGCGCGGGTCGAAGGCATCGCGCACGGCCTCTCCCGCGAAGACGAGGAGGCTGAGCATCGCGGCGATGACGACGAATCCCGTCAGGCCGAGCCACGGCGCGGTCAGATTATCCTTCCCCTGTGCCAGCAACTCGCCGAGCGAGGGTGAGCCGGGGGGCAGGCCGAAGCCCAGGAAGTCGAGGGAGGTGAGCGTGGTGATCGAGCCGTTCAGGATGAACGGCATGAAGGTCAGCGTCGCCACCATTGCATTGGGCAGCAGGTGGACGCGCATGATTCGCGCATTCGACAGGCCGAGCGCCCGCGCCGCGCGAACATACTCGAAGTTGCGAGCGCGCAGGAATTCGGCACGCACCACGCTCACCAGCGCCACCCACGAGAACAACAGCATGATGCCGAGCAAAACGAAGAAGCCCGGCGCGATGAAGGCCGAGATGATAATGATGAGGTAGAGGGTCGGGATCCCGCCCCAGACCTCGATGAACCGTTGAAAGGCGAGGTCGACCCAGCCGCCGAAATAGCCTTGCACCGCCCCGGCCAGCACGCCGATCGCCGATGAGACGGCGGCGAGGATCAACCCGAACAGCACGGAGATGCGGAAGCCGTAGATCACCCGTGCCAGCACGTCGCGGGTGGTGTTGTCGGTGCCGAGCCAGTGCCAGGGAATGTCGGCGCATGTCTTGCCGCCGAGCCGTTCCGCCACCGGCTTGCATTGCTCGTCGGTGAGCATCCAGGTCGGCGGGGATGGCGAGGGGGTCGGAAGGTTCTCGTTGATCGTGCCGTAGGAATAGGGAATCGGCGGCCAGATCGCCCAGCCGTTCTCGGCGATCTCCTTGCGGATTTCGGGCGAGCGGTAATCCGTGACGGCGAGGAACCCGCCGAATTTCTCTTCCGGGTAATCGACGAGGACCGGGACCAGCCATTCGCCCTTGTAGGAGGCGAGGATCGGCCGGTCGTTGGCGATCAGTTCCGCGAACAGGCTGAGGACGAACAGCGCCATGAAGACGATGAACGACCAATAGCCCAGGCGGTTCGCCCGAAAGTTGGCGAGCCGCCGCCGGTTGAGGGGCGAGAGGCCCCCGCGGACGAGGGGCGCCTGAGCGCCGGGCATCGGGACGGCGTCGTTCATCCCCGCGGACTTGCCGCCGCGGGCGCCGTTGTCAAGGCTCGGGCATCCGCCGCCTCAGCCTGAGATCCGCGTGGCGGTGCCGTCGATCTCCATGGGGCGCAAGCCGCCGCTGCGCTCCATCCAGCGGCGCAGCAGGCGGACGTTGCGGCGGTTCGCCTTGAAGGCGGCGTCGAAGATGTCGCCCGCCAGGGGCACCGCGCCGACCACACCGTCGAAGGCGACATTCAGCGCCATCCGGCCGATCAGCCAGCGCGGGGCACCGAGGCGGCGCGCCTCGTAGACGATGAAGGACGAGATCACCATGCCCGCTACGTCGCCGACGAGGGGCACGAGGCCGATCAGCGCATCGAACCCCACCCGCCGGTTGATGCCGGGGATGACGAAGGCGCTATCCATCAGATGCGCCAGGGTTTCCAGCCGGGCGAGGCTGGCCTCGCGACCGAGTTCGAGCGCCTTGAACGAGGCGTCGCGGCCGAAGGACCCGGCCTGATGGGGGAAGTCCTTGTGAGGGAAATCCCCGGGGGGAATGCGTGCGCTCGACATCGACATGGAAAGGATGTGGCCGCACCCCCGGTTCCTTGCAAGACGTGCGGCTACGCGGCGGCGCGTGCGAGGCCGGACATGCGGTCGAGGGCCGCGTCGAGGGTCGGATCGGCCTTGGCGAAGCAGAGGCGGACGATGTGGCGCACCGGGTTCTCCGGGTAGAAGGCGCTCACCGGGATCGCAGCCACCCCGTGGCGTGCCACCAGCGTCTCGCAGAAGGCGACGTCGTCGTGGTGGCCGAGCGGCGCGATGTCGATGTTGAGGAACCACGTCGCGGCGGCGGGGAGCACCGTGAAGCCGCGCTGCCTCAACCCCTCCGCGAGGTGATCCCGCGAGCGGGCGTAGCCCGCGCGCATCGCTTCGAACCACGCCTCGTCCTTGCCGAGGCCCAGGGCAACGGCGGCTTGCAGGTTGGGCGGTGTGGTGAAGGTCAGGAACTGATGCGCCTTGGCGAGCACCCGCATCAGCCGCGCATCGGCGGTGACGAAGCCGACCTTCCAGCCGGTCAGCGAGAAGATCTTGCCCGCCGAGCCGATCTTCACCGTCCGCTCGCGCATGCCGGGCAGGGCCATCAGCGGCAGATGGCGGGCCCCGTCGAACACGACGTGCTCCCACACCTCGTCGCATAGGGCGATCACGTCATGGGCGCGGCAGAACCGGGCGAGCAGGGCGAGATCCTCGTGCCCGAACAGCGTCGCGCTCGGGTTGAGGGGATTGTTGAGCAGGACGAGCTTCGTCCGGTCCGAGAAGGCCTCCGACAGGGCGGCTTCGTCGAGCCGGAAGGCGGGTGGCAACAGGTTCACGATCCTCGGCACCCCGCCCGCCCGGAGCACCAGCGGCAGGTAGGCGTCGTACATGGGCGCGAACAGCACCACCTCGTCGCCCGGCTCGATGAGGGCCAGAAGCGCTCCGGCCAGGGCTTCTGTGGCGCCGGAGGTCACCATCACCTCCGTGTCGGGGTCGAGGGTCAGACCCTGGTGGCGGACGTAATGGGCCGCGATCGCCTCGCGTAAGGCAGGCAGGCCCATCATCGGTGGGTATTGATTCGGGCCGTCCATCAAAGCGCGGGCCGCGGCCTCGCGGACATCCTCCGGGCCGGGATCATCCGGGAAACCTTGGCCGAGATTGACGGCGCCGTGCTCGCGGGCGAGCCGCGACATCCTCTCGAAGACCGTCGTGGGGAGTTCTGCGAAGACCCGGTTCATGGCGGGCCTCTAACACGGGACGGCGGCGCTCTACGAATGTGTGTTTGCGCACTGTGCCACCTCCACACGGTTCCGGAACGACTGACGAATGTTGACATTCATCACCCCGGGAATAGGTTGGCGATGCGGCTCGAGCGATGCCCGTCACAGGCGGGGCTCTGCCCCCTCGCTCCGCCTCCCCGCGGTGCACTCTGTGGGTCGCGTGTGAGGGCCATCGGCTTGTTAGCCGGTGGCCCTTTCCACGTCCGGAGGCTATCGCTCGCGTCTCGCGGCGGGCTTTCTTTTCATGATACGGTGCGCACTCTTCGCCCTGGCCTTCGTCGGCTTCGGACTCGTTCTCAGGCTGTCGCTGGCGCCCTTGCCGGTGGATGAGGCCTATCGCGACGTCCTGCGTTCCTATGGCGCCCTGGCCAGCAATACCTCCGAAACGTCGTCGCCCTAGAGCAGGCTCAATAGACGCCTAGTTGAAGGGGGCGTCACCGGTTTCGCGCGGCGCCGTTACAGTCGAATTGTCATCGCTGTCCGGGCGACGCGGCGATCTGCCGATGGGTGACGCCTCCACAATGTGCTTGAGTCGGGAATGAACGAGAGTTCGCCGATCCGTACCGAGACTGCTCGTGCCTACGAGCCGGGGCCAATCGAGGCCCCGGTCCGCGCGCGCCGTCGTTTCCGCCCGATCCGCTGGCTTGTGCTTCTGGCGATCCTGGCGGGGCTCGGCGCCGTGGCGCACCGCTGGTACGACGCCCGTAGCCAGAAGGGCGCCGAGCAGGCCGCCGGTCCCACGGGCGGGCGGCATGGCGGTCGGCGCGGCGGCTCGGACATGCCCCAGGCGGTCGGCATCGCCCCCATCACCACCGGCGACATGCCCGTCGTGCTCCAGGGCCTCGGAACCGTAACGCCGCTCGCCACCGTGACGGTGAAGTCGCAGATCAGCGGCTACCTCACGGAGATCAAGTTCCGCGAAGGCCAGATGGTCAAGGCGGGCGATCCCCTGGTGCAGATCGATTCCCGCCCCTACGAGGCCCTTCTCGCGCAGTACCAGGGCCAGCTCGCCCGTGATCAGGCGTTGCTCCAGAATTCGAAACTCGACCTGCAACGCTACCAGACCCTGAATCGCCAGGACTCGATCTCGAAGCAGAACGTCGACACGCAGGGCGCCCTGGTGAAGCAGAACGAGGGCACGGTCGCCGCCGATCAGGCTCTCGTCGATCAGCAGAAGCTCAACATCGCCTACACGCGCATCACCTCGCCCGTGGATGGGCGCGTCGGCCTGCGGCAGGTGGACCAGGGCAACTACATCTCCGCCGCCTCGACCGCGATCGTGGTCGTGACGCAGCTTCACCCGATCTCTGTGGTGTTCACCCTGCCGGAGGACGACGTCGCCCGCGTCATGCGGCGCGTGCGCGCCGGGGCGAGCCTGACCGTCAAGGCCTACGACCGGGGGGATTCCCACGAGATCGCCACCGGCAAGCTCGACACGGTCGACAACCAGATCGACACGACCACCGGTACGGTGAAGCTGCGCGCCCTGTTCGACAACGGCGACGAAGAGCTGTTCCCGAACCAGTTCGTGAACGCCCGCCTCACCGTCGAGACGCTGCACGACGCGACCTTGGTGCCGAATGGCGGCATCCTTCAGGGCAGCCCCGGCGCCTACGTCTATCTGATGGACGGCGACGACAAGGTCGTCGTCCGACCGATCAAGACCGGCGAAACGGACGGGACACGCACGGTGGTGCTCTCCGGCCTCAAGCCGGGCGACCGGGTCGTGACCGACGGCACCGACCGTCTGAAGGACGGGGCGAAGGTGCGCGTCACGGAAGGTGCGCAGGCCTCCGCCGGACAGGACAAGGCGACCCAGGCCGCCGGCCCGCAGGCCCCTGCCGCCGATAAGGCGAAGGAGGCCCCCTCCGAAGGCGCCCCGCAGCAGGGCCAGCGCCCCGAAGGTGGCCGCAAGCGTCACCGGCAGCAGGGGCAGTAAGGGCACACGCCCATGAACCCCTCCCGCCTCTTCATCCTGCGCCCGGTCGCGACCACGCTGCTGATGCTGGCGATCCTGATCGTCGGCGGGGTGTCGTACCTGAACCTGCCGGTCTCGGCCCTGCCTGCCGTCGATTACCCGACGATCCAGATCCAGACCTTCTATCCCGGCGCCAGCCCGGAGGTGATGACCTCCTCGGTGACGGCGCCCCTGGAGCGGCAGTTCGGCCAGTTGGCCAATTTGAGCCAGATGACCTCGCAATCCTCGGCGGGCGCCTCGGTCATCACGCTGCAATTCGCCCTCAATCTACCCCTCGACATCGCGGAGCAGCAGGTCCAGGCGGCGATCAACGCTGCGGGCAACCTGCTGCCCGCCGATCTGCCCGCGCCCCCGGTCTACGCCAAGGTGAACCCGGCCGACGCGCCGATCCTGACGCTCGCGCTCACCTCGAAGACGCTGCCGCTCACCCAGGTGCGCGATCTGTCCGAGACGCGCCTCGCGCAGAAGATCAGTCAGGTGGCGGGCGTCGGCCTCGTCAGCATCTCCGGCGGTCAGCGTCCGGCGGTGCGGGTGCGCTTCAATGCAAGGCAACTCGCGGCCTACGGCCTGAACATCGACGACCTGCGCACGACGATCACCAACCTCAACGTCAACACGCCGAAGGGGACGATCGACGGGCCGAAGCAATCCTACGCGATCAACGCCAACGATCAGATCCGCGACCCGAAGGCCTACGATTCCGCGATCATCGCCTATCGCAACGGCGCGCCGGTACGGCTGTCGGACGTGGCCGAGGTGGTGGATGCGCCGGAGAACACCAAGCTCGGCGCCTGGGCGGACGAGACGCCTGCCGTCATCCTCAACATCCAGCGCCAGCCGGGCGCGAACGTCATCGCCACGGTCGACAAGATCAAGCAGTTGCTGCCGCAATTGCAGGCGAGCCTGCCGCAGGCGGTGACGGTGGCCCCGCTTACCGACCGCACCACGACGATCCGCGCTTCCGTGGAGGACGTGCAGTTCGAACTCGGCCTCGCCATCGCCCTCGTGGTGCTGGTGATCTTCCTGTTCCTGCGCAGCCTGTCCGCGACGCTGATTCCGAGCCTGTCGGTGCCGCTCTCGCTGATCGGCGCCCTGTCGGTGATGGACCTCTACGGGTTCTCTCTCGATAACCTGTCGCTGATGGCGCTCACCATCGCGACCGGCTTCGTCGTGGACGACGCCATCGTAGTGATCGAGAACATCGCGCGTCACGTCGAGGACGGGGATTCCCCCCTCGAAGCCGCCCTGAAGGGTTCGCGCGAGATCGGCTTCACCATCATCTCGCTCACCGTGTCGCTGATCGCGGTGCTGATCCCGCTTCTGTTCATGGGCGATGTGGTCGGCCGCCTGTTCCACGAATTCGCGATCACGCTCGCGGCGACCATCGTCATCTCGGCGGTGGTTTCGCTGACGCTGGTTCCGATGCTCTGCGCCCGGCTGCTGAAGCACGTGCCGGAATCGGCCCGAGGCGGGAGGCGGGAAGGCCCGCTCTCGCGGATGGGCCGCAACGCCATCGAGGGAACGATCGACGCCTACGGGCGGGCGTTGAACGTGGTGCTGAACCACCAGGGGCTGACGCTGCTCGTGACCCTCGGGACGGTGGCGCTCACCGCCTACCTGTTCGTGGTGATCCCGAAGGGCTTCTTCCCCGTGCAGGATACGGGGGTGATCCAGGGCATCACCCAAGCCGACCAATCGGTCTCCTACGCGGCCATGGCCGAACGGCAGCAGCGGCTCGCCGCGATCATCGTGAAGGACCCGGACGTCGCGAGCCTGTCGTCCTTCATCGGCGTCGACGGCCAGAACGTCACGCTGAATTCCGGGCGGATGCTCATCAACCTGAAGCCCCGGGACGAGCGCAGCGCCACCGCGAGCGAGATCATCCGGCGGCTCAACGCGGCCACCGCCGTCGAGCCCGGCATCCGGCTCTACATGCAGCCGGTCCAGGACCTGACCATCGATACCGCCGTCTCGGCGACGCAGTATCAGGTGATCCTGGAGAGCCCGAACCTGGAGGATTTCGAGACCTGGGTGCCGCGCTTCACCTCCGCGCTCGCCGCCTCGCCCGCCGTCGCCGACGTGACGAGCGACCACCAGGGCAAGGGTCTGTCGGCCTACGTCACGATCGACCGGCCGACGGCGGGCCGCTACGGCATCACCCCGGCGACCATCGACAACGCCCTCTACGACGCGTTCGGCCAGCGCATCATCTCGACGATCTTCACCCAGTCGAACCAGTACCGGGTGATCCTCGAAGCCGACCCGTCGCTGCACACCACGCTGGAGAGCCTGAACGGCATCTACCTGCCGTCCTCTACGGCGGCGAACGGGCAGGTGCCGCTCTCCTCCGTGGCGCGCATCACCGAGAAGCGGGCGCCGCTCCTCATTTCGCATCTGGGCCAGTTCCCAGCCACCACCGTCTCGTTCAACCTCGCCCCCGGCGCGGCCCTGGGACAGGCGGTGGATGCGATCGAGACCGCCAAGGCGTCGATCGACCTGCCGCCCTCTTTCCGAATCGTACCGCAGGGCTCCGTCTTCGCCTTCCAGGCAGCGCTGGGGAACGAGCTGTTTCTCGTCCTGGCGGCCATCGTGACCGTCTACATCGTGCTGGGCGTGCTCTACGAGAGCTTCATCCATCCGATCACCATCCTCTCGACCCTGCCCTCGGCCGGGATCGGGGCGCTCCTCGGGCTGATGCTGTTCGGGTTGTCCCTCGACATCATCGCGATCATCGGCATCGTGCTCCTGATCGGCATCGTGAAGAAGAATGCGATCATGATGATCGACTTCGCGCTCCAGGCCGAGCGCGAGGACGGGATGGCGCCGCGCGAGGCGATCTTCCAGGCCTGCCTGCTCCGCTTCCGGCCGATCCTGATGACGACGCTGGCCGCGCTGTTCGCGGCAGTGCCGTTGATCCTCGGCACGGGTGTGGGCTCGGAACTGCGCCAGCCGCTCGGCATCTGCATCGCAGGCGGCCTCATCGTCAGCCAGGTGCTGACGCTGTTCACCACCCCGGTGATCTACCTCGCCTTCGACCGCCTGGAACGCCGCATCGCCGGTCGCGGGCCGGGGCTCGAGGGCGGGGAGGTGGCGCGGTGAGGCGGCGCCCGTGAACATCTCCGCCCCGTTCATCCGGCGGCCGATCGCCACGACGCTGCTCACCATCGGCGTGCTGCTGGCCGGGATCTTCGCGTTCCTGCGATTGCCGGTGGCGCCGCTGCCGCAAGTCGATTTTCCGGTCATCCTCGTCCAGGCGCAGATGCCGGGCGCGAGCCCCGAGACCATGGCGCAGACCGTGGCCGCGCCCCTCGAACGGCGGCTCGGCATCATCGCCGACGTCAACGAGATGACGTCCACGAGTTCGCTCGGCACCGTGCGCATCGTGCTGTTGTTCGGCCTCAACCGCGACATCGACGGCGCCGCCCGCGACGTGCAGGCCGCGATCAACGCCGCGCGGGCCGACCTGCCGACCGCTCTCCGCCAGAACCCGACCTACCGCAAGTTCAACCCCGCCGAGACGCCGATCATCATTCTCGGCATGACCTCGGACACGCTGACACGCGGCCAAGTCTACGATTCCGCCGCTACGGTTGTTCAACAGAAGCTGTCGCAGCTGCCGGGCGTCGGCAACGTCGATGTCGGCGGCTCGTCCCTGCCCGCCGTGCGAGTGGAACTCGATCCGACCGCGCTGTTCAATTACGGCATCGGCCTCGAAGGCATCCGCGCGGCGCTGGCCTCGGCCAACGCCAACTCGCCCAAGGGCGAGATCGATGTCGGCCCCCGCCGCTACCAGCTCTATGCCAACGACCAGGGCCGCAAGGCCGAGGATTACCGCGACATCGTCGTGGCCTATCGCAACGGCGCGGCGGTGAAGCTCACCGATGTCGGCCAAGTGGTGGATGGCGTCGAGGACAAGCGCAACCTCGGCATCGTCAATGGTAAGCCCGGGGTTCTGCTGTTCGTCTACAAGCAGCCCGGCGCCAACGTGATCGACGCGATCAACGGGGTGAAGGCGGCCCTGCCGCAGATCACGGCGGCCCTTCCCGGCGGCATCGACATCAAGCTCACCGGCGATCGCAGCGCCACCATTCGCGCCTCGCTCCACGCCACCGAAGAGACCCTGGTCGTGGCGGTCGGGCTCGTGATCCTCGTGGTCTACGCCTTCCTGCGCTCCGGGCGGGCAACGCTCATTCCCGCCGTCGCGGTGCCGATCTCGATCATCGGCACCTTCTCGGCGATGTACCTGCTGAACTACTCGCTCAACATCCTGTCGCTGACGGCGCTCATCATCGGCACCGGCTTCGTCGTGGACGACGCCATCGTCGTGCTGGAGAACATCCAGCGCCACATCGAGGAGGGCAAGCCCCGGTTCCAGGCGGCGCTGATCGGCGCGCAGGAGGTCGGCTTCACCGTCATCTCCATGAGCCTGTCCCTCGTGGCGGTGTTCCTGCCGATCCTGCTGATGGGCGGCCTCGTCGGGCGCATCTTCCAGGAATTCGCCGTCACGCTGTCGCTGGCGATCCTGATCTCGCTGGTCCTGTCGCTCACCACGACGCCGATGATGTGCTCGCGCCTGCTCCGGCGGGAGGGGCATGGCGTGGGGCCCAAGCCGAACGTCGTGGCGCGGATGCTGGAATCCGGGTTCGACGCGATGCAGGCCGGCTATGCCCGCACTCTCGCGGTGGCCCTGCGCTTCCCGCGCCTCGTGCTGCTGACCCTGCTCGCGACGGTCGGGCTCAACGTCTACCTCTACGTCATCGTGCCCAAGGGTTTCTTTCCCGAGCAGGATACGGGGCAGATGATGGGCGGCATCCAGGCCGACCAGCGCATCTCCTTCCAATCCATGGAGAGGAAGCTCACCGAGGCGACGCGGATCGTCGGCGCGGACCCGGCCGTGGAGAGCGTCGTCGGCTTCACGGGCGGGCGCGGCACCAATTCGGCCAACGTGTTCGTGGGCTTGAAGCCCCTCAGCGAACGCGCGCCCATGAGCACCGTGACGGCCCGCCTGCGCCCGAAGCTCGCCCAGGTCGCGGGCGCCCGGCTCTACGTGTTCCCGCGGCAGGACCTGCAGATGGGCGGGCGCCAGAGCTTCGCGCAGTATCAGTATACCCTGCAGGGCGACACACCGGAGGAACTGTACTCCGCCGCGCCGAAGCTGCTGGCGGCCCTGCAGAAGGACCCGACCTTCTCCGACGTCACCTCCGACCAGCAGGAAGGCGGGTTGGAAAGCCGTGTCGTCATCGACCGTGCCACCGCCTTCCGCTACGGCATCACGCCGGACAAGATCGACCAGACGCTCTACGACGCCTTCGGCCAGCGGCAGGTCTCGACCATCTACAACGCGCTCAACCAGTACCACGTCGTGATGGAGATCGCGCCGCGCTACCTGGAGACGCCGGAGACGATCAAGAGGATCTTCGTCTCGACCTCCGGCGGCAAGGCGCGCGGCTCGGCCACCACCAACGCGGTGGCGGGCACGGTCGCGGCGGGCGGCGCCGTGAACACCAACGCCGCCACCGGCACGAGCACCCCCGGCGCGGGGGCCGCCTCGGGAGCCGGCGCCGTCGGCGGCGGTACGGCGGGCGCCATCGTCGCCGCGACGGCGGCCTCCTCCGGCACTTCCGCCGATGCCGGGAGCAATGCGGCGGCCATCGCTTCCGATTCGGCCCGCAACGCATCGGCCAACGCGCTGGCCGCCAGCAAGGGCGGCGCCTCGTCCAGCGCCCCGGTCTCGGCCTCCAAGGAGACGATGGTGCCGCTCTCGGCCTTCGCCAAGTTCGAGACCGGCAGCGCGCCTGTGCAGATCAGCCACCAGGGCCTGTTCGTGGCCACCACGATCTCGTTCAATCTCGCGCCGGGCAAGAGCCTCTCGGACGCCACCGCCGCGATCGACAGGGCGATGGCGGACCTGCGCTTGCCCGCGAGCATCCATGGCGAGTATGCGGGCGCTGCCAAGAACTACGTGGCCAACGCGTCGCGGCAGCCCCTCCTGATCCTCGCGGCGATCCTCGCCGTGTACGCGGTGCTCGGGATTCTCTACGAGAGCTTCGTGCATCCGCTCACCATCCTCTCGACCCTTCCCTCGGCCGGAGTCGGCGCGGTGCTCGCCCTGCTGGTGACCGGCACGGAATTCACGATCATCGCCCTGATCGCCGTGTTCCTGCTCATCGGCATCGTGAAGAAGAACGCGATCATGATGGTCGACGTGGCCCTCGACTCGCAGCGCACCCGCGGCGCAAATCCGGTGGATGCGATTCGCGAGGCCTGTCTCCTGCGCTTCCGCCCGATCATGATGACGACGCTGGCCGCCATGCTCGGCGCCGTCCCCTTGATCATCTCGACGGGGGAGGGCGCGGAACTGCGCCAGCCCCTCGGCATCGCCATCGTCGGCGGCCTGATCGTGAGCCAGATCCTGACCCTCTACACCACCCCCGTCGTCTTCCTGAGCCTCGACCGCCTCCGGCAGCGGTGGCAGGACCGTCGGCGCCGGTCCGGCGGGGCGGCGGCGCTGTCGGCGGGCGAGTGATGCAAGAGTCGTCTCGGGTCATCGCGGCGATCACCCTCGCCGCAGCGCTGTCCGGCTGCGTCGTCGGCCCCGACTATTCCCGCCCCTCGGTGGAGACGCCCCTGGCCTACAAGCAGGGCGGCGTGCGCGAGGACAGCCCCGGCTACGTCGCCGCCCGCAAGAAGGGCTGGCGCGAGGCGCGGCCCGCCGACGATGTCGAGCGCGGCGATTGGTGGCGCGTGTTCCGCGACGCCAATCTCGACCGGCTGATCCGCCTCGTCGATGTCGACAACCAGTCGCTGCGTCAGGCCGTGGCGAATTACCGGCAGGCTCGCGCCCTCGTGGCCTCGGCCCAGGCGGCGCTCTATCCGACGGTGATCGGCGCCCCCTCCCTCACGCGTTCGCGCACGGGCGGCGTGGAGCGGACCAGCGTCTCGATCCAGGGGCAGGCGAGCTGGGAGCTCGACCTGTTCGGCGGCACCCGCCGCAACATCGAGAGCGAGACCGCTCTCGCGCAATCCGACGCCGCCACCATCGCCCTGACGCGCCTCGCGATCCAGGCCGAGGTCGCCGCCAACTACTTCTCGGTGCGCTACGCCGATGCCCTGCAGAAGGTGCTCGACGAAAATGTCGAGAACTTCCGCAAGACCCTGAAGATCACCGAGAATCAGTATGCGGCGGGCGTCGCCGCGCGTTCGGACGTGATCACCGCGCAGACTCAGGTTCAGACCATCCAGGCGCAGGCCATCGCCGTGCGGCTCACCCGCATTCAGTTCGAGAACGCCATCGCCACCCTGGTCGGGCGCCCGCCCTCGGAGCTCGCAATCTCCGTCGCGAGCCTATCGCGGACTCCGCCGACGGTGCCCGCCGGAATCCCCGCCGACCTTCTGGAGCGGCGGCCGGACGTCGCCCAGGCTGAGCGGCTGGTGCAGGCGCAGAGCGAGCGGATCGGCGTGGCCGTGGCCGCCTTCTTCCCGACCGTGACCATTTCGGCCTCCGGCGGCTTGTCCGGCCTGACGCGGAACGGCCTCCTGTCGCCGATCAATCAGGTCTGGGCGGTGACGGCGGCGGGCAGCGAGGTGCTGTTCGATGGCGGCGCCCGCGTCGCGGCGGTCCGCGCGGCTCAGGCGGGGTACGACGCGTCGGTGGCCAATTACCGGCAGGTGGTGCTCGCCGCCTTCGCCGAGGTCGAAACGCAGATGGCCGCCCAGCGCATCCTGCGCCAGCAACAGCGTGCCCAGGACGAGGCGGTGGCCTCCTCCCGCCGCGCGGTCGAGATCACCCTCAACGAGTACCGCGCGGGCACGCAGAACTTCACCACCGTGGTGCAGGCCCAGGGCCTGCTCGTGAATAACGAGATCAACGCCCTCCAGATTCTGTTGAACCGCTACACGGCGGCGGTCACCCTCATCCGGGGCCTCGGCGGCGGATGGGATGCGCGCTCCTTGCCGAGCGATTCCGACTTGAAGGGCCCGAGTCTTCCTATCGACGTCAACGGACAGGCCGTACGCCCGGACGAGTGAGGAACGCCCACGCCGACGCGGGGTTGTTCCGCCGATTTCGCTGTTGCGCCGCAACCGGAAGGGATCGCCGATGCCCGAGACCACGCCCCTGAAGGACAAGGCCGCCTGCGGCACCGAGCGCGCACCACCCTGCACCCTGGTCATCTTCGGCGCGGGCGGCGACCTCACCAAGCGCCTGCTGATGCCCTCGCTCTACAACCTCGCCGGGGCCGGGCTGCTGCCGGAGGGCTTCTCGATCATCGGCGTCGATCACGGCGATGGTGACGACCAGTCGCTGCGCGACAACCTCACCAAGACGATGGAGGAGTTCAGCAAGGACCCGACCTCCGAATTTCACGCGGCGAGCATCGACCCGAAAAGCTGGGGCTTCATCCGCGACCGGCTGCATTACCTGAAGGGTGATTTCGAGAAGCCCGACACCTTCCAGGCCGTGAAGGACAAGGTGCAGGGCAGCGCCGTGTTCTATTGCGCCGTAGCCGCGCGGTTCTTCGGCACCATCGTCGAGGGGCTCGGGCAGGCGGGGCTGCTGAAACAGGACGGTGACACGTTCCGCCGGGTGGTGATCGAGAAGCCGTTCGGCTCCGACCTCGCCTCGGCGCGGGAGTTGAACGCGCGCATCCTCAAACAGGCGGACGAGAGCCAATTCTACCGGATCGACCACTTCCTGGGTAAGGACACGGTCCAGTCGATCATGGCCTTCCGCTTCGCCAACGGGCTGCTCGAGCCGGTCTGGCGGCGGGAATACATCGACAGCATCCAGATCACGGCGGCTGAGACGGTGGGCGTCGAGGAGCGTGGCGGCTTCTACGAGCCGACCGGCGCCCTGCGGGACATGGTGCCCAACCACATGTTCCAGTTGCTCTGCATGGTCGGCATGGAGCCGCCGAACTCGTTCGACGCGGAGGCGGTGCGAACCGAGAAGGCCAAGCTCGCCGAGGCCGTGCGGCCGATCCCGCCGGAGGATGCGGTGCGCGGCCAGTACACGGCCGGGTCCAGCGAAGGCCGGGACGTGCCCGCCTACCGCGACGAGCCCCACGTCGCGAAGGATTCGGTGACGGAGACCTACATCGCCCTCAAGCTCCATATCGAGAATTGGCGTTGGGCGGGGGTGCCCTTCTACATCCGCACCGGCAAGCGGATGACCGGGCGGCGCACGGAGATCGCGGTGCTGTTCAAGCCCGCTCCGTTCAAGATGTTCGAGGATACCCCGACCGACGATCTTCGCCCGACGGTGATGCGGATCACCATCGACCCGGAGCATGGGATCAGCACCGAGTACAACGTGAAAGTGCCGGGGCCTCAGATGAAGATCGGCCGGGTCCGCACGGCCTTCAAGTATAGCGACTTCTTCTCCGACACACCGAATGTCGGCTACGAGACCCTGCTCTACGATTGCATGATCGGTGATGCGACCCTGTTCCAGAGGGCCGACAACATCGAGGCCGGCTGGGCGGCCGTGGACCCGCTGCTGAAGAACTGGCCGCAGGCAAACCCCGCGCTCTACGCTGCCGGCAGCGCCGGGCCGAAGGAGGCCGACGCCTTGCTCGCCCGCGACGGGCGGAACTGGCTCGGGATCGACGGGACGACGGATTGATCCCCCTCGTCATTGCGAGCGCCGCGACGCAATCCAGGCGGCGCCACGTTCTGGAGCGGGTCGCTACTCTGGATTGCTTCACTTCGTTCGCAATGACGAGGGTGCGAACAATTACCGCCGCTTGAACGGCGCCATCGCGGCGACGGCCAAGGCGTCGACGCGGTTGTTCAGGGGGTCGCTGGCGTGGCCCTTCACCCAGTGCCAAGAGACGTCATGGCGCTCGCGGGCGGCATCGATACGGCGCCAGAGATCCTCGTTCTTCACGGGCTTCTTGTCGGCGGTGTGCCAGCCGCGCGCCTTCCAATTGTGGATCCAGCCGGTCACGCCCTGCCGGAGGTACTGCGAGTCTGTGAAGAGATCGACCCGGCAGGGCCGCTTCAGGGCTTCCAACGCCTCGATGGCCGCCAGCAATTCCATGCGGTTGTTGGTGGTGTGCGCCTCGCCGCCCGACAATTCCCGTTCGGCCTCCCCGTAGATCAAGATCGCCCCCCAGCCACCCGGCCCCGGATTTCCGGAGCAGGCGCCGTCCGTGTAGATCTTGACCTTTCCCTCTTCGCTCATGCCGCGCGCCCGTAATCGGCCGCGCTCCGGGCTTGGCGGTGAAAGGTGAGGCGGCGATCGTATTCGCGCGGGTCCTTCGGCTTCACCAACGCTCCGGGGGGCACGTTCAGCCAGTCGACCAGACGGGTCAGCATGAAGCGCAGGGCCGCGCCCCGGCACAGGATCGGCAGGGCCTCGACCTCGGCCGCCTCCAGGGGACGCTGGGATTCGTAGCCGGCAATCATGGCGGTGGCCATGTCCCGGTGGAAGGTGCCCTCGGCATCGAAGCACCACGCGTTGAGGCAGATCGCGAGGTCGTAGGCGAAGGCGTCGGTGCAGGCGAAGTAGAAGTCGATCAGCCCCGACAGGTCGTCGCCGATGAAGAACACGTTGTCGGTGAACAGGTCGGCATGGATGACGCCACCCGGCAGTCCCTTCGGCCAGTGGCCTTCCAGCACGGCGAGGTCGTCGAGGGTGCGCTCGGTCAGCCCGGGGGAGACCGAATCGGCTTGCCCCCCGGCCTGAGCGAAGAGCGGGCGCCAGGATTCGACCGAGAGGGCATTCGCGCGCACCATCGGGAAATCCCGTCCCGCCGCGTGCAGACGAGCGAGGGCGATACCGACTTCCCGGCAATGCTCCGGCCCCGGCGCTGAGAGCGAGACGCCTTCGAGGAAGCTCACGAGGGCGGCGGGCCGCCCGCACAGGCGACCCAGAGCGGTGCCGCTGCGGTCGCGGATCGGCTGCGGGCAGGCGAGGCCGTTGCGGGCCAGATGCTCCATCAGGCCGACGAAGAACGGCAGATCCTCTTCCCGAACCCGCTTCTCGTAGAGGGTGAGGATGAACGAGCCGCCGGTCGTATGCAGGAAGTAGTTCGAATTCTCGACACCCTCGGCGATTCCCTTGCAGGAGAGCAGGGTGCCGATGTCGTAGGCCGCCAGGAACTCTGCGAGCGCCGCGTCGGATACCTCGGTGTAAACGGCCACGTCGCGCGCTCGAATTCTCTGAAGAGGGGGATGCCCCTCCTCAAACCTCATCCTGAGGTGCCGCGCAAGCGGCCTGGCCAGATGGCTCCAGGCCTCATCGGGCGATCTGGAACCCTCCTTCGAGGTCCGCGAGCGGGCACCTCAGGATCAAGGCCGCGATGGGGGACGGGCCGCCGCGACGGCGGCCCGGATAGCGCCCTATTCCGCCGCTTCGCTGCGCAGTTCGCGCGGCAGCGGAAACACCATGTCCTCGACCACGGTCGAGACCGTGTCGACGGTGACGTCGTAGCGGGCGGCGAAGGCGTCGATGATCTCCTCCACCAGCACCTCGGGGGCCGAGGCGCCGGCCGTGAGGCCGAGCTTCTCCACGCCCTCGAAGGCGGGCCAGTCGATTTCCTCGGCCCGGTTGAGGAGCCGGGTGATCGGGCAGCCGACGCGCTCGGCGACCTCGCGCAGGCGCTGCGAGTTCGAGGAATTCGAGGAGCCGACGACGATCAAGGCGTCGACGAGCGGCGCCACATGCTTCACCGCCTCCTGGCGGTTGGTGGTGGCGTAGCAGATGTCGTCCTTGTGCGGCCCGGTGATGTTCGGGAACTTCCGCTTCAGGGCTTCGACCACGTGGCGGGTGTCGTCCACCGAGAGGGTGGTCTGCGTCACCCAGGCGAGGTTGTTCGGATCGGCCGGGGTCAGGGCCTCGATCTGATCGACATCCTCCACGAGGGTGATCGAACCCTTCGGCAACTGGCCCATGGTGCCCACCACCTCGGGATGGCCGGAATGGCCGACGAGCAGCACGTGGCGCCCGCGCTTGTGGTGGATCTCCGCCTCGCGGTGGACCTTGGTCACCAGGGGGCAGGTCGCGTCGATGGTGGTGAGTCCGCGCGAATCGGCGTTGGCCGGCACCGTCTTGGCGACGCCGTGGGCGGAGAAGATCACCGGGGCGTTGCCATCCGGCACCTCGTCCAGCTCGCGGACGAACACGGCGCCCTTCCGCTTCAGACTTTCGACCACATACTTGTTGTGGACGATCTCGTGGCGGACATAGACGGGCGGGCCATGGATGGCGAGCGCACGCTCGACCACGTCGATGGCGCGCACCACGCCGGCGCAGAAGCCGCGCGGGGCGCAGAGCAGGATGTGGAGCGGGGGCTTGGCCGCGCCGGACTCGGAGGTTGTCGTTTCGGCGTTCATGAGGTGGATGTGGCGAGGGCAGGGCTATCCTGTCAACGGTCATGGCTCGCGAACCGGGCAGGAACGAGGCCACGGAGCGCCGCTGTTACTGGTTTGCCGCGGGAAATCCCGTTCGCATTCACTGGTCAGGCGCCGTTTCCCGCGCGGCGCGATACTGCGGTGTCCCCGCTTTCCCGTCGGCCGGGTGTGATCCTCGGCGGAGAACGGCTGGACCTCGCCCTTCAAATCCACAATGATGCTCCGCGACAGGACCGTTGCGGCTGCGGAAGGTCTTGGCGAAAACAAGAATTGGGCGGCCGGGACCGGTTGAGATGACGGGACGACAACGCTCAGCTTTCCGCCGGAAGGCGTGGAAGCCGCGAACGGACGTCTCGTCACGCCACAAGAACTGTCGATGATTGCCTTGGAGAGTTCCGCCCTCGCTGCAGCGCGGAATCCGTCTCCCCTGTCGCGGCCCGTGCGCCATGTGCGCGTGCGGTTCGACCGCGCAGCCCTGCGCGGTTGGCACCTGCGGCTCCTGGAGCGCCTTGCGCAGCGAGACGATTGCCGGCTCAGCGTCGAGACGGTGGAGGGCGTGGCGCCCGCCCTGCCGGGCAACGCCGAATTGTTGTTCCGGCTCGAGGCGACGATCCACGGCCTACCGCGGCCGGGGCTCGCCACCCCCGCCGCGCCCCTCGCGCTGGCTCCCTATGAGGTTACAAGGGCGGGCGCGCCTGATCTGGTCATCGACCTGTGCGGTGGGCGGCCCGAGGACGATGCCGCCCGGACATGGCGGCTCGATGTCGATGGCGTTCCCGGTGAGGCGGGAATGTTGGCAGCCCTCTTCGCCGGTCGCGCGCCGGTCTTCGCCCTGCGCGACGGGCCGGGGGAGACGGTCGCCGTCGGGCGCTTCGGCGCGGAATCGCAGAGGGTGATGCTCGTCGCCTTCGAGGATTACCTCGCCCGCACGATCACGCTCATCGAGGCCGCCCTGTCCGGCGGCGCCTCGCGCGATCTGCCGGAGGGCGACGTCCCCCGGCTCACCCGGCCCGCCCCCTTCGACATCGACGCCTGGACCGCCCGGAGCCGGGCCGCCCGGAATCTCGGACGGCAGATCGCCCGCCACCTCTACGGCCTGTGCTTCCACGGCGAGCGGTGGCGAGTTGGCTGGCGCCGGGTGGAGGGGCCGGACCTCATCGACCTGCGCCGTCATCCGCCGGGCGGCTGGACCGATCTGCCCGATGATGGGCGGCGCTTCTACGCCGACCCGGTCGCCATCGCCCGAGGCGGGGTGGTGACGCTCTTCGTGGAAGAATTCGAATATGCCCGCGCCAAGGGCGTGATCTCGGCGGTGCGCTTCGGGCCGCACGGTCCGGTGGGCCGCCCCGAGCCGGTGCTCGAACGCGACACGCACCTGTCCTATCCCTTCGTGTTCGAGTCCGGTGGGGAGGTCTGGATGATCCCCGAATCGAGCCGCTCGGCCACGATCGACCTGTACCGGGCGACGCGATTCCCCGGCGGCTGGGTGCACGAGGCGGTGCTGGTAGCGGGCGTGGTCGCGAGCGACGCCACCCTGCTCCGCCATCACGGCCGCTGGTGGCTGTTCGCCACGGTTCGCCCGGGCGGCGGATCCTATTCGGATTCGCTCTATCTCTGGTCGGCGGACGATTTCCGGGGGCCCTGGACGGCCCATCCGCGCAATCCCGTCCTGATCGACATCGCCTCCGCGAGGCCCGCAGGTCCCATCGTCCTGCGGAATGGGAAGCTGATCCGTCCGGTGCAGGATTGCCGGGGCAGCTACGGCGCGGCGCTCGGCCTCGCACGGATCCTGCAACTCGATGAGGACGGATTCGCCCAGCGCATCGAGACTTACCTGAGCGCGGGCAGCGATTGGCGGGGATCGCGCATGCACATGTACAGCGCGGCGGGGGGGCTCGAATTCATCGACGGCTCCCACCGCCACCGGATGAGACTGCCGCTGTAACCCCGCCCATCACGCGCGCAATGACGGCGAACTGATCGCCCCCGTGCGCCTTGGTCATCGAACCGTCACAGACAACCCGCCAAGGCACGGGACAAACCGCTTTGCCAAAGGGCTTCCGCGCATGGACTTCCACCGCCGCTTTACCGTCCTGATGTGCACCCCGGCCTTCGATCCGGACGATCTCGAGGGCGCGCGCGTCAATCAGATCGTGTCGGCGGTCGAGCAGCGCGGCTTCGAGGTGGTGCGCGCCCGCCGCGTCGAGGACGCGGCCATCGCCGTGCAGACCGATGCGGCGGTGGGGTGCCTCGTGGTGGATTGGGGCAAGCGCGGTCTCGACGGAAAGGCCGCCGCCCTCATCGACATGATGCGCCGACGCGGCCTCGAAATGCCGATCGTCATCATGGTCCGCCGCAAGCGGCTGGAGGACATTCCGGTCGAGCTGCTGGACTTCATAGACGGCTACATCTTCCTCGCGGAAGAGACGCCGGAATTCATCGCCCGCGGCCTCGTCAGCCGGGTGACGCAATATGCCGAGACCCTGAAGACGCCGTTCTTCGGCGCGCTGGTCGACTATGCCGAGAAGGGCAATCAGCTCTGGACCTGCCCCGGCCACAATGGCGGCATCTTCTACAATCGCTCGCCGATCGGCCGCATCTTCGTCGAGCATCTGGGCGAAGCGATCTTTCGCGACGACCTCGACAACTCGGTCCTCGACCTCGGCGACCTGCTGACCCACGAGGGCCCGGCGCTCAAGGCGCAGAAGGAGGCCGCCGCCATCTTCGGCGCGGAGAAGACCTACTTCGTCCTCAACGGCACCTCGGCCTCCAACAAGATCGTGCTGTCGTCCCTCGTGGCCGAAGACGATCTCGTCCTGTTCGACCGCAACAACCACAAGGCCGCCCATCACGGCGCCCTGTTCCTCGGCGGCGGCATCCCGATCTTTTTGGAAACGGACCGGAACGCTTTCGGGCTGATCGGCCCGATCTGCCATGAGGCTTTGGACGAGCAGCGCATCCGCGAGAAGATCCGCACCAACCCGCTGGTGAAGGACCGGGAGGCGTGGCGCCGGGAGCGGCCGTTCCGCGTCGCGGTGATCGAGCAATGCACCTATGACGGCACGATCTACGATGCCCGGATGATCGTGCAGAAGATCGGCCATCTCTGCGACTACATCCTGTTCGACGAGGCCTGGGCGGGCTTCATGAAGTTCCACCCCCTGTTCCAGGGGCGCTACGCCATGGGGCTGACCGGCCTCGACGAGACCTCGCCGGGCATCGTCGCCACGCAATCGACCCACAAGCAGCTCGCGAGCTTCAGCCAGGCCTCGCAGATCCATACCAAGGACAGCCACCTGCGCGGCCAGACCCGGCGGGTGGAGCACAAGCGGCTCAACGAGAGCTTCCTCGTTCACGCCTCGACCTCACCCTTCTACCCGCTCTTCGCCTCGCTCGATGTCGGCGCGCAGATGATGAAGGGCCGCTCGGGCATGATCCTGTGGGACGACACGATCCGCCTCGGCATCGAGTGGCGCAAGAAGGTCCGTGCCATCCGCCGCGAATTCGAGGAGAACGAGGCCGATCCCGCCCGCCGCTGGTTCTTCGATCCCTTCGTGCCCGACCGGGTGAACGGACCGGAGGGCAAGCAGACCTGGGAGAGCCTGCCGACCGACGTGCTCGCTTCGGATGCCCGCTACTGGGAGCTGACCCCCGGCGCGTCCTGGCACGGCTTCACCCACGTAGCGCCGGGCTACGCGATCACCGATCCGAACAAGCTGACGGTGCTCACCCCCGGTTTCGACCGGAAGACCGGCGCCTATGCCGCGCATGGCGTGCCTGCGCCGATCGTGGCGCAATACCTGCGTGAGAACCGGATCGTCGCCGAGAAGAACGATCTGAACTCGCTGCTCTTCCTGCTGACCCCGGGCGTGGAATCGTCCAAGGCCGGCACGCTGATCTCCGGGCTCGTCGCCTTCAAGCGGCTGCACGACGACAACGTGCTTCTGGAGGAGGCCATGCCGCAATTCGTCGGTCGGCGCCCGAACCGCTATCGCGGCGTTCGCCTACGCGACCTCTGCGCCGACTTCCACACCTTCCATCGGGAGCACGGCACCTCGGCGCTCCAGCGCAAGCAGTTCATGCCGGAGCATCTGCCGGAAATGGTGATGCCGCCGAAGCAGGCCTCGCAGATGCTCACCCGCAACAAGGTCGATTACGTGCCGATCGCGGAAGCGGAAGGCCGGATCGCCACGACGCTCATGCTGGTCTACCCGCCGGGCATCGGCACGGTGCTGCCGGGCGAGCGTCTGAACGAGCGGGCCAAGCCCATGCTCGACTATTTCAAGATGTTCGAGGCCTCGGCCAACCTGTTCCCCGGCTTCGAGGCCGAGATTCAGGGTGTCTACCGCGAGGTCGATCCGGACGGGCGCATCCGCTTCCACACCTACGTCCTGCGCGAGGGGGCCTGATGGGACCGGGCGAACCCTGCCCTGAGATCGTGATCCGCCCGTCCTCCGATGCGGACGTGGCGGCGATGATCGCGATCTACGAGCACCATATCGGCAAGGGCGTGGGGGATACGGGCGACTTCGAGGAGGAGCGCCTGTTGCCCGACGACCTGAAGCGCCGCCGCAAGACCATGCGCAAGAAACGCCTGCCGCATCTCGTGGCGGAGCGGAACGGCGAGGTGGCCGGCTATGCCTACGCCGTGCCGTTCCGGAAGCGGCCCGCCTATCGCTACACGCTGAAGCACTCGATCTACGTGCACCATGGCCATCTGCATGCGGGCATCGGGCGGCGGTTGTTGCCCGCGCTGGTCGAGGCCTGCGCGGCGGGCGGCTACCGGCAGATGATCGGCTACATCGACGCCGCCAACGAGGCGAGCTTGCGCCTGCACGAGACCTGCGGCTTCCGCCGGGTCGGCTACCTTCCGTCAGTCGGCTACAAATATGGCCGCTGGACCGACAGCGTGATGGTGCAATGCGCGCTGGGCACCGGCTCGGAGGACCAGCCGCAGCCACGTGTGGTGGCCGTGCCGGTGGAGCCGATCGGCGGAGCCTGACACCCTCCTCAGTCATTGCGAACGGGAGTGAAGCAATCCAGCGGCGCCACATTCGGAGGCGTCCCGCATCCCGAGATTGCTTCGCTTCGCTCGCCATGACGCCATCGGCGTGTCGAACGACACGCGGCCACGCTCGCTTCCTCGGGCTGCCCGCGTTAAGCGGGAAGGATCTTCTCTGAAGGCCCTCTCGGAGCGGCATGGCGAGCCCCGGCGAACACGCGAGCTTTCTGCCCCCGGTCCTGACCTTTCTGGCGGCGGCCGTCGTCGGCGTGCCGGTGTTCCGCTGGCTGGGGCAGAGCGCCGTGCTCGGCTATCTTGTGGCGGGCGTGCTGATTGGGCCGTCCGGCCTGTCGCTGATCGCCGAGCCGGAAACGGCGGCGAGCGTCGCCGAGATCGGCGTGGTGCTGCTACTCTTCATCGTCGGGCTCGAACTACACCTGTCGCAGCTCGTCTCCATGCGACGGGACATCTTCGGCCTGGGTGCCGCCCAGCTGATCCTCTGCGCATTGGTGCTCGGCGGCGCGGGCTTCGTCGCGGGGCAGCCCCTCGGGGCGGCGGCGGTTGTGGGCATCGCGCTCGCCCTCTCGGCCACGGCCGTGGCGCTGCAACTGCTCGAGGAGCGCGGCGACCTCGGCAGCGCTTATGGCTCGCGCGCCTTCGCGGTGCTGCTGTTCCAGGATCTCAGCGTGGTCGGCATCCTGGCCCTGATGCCGCTCGCCGCCTCGGCGGGACATGGCGGCGGCGGGCCGTGGCTCGGCGAGGCCGCCCTATCGACGGGCCGCGTGCTTGCGGCGATCCTCACCGTGGTGTTGGTCGGCCGCTACGGCCTGAACCCGTTCTTCCGCCTGCTCGCGGCGAGCGGCGCCCGCGAGGTGATGACCGCCGCCGCCCTGCTCGTGGTGCTCGGCACCGCGATGCTGATGGAGAAGGTCGGCCTCTCCATGGCCATGGGCGCCTTCCTCGCGGGGATCCTGCTCGCGGAATCGAACTTCCGGCATCAGCTGGAGGCCGATATCGAACCGTTTCGCGGCATGTTGCTCGGCCTGTTCTTCATGAGCGTCGGCATGTCGATCGACGGGAGCCTCGTGAAGGCCGTCTGGCCCGCCCTGTTCGGCGCGACCTTCGCGGCGATCCTCGTGAAGGTGGCCCTGGTGGCGGGGCTGTTCCGGCTGTTCGGCTCGGATACCGTGAGCGCCCTGCGCGGCGCGGCGGTGCTGGCGCCCGCCGGTGAATTCGCCTTCGTGCTCCTGCCGCAGGCGGCCGATCTCGGCCTCACCGGCCCGACCGCGACGCGCTTCGCCGTGGCGCTCGCCGCGCTTACGATGCTGGTCGGCCCGATCATGGCCAAGGGGCTCGACCGGCTGCTCGATGCCCGGCTCTCGCGGGAAGCGGCGGCTGCCGCCGCGGATTCCCCCGCCGAACTCGCGGAGGGCGCCGCCGATGCCCGCGTGCTGGTGATCGGGTTCGGCCGGTTCGGGCAGATCCTCACGCAGGTGCTGCTCGCTGAGGGCATCCCCGTCACGGTCATCGACAAGGACGTGGCGCAACTGCGGGCCGCGACGCGCTTCGGCTTCCGGATCTATTACGGCGACGGGACGCGCCTCGACGTGCTGCGCGCGGCCGGGATCGGCAAGGCGGAACTCGTCTGCCTGTGCGTCGATGATCGTGAGGCGGCGCTCAAGATCGTGGACATCGTCCACGAGGAATTCGCCGCGGTGCGGACCTTCGTGCGCGCCTACGACCGGCTCCACGCCGTCGAGTTGATGAACCGCGACGTCGATTTCCAGATCCGCGAGACGTCGGAATCGGCCCTCGTCTTCGGGCGGGCGGCTCTCGAAGGGCTCGGCGTCTCGGCCGAGGCCGCCGCCGCGCGGGTCGATGACGTGCGCAAGCGCGACATCGCCCGGCTGGTGCTGCAGCAGGCCGATGCCCTGCCGGAAGGCGCGGCATGGCTCGGCGGCAGCGAGGCGGGGGAGGTGCGGCCCGAGCCGCTGACCCAGCCCGCACGCCCCGCCCGGGCCCTCAACGCCGAAACCCGCGATCTGCTGGGGCAGGACCGGCGGGATGCGGCCGAGCGCGTCCTCGCCAAGACCGCCCCCGAGCCTGGGACCGATGCGGCCGAGGCCGATGAGGCTGACGAGACCGACGGGGTGCGCGGCGAGGCCGAACTCGAGACGGAAGGCGGCGCCCGCAATGTCTGACGGACCGCCCCTGCCGCCTGGCACGGGCTTCTCCGAGCAGGGACGCTTCGTCGTCGGCTCGATCATGCGCCACGTGCTCGTGATGAGCGCCACCGGCTCGGTGGGGCTCATGGCGATCTTCGTCGTGGACCTGATGACCCTGCTCTACGTCTCCCGGCTGGGCGATCCCGCCCTCACGGCGGCGGTGGGTCTCGCCTCGGTGGTGCAATTCTTCGCCACGGCCGTGAATATCGGCATGATGATCGCGGCGGGCGCCCTGGTGGGCCGGGCCATCGGTGCTGGGGACAGGCCGCTCGCGCGGCGGCTCGCGGCTTCCTCCATGGCGCTCGGTGTGCTCGTCTCCGGCCTGCTCGCCGCGCTGATCATGCCCTTCGCGGACAGGCTGCTCGGCCTCGTCGGCGCGCAGGGCGAGGCTTTGCGCGTCGCCCACCTGTTCCTCATGATCACCCTGCCGTCGAACGTACTACTTGGCCTCGGCATGATGTTCACCGGCCTCCTGCGGGCGCAGGGGGATGCGGTGCGGGCCATGTGGGTGACACTCGGCGGCGCCATCGTCACCGCCATCCTCGATCCGCTGCTGATCTTCGGGGCCGGGCTCGGCGTCGAGGGGGCGGCGATCACCGTCTGCATCGCTCGCGCGACTTTCGTCGCAATCGGCTGGCGCAACCTTTCCCGGCATGGCCTGATGCGGCGGCCCAGGACGGCGGAGGTCGTGGCGGACGCGCCCGCCATGGCCTCGATCGCCGGGCCCGCCGTGCTGACCAACCTCGCCCCCTCGGTGGCGAGCGCCTTCCTCACGCACCTTTTCGCCGGCTATGGACCCGATGCCATCGCGGCGGCGGCGGTGATCGACCGTCTGACCCCCGTGGCCTTCGGCGGCCTCTTCGCCCTGTCCGGCGCGATCGGCCCGATCCTGGCGCAGAACTGGGGGGCGGCACGGTTCGATAGGATGGGCGACACCCTGCGCTCCTGCGTGACGGCGACGCTCGTCTACGCCGCCACCGTGTGGTTGCTGCTGATCCTGCTGCGCTGGCCGCTCGCCGGGTTGTTCGGCCTGAAGGACGAGGCGGCGGAGCTGTTCGCCTTCTTCTGCCTCGTCGGCGGGGCGATCTGGTTCTTCAACGGGCTCCTGTTCCTGGGCAATGCGGCCTTCAACAATCTCGGTTTTCCGCTTCGTTCGTCCCTGCTCAACTGGGGCCGGGCGACGATCGGCACCGTGCCTCCGGCCTATCTCGGCAGCGCCCTGTTCGGCCCGCGCGGGATCGTGGCGGGCATGGGCATCGGCTCGCTGGTCTTCGGCCTGCTGGGGTTGTTTCTGGCCCGCCGGGCGGTGACGAACCTCGCCGAACGGGCCTCGACACCCGTCGCCGGGCAGGGATCGACAGGGATTGTCACCGGGGAACTGGCGTTTCCGCACGCGGCGGGTCACGATGCCCCCAAGAGTTGAAAAGACCCGACGGGTCGCGAGGCGGGCGGAAATCGAGGCGTCATGTTCAATCCGCTCGACATGGTCCAGGTCCCTGGCGGCCCCGAAATGCAGGCGATGGCACGGCAGTTCGGGCTGACCGTGGACCAGACGCAGCGCGCCTTCGAGGCACTGATGCCCGCTTTGACCCTCGGCTTGCAGCGCGGCGCCGGGCTCGATCCTACCGGCTTCGCCCGGATGTTCACGGCGCCCGAGACGGCGCGAACGGCCGCGCCGCTCGGCCTCGATGCCCTCGGCCAGATGTTCGGCAGCGCGCAGTTGATGCAGGCGGTGCTGCAGCAGGCCTCCGCCGCGAGCGGCGTGGGGTCGCAGGTGCTGCGACAGATGCTGCCCATGATGGCGGGGGCCGTGGTGGCGAGCATCGTTCACGTGATGCTCAATCAGCCTCAGGCCGAGGCCGCTCGCCCGGCGGCGGCGCCGTCTCCCGCCTCGCCGCTACCCTTCGTGGCCCTGTGGACCGACATGGCCCGCGCTTTCATGACGCCTCAGCCGTCCGCGCCCGCCGCAGCTCCGGCGCCGCGCTACACGCCCCCTCCGCCTCCGCCGCCCCGGAGCCGTCCGCAGATGGAAGCGCCCCGTCCGCCTCAGAGCGAGAATGCCGGGTCCGACGTCATAAGCCAGATGATCCGCACCGGTGCAGAGGTTCAGGAACAGAACCTCAAGGCGATGCAGCAGCTCTTCGAGGCGTTCTGGCCAAGCGCGGGGGCGAAGTCGTCCACACCCTCCGGTGGTCCGGGCGCTACCCCAAGCCATAGCCCCAGCACCGGCTCGGGTCCCGCTCCCCAAGAGCCGCGTCCGACCCCGCGCGTCCGGCGAGGGCGTCCGGGGGAGGGGACCTGAGAGCCTGTCACAAACCTTCCGCTGCGCTATCGAGGCATGTGAGAAAGCTCTCCTTACCCGAGAGTTTGATGAAGAGCTCTGAGGCCGGCAGCGAAGTGTGGAGTGGCTCCGTTCAGTGTTGAGTGCGGCCCATGATGGCGAGGACTTCATCCACGGTCCGGTGGGCGTACCGCACAGCTTCATCGGGTTTCAGGATGAGGCTTTCCTGCGGTTCGAAGAACCGTCCACCCGTGCGATTTACGATGGCTACCCCCGCCATGATCGCTCCGGCTAAACCACTAAAGCACGATCCGGTATACATGACGTAGGCATTCGGCCATGTCTGCCCGAAGTCGATGTCGAAATAACATTCTTCGATCTCGTCATAGGGAAGCGCCGAGAACTCGAAGACGACTGGCTCCCCACGCCACATCGCCGTCATTGCACCATACGCCGTTGCCACATCGCGGGTAAGCGGTATTTTTAGGTCGAAGCCAAGGTCATCGATTGCGGACTGCCATTCTTCAGCCGATATGAGCGGCCGATCACAAAGCATGTAAAAGTCCATCGTCATTTCGGTCTCCTATAACTGAGTGATATTGCGGTTACTCTTAAGTATCTTGAAAATTTAAAAACCAAGAATAGATATAAATATGAGCTTTAGTTCTGTAAATAATGATAATTTAAGAAATTTTATTATACATCGTAATTCTTTACGATTATTCCAAGATTTATGTGAATATCGATGACTGGTACGTCATCGCTTATGTTGAGGTAGCTTCTGATTTTGGCCACTCGTTTCGGACTCAGCCTTTGGCTTCCTGTTTTAATGTTCCAGACGGCCAAAATCTCGCCAGTCTGATCGTTCCGCAATAAGGCGTCGGTTCGGATGCTGTCGCTGAGCCCGTAGCGGACGAGATCGCCAAGACTAAAGCTTTGTTCGATGCCATCCTTGCCGATTCCAGGAATGTTCATTTCACGCAAGAGCTTGGCAGCAGAGCTGTGTACGTATGTTCCGTATAATGAGCCACTTACTGGCCCAATTTGAGATAACACCACATCGAGTGTGTCCGTAATTTTCTCTGTTATGCTATCAATCTGTTTATTACCAGTTGTATGTCGCTCTGAAACGACGTATTTACCGCCGCCTATGATCCATCTTCCTTCGGGTCCGCGTGGCTGGTCGTCGCGAAATCCCGCTTTACGTTCATCAAATGCAATCTTAATAAGCAAGATCTCTACGATTTGCGCAGAGAGATTGTATTTTTACTGAGTACTTCCCAGCCTTGCATCGCAAGCCCCCTAATTGGAAGACTTGTTTACCATATGTTCTTTTAAGGGGTCAATGATCCTATCTGAAATTTTTTATCCTAGCCGCGGGCGAGTCATCAGCTCCGGCAACACCGGTTGGCTGGGCTCTTGAATTTTTCTCACCCGGTCGGAAAAATGCCTGCGCTTGGCCTTGTGCGGCCCGGCGTGTAGGACTCGGCGTCAGAAACGCCCGCCCGTGCTGTGCGACAATGGCCGGGCTCCCACCAATCAAAAATCAGGGAAGCCTCATGAGCGCCGGTTCTGCCACCGACAACCACCTGTCCAACAGCTTCTTCGCCGCTCCGCTCACGGAGACGGATCCCGAGATCGCCCGCGCCGTCGAGCAAGAGCTCGGTCGGCAGCAGCACGAGATCGAGCTGATCGCCTCGGAGAACATCGTCTCCCGCGCGGTGCTGGAAGCTCAAGGGTCGGTGCTCACCAACAAGTACGCGGAAGGCTATCCGGGCCGCCGCTACTACGGTGGCTGCCAGTTCGTGGACATCGCGGAAGACCTCGCTATCGAGCGCGCCAAGCGCCTGTTCGATTGCGGCTTCGCCAACGTGCAGCCGAACTCGGGTTCCCAGGCCAACCAGGGCGTGTTCCTCGCCCTCATGCAGCCGGGCGACACCTTCCTCGGCCTCGACCTCGCGGCCGGCGGCCACCTGACGCACGGTGCCCCGCCGAACGTCTCCGGCAAGTGGTTCAAGCCGGTCTCCTACACCGTGCGCCGGGAAGACCAGCGCATCGACATGGAGCAGGTCGCCCAGCTCGCGCAGGAGCATAAGCCGAAGGTGATCATCGCTGGTGGCTCGGGCTACCCGCGGCATTGGGACTTCGCCAAGTTCCGCGAGATCGCTGATTCCGTCGGCGCTTACTTCATGGTCGACATGGCCCACTTCGCGGGTCTCGTCGCCGCCGGCGTCCATCCGTCGCCGTTCCCGCACGCCCACGTCGCCACCACGACGACGCACAAGACCCTGCGCGGCCCGCGCGGCGGCATGATCCTCACGAACGACGAGGCGCTCGCCAAGAAGTTCAACTCGGCGATATTCCCCGGTCTCCAGGGCGGCCCGCTGATGCACGTCATTGCCGGTAAGGCCGTGGCCTTCGGCGAGGCGCTGAAGCCCGAGTTCAAGATCTACGCCCGTCAGGTCGTCGAGAACGCCAAGGCTCTGGCCGACACGCTGATCTCCGGCGGCTACGACATCACGTCGGGCGGCACGGACAATCACCTGATGCTGGTCGATCTTCAGCGGAAGGGCCTCACCGGCAAGGCGGCGGAAGCCGCGCTGTCGCGGGCTCACATCACCTGCAACAAGAACGGCGTGCCCTTCGACACGCAGAAGCCGACGATCACGTCGGGCATCCGTCTCGGCACCCCGGCGGGTACCTCGCGCGGCTTCGGCGTCGCCGAGTTCAAGCAGATCGGCCAGCTGATCGTGGAAGTGCTGGACGGTCTCGCCGCCAAGGGCGAGGGCGGCGACAGCGCCGTCGAGGAGAGCGTGAAGCAGAGGGTTCACGCTCTCACCGACCGCTTCCCGATCTACGGCTAAATCCGGGCTCCTCAAGGACCCGGTCCTTGGGTGGGGTCCGGGGGCAAAGCCCCTGGGACAAGCAGGGCCGTGCCCTGCACCCGCCAAAGGGCATAGCCCTTTGGGAACCCCTTTGTTACGAGACGGCCGCGGTTCGCTCGAACCGCGGCCGTTTTGCTTGTGCGAGAGAACCCGCCCGATGCGGTGTCCCTATTGCGGTGGGTCCGACACGCAGGTGAAGGACTCCCGCCCCTCCGAGGATGGCGCCGCTATCCGCCGCCGCCGGGTCTGCCCGGATTGCGGCGGTCGCTTCACCACCTTCGAGCGGGTGCAACTGCGCGAGCTGACGGTGGTCAAGCGGTCGGGCAAGCGCGTGCCCTTCGATCGGGACAAGCTCCAGCGCTCCATCGACGTGGCCCTGCGCAAGCGCGCCGTCGAGCCCGAGCGGATTGAGCGGCTGGTGAGCGGCATCACCCGCCAGCTAGAGAGCGCGGGCGAGGCCGAGGTCGCCTCCGAGGCGATCGGCGAACTGGTGATGGCCGGGCTCAAGGGCCTCGACGACGTCGCCTATGTGCGCTTCGCCTCGGTCTACAAGAACTTTCGCGAGGCCAAGGATTTCGAGGAGCTGCTCGGTACGCTTGGCGGCACTCTGGTGCCCGCCATCGAGCCGGAGCCCGAGCCTGCGCCGTCTGCGAAGCCTGCCCCCCGCCGTCGTGGGCCCAGGACGTGAGCCGCGACGCCAGCTTCATGCGCCTCGCCCTGGCGCTCGGCCGCCGGAACCTCGGCCGGACATGGCCGAACCCCTCGGTCGGGGCAGTGGTCGTCGCTCCCGGTTCGGACACGATCCTGTCGGCCGCCGCCACGGCACCGGGCGGGCGGCCCCATGCCGAGACACAGGCCCTCGTTCTGGCGGGCGAGGCGGCACGGGGCGCGACGCTCTACGTCACCCTGGAGCCCTGCTCCCATCACGGCCGTACGCCGCCTTGTACGAAGGCGATCTCCGCCGCCGGGATCGGGCGCGTGGTGAGCGCGCTGGAAGATCCGGATCCCCGTGTCGCCGGGCGGGGGCATGACCTGTTGCGCCGGGATGGCATCGCGGTCGAGACCGGCCTGTGCCATCGGGAGGCCGCCCGCGACCATCGCGGCCACATCACGCGCGTGACCCAGGGGCGGCCGATGCTGCACCTGAAGCTCGCACGCACGCGTGACGGCTTCGCCGCCGGGGCGGGCACCGAGCGCCTGCGTATCACCGGGCCCGTCGCGGACGGGGCGGTGCATCTGTGGCGCGCCCATGCGGACGCCATCCTCGTCGGCATCGGCACGGCGCGGGCGGACGATCCGTCCCTCACCGTGCGGTTGCCGGGGCTTGCGGAGCGGTCGCCCCTGCGAATCGTGCTCGATTCGGAGTTGCATCTCTCGCCCGCCAGCGTCCTCGCCCGCACCGCGCACGATGTGCCGGTGCTGGTGCTCACCACCCGCTCCGCCCCCGCCCATGCCCGGCGCGCCCTCGAAGCCTGCGGGGTCGAAGTCGTGGCCGTCCCGGCGGACGGGATGGGGCGGATCGATCTTCCCGCCGCCATGGCCACTCTTGGCGAGCGCGGCCTGACGCGCCTGTGCAGCGAAGGTGGCCCCCGCCTTGCGGAAGCGCTGGCCGAGGCCGATCTCATCGACGCGGTCACCCTGATGACCGGCCCGGTCGAGGCCGGTCCGGCGGGCGGGTTGCCCGCCCTCGGCCCCGTCCTGACGCGCCGCATCGCCCGGTTCGACGTCGTGGACGATCTCATCCTCGGGGCGGACCGGGCCGTCACCTACGAGCGGAGCGTCTGAGGCATGTTCACGGGTCTCGTCAGCGATGTCGGCACGGTGCTTTCCGTCGAGGGGGCGGGCGACCTGCGCCGTATCGCGATCCGCTGCTCCTACGATCCGGCGGGCATCGCGCTCGGTGCGTCGATCGCCTGTTCGGGCCCGTGCCTCACGGCCGTGTCGATCGCGCCGGAGGAGGGCGGCTGCGTTTTCCACGTGGATGCCGCCGCCGAAACCCTGGCCCGCACCAATGTCGGCGCCTGGGCGCCGGGGCGGCGCATCAACTTGGAACGGTCCCTGAAGATCGGCGACGAACTCGGTGGCCACCTCGTCACCGGGCATGTGGATGGCCTCGCTGACATCGTCACCCGCGAAACCGTGACGGACGGGGCCTGGGGGCCGAGCGAGCGCTTCACCTTGCGTGCTCCGGCAGGCCTCGCCCGCTTCATCGCGGAGAAGGGGTCCGTCTGCCTCGACGGCACGTCGCTCACCGTGAACACGGTCGAGGGCGACCTGTTCTCGGTGCTCCTCATCCCGCACACGCTGCAGGTGACGACCTGGGGCGAGCGCGAGGCGGGCGATGCCGTGAATCTCGAGGTCGATCTCATCGCCCGCTACGCCGCGCGGCTCACCGAGGCACGGGCCTGACACTCAGCGCGGCGGGATCGAGTAGGTCCCCGTCGCGTGGCAGACGATATCCTCCTGGCCCACGGACGTGATCGCAACCTCGCCCACCGCGAGGCGTCGGCCGAGCTTCAGGAGACGGCATTCGGCCATCAGGTCGCCGGAAGCGGGCTTGCGCAGGAAGTTGAACGTCAGGTTCGTCGTCACCGCCAGCGCGACCGGGCCGATATTCGCGAGGATCGCCGCGTAGAGGGCGTAGTCGGCCAGCGCCATCATGGCCGGGCCCGATACCGTGGCGCCGGGGCGCAGAAATCGCTCATGTGCCTCGAGGCGCATCCGCGCCGAGAGCGGTCCCACCGCTTCTAGATGGTAGGCGCGTCCGCCCGCCTGCATCTGCGGGAATTCGCTGTCGAGAAAGGCCTGCGTCTGCGCGAGGCTCATGGTCGTGGCGCTCATGCCCCCTTGCAGCACGGACATGGTAACCGCGCAATCGGGGTGAAACAGGCCGGTGCTGGTCCGCCTTGCGAGGGCAGTTGCCCGTTTCTGCTACATTTTAGGCGGAATGATCGATTTCGATCTGGATTTTGAATTTTCGACCAACATTCACTGCCGCGCCTTCACCTCTCGTTGTACGATCATCGCTATACCAGTTTGGCGAGCCCTGGATTGAGCTTCCGCTCGTGTCAGCGGTGCCAGGGCCGATACGGACTGGTATGCCGGCGGCAATACGAATTCAGCACCTTCAGTGGATTGTGGGGGCGGCGGCAGCCATCGGGTGCTCCGCGCTCGGCGGCGTTCTGGTCTTGAACAACGTCGCAGAGTTGCGCCGGGCGTCACGCGCGGTCGACGACGCGTCCCAATTTGCTCTGGTGCTTGCCGCGACCGATATGATCTCCGCCGAGCGCGGACCGGCCAATGTGGCGATGGATCCCCTCGGGCCGACGTCGAGCGAGGCCCTTGCCAAGCTGGCCGCGACGCGCGCCGAGACCGACCGGCGCCTCGCCGCCGCCCAGGTGAGCACCCTTCGGACGAGTGTCTTCGACGCGGTCATCCATCGCCTCGCAGAGGGGCGGGCCAAAGTCGACGCGGTCAGTGCCAAGCCGCCGGAGGAGCGGCCGGGCGCCATGATCGCCGAGGCGATCCAGGCGATGTTCGCCGCAGCGGACGAGGCGGCGGCCCTGCGCATCGAGTACGGACGACGCCTCCTGCGCCATGCGCCGGAAGTCGGCGCCGAGGTTTTGTTGCAGGCGGAGGCGAGCGCCCTGCGTGAGCAGGCAGGCCGCCTCGGCTCCTATGCCGTCATGACGTTGACGGGCGGTCTTCCGATGCAGGCGGCCATCGTCTCCGTCACGCGGACACAGGATAAGATCACCTATCTGTGGCAGAATCTTTCCGCATTCGCCCATAATCACGGCGACGATCCCAGTATCCGCGAGGCGCTGGCGCGGGTCGAGACGGATTATTTCGGCCGCAGCCTGCCCATGGCGATGGAGGTGTTCGCGGAGCCGAGCCTCAGGGGTAGTGCCGCCGAGTTCACCCGCCGCTACGTGCCGGGCCTCACCGCATCGACGGATCTGAAGGAGCGCCTGGGCGCGTTGACCCTGCGCAAGATCGAGAAGGCCCGCGAGGCGGCCATTGCGGCGACGTTCGCCTCCGCCGGGGTCACGCTGGCGGTCGTGCTGGCGCTGCTCTGGCTCGGCCTGACCTTCCGGAGGCGCCTGTTCCTCCCGCTCATCTCCGTGCGCGAGGAGATCCTGTCCCTTTCCGTCGGGGGATTGGGCAATCCCCCGTCCCGGGCAAAGGCGGGGCCGGAGGTCGATGAGATGTTCGCCGGTCTCGCCGTGTTGCGCGACGAGTTGCGGCGCAAGCAGGTTCTCGAACGGGAGCGGCGACGCACCAACCAGCATCTCAAGCTGCTGGCCGAGACCGATTCCCTGACCGGTCTCCTGAACCGCCGCGCAGCGGCGGAGCAGGCGCCCGGCGTGATCGAGGCCGCGCGGCAGGCCGGCCAGCCTCTCGGCGCGATCCTCCTCGACATCGACCATTTCAAGACTGTCAACGACGTGTACGGCCATGCCGGCGGCGATGCGGTGCTGAAGCGGGTGGCGGCGGTGCTGACCTCCCTGGCTCGGCCCGGCGATCTCGTGGTGCGCTACGGCGGAGAGGAATTCCTTGTCCTCGCCCCAGGGCTCGACGCGGCGGGCACTGCCGATCTGGCCGAACGGATGCGTCTGCGCCTCGCGGCCGGGCAGGGGGATCGCGCGTCCATTCCGGACGTCACCGGCAGCTTCGGCGTGGCCGCCCACCGGATGCAGTCCGACCGCGATTGGGAAGCCCTCGTCGCCCGCGCCGACGCGGCCCTCTACCGGGCCAAACGCCTCGGCCGGAACCGCGTATGCACCGACACCTCCAAGCCGGAGGGCGTCCGCCGGACGATGCGGCAACGGGCGTGAGGGACCTCTCCGGCCGTCCTCAGAAGAAGATCGGCCGGGCGCTGGCGCTCATCTCGCTGAGGATGGCGCCGGTGGCGGGTTCGACCTCCTTGAGCACCACGTCATAGCCCCAGAGGTCGGCGAGGTGCTGGAGCACGCGCCGGGCATCGTCCTTCTGTAGAGTGATCTTGTTGAGCGTCTTGTGGTGCAGGACGAGCTTGCGATCACCCTCCAGATCGACGTCGACGACCTCGATGTCGGGGTCGAGCCAAGCCACATCGTATTGGCGCGCGAAAGCACGGCGCAGGCGGCGGTAGCCGCGCTCGTCGTGGATCGCCTCCACCCGCAGGGCCTGCTCCTCGGGATCGTCCACCACATGGAACAGGCGCAGGTCGCGCATCAGCTTGGGTGAGAGGAACTGCGAGATGAAGCTCTCATCGCGGTAATTCTCCCAGCAATCGCGCAGGATCTCCATGCCGTCGCCCCGCCCGGCGATATCGGGGAACCACTCCCGGTCCTCATCGCTGGGATTTTCGGCGATGCGGGCGATGTCCTGCATCATCGCGAAGCCGATCGCGTAGGGGTTGTGACCACCATAGGAGCGGTCGTTGTAGGTCGGCTGGCGGATGACGTTGGTGTGTGATTGCAGGAATTCGAGATAGGCGGCTTCGGTGATCTGGCCGGTCTCGGACAGCGCGTTCATGATCCGGTAGTGGACGTAGGTGGCGCAGCCCTCGTTCATCACCTTGGTCTGGCGCTGCGGGTAGAAATACTGCGCGACGAGACGCACGATCCGCAGGATCTCCCGCTGCCAGGGGCGCAGACGTGGGGCAACCTTCTCTAGGAAGTAGAGGATGTTCTCCTGCGGCAGCTCAAGCAGCGCCCGGCGGCGCTCGGCCGCCATGTCGGAGGGCGCGGCGCCCGGCTTGTTCGGAAGGGTACGCCACAGGTCGTTGTAGATCTGCTCGCCGTGCTCGACGCGCTCGCGCTCCCGGCGCTGCTCGGAGGCGAGGTCAGGCCGTTTCTTGCGCGGGTAGCGGTGGACGCCCTGGCTCATGAGCGCATGGGCGGCGTCGAGCACCTGCTCCACCGCCTGATGACCGTAGCGCTCCTCGCAGCGCGCGATGAAGCTCTTGGCGAAATCGAGATAGTCGAGGATGCCTTCGGCATCGGTCCACTGACGGAACAGATAATTGTTCTTGAAGAAGTGGTTATGTCCGAAGGCGGCATGCGCGATGACGAGCGTCTGCATCGTCGCCGTGTTCTCCTCCATCACGTAGGAGATGCACGGGTCGGAGTTGATGACGATCTCGTAGGCGAGCCCCATCAGGCCCCGCCGGTAGCCGGATTCGTGCTGGGCGAAGTGCTTGCCGAAGGACCAGTGCTTGTAGAACAGCGGCATGCCGATGGAGGCATAGGCGTCCAGCATCTGCTCGGCGGTGATGATCTCGATCTGGTTCGGATACCACGACAGGCCGAGCAGCCGCGCCTGCTCCTCGCAGGCATCGTGGATGCGGCGGATGGTGTCGAAATCCCAATCGTTGCCGGTGAACAGGGGTTTGTCGGCACGGACGATCTTCTGGGGTGCGAGGCGTGTCATGACGTCTCCCGAAGGACCGCGGCCTCGTCCCCGTGAGGGGAAGCGAGCCGTTTCAAACAGCCTACCGGCCATGCGAGCATAGCGAAGCCATCCAGGGCTGCGGGACGCTTGCGACCATGGCGCGTCCCTGGATGGCTTCGCTGCGCTCGCAATGACGACGGAGCGAGGCGCATCGGTTCACGCCTCCGCCTTGTCCTTGCGGCCGAACAGCTCGCGGAACACGGGGTAGATCTCCCGGCGGTGGTTCACCTTGCGCATGGCGATGGGACCGCCCGCCTTGGCGATGGCCTCATAGGTCCGCCACAGGGTCGTGCGGTGCTCCACGAAACCCGCCCGCGGCCCGTTCTCGTCGCCCACTTCCAGATAGGCGAAGTGCTGGCAGGCGGGCAGGATGTTCGCCCGCAGCAGATCGGTGGCGGTGGGGCCGTCGCTCGAGACGTTGTCGCCGTCCGAGGCCTGCGCGGCGTAGATGTTCCAGTCGTTCGGGTCGTAGCGCTCGGCGATCACCCGCTTCATCTCGATCAGCGCCGAGGAGACCAGCGTTCCGCCGGTCTCGCGGGATCCGAAGAAGGTCTCCTCGTCCACCTCCGTCGCCCGGTCGGTGTGGCGGATGAAGACGATCTCCACGTGGCGGTAGCGCCGTGTGAGGAAGATGTGGAGCAGGATGTAGAACCTCTTGGCGAGGTCCTTCATGTGCTCGGTCATCGAGCCGGACACGTCCATCAGGCAGAACATCACCGCCTGCGCGATGGGGCGGGGATAGGGCTCGAAGCGCCGGAAGCGCAGGTCGATCGGATCGACGTAGGGAATGCGCTTCGCCCGCTCACGCAGCAGGGCGAGGGAGGCTTCGAGATCCGCCCGCGTCACGTCGCCCTCACCGAGGGCGGCGATGCGGTTCTCCAGGGCCTCGACCTCCTCGGGCTTCGGCCGCTTGAGGGCGATGCGCCGGGACATGGAGTTGCGCAGGGTGCGCGTCAGGGCGAGGTTCGCCGGGGAGCCGGTGATGGTGTAGCCCGCCCGGCGCATGCCCTCCGTCTCGACTACCGAAAGCCGCCGCTTGGCGAGGTCGGGCAGTTCGAGGTCTTCCAGGAAGAGCTCGAGGAATTCGTCGCGGGTCAGGACGAACTGGAACGCGTCCTCGCTGTTCTCGCCGCCATCCCCGCCCTCGCCGGAGCCGCCGCCACCCCCGCCGCCGCCCGGCGGACGCTCGATCATGTCGCCTTCGACGTAGGTCTTGTTGCCGGGCAGGATATGGTCGTGACGGCCGGAGCCGGGCTGGCGGCTGAAGCGCGGCTCGCGCACCCCGTCCGCAGGCACGGTGACACGGCCGTCCTTGCCGAGGTTCTTGATGTCGTTTTCCCGGGCGGATTCCCGCACCGCCCGCTGCGCCACGTCCTTGACGCGTCGCAGGAAGCGCTGGCGGTTCGGGAGGCTCTTACCTCCCGGATTGAGGCGTCGGTCGACGATGTGCATCAGGTGCTCAAGCCCTCGCCCGCATATCCGGCCGGCTGGAAGTCTCGCCGGCCGATCGTCCGAAACTGTGGCGGCTGAGGGTTGGGGAACCCGCCCGTCAGCCCGCCTGCTTCACCCGCATGTACCATTCCACCAGACGGCGGACCTGCCGCTCGGTGTAGCCGCGCGACACCATGCGCTCGACGAACTCGCCGTGCTTCTTCTCGGTGTCGCCGTCCTTCTTCGAGCCGAAGGAGATGACCGGCAGGAGTTCCTCGACCTGGGAGAACATCCGCCGCTCGATCACTTCGCGCAGCTTCTCGTAGCTCGTCCAGCTCGGGTTGCGTCCGCCATGCTGCGCCCGCGAGCGCAGCGCGAACTTCACCACCTCGTTGCGGAAATCCTTCGGATTGGCGATGCCCGCCGGCTTCTCGATCTTGGTCAGCTCCTGGTTCAGGAGCTCCCGGTTCATGAGCTGGCCGGTTTCGGAATCCTTGAAGTCCTGATCCTCGATCCAGGCGTCGGCATAGTCGATGTAACGGTCGAACAGGTTCTGGCCGTAATCGTGATACGACTCGAGATAGGCCTTCTGGATCTCGTGGCCGATGAATTCGGCGTAACGGGGCGCGAGCTCCGTCTTGATGAACTCCAGGTATTTCTTCTCGGTTTCCGGTGGCAGCTGCTCGCGGCGGAGCGACTGCTCCAGCACGTACATGAGGTGCACGGGGTCGGCGGACACCTCGGTCGTGTCGTGGTTGAAGGTCGCAGCCAGCACCTTGAAGGCAAAACGGGTCGAGATCCCGTCCATGCCCTCATCGACGCCCGCCGAGTCCTTGTACTCCTGCATGGAGCGGGCGCGGGGGTCGACCTCGCGCAACGACTCGCCGTCATAGACCCGCATCTTGGAGAACAGGTTCGAGTTCGCATGCTCGCGCAGGCGCGAGAGCACCGAGAATCGAGCCAGCATCTCCAGCGTGCCCGGGGCGCAGGCCGCGTCGGACAGTTCCGAGCCGGTGATCAGCTTGTCGTAGATCTTCTGCTCTTCCGTCACCCGGAGGCAGTAGGGCACCTTGATGACGTAGATACGGTCGATGAAGGCTTCGTTGTTCTTGTTGGTCTTGAACGATTGCCATTCGGCTTCGTTCGAGTGCGCCAGGATCACGCCCGTGAAGGGAATGGCGCCGATATTCTCGGTGCCGACATAGTTGCCCTCCTGCGTCGCCGTGAGCAACGGGTGGAGCATCTTGATCGGCGCCTTGAACATCTCGACGAATTCGAGAACGCCCTGGTTCGCCCGGTTGAGGCCGCCGGAATAGGAGTAGGCGTCCGGGTCCGCCTGGGAGAGGGTCTCCAGGCGGCGGATGTCCACCTTGCCGACGAGGGACGAGATGTCCTGGTTGTTCTCGTCGCCCGGCTCGGTCTTGGCGATGCCGATCTGCCGCAGGCGCGACGGGCGCACCTTGATCACCTTGAACCGGGAGATGTCGCCTTCGAATTCGTCGAGGCGCTTGAGCGCCCAGGGGCTCATCAGGCCAGTGAGACGGCGGCGCGGGACGCCGTAACGACGCTGGATCTCCTCGCCCATCGTCTCGGGGTCGAACAGGCCGAGCGGGCTCTCGAAGACGGGGGACACCTCGTTACCCGCCTTCAACACGTAGATCGGGTGGACCTCCATGAGGGCCTTCAGCCGCTCGGCGAGGGAGGATTTGCCGCCGCCGACCGGGCCGAGCAGGTAGAGGATCTGCTTGCGCTCTTCGAGGCCCTGCGCCGCGTGGCGGAAGAACGAGACGATCCGCTCGATCGTCTCCTCCATGCCGTAGAATTCGCGGAAGGCCGGGTAGGTCCGGATCGTCCGGTTCATGAAGATGCGGCCCAGCCGCGAATCCTTGGCCGTGTCCACGAATTCCGGCTCGCCGATCGCGGCCAGGATACGCTCCGCCGCGGAGGCGTACATCAGCGGCTCGTCGCGGCAGGCTTCGAGATATTCGGAGAGGCTTATCTCCGTGTCTCGGCGGGCTTCGTACCCTCGTGCGAAGCTCTGGAAGAGGTCGTTCGTCGCTTGCATAGGCATTCGCGTCACCCTCTCAGACCGGGATAGCTTCATCCTGTCCCGGCTCGGATGCAACCGACAGGTCCGCCATTTGTCGCAGTGCGTCGAACACGCCGCAATCACGTTGATTACGTGCAACACCCATAGTCTGGAATTCCAGCCTCGCCGGGAAACGAGACTGAAATTCTCCATAGAATGCAATAGTGATCGCCGAAAAACGATGCATTCGACGATTTTGATTGCCTAAGGATCAGAGATCAGTGCCTTCTTTCTTGGCATCGCCCGCCGGCTTGGAATTGGCGGCGCCGACCGTGATCTTGATGTTCTGGGTCTGCACCGATCCGTCGGAAGACTTGACCTCGAAGGTTACCTCGTCTGATCCGGTGTAGCCTGCATTGGCTTGGTAGAAGAGCGCCTGAACGGCGGCCTCCTTGTTCGGGCAGCGGTAGCTGGCGGGCGTCTTCAGCTTGCCGACCTTCGTGATGATCGCGCCGTTCTTGGGCGCGCCGGAAACCTTGAATTCCGGCATTGGGCCGGGGCTGCAATCCTTCTTGAGGTTCGGCGCGATCTCCAGCCGCACGGTCTGGCCGGATGCCACGGTCTTGGAGCGCGTCACCGTCGTCTGCGCCGCCGCGGGACCGGCGATGAGCAGGACGCCAAACAGGGCCGATAGGCAGCGGCCGGGGAGGGCGGTGGCGATCGTCACGGGGCATGTCTCCATCGCGGCCCGGCGGCGGGCGCCTCGCCCTGTCCGGCACTCCGTCCGCACGATGGATGTGGGAATGGCAGAGCCGCGCGTCGAGGGGCGCGGCCCGCAATCAGTCCTGAAGCGCCGCTGCGACGATGCCGGTGACGCGGGCGATCTGGGCGGGCGAGAACTCACCGCTCATCGCGGCGGCGAGCCGCTGCTCGACCTTCTCGCGCTCCCCGGCATCGGCGATGGGCGAGGCCGGGATGTCCTCTTCCTTCAGGCGGCAGACCTTCCGGATCGTCTCCGCGGCGGCGAGCAGGCGTTCACGGTCGGCGGGGCCCATGTCCCAGAGCGGCGCGCGCAGCCGGGCGATGACCCGCCGTGCGTCGCGATAGCGCGGATCGACGGCGGTGGCGGCCTCGACCTGACTGACCAGGGTGATCAGTTCGAGCACTTCGGAGGCCGCGTCGGGGCACGCCCGCACGATCCGCAGGATGCGGGCCATCAGCTCCTGGCTGGGCGACAGTTTGTTCTGCGGGGCGGCCATCGGGCGACAACGCCGGTGCTGCGGCAAAGTTCGGCCGACGTGCCATGCCCTTGCTCAGCTTCGACCGGGGCCGTCTCGGCTAGTCCGGAGGCTGCCGAAGGGCGTCGAGGAGGGCGCGACAGGTCCGCAATTCATGGAGCGCGTCCTCCAGCGCCGCCTGATCCTCGCCCGGCAGGGCGATCACGGTGGTATCGTCGGGCAACTGGCCCTCGACGCCGCCATCCAGATCCTGCAGCGGGGGCGGCGCAGCCACGACCTCCCCCCGGCCGACGGCCTGGACGAAGCGGATTCCGTTGTCCTTGATGATCCGCTGCGCGCCCTTGATCGTGTAGCGGCGGACATGGAGGAGATGCTTGATGCCCGCGACGAGGTCGACATCCTCGGGCCTATAATAGCGCCGCCCTCCAGCACGCTTCATCGGCCGGATCTGGCCGAAGCGCGTCTCCCAGAAACGCAGGACGTGCTGCGGCACGTCCAGGGCCTCGGCCACTTCGCTGATCGTACGGAAGGCGCCCGCGCTCTTCTCCCGCGCCTCGGTGGTGTCGTCGGATGCGGCAAGGGCTTGGGGCATCGTGATTCGATTGGAGCGGGCCTGTGCCGGTGATCTTGCAGCCCCAGCGGGCAACGCTCAAGCCTCGATCGAGTATGAGGCTAGTCCTCGTCCTCCACGGCCTCGCCGTTGATGCGGGCCTTGAGGACGTTCGAGGGCTTGAAGACCATGACTTGGCGCGGTTCGATGGCCACTTCGACGCCGGTCTTGGGGTTGCGGCCGACGCGGCGGCCCTTGCTGCGCACCACGAACGAGCCGAACGAGGAGAGCTTCACCGTCTCGCCGTTGGCGAGGCAGGTACAGATCTCCGACAGAACGGTTTCGACCAGGGCGGCCGACTCGGTCCGCGACAGCCCGACCTGATGATAGACGGCCTCGCTCAGGTCGGCACGCGTTACCGTCTTGCCCGCCATTCCGTGTTTCCTTGCCGGCTCGCCCTCGTCCCGACCGCGCTCTTCGGGCGGGTTCGCCGCCTCGGCTTGTCGGGACGTATCTCTATGATCCGCCACGCTAATCCGCCGTGACGGCCCGGTCAACCGTGGGTTTTGGGCTTGACCGTCACCACCGAATCAGGGCCGCGCCCCAACTGAAGCCGCCGCCGATCGCCTCGATCATCACGAGGTCCCCCGGCTTGATGCGCCCGTCGCGCGCGGCCATGTCGAGGGCGAGCGGGATCGAGGCGGCGGAGGTGTTGCCGTGCTGGTCCACCGTGAGCACGATCTTCTCGCGGGGGATGCCGAGCTTGTCGGCGGAGGCCTCGATGATCCGGCGGTTGGCTTGGTGCGGCACGAACCAGTCGAGGTCGTCGGCGGAGAGGCCTGCCTTCTCAAAGGCATCCACGATCACGTCCGTCACCTGCCCGACGGCGAAGCGGAACACCTCCTTGCCCTCCATGCGCAGATGGCCGGTCGTGCCGGTCGAGCCGGGGCCGCCATCGACGTAGAGCTTCTCCCGGTGGCGCCCGTCCGAGCGGAGGGAGGCCGAGAGCACGCCGCGCTCCCCGTCCTCGCGGGCTTCCATCACGATCGCTCCGGCGCCGTCGCCGAACAGCACGCAGGTGGTGCGGTCCTCCCAATCGAGGATGCGCGAGAAGGTTTCGGCGCCGATCACCAGGGCGCGCTTGGCGGCTCCCGTCGAAAGGAACTTGTCGGCGGTCGAGACCGCGAAGACGAACCCCGCACAGACCGCCTGCAGATCGAAGGCGGCCCCTTTGGTGATGCCGAGCGCCGCCTGGATCTGCGTCGCCGTGGCGGGGAAGGTGTGGTCGGGCGTCGAGGTCGCGCAGATCACGAGGTCGATCGCGTCCGGCCCGAGGCCCGCCGCATCGAGGGCGGCCTGCGCCGCGCGGGTGCCGAGCACGGAGGTCGTCTCGTGTTCCCCGGCGAGGAAGCGCTGGCGGATGCCGGTGCGCTGGACGATCCACTCGTCCGAGGTCTCGACCCGCTCGGCAAGCATCGCATTGGTCACCGCCCGCTCGGGCAGGGACGAACCGGTGCCGACGACGACGGAACGCAGGGCTGACATCGTGTGGTCCTTTCCGGCGGACCCGTCGTGCGGCCCGCCCGTCTCCTCTAGTGCATCGATCCAGACGGAGGCGTCAGCCGTGTCTGAAACAGGTGATGCAAAGACAATAAGCTCACGCCGGGGCCAGGGCCGGCGTCTGGTCGAGCATCTCGCGGATGGTGCGGATCATGTCGTGGCGGGCCATGTCGTGCGCGAGGTCGATCGCGGCGGCGAAGCCCTGCGCGTTCTCGGAGCCATGGCTTTTCACCACGATGCCTTCGAGCCCGAGGAACACGCCGCCGTTCGCGCGGCTCGGATTCATCTTATCCTTCAGCGCCTTGAAGGCGTGGCGAGCGAAGAAGGCGCCGATCTTGGCGGAGAGGGTCCGCGTCATGGCCGAGCGGAGATACGCGCCGATCTGCTTGGCGGTGCCCTCGGCGGTCTTCAAGGCGATGTTGCCGGTGAAGCCTTCGGTGACGACGACATCGACCGTGCCCTTGCCGAGATCCGTGCCTTCGACGAAGCCGTGATAGGTCAGGCCCGCCGCGTCCATCTCGCGCAAGAGCCGGGCGGCTTCCTTCACCGCCTCGTTGCCCTTCATCTCCTCGGTGCCGACATTGAGCAGGCCGACCGTCGGCCGGTCGAGGTCGAACACGATGCGGGCCATGGCCGAGCCCATCACCGCCATCTCGACCAGATGCTCGGCGTCGGTGCCGATCGTGGCGCCGACATCCAGCACGACGCTCTCGCCGCGCACCGTAGGCCACAGGCAGGCGATGGCCGGGCGCTCGATGCCCGACATGGTCTTCAGGCAGATTTTCGACATCGCCATCAGCGCGCCGGTATTCCCGGCGGAGACGCAGGCCTCGGCCTGGCCGTCGCGCACCGCCTGAATCGCCTGCCACATGGAAGACTTGCCACGGCCCTGGCGCACCGCCTGGCTCGGTTTGTCGTCCATCGCCACCGAGATGGTGGTGTGGCGGATCTCGACGCAATCCTTCAGCCGGGGCTCGGCGGCCACCAACGGCGCAAGGATCGCCTCGTCCCCGAACATCAGGAACGTCATGTCGGGATGGCGCTCGCGGGCGAGGGCGGCTCCGGGCACCACCGTGGCGGGGCCGTGATCGCCGCCCATGGCGTCGAGCGAGATGCGGACGCGGTTGGACATATGAACTCGGTTCGCGGCCTCGGCGGGGTGGATTCCGGCGGGAGCCGCCGGGCGCGGCGGACCATAGCGATGCCCGCCGCTTGGGCAAACGAATTCGGCGCGGGGCCGGGTTCCGTCAGTCAGGCGCCTTCGTCGCGAAGGCGGCGAAGGGCCTCGAATGGGCCGCTCTCCGGGCCGCTGGCGACGGGTTCGAAGGTCACGCCGGGCTTGCGCGGATAGGGGTCGAGCCCCAGCGCCAGGAACTCGCCGGTGAGTGCGCCGAGGTCGACGCGCCCGTTCACGATCGGATCGGGCGGCTCGGGGGCACCCTCGGGCGGGCCGTCCTCGGGCTCGTCGTCGGGCGGCGGCGCATCGCTGAACACCACGTCGACCGGCTCGCGCACGGCCAATTCGAACGGTTCGAGGGTCACGGTGCAGACCTGCGTCGCCACGGCCTCGACCGTGCCGGTCACGGTCAATCGCGTCGAGGTCCCGCTCAGGACGAATCGGCCTACGAGGTCGCGCACCGCCGGGATGCCGAAATCGCGGGCGAGGGCGGCGCATTCCTCCGGGCTCGCCTCGACCGTGACCTCGGCCCGGCCACGCGGCAGGCGGCCGATCTCGATGGGACGCGAGAGGGGTGGGGTGGTGTTGGCACTCATGCCGGCTGGTCCGTGTCAGGTCGTGCGGCCGCGAAGGCGGACGGGTCGGGGAGGGGCGGCCCTGCCGTGAGCAGGGTCTCGAAATCGGCAGCGGACAACGAGGATTCCGCCGCACGGACATAGGAGGCGAGCCCGGCCGGGTCGGAATCCGGGCCGACGATGTTGCGGGCGAGGGCCGCCTGCAACGCGGCATCGTCGGCCGTCGCCAGGGCGGCATCGTAGCTCCGCGCCCGCCCGTAGAAGGAAGAGGCGAGCTTCTTCATGCGCTTGCTCACGCCGACGTCGCTGACGCCGAGTTCGCGGACATTGGCATCGAGATTGGCGAAGACCGTATCCACAAGCTCCTGCGCGAAGTCGGCGGCGGGCGGTGGCAGCCGGTCGAGGCGCCGCAGGACGAGGTAGGCATGCAGGCACAGGGCCTCGAACCGGCCCTCGACCGTGTCCGGAACATGCAGGGCGGTGTAGAGCGCGGGCTGCCGGGACGCGCCCACGATGGCCGCGTGCAGCGCCTCGACCGGGCGCCGCCGCTCGGCCCCGCGCCGGAAGAACCGGGCGATCACCGGGGAGACCCCGCGCGCCGGTGATCAGTGTGGTCGGCCCGGTGTGGCCACGCTTGCCTTGTCAAAGCCATACCCACGCGGTAGGCCAACCCACGCCCAGGGCGCAAGCGCCACCGCACAGCATGTGCGGGCGCGCTGTCGTGCGCTGGCCGTCAACGGAATTCTTGGGGGGCCGATGCGGCGCCGTTTCGTCTCGTCTTTCGCGCGCCTTGCCTTGCTCGGCCTCGTCGGCGCGGGTCTGTCCGGCTGTATCGGCGAGGAACTGCGCCACGGCTATCAAGTCGATCAGGCCGCCCTCGCCACGGTGAAGCCGGGCATGTCGCCGGAGCAGGTGCTCCAGACCCTCGGCACGCCCACCACCGTGTCCACGGTCGGCAACAAGTCCTGGTACTACATCTCTCAGAACACCAGCCGTACGGTGATGTTCCTGGGCGAGAGCGTGCAGGACCAGAAGGTCATCGCCGTCTACTTCACCCCCGGCTTCAAGGTGGAGCGTGTGGCGCTCTACGGCCTGCAGGATGGCCGCGTGTTCGACTTCATCGAACGCACGACGCCCACCAGCGGCCAGGATCGCGCCTTCCTCAGCCAGCTCTTCCGCGGCCTCACCCGCTATGAGCCCTTCGGCTCCGGCCGTGGCACCAGCGTGGTGCCGGGCGCCAACCGCGGCCAGTAACGATCGGTGGAGCCCCGCCTTCGGGCGGGGCGTCCCACGGACCGGCGCCTCGGGCCATGGGGTGACTCCGGGTGGCCGAAGGGCGTAGGGTCGCCGCCTTCCGGACCGGCAGGACCCGACATGCTGCGTGAGATCGTCCTCGACACCGAGACCACCGGCACCGAGGCTCAGAATGGCGACCGCCTGATCGAGATCGGCGCGGTCGAGCTGTTCAACCACATCCCGACCGGCCGGGAATTCCACTGCTACATCAACCCGCAGCGGGCGGTCTCCGAGGGCGCCTATGTGGTGCACGGGCTGTCGGACGCGTTTCTGTCCGACAAGCCGGTCTTCGCCAAGGTCGTGGCCGACCTGCTGGCCTTCCTGGGCGATGCCCGCCTCGTGATCCACAACGCCCCGTTCGACGTGGGCTTCCTCAACATGGAATACGCGAGGCTCGGGGCGGACGCCCCCCCGCCGATCCGGCTTGAGGATGTGGTCGATACCCTGCCCATGGCCCGGCGCAAGCATCCGGGCGCGGCCAACAACCTCGATGCGCTCTGCTCCCGCTACGGCATCGATAATTCCCGGCGCACCAAGCACGGCGCGCTTCTCGACGCGCAGATCCTGGCCGAGGTCTATGTCGAGCTGCTGGGCGGCAAGCAGACGAGCCTCGGCCTGCTGGTCGCGGAGGCCGCCGCTCCCGCCGCCACGAACCTGCCCGGCGTCGCGGGGAGCCCGCCCCGCACCTTCCGCAGCCGCCTGACCGATGCCGAGCGCGAGCGTCACGACGCCTTCCGGGCAAGTCTCGGCGCCCAGGCGATCTGGGCGGACTATATCGGCGGCTCCGAGACCGCCTGAGCCCCCTTCCGTCTTTGCTGCGATGCAGCGCAATCCTATTGCAATGCAAAATTCACCCTCTATATACCATCCGCGTGGATGGTGAGGGTGAGTAATGCGACAGGGCCAGGGGCTCGCCGGCGTACGGGTGCCGGAGAGCGAGAAGATTACGATCAACCTGGGCCATGTCGATCTCGGCTATGTCGATCTTCTCGTGGCGGAGGGCGTCTACGCCAACCGTAGCGACTTCATCCGCACAGCGATCCGCAACCAGATCGGCCGCCATGCCGACATCACCAAGCAGTCGGTGGAGCGGCGCAGCGTCGAGCTCGGCTTGTGCCGGATCGGCCGCACGGAACTGGAGGCGGCCCGTGCCGAGGGGCGGATGCTCGACATCAGCGTGCTCGGCCTCGCCACCATCGGACCCGACGTCACTCCCGAACTCGCCCGCGAGACCATCGGCACGCTGACGGTGCTGGGCAGCCTTCAGGCCAGCCCGGCGGTCCGTGCCGCCCTCGCGGACCGTCTGCGCTGACCGCAACCCGAGACGAGGCGACCCCCATGTCCGACAACTTCGGCAAGTTCGACCCGAAGTCCGGGAAGCGAGGCTCCGGCGATCCCCTGGCCGATCTCGCGGAGGCCACGCGGCTGACCGGCCTCGGCCGGTTGGAGGAGGCCACCGCCCTGATCCAGCGCACCCTCACCGGGCGGGGGGGCTCGTCCTCCTCCACGCCGACCCCTCAGCGCCACGGGGCCGAGGCGTCCCCCAGCCTGCGCGTCCGGGAGGTGGTGGAGACGGTGGTGCGCGGTCTCGCCGCCCCGGTGCTGAAGGGGCTTGGCCAGCGCCAGCCCTCTCCCGCCCCGGAGCGCGGCCCGTCCTCCGGCTCCTTCGTGGCGCGCAGCCATGCGGTGGCGGCCGGATCACGCGATTACAAGCTGTTCGTGCCGGGCACGCCGCAGAAGTCCGCCCCGCTCGTCGTGATGCTTCACGGCTGCACCCAGAACCCGGACGATTTCGCTGCCGGCACCGGCATGAACGTTCTGGCCGAGCGCCTCGGGATCTTCGTGGCCTATCCCGCCCAGAACCGGTCGGCCCATCCGCAGAAATGCTGGAACTGGTACGACCCCGCCGACCAGTCTCGCGAGAGCGGCGAGCCCGCGATCATCGCAGGCATCACGCGGGCGGTGATGGCGGCCTATCCGATCGATCCGGCGCGGGTCTACATCGCGGGCATGTCGGCCGGGGGCGCGGCGGCGCTCAACATCGCCCATGCCTATCCCGATCTCTACGCCGCCGTGGGCGTTCATTCCGGTCTCGCGGCGGGGTGCGCCCGCGACCTCGGCTCGGCGATCATGGCGATGCAGGTCGGCGCGCCCGGCTTCGGCACCGGCCCGAATTTCGGTGCGACCGTCACCCCGAAGCGCATCCCGACCATCGTGTTCCACGGCACCGACGACAACACGGTGAGCGTGCGCAACGCGGACCAGATCCTCGCCCAGGCCGAGGCTTCGGGCCTGGAGGCCAGTGCCGAGCGATTCGAGGGAGCGGGCGACCGTTTCGGCGGTCACCCATTCATCAGGACGCGCTATAGCGACCGCACCGGCCGGGTCGTGCTGGAGGATTGGCGCATTCGCGGCGTCGGCCATGCGTGGTCCGGCGGCAGGCCCGAGGGCACCTATACCGACCCTGCGGGGCCGGATGCCTCACGGGCGATGCTGGATTTCTTCGCCGAGCACCGGCTGGCCAAGCCCCATTGAACACCAGGGACCGAACCGCATCATGACCACGCCGATCCCCACCCTCTCCGGCCTGTCCGGGATCGCCGAGGGGCGCGACCTGATCCTCTGCGACGTCTGGGGCGTGCTTCACGACGGGCAGAAGGCGCATGTCGCGGCGGGCGAGGCGCTCATCCGCTTCCGCAACCTGCCGGGCCCGCGGCGGCGGCGAGTGGTGCTGGTCTCGAACGCGCCCCGTCCGGGCGACGGGGTTGGCCGTATCCTCGATCGGTTTGGCGTCCCGCGCGAGGCCTATGACGCGATCCTCACCTCGGGCGACCTGACCCGCGAGCTGATCGCCGCCCGCCCCGGCGCGCGCATCCGCCATATCGGGCCGGAGCGCGACCTCGGCGTGTTCAAGGATCTCGACCTCACCCTCGTGCCGGAGGACGAGGCCGATCTGATCGTTTGCACCGGCCTGTTCGATGACCGCAACGAGACACCCGAGGATTATCGCCCCGAGTTGACCCGCCTCGCCGGGCGCGGCCTGCCGATGATCTGCGCCAACCCGGACCTCGTGGTGGAGAGCGGCAACCGCCTCATCCCCTGCGCCGGGTTGCTCGCGACCGCCTATGCGGAGATCGGCGGCGAGGTGATCTATGCAGGCAAGCCGCACCGTCCGGTCTACGAGGCGGCGCTTGCCGTCGCCGCGTCCCTCGACGGCGGTGCCCCCGACGACAAGGGGCGGGTCATCGCCATCGGCGACGCGATCCGCACCGACATCGCCGGGGCGAGCGGTTTCGGCATCGCGAGTCTCCTCGTCGCCCGTGGGATCCACGCCGAGGAGCTCGGCGTCACGGCCGATCACCATACACTCGGCGACATCGCCGAGTGGCTCGGCCGACAGAGCGTGCATCCGAATGCCGTGATCGAGCGGTTGGTCTGGTAGAGCGCGTTATCCCAACACGGCCCGCAGGGAGTTCATGACCTGCGGGTCGGCGCAGTGGCCGACATTGAAACGCAGGAAATCCTGCCAGCTGCCCGAGGGGCTGAACACCACCCCCGGGGCGAGCAGCATGTTGCGCGTCAGCGCCCGGCGGGCCACGTCCGCCGCGTCGCGTCCATCCGTCAGGCGCATCCAAAGGAAGTAGCCGCCACGCGGCTCGGCCCAGATGCGCAGGCCGCACCCCGAGAGATCGCGGGCCACCTGCGCCATGGCGCCTGCCAATCTTCGGCGCGTCTCGGCCAGGGTGCGCCGGTAGCTGCCATCGGTCAGCAGCCCGTGCGCCAGGGCGGCGCAGACATGGCCGTTCCCGAGGCTGAGGGCGAGCTTCAGATCGACCAGCGGCTCGACCCAGTCCGGCCGGAGGGCGATCCAGCCGCAGCGGGCGGCGGCGGTGAGCGTCTTCGAGAAGCCGCCGATCTGGATCACCCGTTCGAACCCATCGAACCCGGCAAGGCGCGGAGCGGCGTCGGGTTCGAGATCGCCGAAGATCTCGTCTTCCACCACGAGGGTCTCGTGTGCCTCGCACAGGCGCAGGATGCGGTGCGCCGTCGCGGGCAGGAGGCTCGTGCCGGTCGGGTTCTGCAGCGCCGAATTGGTCAGGTAGAAGCGCGGCCGGTGCTCCGCCAGAAGGGCCGCCAGGGCCGTCAGGTCGGGCCCTTCCGTCGTCATCGGCACCCCGATCACCGTGGCGCGCTGGGCGCGCAGCAGCGCGACGAAGTTGAAGTAGCAGGGATCGTCCACCAGCACCGTGTCGCCGGGCTGAAGCAGGAACCGGGCGATCAGGTCCAAGGCCTGTGTCGCGGAATCGACCAGCACGATCTGGTCGGGGCTCGCGACGACGCCCTTCTCCGCGCCCCGCCGGGCGATGAGCGCCCGCAGCGGGGGAAAGCCCTGCGGCTGGTCGTAACGGGTGACGATGGCGGTCTCGGCTCGGGCGACGGCGCGCAGGCCCCGCCGCACGGCGTCGTCCGGCAGCCAGGCCTCGGGCAGGTTGCCGCCGCCGGGCATCATCATGGTGGATCCGGCGAGCGCCGATTGCCGGGCTAGCCAGAGCGGATCGACCGCGCGGTCGAGTTCCGGCCCCATCGACTTCAGGCACAGGGGCCGGGTCTTGCCCGCCACGTAGAAGCCGGAGCCCGGCCGTGAGACGATGGCGCCTTCGGCCGCCAAGCGTTCATAGGCCTCCACCACCGTCGATTTCGACACGCCCATCGCCTCGGCCTGGGCGCGCACCGAGGGGATCCGCGCGCCGGGGGCGAGCACCCGCGCCGCGATGCGCTGGCGGATGCCGTCGGCGACCGCTTCCGTGCGGCCGAGCTGGTCAGCGAATGACATCCGTACGGGTCCCAGCGGCGGACAATTCGGACGAACCGTACGAAATCGTCCCTGTCTTGCCCAGGGTCCTGCCACCATCCTGGCCGCCCATTCACAGAGGGAACGAGGACCATGGTGGCGGATCGATTGCGCAGGACGGTGCGGCGTGTGGCCGATGAGCTTCGCGAGGAGTTCGGACGCCCTGCGATGAACCGCCGCATCCTCTATCGCCTCTCAACCGCTCCTCGTCACGAACTCGCGAGCCTCGGCCTCACGCCCAACGACGTGCGGGAAGCCGCCGCTCCCGGCATCACCGATGCAGCGGGCTTCCTGACGGCGAAACGGGCTTTGCGGCGGAGCAAGGGAGAACTGTTTTCAGGGTAAAGAACAGCAGAGTTCAAATGTCAGAGCCAAATCCTACCGTTGGATACCACCTTTCGAGTTTCGGCTTCACCCCGTCTTAGGTGATTTGTGGTTCGTTGTGGCCGCAAGAGGTAGGCGCAATGACCAAGGCGACGATCGTTCAGTGGCGGAAGGGCGAACTCTACGAAACCCTCTGCCTGCTCCTCATCGGGGCAGGCATCTGGTTCGTGGGTATCACGCTCGGCTCCTTCGACGTGCTGCATGAGGCGGTTCAGACTTACCGGCTCGGGGATTTCATGATCCTCGGCGCCTGCATGGGCGTCGCGATCTGCGGAGCCAGCATCCGCAAGTCGATCCTGATGCGTCGCCTCATGCTGGAGCGCGATGCCGCCGCCGCCAATGCCGAGGCCATCGCCCGGCATGACGGGCTTACCGGCCTCGCCAACCGCCGCCGCTTCCTTGAGGAGGTCGAGCGGGTGCGGGGGCAACTCTCGACAGAGTTGTCGGCGGTGCTGCTGATCGACCTCGACCGGTTCAAGCCGGTCAACGACCTCTACGGCCATGCCGCCGGTAACGCCGTGCTCTGCGCCGTCGCGGAACGCCTGACCGCCCTGCTGCCCCCAGGCGGCGTCGCGGCCCGGCTCGGCGGCGACGAATTCGCCCTCTTGGTTCCACTCTCTCACGGCAGCGACGGGCTGACGCGCCTCGCGCAGGGGGTGATCTCCTCGATCGCCGCGCCCATCAACTGGAGCCAGAACGAATTGAAGGTCGGCGCCACGGTCGGCGTGGCCGCCGTGTCCGCCGACTACATCGATGCCGACGCCATCCTGCACGCGGCCGACCTCGCCATGTACCAGGGCAAGAAGGAAGGGCGCGGCACCTACCGCTTCTTCCGCAGCGCCATGGACGAGGAGCTTCGCGCCCGCGCCCGCCTGGAGGCGGAGTTGCGCACGGCGATCGAGCAGGGGGCGATCGAGCCGTTCTACCAGCCGGTGGTCGCGTTGCCGGACAAGCAGATCGTCGGTCTCGAGGTTCTGGCCCGCTGGCGCCACCCCGAACGGGGTCTGATCAGCCCGAACGAGTTCATCCCTGTGGCCGAGGAGACGGGGATGATCGCGGAGCTCAGCTACAACCTGATCCGCCGGGCCTGCCTCGACGCGCGCGACTGGCCCGCCCACCTCATCCTGGCGGTGAACATCGCCCCGCACCAGTTCCAGGACGTGTGGCTCGCCGAGCGGATCCTCGCCATCCTCACCGAGACCGGCTTCCCGCCGGGGCGGCTGGAGGTGGAGATCACCGAGAGCGCCCTGATCCAGGATCTGGAGGCGACGCGGGCCACGCTCACCTCGCTGCAGCGACTCGGCGTGCGCATCGCGCTGGACGATTTCGGCACCGGCTATTCCAGCCTGTACCACCTGCGCGAATTGAAGTTCGACAAGCTGAAGATCGACCGCAGCTACGTCGATGCCATCACCATGAGCGATGAGCGCGCCAAGCTGGTCGATGCCATCATCAAGCTCGGCTCCAGCCTCGGCCTCGCCACCACCGCCGAAGGCATCGAGACCGATGCCAGCGTCGATTGGCTCTCCGACCAGGGCTGCGATTTCGGCCAGGGTTACCTGTTCGGCCGTGCCATGCCGAAATCCGAGATGGACGATGTTCTCGCCAACGCGGCGTCGGGCAAGCTGCCCGCCATCGCCATCCCCCCCGAGGCGGTGCCGCGGGAGGCGATCATCACCCTCGCGCGGGCTTCCTAGGCCACGCGACCGCCGGGGCGGGGCTCGTTAGCGAGCCTCGCTCACCTTGCGGGTGGCCTTCTGCTCTTTCTTGTAGGCGGTGATCGCCGTGGAGCAGTCGGGCGAGAGCTTCTTCATGTTGGTGCGGAAGCAGGCCTCGACCTCGGGGCCGCCCGGCGCGAAATCACTGCAGAGTTCCATGTAGTCGCCGGTGCAGGCTCGCTTCAGCGCTTCACGCGCGGGCGAGGATTCGGCGAGGGACACGGCGGGGGCCGCGCCAATGGCGAGGGCCAGCAGAGCCGCCAGGGTCTTGGACATGACACATCCTTCTACTCACGGCCGCTCGAGCGAACCCTCGCGGCAGTGCAGCGGATGGCGTCCGACGATGGCATGAGAGTGGCACGGGGCTAGTGCGATCCCCCGTTGTGACCATGTCTGCGATGCAATATGTGCATGTGCGATCTGACGCAGGGACAGGCCCGCTGCGTTCACACTGTTGCCTGCTTTGAGGCGCTTCCTGCCGATTAGCGGCGCGTTGTGGCCGCAGTGCCACGGAGACCGCCGTGTTCAAGACCGTCCTCGCGATCCTGACCGTTCTCGCCGTCGTGGCTCTGGGGGGGCTGATCAAGCTTCCGCTGCTGCCCTTCCGCATGGTGCGCGACCTCCTGCGTCGGCCGTCCGCCGCCTGAGAGCCTCCTGCGGCCGTCATCCGGCGGCCTTGAAACCTCCGCCGATCTTTGCTCCGCTCCGGGCAAAGACAATGGCAACGCTCCCCACGAGGGAGCGGGGAGGAAACCCGTGGTGACCTATCCGACGATCACCCTGAACGCGGCAGACGGGGTGGTGATCGCCCGCACCGCCATCGAGCCCGGCACCGCCGTGGCCGGGGGCGTGGCCGCCTCCGAGCGGATTCCCGCCGGCCACAAGGTCGCTGTCCGCGGCCATGCGCCCGGCGAGGCGGTGCTGAAATACGGTCAGGTGATCGGCTTCGCGACGCAGCCCATCGCGCCCGGCCAGCACATCCACACCCACAATCTCGCCATGGGCGATTTCGCCCGCGATTACGCGTTCGGGCGCGACGTCAAGCCTACGCCCTTCATCGCCTCGCCCGCCACTTTCGCGGGCATCCGCCGCGCGGACGGGCGGGTGGCGACGCGCAACTACGTCGGCATCCTCACCTCGGTGAATTGTTCGGCCCATGTCGCGGGCTTGATCGCCGACGCGTTCAAGCGTCACCCGATCCTCGATCTCGACCCGTTGGCGGGCACGCCGAACGTCGATGGCGTCGTCGCGCTCACCCATAAGACTGGCTGCGGCATGGCGATGGGCGAGCCGTTGCGCCTTCTCCGGCGGACGCTGGCGGGCTACGCGCGCCACGCCAACTTCTCGCACATCGTGATGATCGGCCTCGGCTGCGAGGTGAACCAGATCGGCACCTTCCTGGAGGAGCAGGGTCTCGGCGATCGCATCCGCAACATGAACATCCAGAGCATGGGCGGCACCCGCAAGACGGTCGAGGCGGGCATCGACTTTGTGAAGGAGGTTCTGCACGAGGCGAATTCCGTCCGGCGCGAGCCGGTGCCCGCAAGCGAATTGACGGTCGCCCTGCAATGCGGCGGCTCGGACGGCTATTCCGGCGTCTCCGCGAACCCGGCCTTGGGCATCGCCAGCGATCTCGTCGTGCGCCATGGCGGCAGCGTCATCCTCTCGGAGACCACCGAGACCTACGGTGCCGAGCAATTGTTCACCCGCCGGGCCGAGAGCCCGGAGATCGGCCAGCGGCTCGTGGACCTGATGCATTGGTGGGAGGACTACACCGCCAAGGAGGGAGCCGAGATCAACGCGAACCCGACACCGGGCAACAAGGCCGGCGGGCTCACGACCATTCTCGAAAAGTCGCTCGGCGCCATGGCCAAGGCGGGCAGCACCAACCTCGTGGACGTGGTCCGCTATGCCGAGCCGGTGACCAAGAAGGGCTTCACCTTCATGGACACGCCCGGCTACGACCCCGTGGCCGCGACCGGGCAGGTGGCGGGCGGGGCGAACCTCGTCTGCTTCACCACGGGGCGGGGCAGCATGTTCGGTTGCAAGCCCGCGCCGTCGATCAAGATCGCCACCAACACTCCCATGTTCCGGCGGCTCGAAGAGGACATGGACGTCAATTGCGGCACCATCGTCGATGGTGACGAGACGGTGGAGCAGGCGGGCCAGCGAATCTTCGAATTGATCCTGCGGGTCGCGGGTGGCGAGCGGACCAAGAGCGAGGCGCTGGATTTCGGAGCGGACGAGTTCGCGCCGTGGCAGATCGGGGCGACCGTCTAGAGCGCATTCCGACGAAGTGGATGTCGGCCCGCGCGGCGATCTGCTATGCGCGGGCCTTTCCCGCCGCGCGCTGTTCCTTCGGGTGAGCGCCCCATAGGAGGACGGGGCGGCCGATCCGTCGCCCCGCAACAGGATGCGCCTGATCGTCGGTCTCGGGAATCCGGGCTCCCGCTACGCCGCCAACCGGCACAATATCGGCTTCCTCGCCATCGACGAGATCGCCCGCGTCCACCGGGCGGCTCCGTTCCGGCGCCGCTTCCAGGGCGAGGCGGCGGAGGTGGCGCTCGGCTCCGAGCGGGCGATCCTGCTCAAGCCGCAGACCTTCATGAACGAGTCCGGGCGTTCGGTCGCCGAGGCGCAGCGCTTCTACAAGATCGCCCTTTCCGACGTGATCGTGCTGCACGACGAGCTCGACCTGCCCCCGGCCAAGCTCCGGGTGAAGCTGGGCGGCGGCAATGCGGGCCATAATGGCCTGCGCTCGATCACGGCGCAGTGCGGGAACGAGTACCGCCGGGTGCGCCTCGGCATCGGCCATCCCGGAGATAAGGCGCTCGTCCATTCCTACGTGCTCAACGATTTCGGCAAGGCCGAGATGCCCTGGGTCGAAGATCTCTGCCGTGCGGTCGCCGACCACGCCGCCGTGCTCGCGGCGGGCGAGGATGCGAGTTTCCAGAACAAGGTCCACCTCGCCATGGCCGGACGCGGCTGGGATGAGGTGAAGACGCTCGGCAGCAAAAATTGACACGAAAACACGCGGATACGATATCGGGGCGCGCCGCAGCCCAACGGATCGATCGGCCCCGAACGATGCGGGCGGTTTTGGAGAAATCCATGCCGACGAAGAGGAGCGGCCGACCGCTCTGAGGCGATCCGACACCAGATTACTGCAGCAACCTGCTAGGACACGTCATGGGCTTCAAATGCGGCATCGTCGGCCTGCCGAACGTCGGCAAGTCGACCCTCTTCAACGCGCTGACGCAGACGGCGGCGGCGCAGGCGGCGAACTATCCGTTCTGCACCATCGAACCGAATGTCGGCGAAGTGGCGGTTCCGGACCCACGCCTGGATGACCTCGCCCGCATCGCCGGCTCGAAGGAGATCATCCCGACCCGCCTGACCTTCGTGGACATCGCCGGTCTCGTGCGCGGCGCCTCGAAGGGTGAGGGGCTCGGCAACCAGTTCCTCGCCAACATCCGTGAAGTCGATGCCATCGCCCATGTCGTGCGCTGCTTCGAGGACGGGGACGTGACCCACGTCGAGGGCAAGGTCGATCCCGCCGCCGACATCGAGACCATCGAGACCGAGCTGATGCTCGCCGACCTCGACAGCCTGGAACGCCGGGCCGTCGCCCTGGAGAAGAAGGCCAAGGGCTCCGACAAGGAAGCGAAGGAGGCCCTCGACCTCGTGAACCGCGCCCTGCCGCTCCTGCGCGACGGCAAGCCCGCCCGCCTCGTGGAGCGCAAGCCCGAAGAGGAGCGCCTGTTCCAGACCCTCGGCCTGATGACCGCCAAGCCGGTCCTCTACGTCTGCAACGTGGACGAGGGCGATGCCGATCAGGGGAATGCCCACTCGCAGGCGGTCTTCGCCCGCGCCAAGGCCGAGGGTGCTGTCGCGGTGGTGGTCTCGGCCAAGATCGAGAGTGAGATCGCGGTGATGCCGCAGGCCGATCAGGCCGAGTTCCTGGAGGCTGTCGGCCTCGCCGAGCCCGGCCTCAACCGGGTGATCCGCGCGGGCTACGATCTGCTTGGCCTCGTGACCTACTTCACGGTCGGCCCGAAGGAGGCCCGTGCCTGGACGATCACCAAGGGCACGCGGGCGCCGGGCGCGGCAGGCGTGATCCACTCGGATTTCGAGAAGGGGTTCATCCGCGCCGAGACCATCGCCTTCAAGGATTACACCACGCTCAACGGTGAAGCCGGAGCGCGCGACGCGGGCAAGCTCAGGCTTGAAGGCAAGGAATACGTCGTGCAGGACGGCGACGTGCTGCATTTCCGCTTCGCCAACTGACGACTCCGGGAGCCGAATGCCCGAACTGGCCTTCGAGGATTATTCCGTCGGCGACGTGCTGACCGGCCAACCGCTGACGGTGAGCCGCGAGGACATCGTCGCCTTCGCCAGGGCCTTCGACTTCCAGCCCTTCCATCTGGACGAGGCGGCGGCCGAAGGGACCTTCGCCGGTCGGCTCATCGCCTCCGGCTGGCACACGGCGGCGCTCGGGATGCGGCTCCTGCAGCAGGGGCCATTCCGGGGCGGTTCGTCGCTCGGTGCGCCGGGCATCGACGAGTTGCGCTGGCTCGCCCCGGTCCTGCCGGGTGATACGCTGGCGGTGAGCCTGACGATCACGGGCCTGCGGGATTCATCCACCAAGCCGGGGCTCGGCTTCGTGAACGCTCAGCTTGCCCTGCAGAATGGGCGAGACCAGACGGTGATGACGCAGCGCTTCACCTTCATGCTGGCCCGGCGCGGCACGCATCCCCTGCCGCCGCGCCCGGTCACGATCGGCGAGCCGCATCCCCTGCCGGAGCCCGACGACGCCGAGCCCGTCCGCTACCTGCGCGACATCGAGGTCGGCACAACGCGGGATCTCGGCCCCTACAGTTTCGACGCGGACGCGATCATTGCCTTCGCGAAGGCCTACGATCCGCAGGCCTTCCATCTCGATGACGGGGCCGCGCGGCAAACGCATTTCGGCGGGCTCTGCGCTTCCGGCTGGCACACGGCGGCGGCCTACATGAACCGCCTGCTCACCACCCGTGCCCGCGACGTCGCCTTTACGGCGCAGCGGGGGCCGGTGCCGGAGGCTGGGCCCTCGCCGGGTTTTCGCAACATGCGCTGGATCCGCCCGGTCTATGCGGGCGACACGATCCGCTTCGCCACGAAGCTCACCGACAAGCGTGCCTCCGGCTCCCGCCCCGGCTGGGGCCTCGCCTTCGCCCGCAACACGGGGGTGAACCAGCGCGACGAGCCGGTCTTCGCCTTCGACAGTTCGGTGTTCATGCAGTGGGAGCCGTAAGCGGCCTCGGAAAGGCTAGAGCCTTCACCGACGAAGTTGGTTTAGAGTGCCGCCTTCCCACTCTTCACCTCAGGATGAGGTCGGGGATGGGAATGGCCCAACTTGATCGGTATCGGCTCTCGCAGGCTGCTGAAAAAGTGCTGCCTGATCGTGGTCCCGCACCGTCATTGCGAGCGTCAGCGAAGCAATCCAGGGCGGCGGGACGCCTCTAAACGTGGCGCTGCTGGATTGCTTCGCTCCGCTTGCAATGACGGCAAGACTTTTATAAGCAGCTTGCTAATCCGGCGTCGCCACACTCTTCGGCCGGGGGCCGAGATGTTCCAGGCACACCTGCTGGACGATCCGGTGCAGCACGCCGATGCGCTCGGCGAGCCATTCCAACTCCTCGGCCGTGATCGTGTAGTGGCGTGAGTAACGTGCCTTCACATAGGCGTCGTGCAGAAGGTTGAAGTGCCGCCGGCTGAGCCGGGTATTGCGCGGCCATGCCTCGACCAGCCGCCGATCGACGCCCTCGGCCATGGGACGCAGTCGGCGAAGGGCGTGAAGCTTTGGGCTGTAGAGAGTTAGCACCAGCAGCGTGCAGTGGAACAAGCCTTCCGTGACTTGATGCAATTCGAACGCCGCCTTCCGATGGGAACCTTCTCCCATATAGAAGCGGGCACCTCTGAAACCCCGAGCGGCTTCGTCGAACCACGTGTCGTAGTGTAGCCACGCCTCCTCGTTTCGCTCTTCCGGCGTGAGAGGCCCCGGCTCGGCCAGCGGAAAGCCAATTGCCTCGTAGAGTGTAATCCCATCCCGGAAGAGGTCGGTGAAGAACGGCCGACCCCGGGCGACCTGATCGTTCACGTCCGCATAAGTGTGGACGATGATGTTCGTCGTCGCGTGCGGCCACGGCTTGAGCATCTCGGTCTGGATGATCCGGTCGCGCACCGGATCCCAAAGATCGACCTCGTCCACGAGGTCGTCGTGGTTCACGACGACCAGCACGTCGTAATCCGAGAAGTATCCCGAGCGGCGGTCCTCGACCCAATCGCCGCGGGCATGGGAGCCGTAGAGCACGACGCGGACGATGCGTCCGCGCTTCTTCGTGTCCGAGGTCTTGCGTTTCTGGAATTCCTCGAACTCCTCGAACAGGATCGCCATCGCCCGTGCGAGGTCGCGACGCTTGCGCATGGGCAGGTGGGCGAGGCGGTCTTCGAGAATCATCGCGGCATCGGCGGTCCTCCCGGCCCGGTAGTTCGTCCTTCCCGTCATGGCAAGCAACGCGGCGGCGACGTCACCGCCCATTTACACCGCCGGGCGCCGCCGGTATCACCCCGGCCCTGACTTTCCTCATTCCGAAACACCAGATGCGCGCCGAGATCGAGCAAGCCTCGGATGCCGCCAAGCAGTCTATAGGACTGCTGAGGAGGCATCTTTGACTGGGATACAGTCGATAAACGCCTCGCGGAGCTGAATGCCCGCTCAGAGGACCCCGAGTTGTGGAACGACGCCGAGGCCGCGCAGAAAGTCATGCGCGAGCGGCAGCAGCTCGATGAATCCGTCCAGACCATCCGCAAGCTCGAACGCGACCTTGAGGACGCGGCGACGCTGATCGAACTCGGTGAAATGGAAGGCGATGCTGCCTCGATCACCGAAGGCGAGCAGCAGATCCGCGCCGTCGAGAAGGAGGCGGCGAGCCGTCAAGTCGAGACGTTGCTCTCCGGCGAGGCCGATGGGTTCGACACCTATGTCGAAGTCCATGCGGGCGCGGGCGGCACCGAGAGCCAGGACTGGGCCAACATGCTCCAGCGCATGTATGCCCGCTGGGCCGAGCGGCGGAAGTTCAAGGTCGACATCGTCGAGTGGACCGACGGCGAAGAGGCCGGGATCAAGGGCGCCACGCTCCTGATCAAGGGCCACAACGCCTATGGTTGGCTCAAGACCGAGTCCGGCGTGCACCGTCTGGTGCGGATCTCGCCCTATGATTCCAACGCGCGGCGGCACACCAGCTTCGCGAGCGTCTGGGTCTATCCGGTGATCGATGACCGGATCGAGATCGAGATCAAGGAGTCGGACTGCCGGATCGACACCTACCGGTCCTCCGGCGCGGGTGGCCAGCACGTCAATACCACCGACTCGGCGGTGCGTATCACCCACAACCCGACCGGGATCGTCGTGGCGTGCCAGCAGGAGCGCTCGCAGCACAAGAACCGGGCGACGGCCTGGAACATGCTGCGCGCCCGCCTCTACGAGGCCGAGCTGAAGAAGCGCGAGGAGAAGGCCAACGCCGAGGCGGCCTCCAAGACCGATATCGGTTGGGGCCACCAGATCCGGTCCTACGTGCTCCAGCCGTACCAGTTGGTGAAGGACCTCCGCACGGGCACCCAGTCCACCGACCCGGACGAGGTGCTGGACGGGCATATCGACCCGTTCATGGAAGCCTCCCTCGCCCAGCGTGTCTATGGCGGCGGCGAGGCCGTCGAGGATATCGATTAGGTCGGTCTCGTCCACGCCGTCATTGCGAGCGCGAGCGAAGCAATCCAGCCGCGCCACGGTGGTAAGCGACCCGCTGCCCTGGGTCGCTTCGCTTCGCTCGCGATGACGGAGGGCTATTCCGCCGCCACAGCCCGCGCCGTCCTGAGCCGCGCCATGATCTGGCTCCGCAACCCGGCGATGTCGAACGCCCAGACCAGCGCGCCGTAGAGGCCCATGCCCATCGGCACCAGCACGGCCAGCGCCGTGGCGGGTGGAAGGGCGCGGAAGGGGGCGAGGGCGAAGCCCATCACCGCGCAGGCCGAAGCCGCTGCGCCGATCTGGCCCCAGGGGAAGGTCAGTCTCTCAGGCCCGCTGAGCACCCGCCAGCCGAGCCAGAGACAGGCGCCGGTCAGCCCGAGGGTCTGCGCCAGCGCCACGCCGAGCCCGCCGAAGCTTCGGGGCAGGACCAGAAGGCCGATCCCGTTCAGGCCGAGCGCCACCAGGGCGGCGACGATCACCGGCATCGTCCGGCGGCGAATCTGCACGCCGGGGCTCACCGCGTAGAGCATCATCGCGAAGCCGAACAAGCCGGGCAGAAGTGCCAGGCTGTAGGTCTCGAATGGGCCGCGATAGGCTTCCGGCACGACGAGGGCCTGCAAGGCGGGCAGCACCGCCCAGAAGCCGACCGCGCAGGGGGCGAGAAGGGCGAAGACCATCGCGGCGTTGCGCGCCACCTGCGCCTCCGCCGCCGCCCGGCCGTGATGCTCTTCCGCCTGCACGGCGATCTGGAACAGCAGCAGATCGAGGGCCATGCCCAACGTCGTCAGCACCCGCGAGGTCACGTCGGCGGCCAGCGCGAAATACCCTGCCTCCTCGAAACCCGCATGGCTCGCCACCGCGCCCCGGTTCACGAAGGACAGGAGCTGGTAGGCAGCATTGGCCGCGATCAACGGCAGGCCGTAGCGGGCGAACACCCCCCAGGTGGTGGAGAGCCGTGCCCGCTCGAAGGTGGCGGCCGGGTCGCGCAGCCAGCCCCGCAGCAGGACGACGGCGAGGAATTGGCTGAAGCCCGCCGCCGCGAGCACCCAGGCGGGCTGCGGCAGGAACCACGCGGCCCCCGCCATCAGCACGAGGGCCAGGACGTTCTTCACGGCGACGAGGCCGAGATAGAGCTTGCCGTCGAACCGGGCGCGGGCCAGCGCGGCATGGTAGTCGAACACCCCGATGCCGAGCGCGGCAACCCCGGTGCCGCACAGCACGGCCTCGCGCGCATCCGCCCCCTGGCCGAAGCCGAAGGCGCCGCAGAGGGCGGCGGCGGCGGCCAGCAGCAGCCCAAGGCGAAGATAGGCCCGGTCCAGGCCGTGCCGGATCCACGGCTCGTCCACCCGCACCCGGCCGGAATAGAAGCGGGTGGCCGACAGGCGCAGCCACTCGAACAACACGGTGTTGAGAACGATGGCGCCGGTCGTCGCCAGGGCGAAGCGGCCGAAATCGGCCGGGCCGAGGAGCTTCGCGATCAGCAGGCCGAGGACGAAGTTCAGCCCCGCATTGATGACGAAGGCGGCGATGACGGCCAAGGGGCGAGACTCGTGCGGTGCTACGGCGCGACGAATGTCGCGGAGGCCCTGTAAGAATCCCCTAATCGGGCGTCTTCGGGGCGACGCCTATAGCGTGCGCTCGTAGCGCCACGCTTCCATCCCATCCTCATAGTAATCCGGCCGCACGGCGAAGCGGGTGTAGCCGCGCCGTTCGTAGAGGCGGATGCCCGCCCCGTTATCGGCCCGGACTTCGAGGCGCAGCCGGTCGCAGCCATGGGCGCGGGCGGTGTCCTCGGCCGCGTCGAGCAGGCGTCCGCCGAGGCCGAGCCCGCCCCGGTTCGGCGCCACGGCGATGGAGGCGAGACGGGCGATGCGGCTGGCCTTGCGGCGCTCCAACACGGCGGCCCCCACCAGCACATCGCCGTCGATCAGTGCGACCAGCACATCCATGGAGGCGGAGCGGATCGCGTGCCGGATTGCCCGGCGCTCGGCGCGGTCGGTGGCGAAGGCCGCGTGTTCCAGTGCGACCAGGGCGTCGAGGTCGCCGAGGGTGGCCGGACGCAACACGGGCACCGGCCGGACCGGCGGCATCTCACGGAGAGGCGCGGTCACGCGGCGGCCCGCGTCTGTCTCGACTTCGGTTCTCTCGGCCCTGCCATCGCCCGTCCGCCGGATCCCGCCTGCCGCAGGGAGATGCCCCGGATGCGGCGCGGCTGCAACACCTCTGCTGCGCCCGATTGCATTTTGGGGATAGGGTACAATTCGGTCTTGCCCTCCGGGTCGAGGGCGATTATGTCCCGCCTGCCCAATTTCGCACGTGCCTGTGGCCGCGTGTCGGTTGGTGGGTATCCGGTCAACTGCCGGACAGCCGCCAGGGGTCTTAGGATCGATGGTCGTGGGGGTGGATCCCCCGCTTCCGGCAATCCAGGTGGCAACACCGGACCCCGACAACAACCGGCAGCCGGAGGCGAAACCGGCGAACCCCGCTCTCCACGGGGGACGCAGCTTAAAGCAACGACGAACGGGCTTTTTTGGTCTCGCCGACCCTCCAAAGGTCGGCACCGAAGAGGCTTGTTTCTCTTTGCCCGGCGTGCGGTGGGGATTCTCCCTTCCAATCCACGGCAGCTTCCGGGTGCTCTGCGCCCGCTCGGACTTGCGCGTCTCCAAAGCGTGCCGGTCCCGCGCGGTGCATCGCCCCCTGACGCCGACGGCCTGCGAAGCCGTCTGATTTCGACAACGCGCCCCGTCAGAGGGCGCTCTCGAGACGTGGTGGGAGCCCGACCATGACCGACCGGATCCGCGATTTCCTGCGCGTGCGCCGTGACCTTGGCCGCGACGAGGGGCCCGTGATGGTGCTCGACCTCGATGTCGTGCGCGAGAACTATACCGCCTTCGCCCGCTCCCTTCCGGACACCCGCGTGTTCTACGCGGTGAAGGCCAACCCGGCCCCCGAGGTTCTGCGCCTGCTCGCCGAGATGGGCTCCTGCTTCGATACGGCCTCCGTCGCCGAGATCGAGATGGTGCTGGCTGCCGGCGCCACCGCGGAGCGGATCTCCTTCGGCAATACCATCAAGAAGGAGCGTTGCATTGGCCGCGCCCTGGCGCTCGGCATCCGCCTGTTCGCGGTGGATTGCGAGGCCGAGGTCGAGAAGATCGCGCGCGCCGCTGCCGCCGCCGGCCTTGAGACGGGCGCCGTGCAGGTGTTCTGCCGCATCCTCTGCGACGGGGCCGGGGCCGATTGGCCGCTCTCGCGCAAGTTCGGCTGCGTGCCGGAGATGGCGACGGACGTGCTGGAGCACGCCCACCGCCAGGGTCTCCAGGCCTACGGCGTGTCGTTTCATGTCGGCTCGCAGCAGGGCAACACCGAGGCGTGGGACGGGGCGCTGGCCTCGGCCGCGACGATCTTCCGCGAGTGCGCGGAGCGCGGCATCTTCCTGTCGATGGTCAACCTCGGCGGCGGTTTCCCGACGAAGTACCTGAAGGCCGTTCCGGGTGTGGAGAGCTATGGCGACGCGATCTTCCGCGCGCTGACCAAGCATTTCGGCAACCGCATCCCGGAGACCATCATCGAGCCGGGCCGCGGCATGGTCGGCAATGCCGGGATGATCGAGGCCGAGGTCGTGCTCGTCTCGAAGAAGTCCACGGACGCGGACGAGGTCCGATGGGTCTACCTCGACATCGGCAAGTTCGGTGGTCTCGCCGAGACGATGGACGAGGCGATCCGCTACCCGATCCGCACCCGTCATGACGGCGAGCGGACCGAGCCCTGCGTGATCGCCGGCCCGACCTGCGATTCGGTCGACGTGCTCTACGAGCGTCAGCACTACCCGCTGCCGGTCTCGCTCTCGATCGGCGACAAGGTGCTGATCGAAGGCACGGGCGCCTACACCACGACCTACGCGGCGGTGGCCTTCAACGGCTTTCCCCCGCTTCAGCAGATCGTGATCTGATCCCACACGGATTCCGGGACCGTTCAGGCCCCGGACTTCATTTCTTCCGAGTGCCGGACGGGCGGCCCATGAGCCAGCCCGCGAGGATTGTCGCTGCTCCCGCTGAACACCCTGGGAGGGGACGGTCATGATCGAGATCCGCGCGGAATTCCCCCACGATGTGCCGGCGCGCGAGCGCCTGCTGGACGTGTGCTTCCCCGGCAACCGCCGGGCCAAGACCTCCGAGCGCCTGCGCGAGGGGCGTCTGCCCGCGCGCGGGCTCGCCTTTGCCGCGACGCGCCGGGGTCGGCTCGTCGGCACCTTGCGCCTGTGGCATGTCGAGGCGGGCGAGGGGGGCCCCGCGCTGCTGCTCGGGCCGCTCGCGGTGGATCCGGCGGTGCAGGGCCAGGGGCTCGGCTCGGTGATGATGCAGGCCGCCATCGGCCGGGCCGAGGCGCTGGGCCACGGCGCGATCCTGCTCATGGGCGATGCGCCGTACTACGCGCGCTTCGGTTTCCGGGGCGACCTCGCCGCCGGCCTCGCCATGCCGGGCCCGTTCGAGCGCACCCGGTTCCTGGGCCTCGAACTGCGTGAGGGGGCGCTGGCGGGCGCACAGGGCATCTTGCGGGCAACGGGTCTGCCCGAGCCGATGGCCGCGCCCGCCGCCGGAACGGCTGCGCGACGACACGCGGCCTGATCCGGCCGCTCCCACGCCCTGACAAACCTTTCCGTCCTTGCGAGCGCAGCGAAGCCTTTTCGGAGGGGGTGGTTCGGCGGGCGCCGGAGAGCCATAATCCTTCCATGTCCGACGCCTCGACCGCCCGCCGCTTCATCCCCTTAGGGATCGCGGTGCTCACCGTCTCCGATACGCGCTCGCTCGATGACGACCGATCGGGCGATACCCTCGCCGGGCGGTTGACCGAGGCGGGCCACCGCCTCGCGGGCCGTGCCATCGTGCCCGACGAGGTGGCGCGGATCCGGGGGCAGGTGGAACAATGGATCGCCGACCCGGCCGTCGACGTGGTGCTGACCACGGGCGGCACCGGCTTCACCGGACGGGACGTGACACCCGAGGCGCTGGAGCCCCTGTTCGAGAAGCGGATGGACGGCTTCTCGGCGGTGTTCCACCGCATCTCCTACGACAAGATCGGCACCTCGACCCTGCAATCGCGGGCGACCGCGGGCGTGGCGGGCGCGACCTACATCTTCGTGCTGCCCGGCTCCCCCGGCGCCTGCCGGGACGCCTGGGACGGCATCCTCGGCCAGCAGCTCGATTACCGCCACCGGCCGTGCAACTTCGTCGAGATCATGCCCCGCCTGGACGAACATCTGCGGCGGGGGTGAGGTCCCGCTACTCTGGATTGCTTCGCTCCGCTCGCAATGACGGGACGCTCGGGCTAGGCCGTCGTCCCGTTCTTCTTGCGAAGCACCGAGTGCTTCCGCCCGTAGACGAAGTAGACGACGAGGCCGATCGCCATCCAGATCACCAGACGCAGCCATGTATCGAGGGGCAGGCCGGCCATCAGGAGCAGGCAGAAGCCGATGCCGAGGATCGGCACCAGCGGTACGGCCGGAACCTTGAAGGGGCGCTTCATCCCCTTTTCCGTGCGGCGCAGGTGAATCACCGCACCGCAGACGAGGCAGAAGGCGGCGAGCGTGCCGATGCTCACCATCTCGCCGAGGATGTGGATCGGCACCAACGCCGCCACCAGCGCGACGCAGGCGCCGATCAGCGCCTGGCTGCGATATGGCGTCTGGTAGGTCGGGTGGACGTGGGAGAAGATCTTCGGCAGCAGCCCGTCCGAGGCCATGGTGTAGAAGATCCGGCTCTGACCGTAGAGCAGCACGAGGATCACGGTGGTGAGGCCGGTGAGCGCCCCGAGCTTGATCAGCGCCCCGAACCAGCCGATCCCGATGACGTCGACGCCCTTGGCGATCGGATCGGGCACGTTCAGGTCCTTGTACGGGACAAGGCCGGTGAGGACCGCCGCGACCAGCACGTAGAGGATCGTGCACACGGCGAGCGAACCGAGGATGCCGATGGGCATGTCCTTCTGCGGCCGCTTGGCCTCTTGCGCCGCCGTCGAGACCGCATCGAACCCGATGAAGGCGAAGAACACGACACCCGCCCCGCGCAGAATGCCACTGTAGCCGTAATGGCCGAAGGTGCCATCGTTCTCGGGGATCAGCGGGCTCCAGTTCGCGGATTTGGTGTAGCTCCAGCCGAGCCCGATGAAGGCGAAGACGACCGCAAGCTTCACCGCCACCATGATGTTGTTGAACCGGGCCGATTCCTTCGTGCCACGCATCAGCATCAGCGTCAGCACGGCCACGATCAGCACGGCGGGCAGGTTGAACAGAGCGGTGCCGCCGCCCTCGATCTCGGTGCCCGGCGCATGGGCGAACCGGGCCGGGATGATAATGCCGACATCCTTGAGGATGCTCGTCATGTAGCCCGACCAGCCGACCGCCACGGTCGCCGCGCCCATCGCGTATTCGAGGATCAGGTCCCACCCGATCAGCCACGCGAAGAACTCGCCGAGCGTCGCATAGGTGTAGGTGTAGCTCGACCCCGCCACCGGGATCAGCGCGGCCATTTCCGAGTAGCACAGGCCCACGAAGGCGCAGGCGATGCCGCCCAGCACGAAGGAGAGCATGATGCCCGGCCCCGCATACTGCGCGGCGGCCGTGCCGGTGAGCACGAAGATGCCCGCGCCGATGATGGCGCCGATGCCCATGGCCGTGATGGAGAGCGCGCCCAGCGAACGCGAGAGGGTCTGCGACTCGGCCTCCCCACCGGCGACGATATCGTCCACCGACTTTCGCGCCATCAGGTTGGAAGCTTCCATCGGCGTCATCCCAAAAGCGGTGCCGCCGGCTTGGCAGCGGATCGTTGCCGGCAACTGAGCAAGTTTCGGGCTGTTCCGCCAGGGAGGCGCGCGAGAATTACATTTGATGGGCTTTTGAGAAGAGTTTTCGCCCGGCCGATGATCAGTTCAGGACCGGTCAATCCGCGCATGCAGGGCACGGACCCGCAGCCGCTTCGTCCGGCCGGACAGGTCCTCCCGCCGCACCACATCCCCCGCCCGGATCGTCCGCGTGCCGAACAGTCTGTCGAGGCGGTTACGGAGACGGCGCAGGGGCTCGGGGCGGTCGAGGCGGCCGATCCCGATCTCGGGTTTGGCCATGCCGACGAACCGGTCGAGGGTGCGGATCCAGCCCTCTGCAGGTACGTCGCCCGCGTCGAGGCAGAAGATCCAGTCGCGCCGCGCAATCGCTGCGCCGGCGCCGAAGGGATCATGGCCCGTATGTACCACCAGCACCGCGCCGGTCGCCTCCGCGACGGTCGCCACGGCAGGGACCTCACGGGGCACGACGATGATCGCGTCGCCGACAAGGCCGCCCGCCACGCCCGACACGAGGGCGCTGAGCGTGTCGGCCAACCGGTCGATCGCATCCGGGTCGGCCGGATCGTCCAAATGGGTCACGGCGGAGAGCATGCGGGGCGCATACCCGATTTTGCGCAAGGATAAACGCACTTCCCGCGCCACGGGCCGCAAGTCTCTCCGTTTGCCCGCATTTTCCGCAGACTTGCTCCAGTCGTTCGTGTTATGTTCCTGAAGCCAGCGAGGCTTCATGCGTCAAGATTCGCCGATCACCCTGCGCCTGACCAAGAGCATGCCCCTGCCCGAGGGCCGGAAGGGGCGGGGTGCCACGGCAAATCCGACCGGCCGGTTCGAGACTGCCCGGCGGGAGGCTTTCGATGATGGGTGGGAGAGCGAGGCGCCCACGCCCCTTCGGACGGAGGTTCGGCCGGAGCGGACGGCCTCGATCATCGCCAGGAACACCTCGCCGGATATCCCGTTCGACCGGTCGCTCAACCCGTATCGCGGCTGCGAGCACGGCTGCATCTACTGTTACGCGCGGCCAACCCACGCCTATCTCGGCTTGTCTCCGGGGCTCGACTTCGAATCGCGCCTGTTCACCAAGCCGGAGGCGGCACGGCTGCTGCGGAAGGAATTGTCGGCGCCGGGCTACCGGCCGGAGACGATCGCACTCGGCACCGCCACCGATCCCTATCAGCCGATCGAGCGGGAGTACCGCCTCACCCGTGCCGTGCTGGAGGTGCTGGACGAGGCCCGGCATCCGGTCGGTGTGACCACGAAATCAGATCTCGTGCTGCGCGATCTCGATCTTCTCTCGAGGATGGCCGCACGCAATCTCGCCCTCGTCGCGATCTCCCTGCCGACCCTCGATCCGGCCCTGTCCCGGCGGCTCGATCCCCGCGCGCCGCGTCCGGAGAAGCGGCTCGCGGCCATGCGCGCCCTGGCGGAGGCGGGGGTGCCGGTGATGGTCAACATCTCGCCGATCATCCCCGGCCTCACCGATCACGAGATCGAATCGGTGTTGGAGGCTGCGCGTGCGCAGGGGGCGAGCCGGATCGGCCACGCTCTGCTGCGCCTGCCCGGCGAGGTGAAGGATCTCGTGGCCGATTGGTTCGCGGAGCATTACCCCGAGCGCCGGGAGCGCGCCCTCGCGCTCTTGCGCCAGTCGCGTGGCGGCAAGGAGAATGACTCGCGCTTCGGCCACCGCTTCCGGGGCGAGGGACCCTATGCCGAGATGATCGGCCAGCGGGTCCGCCTCGCGGGCAGAAGGCTCGGGTTCTCGTTCGGGCGCATGGCCCTGAACACGGACGATTTCCGGCCGGCGGGGGCGCAGCTCAGCCTGTTCTGAGCCGCTTTACCCGAACGTCTTTGTGAAGCTCACCCGGTGGTGCGCGCTGCGGCCGAGGGTAGCCAGACCTTGGCGGTGGAGAGCCGTGCCGTAGCCGACATTGCGCTCCCAACCATAGCCGGGATGGGCGCGGGCCAGCCGCCGCATGAACGCGTCGCGCATGACCTTCGCGACGATGGAGGCGGCGGCGATCTGCGGCACCAGCCGCTCGCCGCCGATTACCGCCTTCCCCGAGAAACCCGAAAGGGCATCGCGCCCATCGACGTAGACCGGCGCGTCGATCGCAAGCTTGCGCACCGCCCGCGCCATGGCGTCGAGGGTCGCGGCGCGGATGTTGATCCGGTCGATCAATGCGGGCGAGCCCGCTGCGAGGGCGACCCGCCCATACCGCCGGATCAACGGGGCCAGCCGGTTGCGCACGGGCTCCGGCAGCTTCTTGCTGTCGTCCAAGGCGCCGAGGAGATCGGGCGGGATGGAGGCGGGGTCGAACCATACGGCGGCGACCACCACCGGGCCGCTCAAGGCACCCCGTCCCACCTCGTCGCAACCGATCACGATGGGATAGCTGGCGGCGCGGGCGGGATCGAAGGGCGGCATGGCGCCCATCTGACACGGCGTCACGGGTTTCCAAAGAGCAAGCCCTGCGGACCGCCAGGGGCCTCGCCCCTGGACCCCACCAAAGGACTCGTCCTTTGGGATCCTGCTATGCCGCTTGAGGCTGGGCGAGGCGGCGGGCCGCCAGGATGTTCCCGTAGAATTGCCGGGCGCTTTCGTCCCAGCCCCGGCGCAGGGCGTCCTCGCGGCAGGAGGCGCGGGGAATCGTCAGCGCCCGCAGGGCCGCCGCGCGCAGGTCGTGGTCGAGCACGCCGACGCCGCTCGTGCCGATCACGTCGAGGGGGCCGGGCACGGGAAAGGCCGCCACGGGCAGGCCGCAGGCCAGGGCTTCCAGCAGCACGATGCCGAACGTGTCGGTGAGGCTCGGAAACACGAACACGTCGCAGGCGGCGTAGAGCGCGGCAAGGTCGGCGCCCGTGCGGGTGCCGAGGAAGCGCGCCTGCGGGGCGAGGCTCTCCAGCCGCGCCCGGTCCGGCCCATCGCCGATCACCACCTTGGTGCCCGGCAGGTCGAGGGCCAGGAAGGCCGCGACGTTCTTCTCGATGGCGAGCCGCCCGACGAACAGGAAGAACGGACGGGGCAGCCCGGCGAGGTCGGCGGGCAGCGCAGCGCCCGGCGCGGCGGGCGCGAAGAGATCGGTGTCGACGCCCCGCGTCCACTGCATGATGCGGCCGAAGCCGCGCGCTTCCAATTCGCTCTGAAGGCTTCCCGTGCTCACCATGGTGCCGTTCGCGGCCCCGTGGAAGCGTCGCAGATAGGCGTAGGACCACGCCTCAGGCACGGGCGCGCGGGCAGCGAGATATTCGGGGAAGCGCGTGTGATAGCTCGTGGTGAAGGGCAACCTTTGCGCGAGACAGCGCCGCCGCACGGCGAAGCCCACCGGCCCCTCGGTGGCGATGTGCACATGGGTCGGCGCCGCCGCGTCCCACCGGCTGCCGAGGCGCCCCGGGACTGGGCAGGCGAGGCGGATCTCGGGATAGCCCGGCAGGGGCATGGACGGGAATTCGGCCGGGCTCAGAATGGAGGCCGAGAAGCCGTGGGCGGGCGCGCGCCGCATCATCTGTTCGAGGGAGCGCACCACGCCGTTGACCTGCGGGTGCCATGCATCGCTCGCGATCAGGAGTCTCACGCGACGGCTCTCCGCCCCGGCGGAAGCTGAGGCTGGGCTTGCGCCTGCGCCTGAGTCTCCGCCTCCTTGGCCCGCAGCAGCGACGGGTAGTGGATCACCTCGATCCGGCCGTCGTAATGCTCGATGATGCCGGTGCAGGATTCGACCCAATCGCCGGTATTGAGGTAGCGCAGGTCGCCGATGGACCGGTCGGCCGCATGGTGGATGTGGCCGCAGATGACCCCCTGCGCGCCCCGGCGCTTGGCCTCCTCGGCCAGGATCTCCTCGAACTTGCCGATGAAGCTGACGGCGTTCTTCACCTTCAGCTTCGCCCAGGCCGAGAGCGACCAGTACGACAAGCCGAGCCGCCGCCGGAAGCGGTTGAGGATCGTGTTCAGCCACAGGGCGAGGGTGTAGGCGCCGTCGCCCAGATGAGCCAGCCAGCGCTGGTGGCGCATCACCATGTCGAACTGGTCGCCGTGGATCACGAGGTAGCGGCGTCCATCCGCCGATTCGTGGATCGCCGTATCGGCGATCTCGATACCGCCGAAGGTCGTGCCGACATAGTTGCGCAGGAACTCGTCGTGGTTGCCCGGCAGGTAGACGACATGTGTCCCCTTGCGGACCTTGCGCAGGAGCTTCTGCACCACGTCGTTATGGGCCTGCGGCCAGTACCAGCCGGATTTCAGCTGCCAGCCGTCGACGATGTCGCCGACGAGGTAGATGGTGTCCGCATCGTAGTCCCTCAGGAAGCCCAGCAGCATCCCCGCCTGGCACCCGCGCGTGCCGAGGTGCAGATCGGACAGGAACAGGGTGCGGACGCGGATCGGCCTGTCGTCGTCCTCTGCCACGGCGGTCTCCCTGCGAGTTGCGCGGGGATCCAGAGCGCGATTACGTCTCGTTTTGATGACGCTGCCGGTCACACGACCCGGCAACATTCGTGAAATCGTTGACTCAACCTTCCTGGCCGCCAGGTTGCACTGCACGCCAAATTTTTTTGCCCCTTGTCCGAAGATTTTCCGGTTTTCCTTTCGACCGATGCCAACCCATAATACATGAGATCCGACGGCCCCGGCCGGGCCGCCGGTGGGGCCAGCGCGGAAGGGAAGGCGGCGCGAATTCCGGCGCCGCGAGGATAGGACGGCACATCGGAGGCGACCGGCGCGGGCAGCGCCGCGACGCGAGCGGCACTTGCCGCCTGCCGCTCCGCAGCGCCCAGGGTCCAGGGCAGGCCACGGCCGCGCAGGCGGACGGGGTCTTCCCGGCAATTCCCCGACGCTCACAACCCCGACACGCGCGACAGATCCCGCGCCGGGCCCGATCCCGCGCGCGAAACCATTCGGAGGAGACATCATGGCCGCAACCCGGCGCCCCGGTCGCAACCACCTTTTCATCCCCGGTCCGACCACCATTCCCGACCGGGTGATCCGGGCGATGTCGGTGCAGTCCGAGGATCACCGCTCGCCGAGCTTCCCAGAGCTCGCCAAGCCGCTCTTCCAAGACGCCAAGATGGTCTACGGCACGACCGACGGCACGATCCTGCTCTACCCGTCCTCGGGCACGGGCATCTGGGAATCGGCGCTGACCAACACCCTCTGCCGGGGTGACAAGGTGGTCGCGGCCCGCTTCGGCCAGTTCAGCCACCTCTGGGTCGACATGGCCCAGCGTCTCGGCCTCGACGTGATCGTCCAGGACGAGGAGTGGGGCACCGGCGCCGATCCGGAGAAGATCGGCGAGGCGCTGCGCGCCGACAAGGATCACGCCATCAAGGCGGTGATGGTCGTCCACAACGAGACCGCGACCGGCGTCACCAGCGACATCGGCGCCGTGCGCAAGGCGATGGACGCCGCCGGCCACCCGGCCCTGCTCTTCGTCGACGGCATTTCCTCCATCGGCTCGCTGCCGTTCAAGATGGACGAGTGGAAGGTCGATTGCGCGGTGGCGGGCTCGCAGAAGGGCTTCATGCTGCCGGCCGGCCTCGGCCTGCTCTGCGTCAGCCAGAAGGCGCTGAAGGTCGCCGAGGGCGGCCAGGGCGGCAGCAACGACCGTCTCGGCCACGTCTATTTCGCCTGGGCCGACCAGCTCAACGCGAACAAGGGCGGCTACTTCCCCTACACGCCGGCCCTGCCGCTCCTCTACGGTCTGAAGGAAGCGCTGACCGTGATGAAGGAGGAGGGGATGGAGAACATCTACCACCGCCATCACGTGCTCGCCGAGGCGACCCGTCAGGCCGTGGCCGCCTGGGGCCTCAAGCCCTGCGCCAAGGAGCCCAAGTGGAACTCCGACACCGTCACGGCGATCGTCGTGCCGGAGGGCGTCGATGCGGCCAAGATCATCAGCCACGCCTATGCGCGGTACAACCTCTCCCTCGGCGCCGGTCTGTCCAAAGTCGCTGGCAAGGTGTTCCGCATCGGCCACCTGGGCGATCTCAACGAGCTGTCGCTGCTGGGCGCCATCGCGGGCGCCGAGATGGCGATGATCGATTGCGGCATGAAGGTCACGCCCGGCTCCGGCGTCGCTGCCGCGTCGAGCTACCTGCGCGAGAATCCGCTGCACAAGGCGTGATTGAATTCCGGCGGAGGGCTCGATCCCTCCGCCGGACACCCATAAGAAAAGACGTCTAAAAACAGACCCGGCCGCCGCCCGGCCGCCGGAGAGGGAGCCGACGACCCATGGCGAAGAAGATCGTGTTCCTCGACCGGGAATCGCTCGACGCGACGCTGAAGCCGTTCAGCTTCGAGCACGAATATGTCGAGCACGAATCGACCTGGACTCCGGAAGACATCGTCTCGCGGCTTCAGGGTGCCGAGATCGCCCTCATCAACAAGGTGCCGATGCGCGCCGACGTGCTGAAGCAGCTTCCCGATCTCAAGCTGATCGCGGTCGCCGCCACCGGCACGGACGTGGTCGACAAGGCCCAGGCGAAGTCGCAGGGCATCACCGTCGTCAACATCCGCAACTACGCCTTCAACACCGTGCCCGAGCACGTAATCGGCCTGATGTTCGCCCTGCGCCGGGCCATCGTCCCTTACGCGAATTCGGTGAAGCGGGGCGATTGGGCGAAGTCGCGGCAGTTCTGCTACTTCGATTACCCGATCTACGACATCGCCGGCTCGACGCTGGGCATCGTCGGCTACGGAGCTCTCGGCAAGTCCATCGCCAAGCGCGGTGAGGCCCTGGGCATGAAGATCCTGGCCTACGACACCTTCCCGCAGGAGGGCCTGTCCGACTTCGAGACGGTGCTCAGCCAGTCCGACGTCATCACCCTGCACGTCCCGCTGACACCGGAGACGAAGGGCCTGATCGGCGCCGCCGAACTGAAGCGGATGAAGAAGAACGCCATCCTCATCAACACCGCCCGCGGTGGCTTGGTGGACGAGGCGGCGCTGCTGGAAGCCCTCAAGGACGGCACCATCGCGGGCGCGGGCTTCGACGTGGTGGCGCAGGAGCCGCCCAAGGACGGCAACATCCTCTGCGACGCCGACCTGCCGAACCTCATCGTCACGCCGCACGTCGCCTGGGCGAGCAAGGAGGCCATGCAGATCCTGGCCGACCAACTCGTCGACAATGTCGAGGCGTTCGTGGCGGGCAAGCCGCAGAACGTGGTCGAGGGGTAATCCGCAACCGTCATCGCGAACGCAGTGAAGCAATCCAGGAACCGGGCCGGTCCCGAACGGGGCGCCGCCCTGGATTGCTTCGCTCCGCTCGCAAAGACGGTAAGCGTCTTCAGAACACCGACGGATCAGAGATCAGGACCCGCACACCCATGAAAAAGCTGCTGTTCCAGTTCGACACCGATGCGGCCCCGAGCGTCTTCGACGTGGTGGTGAGCTACGATGGCGGGGCCGATCACATCACCGGATACGGCAACGTCACGCCGGACAATGTCGGCGCGTATGTCGATGGGACGATCTACACCCGTGGCGGCTCGGAGAAGAAGTCGACCGCGATCTTCGTCGGCGGCGGCAACATGGCCGAGGGCGAGGCGGTGTTCGAGGCCGTGAAGAAGCGCTTCTTCGGCCCGTTCCGCGTCTCCTGCATGCTCGATTCGAACGGCTCGAACACCACCGCCGCCGCAGGCGTCGCCCTGGTGGCGAAGGCCGCCGGTTCGCTCAAGGGCAAGACCGCCGTTGTGCTCGCGGGCACCGGTCCGGTGGGCATGCGCTCGGCCGCTCTGCTGGCGGGCGAGGGCGCTGAGGTCGTGATCGCGGGCCGTGCCCTCGACAAGACCCAGGCCGCCGCCGACAGCATCAACAAGCGCTTCGGGGTGAACGTCTCCGCCGCCGCCACGCCGGATGAGGCGTCGCGCATCGCGCTGGCCAAGGGCAAGAACCTGATCTTCTCGGCGGGCGCCATCGGCGTCGAGCTTCTGCCGGAATCGGCATGGGCCAACGATCCGGCCGTCGAGTTCCTGGCCGATTACAACGCTCAGCCCCCGACAGGCATCGGCGGCCTCGACGCCATGGACAAGGGCAAGGAGCGCCACGGTAAGAGTGCCTTCGGTGCGCTCGGCATCGGCGGCCTGAAGCTGAAACTGCACCGGGCCTGCATCGGCAAGCTCTTCGAGAGCACCGACAAGGTGTTCGATGCGGAAGAGATTTACGCGCTCGCCAAGGAGATGGCGTGATGGGTGACAAGGCCCGGCCCGAGAACGACTCGATCCAGACGTTCCTGACGGAACTCGCCAGCGCCGCCCCCACTCCGGGCGGCGGTGGGGCGGCGGCCATCTCCGGGGCCATGGGCGCGGCCCTGGTCTCGATGGTGTGCAACCTGACCATCGGCAAGAAGAAGTATGCCGAGGTCGAGGACGAACTGAAGGACGTGCTGGCCCGGTCGGAGGGCCTGCGCGCGGGCCTCACCGGCATGATCGCTCAGGACGTCGCGGCCTTCGACGCCGTGATGGGCGCCTACGGCCTGCCCAAGGGGACGGACGAGGAGAAGGAGGCCCGCAGCAAGGCCATCCAGGCGGCGCTCAAGGAAGCCTGCGACGTGCCGCTCTCCTGCTGCCGGGCCTGCCGCGCGGTGATCGACCTCGCGGCGATCACGGCAGACAAGGGCAACCTCAACGTCGTGTCCGACGCGGGCGTGGCCGTGCTCTCGGCCTATGCCGGCCTCAAAAGCGCGGCGCTCAACGTCTACGTCAACGCCAAGGGCCTCGAAGACCGGGACTTCGCACAGGAGCGCCTGGATGAACTCGAAGGCATCCTCGCCGAAGCCGGACCGCTGACCGAGAAAGTCTACGAGGTGGTCAAGGGTAAGGTGAACTGAGTCCGCGCCCTCTTCGTCATTGCGAGCAAGGCGAAGCAATCCAGGGAACCGCGCCATCCTGAGGCGACCCGCTGCCCTGGATTGCTTCGCTGCGCTCGCAATGACGGGGGCGGCGTGGGTCAATCCACCCGCCGTAATCCCTTCCTGTACCGCTGGCCGTTCTCGACATAGCGGCGGGCTGCTTCCCGCAGACCTGCGATCGCCGCTTCGTCCAAGAGCCGCACCGCTTTGGCGGGCGCGCCGACGATCAGGCTGTTGTCCGGGAATTCCTTGCCCTCGGTGACCAGGGCGTTGGCGCCGACGAGGCTGCCCTTTCCGATCTTTGCCCCGTTCAGGATCGTCGCGCCCATGCCGATGAGGGTGCCGTCGCCGATCGTGCAGCCATGGACGATGGCCCCGTGGCCCACCGTGACGTCCTCTCCGAGGGTCAGCGGGAAGCCCGGATCGACGTGCATGATCACACCCTCCTGCACGTTGCTGCGATCACCGATGCGGATCGGCTCATTGTCGCCGCGCAGGGCCGCCCCGAACCAGATCCCCACATCGACACCGAGATGCACCTGGCCGATCACCTGCGCGTCCGGCGCGATCCAGGTACGGTCCGGGTCGGCCAACTGGGGAACGTGCTCGTCGAGGGCGTAGAGGGGCATGGGGTCTCTCGTGCGGGGAGGGCGGGTGAGCCTACCACCAGTTGGCGTTGGTAGGCGCCGCGTCGGCCCGGGCGGGGGCGGGCTTCAGCGAGCGGTCGAGGGCGGCGAGGATCGAGCGCACCGCTGCCTCGCTCTGCGGCGAGGCCGGATCGCGCGGGCGGGGCAGGCCGATGCGGAGGGTCTCGTCCAGGCGGCCGGGACGCGGGCGCATCACCACGGCCCGGTCGGCGAGCGCGACCGCCTCGCTGACATCGTGGGTGACCAGCACCACCGTCGGCCGGTGCTCGGCCCAAAGGGCGAGCAGATGGCCGTGCAGATCCTTGCGGGTGAAGGCGTCGAGCGCCGAGAACGGCTCGTCGAGAAGCAGGACGCGGGGCTCCGCCACGAAGGCGCGCGCGATCGAGACGCGCTGTTGCTGGCCACCCGACAGGTCGCGGGGCCAGCGTCCGGCATGCTCGGCGAGGCCGACCCGCTCCAGGGCGTGCATCACCCTTGCGCGCCGCTCCCCGCGCTTCAGATCGGACAAGCCGAAGCCGACATTGGCCGCGACATCGAGCCAAGGCAGGAGGCGGGGTTCCTGGAACACCAGCCCGACGCCGGGATGGGGTCCGGCGATGGTTTCCCCGTCGAGGGTGATGGCGCCTGCGCTCGGCCGGTCGAGCCCGGCGATCAGGCGCAGAAGGGTGGTCTTGCCGCAGCCGGAGCCGCCCACCAGCGCGAGGATCTCCCCCGCCGGTACGGCGAGCGTGATCCGCTCGAGCGCCCTCGTACCGTCGGCATAGGTCTTGGACAGGTCGTCGATGGCGAGCACGCCGCGCTCCGATCTTGGTGGGCCCGACGGCCTTCTCTCCCTGTCGCGGGAATGGCACAGGTGCGCGCACCCTGCCAATGCTAAGTGAGCCTTCTCAGGAGGGTGCGATGACTCGTTGGAACCTCGTCTTCGGACTCGCGGCCCTGTTCGCCGCCTCGCCTGCCTCCGCGGCCGACCTGTACCGGCCCGTGCCCGTGGGGCGGTTCATCGCCACCTGCGAGGATCTCGGCCACTTCTGCTTCGCGCAGGCCTGCGGGCGAGACCAGATCGCCGCCGCCGAAGGGTGCCAGGCTCAGTGCCGGAGTGCGGTGGTGATGACGGTTCGGCCCGCCGCATGTCCTCTCCCGGTTCCACCCAACGGCACGATTCTCCGCAGCCGCGGATGATGTCTTTCGTTTCATGGTCGCAAGGTTCAGCCGTATGGCGGATCAAAAACTATCATATTCAAAAGAAACATGAATTGCCGCGCAACGAAGCTCCGTATGCCGCATTGTCGCAGCGTAGTTTCCTAGCGCTGTGATGGCCGGTGTTCGCCACCCGTCGCGAGAACCGGATTGAGTCGATGCTCAAGAGCGATATCTGTCCGCCGCGCGACGGCCCCAACGCCGACCCCATCCTCTACGGGGTTGCCACGGCACTGGCGCAGCTCTTTCCTCCGGTCACGTCCTCCGAGCCCCGGCAGGGGGCTGAACGCCTGTCCGCCAAGCCTTGCGCCAAGCCGCCGGCCAAAAATGGTGCCCCGCGCTGATCAGAGCGAATCGCGTGCCGTATCCTGCCAGCGGACCAGCGGCCCGGTGAGGGTGACGAGCAGCGCGTCGGCGAGCTTGCCCACCACCGCGAAGGTGATGATCGCGGCCATGATCTGATCCGGCTTGCCGAATTGCTGGCCATCGACCAGCAGATAGCCGAGGCCTTCGGAGGCTCCCATCAGTTCCGCCGCAACGACGAACAGGAAGCCGAGGCCGAGCCCCGTGCGCAGGGCGGTGAGTGTGGCGGGCAACACAGCGGGCAAGAGGATGCGGCGAACCTGCGCTGCCTTCGACAGGCGGAATACCCGTCCCACTTCCACGAGCTTACGGTCCACCGAGGCGATGGCGCCCGCCACCCCGACATAGACGGGGAAGAACACGCCGACCGCGATCAGCAGTACTTTCGGCGTCTCGAGGATGCCGAACCAGAGGATGAACAACGGGACCCAGGCAAGGGAGGGCACCGCTCGCAGGGCCTGCAGGGACGGATCGATCAGCCAGCGCAGGCGCGGCAGAGTGGCGACGAGGGCGCCTGCGAGGATGCCCGTCAGCGCACCGAAGGCGAAGCCGAGGCCGACGCGCATCAGCGTCGCCTCGACATGCATCGCTAGATCGCCGGACGCAGTGAGTTGCCAGAGGGTCGCCGCGATCCGGCTCGGGGGCGGCAGCAGGCGGCCTGAGAACAGCCCCGCATCGACGCCACCTTCCCAGCCCAGGGCGAGCACAAGCGGCGGCAGCAGCCCGAGCAACAGGCGTGAGCCGCGCTCGCGCGCCGCGGGCTTCGATTCGGCGTCGGAGATGGTGGTCACTCGCTGGGCAGGCCGCCTGTGAGGGCGGCCGGTGAGGATCAGGCGGCCAGCCGGACGAGAAGGAGAAGGGTGGCGGCCACCGGCGCGGCAGCGGCGATCCACAGGGCGAGGGGATGGAATCCGCTAGGCCCGGCCGACCTCGCAGGAGCGAGGCCGTGTCCGGAAAGATGAGCCTGTCCAGAACCCGAACCGACCGGCATACGCCACCCCCCTGTCACCGGGAGATAGAATACCCGCCCCCCTGAAAGCCGCCTGAAGACCGGCGGCTTTCGATCGGCGTTATGAACAGATTCTTACAGGGCGCGGTCGAACTTGAGCTCGCCGTTCGGGCTCTTCAACACGAGCTGCGAGCCGACGATGTCCCAGGCGCCCGCCGTGCGCAGGGCGACGAAGAACGCCTGCTCGGTTGCGGCAATGGACTTGTCGCAGGGGCGCTTCGTGAGCGCCAGGGGGCCCACGGCGATGTGCTGCTCGCGCAGCGGGAAGGCCGTAGCCGCGAAGGTGTTGCAGCCGCCGTAGCCACGGGCGCGGTACTGCTTGTCGACGATGAAGCTCGGACGGTCGTTGCCGCCGAACGGTTTGCCGTTCAGGCTCACGGCGGTCCACGTCGAATCGAGCGGGAAATTCTTCTCCTGCGCCTTCGCGCCGGGGACGTACTGAGGCTTCTTGCCGTCTTCGCCACCCGGGCGGCGAAAGCCCTTGCCGAAGCCCGTGCCCTGGCCAGCCATTTGGGCCTGAGCCTCGCTCGTCGAGAAAATGCCCGCGGCCATCACGGTACAGGCCAGCGTGGCGATCAGCACCGCTCTCATCGTTCTGCCCCTTTGTCGCGCGTTCGCGCTGGTTGGACCGTCCGGTCCCGCCCCCCGGCGGTTCCGGCGTCGGGCTCCATGACGTTCAATTTCAGCACAATTATGATCACGGGCCACTTGAAAGGGAAACGTTGCCGGTCCGGCATCGTTGTGGACCACGTTGGCAGGAGATTTGACGTGACGGGATCCGACGAAGGCGTCCAGAGCGGAGAGGTACCCCTGGTGATGACTCCGGCCCAGTCGCGGGCGGCACGGGGACTGCTCGCATGGTCTGAGGCCGATCTGGCGAACAAGGCTGGATGCGATCCATCCCTGGTGAAGACCTTCGAGTCCGGCTACGGCGATTCGCCCTCCGGCCAGATCGAGGTGCTGCGCAGCGCCTTCACGGCGGCGGGCATCGTCTTCACCGAATCACCCATGCCGGGCGTCCGCCTCGGCGAGGCGCAGGGCATCGATGAGGGCACGCGGCTCGGCAACCTGACGACGGAGAACGACCGGTAAGGCTGCTCAGGCACCGTTCAGCCGGTGTGCCCGATGGTCCCCGCCATTCGTTCCGGCCGGGATCGCCGGGACCGGAGACCCCCGCTCGATGCGTGCCGACGCCTTTCTCGCCGCTGCCGACACCCTGCCGCTGGCTTCCCTCGATACGCTGGTCGGGCCGGGCGGCCTCGTCGTGGTGGCGCCCCATCCCGATGACGAGAGCCTCGGTTGCGGCGGTCTCATCGCCGCCGCCCGCGCCGAGAGTCGCGATGTCCGTCTCGTGGTGGTGAGCGACGGCTGCGGCTCGCACACCCATTCCGCCCTCTACCCGCCGGAGAAACTGCGGACGCTACGCGAGGACGAAACCCGTCGTGCCGTCGCCGTGCTCGGCATGGACCCTGCGCGCGTCACCTTCCTGCGCTTGCCCGACGCCCATGTGCCGAGCGAGGGCCACCGCGCCGAGGCGGCGGCCCTCGCCGTGGCCGAGGCCGCGCGGGCCTGCGCGGCGAGCGCGGTGTTCGTGACATGGCGGCACGATCCCCATTGCGATCACAAGGCCGCCGCCGCCATCGTCGGCTTGGCCCGGCCCAGGATGCCGGGCGTGCGGATCTACGAATATCCCGTCTGGGGCTGGACCCTGCCACCGGAGACGGAGGTCGGCGGAACGCCGCAGGGGCTTCGCCTCGACGTGTCCGCCTTCAGCGCCATCAAGGCTAAGGCGGTCTATGCCCACGAATCCCAGACCACGGATCTGATCCACGACGATCCGACCGGCTTCCGTCTGGAGCCCGCGATGATCGACCGCCTGTGCGGGCCGAGCGAGCGTTTCGTGGCGATCACGGAATGAGTGTCGCGGTCGTCACCCTCAACAAGGGGAGAGGCGCGCATCTCGCCCGCCTGCTCGAAGGTCTCGGCCGCGGACAGGCGCCGGATCGCTGCATCGTCGTGGAGATGGGCGGGGACGATTCGCCCCTGCCGCCACTGCCCTTCCCCGTGGAGCGGATCTTTCTCGCGAGGGAAGGCCTGCCCTTGGCGGCGGCTCGAAACGCAGGGCGCCGCGCGGCGGGCGATGCCGACGTGCTGGTCTATCTCGATGTCGATTGCATCCCCTCGGCACATCTCGTCGCGGATCTCTCCGCGGCGGCGCGGGACCATGACGGGCTGATCTGCTGCGCGGTGCGCTACCTGCCCGCCGGGGCCGTGCATGACGGCTGGACCGAGGCGGACCTCATCGCGGCGGGGCATCTCCACCCGGTGCGGCACTTCCCGGTCTCTGGGGTCGCTCCCGCGCCGCAGCCCGGCCTGTTCTGGTCACTCGCCTTCGCGGTGCGAGCCTCGACCTATGACAGGCTTGGCGGGTTCGACGAGAGCTTTTCCGGTTATGGCGCCGAGGATACGGACCTCGCTTTCCGCGCGGAGGCGGCAGGTGTTCCGGTGCTGTTCCTGGGCGGTCCGCTCGCCTTCCACCAGCACCATCCGGCCTATGATCCGCCACTCCAGCATTTTCGCGATATCGCCACCAACGCCCAGCTTTTCCATGATCGCCACGGGATCTGGCCGATGGACGGCTGGCTCGACGGGTTTGCCCGGCTCGGATTGATCGCACCGGAATGGCGTGAGGGGATCAGACCCCTGCGCGATCCGACGCCTGAGGAGATCGCGGCGGCACGGCTGCCGGACGACCGGCCGTTCTCGTAAAGCTGTCAGGACGATTGGCGAACCGCGCGGATCCGCTTATATTCGGGAGTGGAGCCGGTGATGGCTACACCGGCTCCTGGCGATCACCCGTTAGGGTTTAGCCACGTCAGACCGAACATGTGGACGGCGAGGCGGAGATGAACTCTCCACTCGCCGTCTGCTCTTCTGACGATCGTCAGAGCGAAAACCATTCGCTGCACTCCCGGCCGCAACCGACCGCGTGCGGCCCATCACGGACGGGCTGGTGAAGCCCGCGACAATTTCCCTATCAAGGCGGAATAAAGAGGCGCAACCCAGGTCGCGCCTCCTAGGATCCTTACTTCATCGCGTCGGCCTTCTCGATCAGCGCCTCGGCCATGCGGATCGAGGCGATGTCGATGAGGCGGCCGTCGAGGGAGACGGCGCCGCGCCCGGCCTTGGCGGCTTCCTGCATCGCTTCGAGGATGCGGCGGGCCTTGGTCACCTCGGCCTCGGAGGGGGTGAACACCTCGTTGGCGAGCTCGATCTGGCTCGGATGGATCGCCCACTTGCCCTCGAAGCCGAGTGCCGAGCAGCGGCGGGCCGCCGAGCGGTAGCCATCCGGATCGGAGAAGTCGCCGAACGGACCGTCGATCGGGCGCAGGCCGTAGGCGCGGCAGGCCACCAGCATCCGATTCTGGGCGAACAGCCACGGATCCTGCCAATGGGTCTGCCGGGCGCCGGACTCATCCTTGTCGGTCAGCACCGAGAAGTCGGGGTTCACACCGCCGATCACGGTGGAGCGGGCGCGGGTGGAGGCGGCGTAGTCGGCGACGCCGAAGGACATGGCCTCCAGGCGCTTCGAGGATTGGGCGATCGCCTCGACATTCGCCATGCCGAGGGCGGTCTCGATCAGCACCTCGAAGCCGATCTTCTTCTCACGCTTCTTGGCCTGCTCGATCTGCGTGGTGAGCACGTCGATGGCGTAGACGTCGGCCGGCACGCCGACCTTGGGGATCAGGATCATGTCGAGGCGCGGGCAGGCCTCCACGATGTCGACCACGTCCCGGTACATGTAGTGGGTGTCGAGACCGTTGATGCGGATCATCATGGTCTTGTTGCCCCAATCCAGGTCGTTCAGCGCCTGGATGATGTTCTTGCGGGCTTGTTCCTTGTCGTCGGGGGCCACCGCGTCTTCCAGATCGAGGAAGATCACGTCGGCTGCCGAGGAGGCCGACTTCTCCATGAAGGTCGGGTTCGAGCCGGGAACGGCGAGTTCGGAGCGGTGCAGGCGCGCCTTGGCCTGTTGGATCAGGGTAAAGCTCATCTTCGTGTTCCTCCTTGGGGTGGTCTTGTCCCGCGCGGGTCGGGTGTGGCGCGCCGGGGGTTCAACTGGTGTTCCTGGCTGTTTCGGACAGGGTTCTCACCGTCATTGCGAGCAGAGCGAAGCAATCCAAGGACGCGATACGTTCGGGAATGTCCCGCTGCCCTGGATTGCTTCGCTCACGCTCGCAATGACGGGGTGGTCCGGCTGCTCACCCCGTCGCCCCGAAGCCCACGGCGATGCAGTTGATCGACAGGAGCAGGGCGGATTTCACCGCCTCCTTCCGGTCCTCGTCCGTCTCGCTGCGGTAGCGGGCGAGCAGTTCGACCTGCTCGCGGGAGACTTGGTTGATCGTCGGCAGCCGCCCCTTCAGGCGGTCGCGGAACAGGGGGAAGCGCTCGGCGAGTTCCGAGCCGCCGCTCACCCGCAGCACCATCTCCTTCGTCAGGGCATATTCGGCCTCGATCGCGGAGAAGATCCGGTTGCGGATGCCTGTATCCGGCACAAGGCCGGCATAGGCGCGGGCGATGTCGAGATCGACCATCAGGAGGGTCTTCTCAACCTCGTCGAGGACGAGGCGCAGGACGCGCGAGTCGTTGAACATCCGCTTGAGGGTCGCCTCCCCCTCCCGGCCACGCACGTCGATGAAGCTCGCGAGCCCGGAGCCCACGCCATACCAGCCCGTGACGACGTGCCGGTTCTGCGACCATGCGAACACCCAGGGGATCGCCCGCAGATCGGAGAGGGAGCGGGCGCCGAAGCGTCGTGCCGGGCGCGAGCCGATGTTCAGGAGGGCGATCTCGTCCAGGGGGCTCGCCGCCTGGAAGTAATCGACGAGCCCGTCCGTGTTCAGCAGGTTGACGTAGGCCGCCCGCGAGGCGCCCGCGAGGGCTTCCAGGGCATCGTCGTGCCCGGCCGCGTTGCCGTTGCCCTCGCCCGCCAGGGCATGCTCGAACACTGAGGCCGCGAGCAATTCCATCTGGTAGGCGGCGGTGCCCCGGTTCGCGTATTTGAACGAGACGACCTCGCCCTGCTCGGTGATGCGGAAGCGCCCACGGATCGAACCCGGTGGCTGGGCCGCGATGCCGCGATGGGTCGGCACGCCGCCCCGGCTCACTGAGCCGCCGCGCCCGTGGAAGAAGGCGATCGGCACGCCGAGCTCCTGACCAAGCCGGGTGAGCTTGCTCTGCGCCTTGTAGAGCTCCCAGTTGGCGGCGACGTAGCCGCCGTCCTTGTTGGAATCCGAGTAGCCGATCATCACTTCCTGCACCCCGCCCTGCCAGCGGGTGGAGCGGCGCACCACCGGCACGGCGAGCAGCTCGCGCATGATGGCGGGTGCGGCGCGCAGGTCGTCGATGGTCTCGAACAGCGGAACGATGGGCAGCGGGCAGATCTCGGTGCCGGAGGCATCGAGGAACACGCCTGCCTCCTTGGCCAACAGGTAGGCGCCGAGAATGTCCGGCACCGAGCGGGTCATCGACAGCACGAAGGCACCGAAGGCCTCACGGTCGAGGTTCTCACGCATCTCCGCCACCAGGGCGAAGGTGGCGAGCGTCTCGCGCGCCGCGTCGGGCAGGTTCTCGAAGGATCGCTCGGGATCGCGCGTCCGCGCGAGGCTGGCATCGAGCCAAGCACGCCAAGCCGCTGAATCGAGGGCGGGCGGCTCGCCGTCGCCATTCTCCTGCCGCCACAGGGCGCGCAGCGTGTCGGTGGTACGGGTGGTGTTCTCGCGCAGGTCGAGGCGCACCGTCGAGAAACGGAAGATTTCCACCATCCGCCGCACCGGCCGCACGAGATCGCGGGCCAGTGCACCGCATTGCGCCTCGGCAAGACCGCGTTCCAGCACCCGCAGGTCCTCGATCAGGCCGTCCGCGCTCGGATAATCCGGGCCGGAGGGGTGGCGCCCCTCGTTGCGGGCAATGGTCGCCTCGATCTTGCGCAGGACGCAGGAGAGGTACTGGCGATAGGCCTCGCCGGGGTTGCGCCGTTCGATGGCGCGCGCCTGCCCGCTCTCGGCGAGCTGGCGCGACAGAGCCTCCCGGAAGGCGGCGGGCACGGCGAGCGTCCGCTCCGTGAGCGAGAGCGTGCGGCCGAGTTCCCGCACGCCGTCGCGGTAGCGGGTCAGCGAGGCCAGGGCGTTGCGCTGCAGGGTGGTGCGCGTCACCGCGGCCGTGACGAAGGGATTGCCATCCCGGTCGCCGCCGATCCACGAGCCGAACTGGAAGAAGGGCGGCACCTTGAACTGGGTGTCGGGATAGGCCTCGCTCAGGGATTCCTCCAGGGAATCCATGGTTTCGGGCAGCATCTCGAACAGCGATTCATCGAAGAAGTGCAGGCCCCAGGCGACCTCACGCTCGACGGTCGCCTTCTCGAGGTGCAACTCACCGGTCATCCAGACCAGCTCGATCTGGTCGCGCAGCTCGTTCATCAGACCGTTGCGCTCGCGATCGGTCCAGCGCGGCATCTCCAGTTCGCGCAGCACGAGGTAGATGCGCCGGAACTTCTCCAGCACGGTCACGCGCTTGCCCTCGGTGGGGTGGGCGGTAATCGTCGGGCGCACCCGAAGGTCGTTGAGCAGGGCCTGGATCTTTTCCGGCGGAATGCCCCGGGCGCGGGCCTCGGAGAACACCTTCGCGAAGGATCCGCCCAGAGCCGCGCGGCCCTCCGTCCGCTCCGTGTGGCGGCGGCGGCGCATCGCGGCGTTCTGCTCGGCGATGGAGATCAGCTGGAACCAGATCCCCTGGACCTGAAGGGCGCGAGCCAGCATCTCGGGCGAGAAGCGCGAGATGTCGGCCGTGCCGTGTAGCACGGCCTCCAGCTCGGGATCGTGCCGACGGGCGACGTCGAGCAGGGCCTGGAACAGGATGTCCAGGGCCACCTCCGACGAGGTGCCGGTGATGACCGGCGGCGCGAAGCCGGTGACCGAGGCGGAAGCGGGACTGGCGTGGAGCGTCGTGGGCATGGGGAAGCCCTCTTGTCTGTTGGTCGTTTTGATGGTCGCGGCCCGTTCCCGAAGCCCCGGCTTATCCCGGTCACCCTCATCCTGAGGTGCGGCGTCGGCCGCCTCGAAGGAGAGCTCCAGGGATCGCGGCGGCTTCTGGACCCCTCCTTCGAGGCCCGCTGGCGCGGGCACCTCAGGATGAGGTCTAGGGTGGGAGATGGCTCGATGTCCGGCCGCCCTCTGCGAGAGGGCGGTCGCTTGTCCCTCCGGCTCAGGCCGCCCGGGCGAGCACGTCGGCGACGGTCTGGCCGAAGGAGCCCGGATCCGGCGCCACGGTGAGGCCGTAGCTCTTCATGATCTCGGCCTTCTCGGCGGCGCTGTCGCCGGTGGCGGAGATGATCGCGCCGGCATGGCCCATGCGGCGGCCCTTCGGGGCGGTGAGGCCCGCGACGAAGCCGATCACCGGCTTCGACATGTTGTCCCGGATCCAGGCCGAGGCCTCTGCCTCCTGCGGACCGCCGATCTCGCCGATCATCAGCACCGCGTCGGTGTCCGGGTCCATCTCGAACAGGGCGAGGTGGTCGAGGAAGGAGGAGCCGTTGATCGGATCGCCACCGATGCCGACCGAGGTCGAGATGCCGAGCCCCAGCTCCTTCAGCTGCGAGGCGGCCTCGTAGCCCAGCGTTCCGGAGCGCGAGATCACGCCGACATTGCCCTTCAGGTAGATATGGCCGGGCATGATGCCGAGCATCGACTTGCCGGGGGAAATGATGCCCGCGCAGTTCGGGCCCACCACCATCGTCCGCCGCTCCTTCGGGTAGCGGTAGAGGTAGCGCTTCACACGCATCATGTCCTGGGCGGGAATGCCGTCGGTGATGGAGCAGACGAGGCGCAAGCCCGCATCCGCCGCCTCCATGATCGCGTCCGCCGCGAAGGGCGGGGCGACGAAGGTGATCGAGGTGGTGGCGCCGGTCGCCTCCACGGCCTCCTTCACGGTGTTGAACACCGGCAGGCCGAGATGGGTGCGACCGCCCTTGCCGGGCGTGACGCCGCCCACGACGTTGGAGCCGTAATCCAGCATCTCCTTGGCGTGGAAGGTGCCTTTGTCGCCCGTGATGCCCTGGACGATGATCGGCGTGGATTCGTCGATGAGAATGCTCATGGCCTGATCTCCCCCCGGTCAGCGGTTGTTGTTGTGAGTGTCTTTGGCGGCGTTGCAGGCGTCGACCGCCTTGCGCGCGGCCTCGGTCAGTGTGTCGGCGGTGATGAGGTCGAGGCCGCTCTCGGCCAGGATCTTTTTCCCGGCCTCCACATTCGTGCCGGCCAGCCGCACGACCAGCGGCACGTCGATCTTCACCTCGCGAGCGGCCTTCACGACGCCTTCGGCGACCCAATCGCAGCGGTTGATGCCCGCGAAGATGTTGACGAGAATCGCCTTCACGTTGCGGTCGGAGAGGACCAGCCGGAAGGCCGTCGCCACCCGTTCGGGGGACGCACCGCCGCCGACATCCAAGAAATTCGCCGGATCGCCACCCGCGTGCTTGATCATGTCCATGGTTGCCATGGCCAAGCCCGCACCGTTGACGATGCAGCCGATCTCGCCTTCGAGGCCAATGTAGCTGAGGTTGTGCTCGGCGGCCTGGGCCTCGCGCGGGTCGCCCTGCGAGGGGTCGTGCATGTCCATGATGGTCGGGCGACGGAACAAGGCGTTGTCGTCGAAGGACATCTTGGCATCGAGCGCCAGCACCCGGTCGTCCTTGGTGACGACCAGCGGGTTGATCTCGAGCATCGTGCCGTCGCAATCGCGGAACGCCCGGTAGGCGTTCATGATCGTCTTCACGGCGGCAGCGACCTGCTTGATGTTGAGGCCGAGCTTGAAGGCGATCTCGCGGGCCTGGAACTGCTGAAGGCCGACGGCGGGCTCGACCACCACCTGAATCAGCGCCTCCGGCTCCTCGGCGGCTATCTGCTCGATCTCCATGCCGCCGCGCTGGCTGGCGATCACACGGACGCGCTCGGCCTTCCGGTCAAGGACGTAGCCGAGGTAAAGCTCGCGCTCGAACGGGTCGGCGGTCTCGACGTAGACGCGCTGGACCGGCTTGCCCTCCGGCCCGGTCTGGTGCGTGACGAGGCGCTTGCCGAGCAGGTCCTTGGCGGCGTCGCGGACGTCGTTATAGGTGCGGCACAGCTTGATGCCGCCCGCCTTGCCGCGGGCGCCGGCATGGATCTGCGCCTTCACCGCCCAGAACGAGCCGCCGAGTTCGGTGGCGGCGTAGACCGCTTGGTCCGGGCTGAACGCGATGGCACCTTTCGGAACCGCGACGCCGAAGCTCGCGAGCAGCTCCTTGGCTTGGTACTCATGAACGTCCATGCGGCGCCTCCTCCCGTGTCTCTTGATGACCCGTTTTCGGCGTTCATCTTACTGGCGGCGCACGATTTCGCCCGTCAAATTTTTTGATTTGCTGCTCCAGCCCGTCTTTCTCGCGCGCGCAGCAACGATCGTATGCAATGGTGCATCGCGATATGCTTGAAACGACGAAGCCGGACGCGGCGAGGCGCCCGGCTTTCACTTGAAGCGCCGATAAAAATATTTTTCGAAGGCGGCAAATTCAAACGACGCCGTCATTGCGAGCGGAGCGAAGCAATCCAGGGACCCGCTACATAAGGCTAGGACCCGCTATCCTCGATCGCTTCGCTGCGCTCGCGATGACGGGGGAACGTTATCCGAGCAGATCGATCAGGAACGGGATCAGCGGCGCGTCTGCCGGGGGCATGGCGAGGTCGCGGAGCGCGCGGGGCTGCACCCATTTGAGCGCCTGCCCTTCGAGCGAGCGCGGCGTGCCTTCCCAGCGGCGGCAGACGTAGAGCGGCATCAGCAGATGGAAGTCGGGATAGGCGTGGCTCGCGAAGGTGAGAGGTGCGAGACAGGGCTCCTCGACCGTGATGCCGAGCTCTTCCGACAACTCGCGGATGAGCGTCTCCTCCGGCCGTTCGCCGGGCTCGACCTTGCCCCCGGGGAATTCCCAGAGCCCCGCGAGCTGCTTGCCTGCCGGGCGCTCGCTCACCAGCACGCGCCCGTCCGCATCCACGAGGGCGACGGCGACGACGAGGAGAAGGCGAGGGCCGCTCATGGCGCGAGCGCGAAGGTCGCGGTGACGGAGGCCGTGCTCTCGATGGTCCCGGCTTCCACCGGAACGGGCGCCGCCTTCACCGCGCGGCTCGCCATGGCGCGCATCGGATAGGGCGGGGGAGCACCGTCGAGGGCCGAGAGGGTGCAGAGCGATCCGAGCTTGGCGCCCACCGCCTCGGCGAGGGCTACAGCGCGGGTGCGCGCATCCTTGGCGGCGGCGACCTGAAGGGCAGCGCGGGCGGCCTCGGGATCGCGCAGGCCGAAGGTGATGCCGTCGATGCGGTTCGCCCCCGAATCGAGCGTGCGTCTCAGGAGGTCACCGAGGCGGCCCATGTCGCCGACGCGCAGGCGGACCACATTGGTCGCCATGTAGCCATCCGGCTCCTCCCTGGTGCCGCCGCCCGGCCGCGTCACCGGGCGAGTGATGGGTTGGAGGCTGACCGCCGCCGTGCCGATGTCGGCCGGTGGGATCCCGGCCTCGCGGGCGAGGGCGGATATCCCTGCCACGGCCTTCGACGCGGCATCGAGGGCGGTCGCGGCATTGGGGCCCTTGGCCTCGATACCCACTGCGATCTCCGCGAAATCCGGGGCCTGGGCGGACGAGGCGTGGCCGACCACGCTGACGTTCCGGGCGCAGGGGGCCTCGTCGGCCACGGCCCCACCGCCGAGGGCGGCCAGAACCAGCGCGAGGGGAGCGGCTCTCACGAGCGGTAATCCCCGTTGATCTCGATATAGGCCTTGGTCAGATCGCAGGTCCAAACGCGGGCCTTGCCCGAGCCGAGGCCGAGATCGACGCGGATCTCTACCTCCGCTTCGCGCATCACAGCGCTCGCCGCATCCTCGCTGTAGGCGGGGTCACGGGCGCCCTCGACGGCGACGCGCACGTCCCCGAACCAGATCGCGAGGCGATCTCGGTCGGCGGGCTCTCCGGCCTTGCCGACCGCCATGACCACGCGGCCCCAATTCGCGTCTTCGCCCGCCACGGCGGTCTTCACCAGCGGCGAGTTGGCGATGGAGAGGGCGATCCTGTGCGCCGAGGCGTCGCTTTCGGCGCCGCCCACCTTCACCGTTACGAACTTGCGCGCACCCTCTCCGTCGCGGGCGACGAGTTGCGCGAGTTCGATCAGCAAATCGTCGAGGGCGGCCTTGAAGCCAGCCAGCGCCGGATCGCTGGCCTCCGCGACCTCGGCATTCCCAGCCTTGCCGGTGGCGAACAGCATCAGCGTGTCGGAGGTCGAGGTATCGCCATCGACCGTCACGCAGTTGAAGCTGTCATCGGCGCCGCCCTTCAGCAGGGCCTGGGCCGCCGACTGAGAGAGAGCGGCGTCGGTGAAGACGAAAGCCAGCATGGTCGCCATATCCGGGGCGATCATCCCGGCGCCCTTGGCGATGCCGTTGATGCGCACCCGCTTGCCGCCGATCTCCGCCTCGCGGGTCGCGAGCTTGGGGAAGGTGTCGGTGGTCATGATCGCCTTGGCCGCCTCGGCCCACGCCGCGGCGCCGTCCTGCGCACGGCCCGCGCAATCCGCGAGCACGCCCTCGAATCGCTCGGCGGGCAGCGGCTCGCCGATCACGCCCGTCGAGGCGATGTAGACCTCGTTCTCGGCGCATCCGGCGGCCTGCGCGGCGATCACCGCCGTCTTGGCGACCGCCTCGCGGCCCAGGCGGCCGGTGAAGGCGTTGGCGTTGCCCGAATTGACCACCAGGGCGCGGGCCGAGCCGTTCGCGAGGGCGTCCCGGCACCAATCGACCGGCGCGGAAGGGCACTTGGAGCGCGTGAACACGCCCGCCGCCCGGGTGCCCGCGTCGAGCCCGACATACAACACGTCAGTGCGACCGCTGTAACGGATCCCCGCCTGGGCCGTAGCGAGGCGGACGCCCGCGACGGGCGGCAGATCGGGATAGGTTGTGGGCGCGAGGGGCGAGACGGGCGACGGCTTGGACGACATCGAATCGAGGACTCCGTGATCCGGTATGAGACCGGCCGCGGCGAGGTGTTGCCCGCCGTGGCCTGTCGGCGTCAACCGATCCCGAAGCAGTTGCCCAAATCCGCGCCGCTTTCCATGCATGCCTGGCCCTTGGGCACCAAGGGTATCCTTTGAGGCAAAATCGCGCGTCGAGCCCTTGCGTGTTTCCCGGTGTGCGGCATACCATATCGCATTGCAACGCGAAGTGGTGGTCTTGCACGATGGGATCAGCCGCCGTCGGACCCGCCGAACGGTTTCCTTCCGTCGCCGGGGGGTGTTACCGCATTCAGGTGCTCGTCGTCGGGCATAACAAGCGCTGGCGCGACGAAGCGGCGGCGCAGGTTCACCAGGTCGGTTTCCAGGCCACTGTGTGCGATCGCGGTGTCGATGCGATGACGGTTCTGGCCCTGGGGCTTCCCGTCGACATCATGATCATCGATGCCGCATTGAAGGGCAATCTCTGCGGCGCTCGCCTCGCGGTGGAGGCCCGTGAGTTGCGGCCCCATCTGCGAATCGTGTTCGCCAGCGACGACCTCGATGACGAGGCCGCCGACCTGATCCCCGACGCTCTCACCATCGAGCGAGACCGTCTCACCGGCGGCGAGATGGTCGGCACGGTTCGCGACGTCCTATCCGGGCGGCTGTCCTAAGACCGATCAGGGGATCGGGGGCTCGTCCCGCAGGCGATCCTCGCGGTCGGAGCGCGAGCGGCGCTCCAGCAGCGATCGGCCGATGGCGCGAAGCGGCGCGGTGAGGCGCCGGGCATCCTCCGCCCGTTCCATGAAGCGCTCGCCGTTGCGAATTTCCTTGTCGAGCCGCGCCATGGTCCGGGCCAGCGCCGGATCCTCGTCATCCAGCCAGACCTGGGTGACGCGGGCGAACGCGATCACGACACCCTGCAACTTCAGCTGACCCAGCGGGCCCTCCGTGTCGATGCCGGCTGCCGCCAGCATATAGCGATGCGAATTCAGCATCACCCCGTTGAGGGCGAGCAGCGAAAAGGGATCGCCACGCAGGGAATAGGAGATCCGCCGCAGGGCGGTCTTGTACGGCGTCATCGCGTCGAGCCGACGCATCAGCACGTCGAACAGACGCTCCCGTGTCGGCTCGTCGGCGAGATCGGTCCCGTCGTCTTCCAGCACCTTGCGGTCGATGATCCGGGCAAGACCGCCGAGCACCGCGCCCTTCGACGGGAACAGCTCGCGCAGCTCCGCCAGGGTCAGCCCTGCCTCCCGGGCGATGTCGCTGACTTCGATGTCGTTCCAGGGCTGCTCGGCGGCCAGCCGCATCAGCGCCTCGACCGCAGCCTCGCGCGGCGACACCTTGGGTGCGGAAGCCTCGGGCTTCGTCTCACTCGCGGCAGACGCCTTGGTCTCGGTTCCGGCGGGAGCCTTCGTCTCGGCGGATGCAACCGGCTCCGCAGCCTTGCGGGTCCGCTTGGTCGGGCCTTTGGGTTCGGTCATCGTCCCGTCGTCGGTTGATTGGTCGTGCTCCTCATTTAGGAGCCGATCCCGCCGCTGTCAGGGGCGCGCGCGGGATGCCGCAGACGATCAGCCCGCGAGTTCACCCGCCCGGTGCTGCGCCGCCGCCACCGCCCGACGCATCAGCGGGGCCATCCCATCCTCGGCCATGAGCACGGCGAGCGCGGCTGCCGTCGTGCCGCCAGGGGAGGTCACGGCCTGCCGAAGGGCACCCGCCTCGGTCGGGTCCGCCTCGAGAAGGGCGCCCGATCCGGCGACCGTCGCCCGCGCCAGCCGACCCGCCACCTCGGCGGGCAACCCCGCCGCGATGCCCGCCTCGGTCAGGGTCTCGACCATGAGGAAGACATAGGCCGGGCCGGAGCCCGACACGGCGGTGACGGCGTCGATCAGCGCCTCGTCATCGAGCCACGCGGTCATTCCGGCGGCCGAGAGCAGCACCTCCGCGCTGGCCCGCTGGCCGGCCTCGACGGCTTCATTCGCAAAGGCGCCCGTGGCGCCGTGCCCGATGCTGGCCGGAAGGTTCGGCATGGCCCGCACCACGGACCGCGCCGAGGGCAGGCGCCCGCGCAGGTTCGCTACCGTCTTACCCGCCAGAACGGAGACGAGGAGTGTCCCAGGTCCGATCAACCGGTCGAGATCGGGCGCCGCCGCATCGAGTCCCTGCGGCTTGATCGCCAGGACGAGCACCGCGGCCGGGGACGGATCGGCGGGGTTGAGGGCCACGCCGCGCTCGGCGCAGAGCCGCGTCATCCCCTCGGAGGGAAACGGGTCCATCACCGTGGTTGCGGCGGGGTCGAGCCCGGCATCGAGCCAGCCCGCCAGCATCGCCCCGCCCATCTTGCCCGCGCCGACCAGCATCAGCGAGGCGGGCATGCCTCTCTCGGCGGTGCTCACGCCTCGCCTTCGGTCTCGAACAGGGCGGCGTCCAGCGACTCGCGGGCATTCTTGCCCGCCCAGAGGACGAACTGGAATGCCTGAAAGTAGCGCTCGCAGGCATCGACCGCGCATTTCATCATGGTCGCGCATTGCGGCTGGGTCGGCGCCACGCCGCCCGCCAGAAGCAGTGAGTGGCGGAACATCACCACATGGTCGCTGGACCAAAGGTCGAAGTGACCGATCCAGAGTTGCTCGTTCACCAGAGCGATCAAACGCTGGATTTCGGCACGCCGACGCTCCGGCACCTTCAGGTCGAAGGCGCAGGCCACGTGGAGGGCCTCGACATCCTCGATCCAGGTGAAGGCCACATGATAATCCGTCCACCGGCCGGGGCTGGTGACGGACATTTCGTCCGTCTCGGCCCGGTCGAAGATCCAATCGCGCAGCGAGGCCAACCGTTCGACCACGTCGAGCGGGTGCTCGGTTCGATGCGGATCGAAATAGTCGATGTTAAGCAGCGGCATGACGATCCAGCTTGACGGCGCGGATTGACTCCGTGCCGGCACCATGAAGACTTGAGCGGAGGCGCCATGACGCCCCGAAATCGAGGTTAGTTTGGCCTTAAAGAGAGAAGGACGAAGAGAACGACTGGGAAATCCCCGAACTCATCCTTCCGCCTCCCCCGAATCAGCCCATGGCTCAATATAGACCGGGCGCGACTCGCGACACAAAGCCGATTGCGGGATCGGTGAACAGGAAACGGAATCGCCGCCGCCGCTTCCTGTGCAAAACCGATTCCCGTGGAATCAGACGCCCTCGCTCAGGCCCGCGGCGCCTGCCGCAGGGGCCGCCGCGGTGGTGCTTTTCGCCTCCAGAGCCGCGACGCGGGCGGTCAGGGCCTCGTTCTGGGTGCGCAGGGAGGTGACGAGGTCGCGGAGCACGTCGAGCTCTTCGCGGGAGGCGACGTCGAGGTCGCGGATCAGCCTTTCGGCCTGGGCGCGCACGACGGTCTCGGCTTCGCGGCGGACTCCCTGAGCGGCGCCGGCGGCATCCGTCATCAGGCGGGCGAGGTCGTCGAACAGACGGTTTGAGGGGGGCATCTCGGTCTCCCGGATCGGTCGCCGGAGGCCGCGCCGGCGGCGCAGGCGGATCCGGGACCGGCAAGCGCTCCGACATAGGAATCTCGCGCGGCCGGGGCAATGTCGGTGGCGCGCGATGCCCCTGAAACGAAAACGCCCCCCGGCGAGGCCGGAGGGCGAGAAGGGCTTTACATGCCCCGGCGCATCATACGGCGCTCCATGTGGCGGCGCATCATGCGGCGCTCCATGTGCCGGTGCATCATGCGACGCTCCATGCGACGGTGCATCATGCGGCGCTCCATCGGGGTCATCCGCACGGCTTCGGTCATCGTCTCCGGAGCGGCGATGCCGGCGGGGGAGGCGGGGACGGCCAGGGCGGGGGTCGCCAGCGCCGCGCCGAACAGCGACGCGAAGGCGGCGGCGGTCAGGGTCAGTTTCCTCACGAGGGAGACTCCAATTCTTCCGTTTGCCGGGATCAGGCCCGGTTCGTCCTCCCGCAGGGGGAGGTTCGAGGGAGAAGTCTCGTGCCGGATCGGCACGGCGGACCCAGCCGGCCCGCCGTGAGTAACGGTCAAGTCACAGATTCGTTTCCTCGAAAGCTGCGACCCATTCGGCGCAGATGCCGGAACGGACGATGTCGGCGCGGGTGAACTCCACGACCGGGATCGGCATCATCCGGCTCTTGATCAGGTGGATGACCGTGCGCAGGCCGGAGGTTTCGCGAAGGTCGGTCTGTGAGACGTCGCCGTTGATGATGACCTGGCAATCGTCGCCGATGCGGGTCAGGAACATCTTGATCTCGTTGGTGGTGGTGTTCTGCGCCTCATCGAGGATCACGAGGCAGTTCTTGAAGGTGCGCCCGCGCATCACTTCGAAGGGCACGATCTCGATGTCGCCGGCCTTGAGGGCGATCTCGAAGGCGCCTGCGCCCATCCGTTCCTTCATCGCCTCGGTGAGCGGGGCGACCCAGGGAGCGATCTTCTCTTCGAGGGTTCCGGGGAAGAAGCCGAGCGACCGTCCCGAGGGAACGTTGGGCCGCGTGATGACGACCTTGTTGATGCGTCGCTGACGGAGCTGATCGGCGGCACGGGTTCCGGCGATGAAAGTCTTTCCGGTGCCCGCGGGGCCGAGGACGATGACTTGCGGGGAGCGGCCGAGGGCTTCGAGATATTCGGCCTGACGATCCGTCAGGGGTTGGATCGGGCTTAAATGCCGTTCTTCGTCGAAGCGTGTGCGGTGGAGGCGGGACGTACGATCTTCAACCAGTTCAAGGCGTGCACGGCGTCTCTTCATGGGTCAACACTCCAACGGGACTGGCCTATCTGGACGTGTTACTGAAATGACGTAGTCTACGTACTCCTGCTGTTCACAAGCATTTCGACGAGCCAATTCTTGTCGCTCATCGAAGTTCCGGGCCTTCGAAGGTTGCCTGTGGAGAGTAAATCATTTCGCACCCGGAACGGAGCCGACGAAGCAACCGACGCACCAAAATCGGCTGCGCGGCAGATTTGTTCGCCGGGTGTGACTCGCGGGTGACGGTTTTCGGCCTCGGCGAGGAAAAGGCGAAGCTTGCCGCCGCGCCGTGTCCCTGCGGCCACGCTCAGGCGGGCTGGACGAAGCTTTCCAGCACCATCTTGCGGCCTGCCTTGTCGAAGTCGACGGTGAGCTTGTTGCCGTCCACCGCCGCGACGTTGCCGGGGCCGAATTTGGTGTGGAACACCCGCTGGCCCTCGCTGAAGGCCGAAGGTGTGCCCGTCGATTTGGCGATCAGCTCGCCCTCGATCTGCCGTGGGCCGGAAGAGACGCCCCGACGCCCCGGGGAGGCGCCGAAGCCGCGCCCGCCGGAATTGGCGTTCGTCCGCTCCTGGGCTCGCTGCCAGCCGGGCGTGCCGTAGCTCGATCCGAACGGCTGCGGGTTGCGGTCGAAGCGTGAGGCGCCCGCCGAGTAATGGGCCGGGGCCTCCACCACGTCGACCGAGGCGGCAGGCAGTTCGTCGATGAAGCGCGACGGAATGGTCGAAGACCAGAGCCCGTGGATGCGACGGTTCACGGCGAAGGAGAGCTTGGCGCGCTTGCGCGCCCGCGTCAGCCCGACATGGGCGAGACGGCGCTCTTCCTCGAGCCCCGCCCGGCCGCTCTCGTCGAGGGCGCGCTGGTTCGGGAACAGGCCGTCCTCCCAGCCGGGGAGGAACACGGTGTCGAATTCGAGCCCCTTGGCGGCGTGGAGCGTCATCAGCGAGACGCGCTCGGCGCCCTCGGCCTCGGAGGCTTCCATCACCAGGGAGACGTGTTCGAGGAAGGCCGCCATGTCGGGGAATTCCTCCATGGAGCGGACGAATTCCTTCAGGTTCTCCAGGCGCCCGGCGGCGTCGGCCGAGCGGTCCTTCTGCCACATTTCAGTGTAGCCGGACTCTTCGAGGATCGTCTGGGCCACCTCGGAATGGGGTTGCGACTCCACGAGGCGCGCCCAGCGGGAAAAACTCTCGGTCAGGGCCCGCAGGGTCTGGCGAACCTTGGGCTTCAACTCGTCCGTCTCGCACAGGCGGCGGGCGGCGACGAGCAGCGGCACCCGCTCGGCCCGGCCGTAGGCGTGCAGTTGCTGGAGCGTCGCGTCGCCGAGACCCCGCTTCGGCGTGTTGACGATCCGCTCGAAGGCGAGGTCGTCACTCACATTCATCGTGACGCGCAGATACGCCAGCGCATCGCGGATCTCGGCCCGCTCGTAGAAGCGCGGGCCGCCGATCACCCGGTAGGGTAGTCCGAGCTGGACGAAGCGATCTTCGATCTCGCGCATCTGCGCCGAGATGCGCACGAGGACGGCGATCTCCGAGAGCGGATGCTTCTTGGATTGAAGCGACTCGATCGCCTCGGCCAGCAGCCGTGCCTCCTCCTCCGAATCCCAGGCGCCCGTCACGGTCACGGGCTCGCCCGGCTCGTCCTCGGTGCGCAGGGTCTTGCCGAGGCGGCTCTCGTTCTTGGCGATCAGCCCCGAGGCGGCGGCCAGGATGTGCCCCGTCGAGCGGTAGTTGCGCTCCAGGCGCACCACGGTGGCCCCGGGGAAATCGTGCTCGAACCGTAGGATGTTGTCGACCTCGGCCCCGCGCCAGCCATAGATCGACTGGTCGTCGTCACCGACGCAAGCGACGTTCTTGCGCTTCTGGGCCAGCAGCCTCAGCCAGAGGTATTGGGCGACGTTGGTGTCCTGATACTCGTCCACCAGGATGTAGCGGAACCGGTCCTGATAGCTTTCCAGGATATCGGTGTTGTCCCGCCACAGCTTCAGGCAGAGCAACAGGAGGTCGCCGAAATCGACCGCGTTGAGGGTGGCGAGCCTGGCCTGATAGGCCGTGTAGAGCGCGCCGCCCTTGCCGAAGGCGAAGGACGTCGCCTCGCCCGGCGGCACCTGATCCGGCGTGAGGCCGCGATTCTTCCAGCCATCGATCAGGTGGGACAGGGAGCGGGCGGGCCAGCGCTTCTCGTCGATGTTCTGGTCGGCCAGCACCTGTTTCATCAGGCGCAACTGGTCGTCGGTGCCGAGGATGGTGAAGTCCGACTTCAGCCCGACCAGTTCCGCGTGGCGACGCAGGATCTTGGTGCCGATGGCGTGGAACGTGCCGAGCCACGGCATGCCCTCGCCCGCCGGGCCGATCAGCGTGCCGATCCGGTGTTTCATCTCCCGCGCGGCCTTGTTGGTGAAGGTCACGGCCAGGATGTCGAAGGGCCGTGCCCGGCCGGTCGAGATGAGGTGAGCGATGCGTGTGGTCAGAACCCGCGTCTTGCCCGTGCCCGCGCCCGCCAGAACGAGGATCGGCCCCTCCGTCGTCTCGACGGCGAGGCGCTGTTCCGGGTTCAGCCCATCGAGGTAGCCATCCGAATCCCGCCTCAGGGCGCCGAGGGCGCGGGCGGTGATCGAAGCGGAGGGGCCGTCCGCGGCGGGCAGGGCGTTCGGGCGGTTCTGCATCGTCCTTCACTGGACCAAATCGCGAACGGCGTCGAGGCCGCAGCCGCCCGTGCGGCCCCAGCGCGCGCCCGGAACCGCGTCACGGGCCGAGGCTTGTTCTCCCATAGGCCCACCCGACAGCCGAAAGGCCGAGCCATGCCCAACACGAACCGCCTCGCGGGGATCGCCCTCGCCGCCGCCCTTCCCCTCGCGTTCTCGGCCGCCCCGGCCTTCGCGCAGGTGCAGCAGGGCAACCCGAACGCGGCCAACCAGTCCATGTCGACCATGAGCAACAACCGCACGATGCAACAGGACTCGACGAGCCAGAACAACACCACGATGATGACCATCCAGCGCAGCCAGAATGCGGCCCCGCCGCCGCCGCCCGCGCCGATCCCGCGCGTCGGCCGCTGAGCTGCCCGGCGACGCGGGATTCACCGCGGCGTAAATTGCCCCGGCGAGGCTCGCGCGGCCTCTCGCTCGTCATGCTATAGGCGCGGTCGGGTGGCCCATGGGGGCACGCGACCGCGCGTTTCATGGCGCATCGCGATGTGAGGTCTGGAACCGGAACGGTGCGTGATCTGCTGACCGCGCTGGCAGGCGCGATCGTCCTCGTCCTGATCGCGGCGCTGGCCGTTCCGCCCTTCATCGACTGGACGGCCCACCGGGCCTTCATCGACCGGACGCTGTCGCAATCCCTCGGACTGTCTGTGCAGAGCCAGGGCCGCATCGAGGTGCGGCTCCTGCCATCGCCGCGCCTCCGGGTCGATCGGCTCGTCCTCGGCGCGAAGGGCGGTCCGTCCCTCGATGCCCGCTTTGTGAAGGCCGAGATCGCCCTGGCGCCGCTCCTCAAGGGCGAGGCGCGCTTCACCGAAACCCGGATCGGCCGGGCCGAGATCCGCCTGCCGCTCGGCGAGGGCGAGGCGGTCCGCCTGCCCAAGGGATGGCTCGACGGCCTCCGCGACCGGGATCTCGCCATCGAGAACCTGCAGATCCAGCAATTCCTCGTCACTACGGCGGTGGTCACGACCGGGCGGACCGATCAGTTCACGGCCGAGGATGTCCGGGTGCAATCGCCCGCCCTGATCGGGCCGTGGCGGGTCGAGGCGACGAGCGGCGGCGTGCCCTTCCGCGCCGTGAGCGGAACCCCCGATCCCGAGGGCCGCCTGCCTGTGAAGATCTCCGGCGGCGGCGACGCCACGCCCGTGTTCGAGGTGGATGCCCGCTTCGGCCTCACCCCCGACCAGGATGAGCCCCCTGCGAGCAATGTGACGGCGGAAGGCACTGCGAAGCTCGTCGTCGGCCCGCCGTCCCAGGCGGCGGGGGCCTATCTCCCCTTCACGGTGGCGGGTGCCTTCAAGTCGCGTGGGACGCAGGTGCGCTTCGATCAGGCGAGCCTGGATATCGATCCCGGCGGCAAGTCCCTGCGCCTCGAAGGCACCGGGCAGCTCGATCTGCACCAATGGCGCGCGGCCGTCTCGCTCAAGGCGCGGCGGCTCGACCTCGATGCCTTCCTCACCGCGACCGAGGGGCAGGCGCTGCTGGCACGCGGCGTCCCGCAGGGCGGCTGGGGTCTGCCGGTGATGCTCGATTTCGACGTCGCGGTGGAGAGCGCCGCCTTCGGGGTCGCCGAATGGCGAGACCTCGTGGTGGCGGGCACGGCGGAGCGGGGCGGCGGGTTGCTGCTTCGGCGCCTGTCGGCCACCGCCCCTGGCGAGGCGAACGTGTCGCTGAGCGGAGAGATCGAGGGCGCGCCCCTTCGCTTCACCGGGCCGGTCGCCATCGGCGCCCAGCAATCGGACGGGCTCGGGCGCCTGCTGCGCCGCCTCGGCGCCGAGGGCCCCCTGGTCGGTCTGCTCGACGGGCGGCCCATCGATCTCGCTGCCGATGTCGCGGCCTCGGCCAAGGACTTTTCCTTGCGCAACCTTCGCGCTGGGTTTGGGCCCGCGCGGATCAGCGGCAATGCCCGCTATCTCGGCCCGAATGGCGGGGCGAGGGGCCGGTTCGAGGCCCAGCTGCTCGCGAGCAACCTCGATGTCGCCGCCCTGCCGCCCCTTGGAACGACCCTGGCGGCCCTGCGCGACGTGGATCTTGCCCTGACCCTGCAAGCCAAGGATGTCCGCTTCGGTGCGGTCGGATCCGGCGCGGGCACCATCGCGGCACGGATCGAGTCCGATGGCCGGAGCTTCGTGGTCGATAGTCTCGACGTGATCGACCTCGCCGGGGCGAGCGCGACGCTCTCCGGCACGATCGCGGCGGACGGGACCGGCCGCATCGCGGGGCGGCTCCGGGCTCCCGCCGCCGCGCCCCTGATCGGCCTGCTCGAACGGGTCTGGTCGGACGACATCCGGGCGGTGCCCGAATTCCTCCGGACGGCCCCCCTCGACCTCGCCGTGGTCATCGACAGGGCCGCGCAGGACGATGGCGGCCTGCGGGTCCAGGCCAAGGGCAATGCGGGGGGCGGCACCCTGGACCTCTCGGTGCGCAGCCGGGATGGTCGCCTTGCCGCCGGAAGCGGTACGCTCACCACCGCGAAGGCGGGATCGTGGTTCGGCCGCAGCGACATTCTCGGCCTTCAGCAGCCTGCGGACCTTCGCGTCACCGCCGAGCCCCGTCGCGAGGGGCTGTCCCTGACCCTTACAGGCACTGTGGCGGGCCTGAGCCTGACCACCGGCACGCCGATCCTGCTTCCGGCGCGAAGCCTTACGCCCGAGAGCGGACAGGTCACCCTGCGCGCCACCGACCTCGCCCCATTCCTGACGCTCGCGGGCGCGGCACGGCTCGAACCCGGCGCATGGCCCGCCGACCTCACCCTGGTTCTCTCGACCGAGGCAGGTGATCCGCAGGTGGCCGTGACCGGACGGATCGCGGGCGGTGCCGTAGAGGCGACCCTGGCCCGTGCGGAGGATGGCGCCATTCGCGGCCGGGCGAGCCTCGCGCGCCTGTCGCTGCCGCGCCTCGCCACCGCGCTCCTGATGCCGCAGGAGGGCGGACGTGCCGCGCCCTTGCCGAACCGGCCGCACGGCACCCTGGACCTGCGCGTCGGACAGCTCGACCTTGGGCGGGGGCTGATCGCGACCGATGCGGCGCTCACCTTCGGACTCGAACCCGACACGTTGACCCTCGGGGGGCTGACGGCGCGCTTCGCCGACGGGCGCCTGTCGGGCACCGCGACCCTGGCACGAAGGGCCAGCGCGCTCGCAATGACGGGCGAGGGCCGCGCGGAGGATCTCTCCCTGACCAGCCTGTCGGGTGGCCGGGCACTCGGCGGTCGCCTCACCGCCGATCTGCGCTTCGCGGCAAGTGCCGAAACCCTTTCGGCGCTGGCCGCCAATCTCGCCGGCAGCGGTCGCCTCACCCTCAAGGACCTCAGCGTTTCGGGGCTCGATCCCGCCGCCCTGGGCCGCGCGCTCACCGTCGCCAGCGAAGCCGAGGATCCTCTTCGTGAAGGGCGGCTCCTCGCCATGGTCACGCAGGAACTCGGGAAGGCGGGGGCGCAGGCGAGGGCGCCGGTCTCGGCTCCCGCCACCATCGTCGGCGGCGTCCTGCGGGCCGGGCCCCTCGATGTCGATCTCGGCCCCGCCCGCTGGACCGGCAGCGTCACCGCCGATCTCCGCGACGACCGTCTCGATGCGCGCGGAACGCTCAGCGGCGGCACGGTTCCGCAAGGCTGGCCGGCGGGGGCGCCGTCCGTGCAATACGCCCTCACCGGCAGCCTTGCCGATCCGGCCCGCGCCGTCGATGTCGGATCGCTCTCGTCGGGCCTTGCGGCCTTCGTGCTCCAGCGCGAGTTGGAGACCCTCGAATTGAACGAGGCGGATCAGGTGGAGCGCCAGCGCCGCCGCGACCGGATCGAGTTCGACAAGGCTCGTGCCACCGCCCTCAAGGCCTACGCCGACAAGCTCGCCGCCGAGGAAGCCGAACGCCAAGCCCGCGAGCGCTTGGAAAACCAAGCTTCGCCCGCGCCGGAGCCGGCGGCGCCACAGCCATAATTCGTACCGTCATCGCGAACGCAGTGGAGCGATCCAGGGCTGCGGGACATTCCCAGGCGTGGCGAATCGCTGGATTGTCTCGCTGACGCTCGCAAAGCCGAGGGCGGCGCCTCCTCGGCTACTCCACCCCCACTGCGGCCAGGGCGAAGGCGTAGATCAGCGCCACCTCTTCCAGGCGGTCGAAGCGGCCGGCAGCGCCGCCGTGGCCCGCCTCCATGTTGATCTTGAGGAGGATGGGGCCGCCTCCGGTCATGGTCGCGCGCAGGCGCGCCACCCATTTCGCGGGCTCCCAATAGGTCACGCGCGGATCGGTGAGGCCGCCCAAGGCCAGGATCGCCGGATAGTCCTTCGCCTGCACGTTGTCATAGGGCGAATAGGACAGGATCGTCTCGAAGGCGGCTTTGCTCTCGGCCGGGTTGCCCCATTCGGGCCATTCCGGCGGAGTCAGCGGCAGGTTCGCGTCGAGCATCGTGTTCAGCACGTCCACGAAGGGCACGTCCGCGACGATGCCCCCGAACAGTTCCGGCGCGATGTTGGCCACCGCCCCCATGAGCATGCCGCCCGCCGAGCCGCCATGCGCGACGATGCGCTTCTCCGCCGTGTAGCCCGCTGCGATCAGCGCTCGGGCGCAGGCCACGAAATCGGTGAAGGTGTTCGGCTTCTTCTCGCGCTTCCCGTCGAGATACCAGCGCCAGCCCTTCTCCGTCCCTCCGCGCACGTGGGCGATGGCGTAGACGAAGCCGCGATCCACGAGGGACAGGAGATTCGTGCGGAAGGCCGCCGGCATCAGCGTGCCGTAGGAGCCGTAGCCGTACAGCAGCAACGACGCCGAGCCGTCGAGGGGCTGGCCCTTCCGGTGCAGCAGGGAGATCGGCACCTCCTGCCCGTCGGGCGCGGTGGCGAAGAGGCGGCGCGTCACGTAATTCGCCGGATCGTGCCCGCTCGGCACCTCCTGCCGCTTGCGCAGGTAGCGTTCGCGGCTGCGGCAATCGTAATCGAAGGTCTCGGCCGGGGTCGTCATTGAGGAATAGACGAAGCGGATCCGCGCCGTGTCGAACTCAGCTCCGGGCTGGAGGCCGAGGGAATACGCCTCCTCCTCGAAGGCGACCAGATGCTCCTGTCCGTCGAGCAGATCGCGCACGACGATGCGGGGCTTCGCGTTCTCGATCTCGAGCCGCACCATGTGTCCTGACAGCACGTGTAGGTGGCGGATCATCACCCCCGCCCGGTGCGGCACCAGATCCCGCCACTGGCCGCGCCCCGGATCGGAGAGCGGGGCGGTGACGACCTTGAAATCCTCTGCGCCGTCCGCGTTCGTGCGGATGAACAGCGTCTCGCCGTGGTCATCGACCGAATAGATCAGCAACGGCTCGCGGGCCTGGACGAGCAGGGCCGGGGCCGTGGGCGCGGCACGGTCGATGAGGCGCACCTCCGAGGTCTCGTGGTCGCTCGCGGTGATGGCGAGGAACCGGCCGGACTGCGTCTCCGAGATGTGGACGAAGTAGCCTGCATCGGGCTCGACATAGACCGTCTCGTCCCTGGCCTGCGGCTGTCCGAGCCGGTGCAGCATCACCCGCGCCGGGCGGTGGTTGGCGTCGAGGGCGACATACCAGAAGCCCGTGCCGTCCGCCGTCCAGACGGCCTCGCCGGAGGTCGCCTCGATCAGGTCGGCGCCGTCCTCGCCCGTGGCGAGGTCGCGCACGCGGATCGCATGCAGTTCCGAGCCCTTGGTGTCCGCGCCCCAGGCCAGCAAGCGGTGGTCGTCCGAATGGGCAGCCGAGGCGATCTCGAAGAAGGGCAGACCCTCGCCCTCCCGGTCGCCGTCGATGAGGATGGTCTCCTCGCCGTCCCGGCCCAGAGGCGCCTCTGGCCGGGTGGGGCGGCGGCAGACCAGCGGGTGCTGCCCGCCATCCCGGTGACGGGTGTAATAGGCGAAGGGACCGTCCGGCTCGGGCACGCCGCTATCGTCCTCGCGGATGCGCCCGCGCATCTCGGCGACGAGGCGCTTGCGCAGGTCGGCCGTGTCGGCGAGTGCCGCGTCGGTATAAGCGTTCTCGGCCCGCAGATAGGCGGCGATGTCCTCCGGCAACTCGGCGGGATCCTTCAGCACCGCCTGCCAGTTCGCGGCCTTCAGCCACGCATAGTCGTCCTGGACCTCCTGCCCGTGGACGGCGACCGGCGACGGGCGGACCTCGGCGACCGGAGCGTTCCCGCCCTTACCCTTCAGCATCTGCGCCAGCTCCGTCTTGGATTGCATCGCGCCGGGTGTGCCGCGAGCGGCCGACGGAGGCAAGCCGGGGGAGGCGGTTAGGCCGCAAAGCAACTACGGATAGTATTGTAGGGCGTATTTCCACCAAGGGAGAGATTTACCAAGTCAAATTCGCATTCCTTGAAGCAATTGATTCGTCAATTTTCGCGCATCTGCGTCTTGCAGCGTGTTTTTTGATGACATAATCGACGTCTGTGCTGCATGATGCGGCTAAATCGAAGTTTGGTTCTGCGAAATACCGGAGCATTTATCGCCGATTAGTCAGTAAAACCGTTAACTACGGCAGTGTCTCTCGGCGTTAAGCTTGCGTTTTTCATTATCTGAAGAGGGGTGAGGATTTAAGGCCATGCAAAGACAGCAAATCGCGCTCGATCGGGCACGGATGACCATCAAGATCGCTACATCCTACGTCAGCAGCAGGTCCGTGGCGGCTGACGAACTCGTGCCGCTCATTGAGCGCATCAATCAGGCGCTGGTCGGCGTGGCCACGGGCAAGGTCGTGGCGCAGGCCCCGGCCGCGGCACCGGAGCCGGCGGTTCCGATCAAGAAGTCCGTGACCAACGAGTTCATCATCTGCCTGGAGGACGGGCGGAGCTTCAAGTCGCTGAAGCGGCACCTGCGCGCCAAGTACAACATGAGCCCGGAGCAGTACCGGGCGAAGTGGGGCCTGCCCTCGGACTACCCGATGGTGGCGCCCAACTATGCCCAGGCCCGCTCCGACCTCGCCAAGGCGATCGGTCTCGGCCAGCCACGTGAAAGCGTCAGCAGGGCCGCCTGACCGCCGAGCCCCGGATCACGATCCGGGGCGGAACCGCAACGCTTCGGCCCGCCCTGCGTTTCAGACGGGCCGAGCCTGCGGCAAATGGTGGTGCGAGGAGCGAAAATGGTGCGCGATCCCGTGACCGGCGAGGCGCATCCCGCCGAAGACCTCGAGGCGGTGAATGCCCGTCTCGCCGACTGGGCGGCGCGCTCGGCCGAGACCAGCGAGGCGTTGGTCGACCGGTTCGAGTCCATGGGCTACGAGGTTCGCGGCAAGTCAGAGGAGGAGGTGGCAGAGGTGCTGCGCCATCCGCCGACGCGGCCCAGGCGATAGGGGCCTGTGGACGCAATCAGCCTATTTTCTTGACTTAAGACTTTTGTCTGATACGTTCCTGGATGGCCGACCAGTGCAGTCCCTCACAGGAACAAAACATGAACAAGCGCAGCGACATTCCAGGGTTCCGGCTGAGTCGGCGGCGGGTCGGTGAGAAGATGCAGGGTCGAAACGGCACGCTGCGGAAGCCTCAGAGGCCACGGGAGCAGGCGGGCGTGATCCTGTCGCGCGAGGCCACACGCCTCCTCGCGGCGCTTGCCGCTCCCGGAGCCGATGCGCGGCCTGACCCGTTCGACGGAGACGCCCTGATCATTCGCCGGGAGGAGGCCGGGGTCTCGGTCGGCGGGGGGCGCTTCTCGCGTCAGGCCGGACAGGAGTTGCAGGAGGCCGACCTCGTCGCGGGTGGCGAAGGCGGGCGCCTTACCATCGCGGCGGCGGGCCTTGCGCGGCTGCGGCGCGAGCAAGGTGGCGAGATCGAGCCGTTCCGGGCGCAGCATCTCGACGTCGTGCGGGGCCGGGCCGCCAACGAACCGCCCCTGCGCGATGCGAGTGAGAGCCCGCTCGCCTGGATGGCCCGGCGGCGGGACCGCGACGGACGCCCGATGATCGATCCGATCGAGTACGAGGCGGGTGAGCGCCTGCGCCGGGACATCACGCAGGCGCTGATGCTGCCGAAGATGGGCACGGATTGGACGGCGCCGCGCGTCGATGGCGGCGGCGTGCGCGATGTGGCGGGGGCGTCCGACGGGGCGGTGGCGGCCCGCCAGCGGGTCCGCACGGCGTTGGCGGCCGTGGGGCACGACCTGTCGGATCTGCTCCTCGATCTGTGCGGCTTTCTCAAGGGGCTCGAACGCATCGAGGCGGAGCGGCGCTGGCCCGCGCGATCGGCCAAGGTCGTGGCCCGCATCGCGCTGGCCCGCCTCGCCGAGCATTACGGCCTGGAGCGCGAAGCCCGCGGTCCCGACCAGGCCCGCACGCGCCTGTGGCGCCACCGGGCCTGAGCCGAGGTCCTGGTGTCAGAAGGTCCGAGACCTTTTGCAGGCCCTCGCCAAGGCGTCCCGTCAGGCCGCGAGCCGCACGGCGTCGCGATGGATGCGCTCGACCATCGCCCGAACCCCGTTAGAGCGCTTGGACGTCACGTGGGCACCGAAGTGAAGCTGCCGGAACAGATCCAGGCCATCCAGCTTGGCCGCCTCCTGCGGGGTCTTGCCCGTGTAGAACGCGATCATCAAAGCGACGAAGCCGCGGACGATGAACGAGTCGCTGAAGCCTTGCAGCACGAGGTGCGGCGTGCCGCCGTCCTCGCTGACTGACGTATCGATCCAAACCTGGCTTTCGCAGCCGTGAACGCGGTTCGTCTCGTTGCGGAGGGCTTCGGGCAGCGGGGGCAGGGCCTTGCCGAGTTCGATGAGGTACTCGAGGCGCATGTCCTCGTCCTCAACGATCTCGAAGTTTTCGATGATGGTCGCGATGGGCGGCAGCATGGTCGGAAAGTCCGAAAGAGGCTCGCCCCTATAGGACAGGCAAACCGTGGTGACGAATCGGCATCGCGCCGCAACCCCGTCTCAGGCGTTCTCGTCCACCCGGGGCAGCGGGAGACGGAGCCGCAGGGGGTTCGCGGGGGTCGCCTCGCCGCTCGCGATGATCTCGGCCTGGGATGCGTAGGCCGAGATGAGGCGCGGGCCGAGCTTCGGCACGTTCGGCCGGTTGGGCTCGGCCACGTCGGTGACGTTGGAGACGACCGAGACGGTGATCGGCCCATCCGGCGGCGCCTCGATCCCGATGGCGATGGAGCAGGCGACCGTTTCGGCGGTGGCGTCGAGGCATTCGGCCACGATCTCGGCGACGATCATGCCGAGGGCGTTGGCGGTGCGAGGCTCCACCAGCCCGTTGCCGCCGCCATTCACCTGCACCCCGATGCGCCCGGCGCGGCGCAACTGGCCGAGGCCGGAGGCGAGGCGGCGCAGATAGTCACGCAGATCGATGGAGGCGATGTGGGGCGCCTCGTGCAGGTGCTGCTGCACCAAGGCGATGGCGCGCACCCGCTGGCCCAGGGCTTCGAAGCTGCCCCGGCAGGCCTCGGGCGCGGCGCGGCCGTAGAGGCCGATCAGGCTCACCATCACCTGGAGGTTATTGCGCACCCGGTGATAGACCTCGGCGAGCAACGCCTCCTTCTCGGCGAGGGAATGCTCGATATGCTCCTCGGCATGTTTCCGGTCGGTGATGTCGAAACAGGAGCCGAGATAGCCCAGGAACCGGCCGTCCTCCACGAGGGGGCGGGCCGTATCGAGTAGCCAGCGGTAGACGCCGTCGTGGCGCCGCAGGCGAAACTCCACGGTGAACGGTTCGCGCGCTTCCAGCGCCTTGGCGACGATCTCGGCGTGCCGATCGAAATCCTCCGGGTGGAGCCCGTCGCGCCAGCCCTTGCCGAGCTCGTCCTCCAGGCTGCGCCCGGTGAATTCGAGCCAGCACTCGTTGTGATGGACCGCCTGACCGTATTGATCGGAGCGCCACAACATCAGCGGCACCACGTCCGCAAAACGGCGAAAGCTATCGCTCAGCGCAGCCGCGCCCGCATCGTCCGACACCTGGGATCCGCTCCGTCCGGCCGATGATGGGGTTTCGCCCATGCTCTACTCTATGCGCTATCGGGATGGGTGGCCGAACAGAACGCGCCGGTCAACGTGCCGGGTAGGGTGCCGTTCCGGCTGCGCACACAGGAGATGTGATCTTAACCTGTGTTGCAGGATGAAAAACTCCGATTATGATTTTTATCGTTGACAGCCGGGCGCTGGTTCGGTAGACAAGAGGCACGCTCAAGAAGTGTGGGGGCGGCCGATGGCATCCAACGGTGGCCGTCAGGCCGGGGCACGTCTTCCCCGCCCGCAACGGCGAACTCTCGAAAAATGGCCGGTGGTTCGGCGGGACGCCATGTCCCGTCTGCTCGCCGTGGCGGAGGTCGATCCCGGCGATCTCGCTGAAGCGACGGGTTTTTCCCGCGAGTCCGGCCCCCTCCTGCGAGACACCTTCGGATCCGGCGGTGATGCGATGGACTCGCACCGGCTGCGGGCACGGCTGAGGGCGCATGTCGCCCGGCAGATCGCCGTGCTCGACGCGGCCCTGTCGGAGCCGAAGCCGGTCATCGATTCGGGCAAGGTTCTGCGCGATCTCGGCGGGCTGAAGAAGCTTCTGGACGATCTCGGATCCGATGACGAAGGGGAGGGCGAGCCGCGTGACGAGCCTGTCCGATCCGACGATGCCCCCGGCGATCTCGGCGCACTCCGGGAGGAGATCGCGCGACGCTTTGATCGCTTTGTCGCGAGCGGGGACGCTCGCTGACTTTCTCGGGAGCCTGCCGCCGACGGTGCTGCGCGGGCTCGACGCGGACTGGCTTCATCGGGCGAGGCCCGATCAGCTGCCGCCGGAGGGCGACTGGACGACCTGGGCGGTGATCGGCGGGCGCGGCTGCGGCAAGACGCGGGCGGGCGCGGAATGGGTCGATGCCCTGGCACGGGGCGACCGGGCCTTCACTCCCGAGCCGGTGGGGCGCATCGCCCTGGTCGGCGAGACGCTGCACGACGTGCGCGACGTGATGATCGAGGGCGAATCCGGCCTGCTCAACCTGCCCCGTCGAGGCCGGGCGCGGCCCCTCTGGCTGCCGAGCCGCCGCCGGGTGGTGTGGGACAATGGGGCGATGGCCCAGGCCTTCTCGGCCGAGGAGGCGGATTCCTTGCGTGGGCCGCAATTCGGCGCAGCGTGGTGTGACGAGATCGCCAAGTGGCGGGAGGCGGAGGCCGCCTTCGACATGCTGCAATTCGGCCTGCGCCTCGGCGCCCGGCCGCGCAGCCTCGTCACCACCACGCCGAGGCCGATCCCGCTGATCCGGCGGCTTCTGTCGGATCCGCGCACCGTCGTGACCCGGGCCCGCACCCACGACAATGCCGACAACTTGGCACCGGATTTTCTCTCGGCCGTGGTTGGGCGCTACGCCGGGACGCGGCTCGGGCGGCAGGAACTCGATGGCGAACTCATCGCCGACCGCCCGGATGCTCTTTGGTCACGGGAGGGAATCGAGGCGTCGCGGGTCGCTGCGGCGCCGGACCTGTCGCGGATCGTCGTGGCGGTGGATCCGCCTGCGAGTTCGGGGGCGCGTTCGGATTCCTGCGGGATCGTCGCCGCCGGTCGGCAGGGTGAGCGCGCGTTCGTGCTGGCGGATGAGAGTCTCGCCCGCGCCACGCCGACGGCATGGTCGGCGGCGGCCCTCGCGCTCTACCACCGGCTTCAGGCCGACGCGCTCGTGGTCGAGGTGAACCAGGGGGGCGAGATGGCCGAGGCGGTTCTCGCTCAGTGCGATCCTGCCGTGCCCGTGATGCCGGTTCGGGCCAGCCGGGGGAAATATCTGCGGGCGGAGCCGGTCTCGCTGCTCTACGCCCGCGGTCTCGTCCACCATGTCGGCGCGTTGCCGGTTCTCGAAGACGAGATGTGCGACTTCGGACCGGACGGCCTGTCGAGCGGCGCCTCGCCAGATCGCCTCGACGCCCTCGTCTGGGCCCTCACCGAACTGATGCTCGGGAATCGGGCCGAGCCGAGGATCAGGCGGTTATAGGCCTCGCCCGGCGGAGAGGTCCGCCGGGCGAGGCCGGTTTAGCTACTTCGAGTTGCCGCCGCCCTGCGGCACGGCGCGGGAGGGCTGGCCCGCATTGCCGCCCGCCGAGGAATTGGTGGTCACCGTGTCGGCCGGATTGCCGTTCGGCGAGATGGTCGCGGCATTCGGCGAGCCGGTCGAACCGGATTGCGGCGCGACGACGGGCGCCGAGGAGGCAGGGGGCTGGGCGGGAGACGTCTGCGCCAGGGCGGCCCCGGTTAGGCCGGTGAGGAAGGCGGCGGACACTGCGATGTGACGAACGAGCATGGAGCGATCCCTTCGCATGGGGTGTCGCTGTCCAACGTTACCCGGCGCAAAGAAGTTCGCCGTGCCATCGCCTCAAGAAAAACGGCGCGCCTCGTCGGAGGCGCGCCGTTCAGTAGGTCCGTGGTCTCTGGAACGAACCGTATTCCGAATACAGCATCACGCGCCGGGCTGCTGTTGCGAAAGCAACACGCTCGTCCGCATTGCGTCAATATCTCGCGGCCTTCGCCGCCGGGCTCCTTCATCTTCCCCCGCACGAGGCACGCTTATGCCCAAGCTTTTCGCCCGGCTCGCGAGAGCCGCCGGACGTGTGCGCCCGGCGCTCGCCACCAAGGCGTCCCCGCCGGGCTTCGCGCTCTATGCCGATTGCCGCCCGAACTGGACGCCACGCGATCCGGCCTCGCTCGCGCAAGCCGGTTATCAACGCAACCCAGTGGTCTATCGGGCGGTGCGGCTGGTGGCGGAATCGGCCGCGAGCCTGCCGCTCACGCCCGTCTCGGGCGAGGGACGGGAGCTCATGGCTCTGCTCGCCCGGCCGAACCTGCGCGAAAGCGGTGTGGATCTGCTGGAAACCCTCTACGCCGACCTGATGCTATCCGGCTCGGCCTATCTCGAAGCGCTGAGCATCGAGGGCCGCGTCGTGGGGCTGCAGGCACTGCGGCCCGATCGGATCCGCGTGGTGACCGGATCCGACGGGTGGCCCAGCGCCTATGTCTACACGGTCGGTGGGCGCAGCCGCCGCTTCGACCTCGGCGAGGGGGTGGTCTCGCCGATCCTCGCGCTCAGCCTGTTCCATCCGGGCGACGATCATGGCGGCCTGCCGCCGATCGAGGCGGCGGCCTCGGCACTCGACATCCACAATGCGGCGGCGGCCTGGAACAAGGCGCTTCTCGACAACGCCGCCCGTCCCTCCGGTGCTTTGGTCTTCGCGGGGGCCTCTCTCTCCGAGGCACAGTTCGACCGGCTCAAGGGCGAGTTGGAGGCGAACTATCAGGGAGCAGGCAATGCGGGCCGTCCGCTCCTCCTCGAAGGCGGGCTGGACTGGAAGCCTCTCGCGCTCTCGCCCCGCGACATGGATTTCGTCGAGGCCAAGAACGCGGCGGCCCGCGAGATCGCCCTGGCCTTCGGGGTGCCGCCCCTGCTCCTCGGCCTACCGGGCGACAGCACCCACGCCAACTACGCCGAGGCCAACCGCGCGCTCTACAGGCAGACGCTGATCCCCCTCGTTCGGCGGACGGCCCAAGCCATCGCCCATTGGCTGGAGCCCGCCTTCGGCGCGGTCGATCTGGAGCCCGACCTCGACCGGATCGAGGCCCTGGCCTCTGAGCGGGAATCCCTCTGGCGGCGGGTGCAGGCCGCCGAATTCCTCACCCGCGCCGAGAAGCGCGAGGCGGTGGGCTACCTGCCCGACGCACCGGCGGCCTGAGCGGCCGAACACCGACGATCCCACAGCGAGGACGATTTCCATGGATGGCCTCATCAGCGGCTACGCCAGCGTGTTCGGCGTGCCCGATCTCGGCCGGGATGTGGTCATGCCCGGAGCCTTCTCCGGCAGCCTCGCCCGGCGCGGCGCGGCGGGCGTGCGCATGCTGTTCCAGCATGATCCGGCGGAGCCGATCGGCCGTTGGCTGTCGCTCCGCGAGGATGCGCGCGGCCTCTACGCCGAGGGCCAGCTCAACCTTGGCGTCCAGCGCGCCCGCGAGATCGCGGCGCTGATGAGCGAGGGCGCCCTCGACGGTCTCTCCATCGGCTTCCGCACGATCAGCGCCCGCCCCGGCGCCGATGGATCCCGCCGCCTGCAGGGGATCGACCTCTGGGAGATCTCCGTCGTGACCTTCCCCCTGCAGCCGGGGGCGCGGGCAAGCCCGAGCCCGAGTCCCGAGGCGATCCGCGGCCTCGCCCGCCGGATCGCCCCCGCGCGGCACCGCGCCGCCTGACCCTTTCCTTCCTTCACCCCCCCAGACGAGGTTCGCCCATGACGCGCCACGCCGCCATCGAGACCGAGGGTTTCGAGTTCAAGGCCCTGGAAACCAAGGCTGTCCTGCCGCCGCTTGAGAACAAGGCTGCCGAGCCCGGCCCGATCCGCTCGGCCGTCGATGACTTTGCCGCCGCCTTCGAGGCCTTCAAGGAAACGAACGACGACCGTCTGCGCCAGATCGAAGGACGCCTCGGCCCCGATGTCGTGACCGAGGAGAAGCTCGCCCGCATCGACGCCGCCCTCGACGCGGCCCGCACCCGGCTCGACCGGATCGGTCTGGAACGCGCCCGCCCCCCGCTCGCCGATCCGCGCCCCCGCGACGACGGCGCCGCGCAGGAGCACAAGGCGGCGTTCGATCTCTATGTCCGTGCCGGCGAAAGCGGCGGGCTGAAGCGGCTGGAAGCCAAGGCGATGTCGGCAGGGTCGGGGCCGGATGGCGGCTACCTCGCCCCCGATAACCTGGAGCGCACCGTGCTGCAGCGTCTCGCCGCCCTGTCGCCGATCCGGGCCATCGCCAGCGTGCAGCAGATCTCCGGCGGACAATACAAGCGGGCGGTGTCGATCGGCGCCCCCGTGACCGGTTGGGTGGCCGAGACCGCCCAGCGCCCCGGCACGGACGCGCCGAACCTCGCACAGATCGCCTTCCCGGCGGCGGAACTCTACGCCATGCCCGCCGCGACCCAGACGCTCCTCGACGACGCGGTGGTCGATGTCGAGGAATGGTTGGCGGGCGAGGTCGAGACCGCCTTCGCGGAGCAGGAGGGCATTGCCTTCGTCACCGGCAGCGGCAATGGCCGTCCGAAGGGCTTTCTTGCCTCCGAGACGGTGGCGAACGCCTCCTGGGCGCCCGGCAAGCTCGGCTTCGTCGGCACGGGCAATTCGGCGGCCTTCGCCGCATCGAACCCGGCCGACGTGCTGTTCGATCTCGTCTACGCCCTGCGCGCGGCGTACCGGCAGAACGCCCGGTTCGTGATGAACCGCAAGACCCAGAGCGCCATCCGCAAGTTCAAGGATGCGGACGGCAACTACCTCTGGCAGCCGCCGCTCGCCGCCGACCGCGCCGCGACGCTGATGGGCTTTCCCGTTACCGAGGCCGAGGCCATGCCCGACATCGCGGCGGGCAGCCTCTCCGTCGCCTTCGGCGATTTCCGGCGCGGTTATCTCGTGGTCGACCGCACGGGCCTGCGCGTGCTGCGCGACCCGTACTCCGCCAAGCCCTAACCCTTCTTTGTGTTCCTGCTATTAAACTCCAGAGTTGAGTAGCGCAGGAATACCTATGCGGGGCAAGCACTTAGCGTTTTCTTACGTGCGTATGAGCACGGAGAAGCAGATCAAGGGTGACAGCCTACGCCGCCAATTGGAGTGGAGCCAGCAGTATGCGGCTGCCCACAACCTCGAACTGGACGACGGCCTGCGCGACATCGGCGTGAGCGCATGGAAGGGCAACAACAGCAAGCGTGGGGCGCTGGCAGCCTTCCTCGGGATGGTGGAGCGCGGTGAGGTGCCCCGAGGCAGCTATCTGCTTGTGGAGAGCCTGGACCGACTGAGCCGCACGCAGGTCATGGACGCGCTCACGCTGTTCACGGGCATCCTTCGCAGCGGCATCAACATCGTCACCATGGGTCCGCCCGAACAGGTTTACACCTGGGCAGGCATCAACGGCGATTTCGGCCAGCTGATCATCACACTCACGGTGATGGCCCGAGCCCATGAGGAGAGCCAGCGCAAGAGCGAGCGCATCCGCGCAGCCTTCGCCAACAAGCGCAACCTAAGTCAGCGCGGCATCCGCACCAACAGCAGCCCACCTCGATGGATCACGGCCACGCAGGTGGCCAAGGGCGAGTTCAGCTATGCGTTGAATGACCGTGCTCCGCTGATCGAATGGATTTTCGAGCGCAGCGCTCAGGGCGTGGGCTTTGACCGCATCGCCAAGGAACTCAACCGCCGAGCCGAACCCACGCTCAAGACCAGCACGCGAGGTTGGTACTTCACCAGCGTGAGCAACATCGTGTGCAACCGCGCAGCTATCGGCGAGTACCAGCCTCACGAGGAAGTGGACGGCAAGCGTGTGCCTCGTGGGGATGCCATTGCCGACTACTACCCCCGCGTGGTCTCGGACGATCTGTTCCTACGGGCTCAGAAGATCAGGCATCGCAACCGCACGGGGGGCAGGGGAGGGCGCTACTTCACCAACCTGCTGGATGGCATGGTCCACTGCGCGCACTGTCGCGGCAAGATGTACATCCACAACAACAGCCAGAGCAAAAACCAGTACACCTACTTGGTATGCGCGAATAATTTTCGCGATGTCAGCAAGGGGGACGCAGAGCCCGTTTGCACCAAGGGCTCTATGCGCTTCCGCTATGAGCAAGCGGAGCAATTCATCCTCGATAACGTGAGCGACTTCGGCATCAGCGATGTCATGCAGATGCGCCGCGCGGACGACGATCTGCGCAAGCGTGACGAGGAGTTGGCCAGCCTCACGGTGAAGCTGGAGGACATACAGCGCAAGGAAGCGCGGTTGCTCACGGTGATCGAGAGTGAGGACGTGGACAACATCCCGGAACTGCTGGCGCTGGCCCGCAAGCGCACGCAGGAGCGCTCAGATACCGAGGCACTGATCCGCACGCTCAAGCACGAGCGCGAGGTAGCCCTAGCCAAGCAGCGCGCATTGGACCCGGCCAGCGCCGTGCAGGCCATGCGTGAGGCTTGGCTGTCGGCGGAAACCGAAGACGACCGTTATGGCCTTCGTGTCCGCTGCAACACCGCCATGCGGGACTTCATCGAGGACATACAGTTCAACAGCGTGGAAGGCTCGTACACGCTGATCCTGTTCGGCGGCGCTCGCGCCTACAAGTTCTTCAACGTCAGCAAGGTCCGCAAAGCCACCCAGACGCCGCTCGTGGTGGACATGCTGCCGCTTGCAGCTACCGGCCTGTGGGAGGTCACGCCCGATCACGCCAAGGTGCCGTTGGCCCCACACCTCAAACCCGTGAACGTCCGTCGAGGTGCCGTGCTGTTCAACGCGGACGGCTCGCTCAACTACAAGCGCACCAAACCCACGCAGTAGATCGCCCAAGAAAATTTTGAAACAGATTGATCAGAGCGGGTAATCTTTGCTCGCTCTTCGTCCTGTCTGGCTGCAGATTTTCCGTTGCGGGAACGCAATGGAGAGCAAGATGTGCAGCATTAACGCAGAACAAGTGGTTGGTCGTAGCCGCAAGGGCGGCTTTGCCAAGGTCGAGAATACTGCTGCTGATGCGCTCACTGTTTGGGGGACGATCAACGGCGAGGCTTTCCGCCGGACTTTCCCCAGCGCCCGTGCATGGCGCGCTTGGCGCAACCTGCAACGCGCTGAAATCGAAGTGCGCGGCATGCAGAGCGGAGACCGCGCTTAAGTACAGAATGATACAAACATGTGCGAAAGGCGCTGCATGCGAGCAGCGCCTTTCCTACCTGTTTAGCATCATAAGTTTGGTCATATTTTTGAAAGCATCATTCTGATGGTCGGACGAGCAAAACAGCCATTTTTCTGACCACTTTAACGGCTTAGCCATTCAAGTGGCCCACCTTTGCCCAAATTCTAACCCTGAGGCTGGGGCGAGATGTCGGCGAAGGATGGTTGGGTGGGGCACCGCTTGCGAACAGTCTTTAGTCTGTGGTTGGCTAACGGGTCAGGCTTGGCCGTCAATCGCCGAGGAGGTGTAGCCCTTACTTTTGCGCTGACTTCACCAGTGCTGTTCGGTCTTGTCGGTGGCGGCATCGACTATGCCCGGCTCGTGGCCCGCCGCTCGCAATTACAGAACGCGGTCGATGCCGGCGCTTTGGCAGGCGGCAACGCCCTCAAACTCGCATCGTCGAGCGTCGCTTCAGTAAAGGGCGTCACCGAACAGATCATAGTTACTAACGCGCCAGCGCCACCGAACAACCCGCTGGCGATCACCGTCACCGTCGCGGATGACAAGGCAAGCGTGTTCGCCCGCGCCGAGGACAGAGTGTCGCTCACCTTCGGCCGCTTCATTGGCATGGGCGCGCAGACCGTAGCGGCGCAGGCCAAGGTCACCATCGTCGGCAAGATGCGCCTGTGCATGCTCACCCTCGACCCAAGTGCGCCGGGTGCGTTCAACCTGCAGAAGAACGCCCAGGTCACCGCGATGGGATGCTCGCTCTATTCAAACTCCACGAGCGCGAGTGGCATGGTGGGTGGCGACAATTCAATGGCAAAAGCGGAGACGATCTGCTCAAGCGGTGGATATGTCGGCCTGCGTGCGAACTTCTCGCCCACACCGCAGACGGAATGCCCATTTATTGCAGATCCCTTGGCAAGCAGGCCAATGCCAGTCGCTGGTGCTTGCGCCTCCATTCCCATCTCAGCGAATAAGAAGGGCGATACCAGCAAGAACGAGGTTGATCAGGACGCCACACTGGACCCCGGCACCTATTGTGGTGGACTACACATTACGAAAAAGGCCATCGTCACGCTGCGCGCGGGGACTTACGTGATGAAGGACGGCCCGCTCATCGTAGATAAGAAGGCCACGATGAGCGGCACGGACGTCGCGTTCTACTTCACAGGCGACAAGGGTGGCCTCGTCTTCGATCAACAGACCACCATCAGCCTGGCGGCCCCGACAACAGGGATGATGGCAGGCCTCCTGATGACGGAGGAGCATGCAGTCGCTACTCCCGTAGATCCTACTGGATCCGTCTCGTTGGATTTTGGAACGACGATCACCCCAACGCCACCGCCACTAGGGTCAACGAAGCCGATGCGGATCTACCGTATCATCTCGGATAATGCCCGCACGATGCTGGGAACGATCTATCTCCCCGCCGGACGCGTCGTGATCGACGCGAAGAAACCGGTAGCGGATCAGTCGGCCTACACCGTGGTACTGGCGCAGCAGGTCAACCTCTACGAAGGACCCAACCTCTATCTCAACGCCAACTACGAAGGCACCAGCGTGCCCGTTCCGAAGGGGGTGGGACCGCTAGGCGGTAGAGTGGTGCTTTCACAATGAAAGCTGGGGGCTCGCTAACACCCCCAGCCCCTTCCCCCTGCTATTGAGGCTGGGCGGGCAAGGCCATTGCAGGGCCAGCAATTCGCAGGAGGCTATCGCAGGCAGTGGCATAGTTGCCAGCCACGCTGATCACCGTGGGCAGCACAAAGCGCAGGGCGTCATCGTCCGCCAGCGCGTCCACGCAAAGCGCAGCTTGGTCCATGTCGGTGTCTGCGAAGGTAGCCAGCGTTCCGATTTGTAGGCCAGCGATTACGTCACACAGCCGCTGCACATCCGCCACGGCCAGCTGTCGCTCGGGTAGAACGGTGAGGTTGCCGCTAGTACCCCCGAACATTTGGCTCACAAGGAAGAATGTGGGTGAACCAAACGGCATGTGCGCTCGGTTGAAGCCCACAGTCATGCCGCCATTGGCTTCAAGATCGAGATGCACCGGCAGTGGTGGAACCAGCAGCGGCGCCTTGGGACCAAAAATGGGCTGACGGCCACCTTGCCCCCACTGCTGCACACTGTCTCGATGGCTCCATACGTACTGCATGTTGCGTTTGCGCTTGGCGTACTCCTCGTCAATCACCTTGCGCCAGTTGCGGAATGAGGCGATGCCAGTGGCATCCAGGGTGAGATGGGCACTGTGGTTGCGCATCTGTGCGCACGCACGCAGCCGAGCACGGTGAGGCACAAGGCTGAGTTCCTCCGCTCGGATCACCACTCCCGCCGGGCTCGTGAACGTGGCCTCGGTAGCAGTGCTGGCAGCGACCCATCCCAGCGATTGCGGATAAGCGTGCACAAAGCGGGTGGCTTGGGCATCGCTCATTAGGAACGCACCCTGCCCCAGTCCGGGGATGGCTCGCGCTAGATCAGCGCTACCGCATGGAAACGCATGGCCCACACCCACCATGTCGATGCGACAGCGATCCTCATAGTTGCGGATCAGCATGGCGCGGGTAGCCACTGCTTTGTCGTCCTTGTCCAGCTTCGCCATCATGGGAAGCGTGAAGTCCATGAGTGCTTTGATAGCTCGGTGGAGTTCAAACAGCGGCGGTTGCACTGCCTGAGGAATTTGGCCGCCGTGCTTCTTGCGCAGGGTGTCGATGGCTGAGGTGTTCTTGTACTTGTCGTACACTCCCTTGAAGCCGCCGTGGTTGTCCAAAAAGTCCTTGGCAGTTTCGGTGGCGGGCTTCTCGCGCGTGGTGATGTCCAGCGCTTCGCTTCGTTGGCTCAGCAAGCCAGCGCTTTGTTTGCGTCCGGCAAAAGCAATCTTCACGAGTGGCTGATAGATGTTCTTCTTGGCCCAGCCGTTATACTTCTCGCCACGCGCTTCCAAGAACTTGCGAGCAAGTTCCTCGTCCTTGATCAACTCCTGACCGAAGTCGTAGATTTCACCCAGCACATCGTTGAGCGAACGTTCGGCCACGATGCCAAGGTCTATAGCGGCTTCGGCTCTCGCTACAATTGGCTGGAACTGCTGGTCGAGGGCTTCAAGATCGGACGCATGTACATCCGTGTTCTTCTTGCTTTTTGCCTTCATCACACCCGGCCTGATATCATTCGTGCCTTTGCAAACCTTTAAGTCTTAAAAGTTTACGGCACGTTCGCTGGGCGCGAGCACAGCCTAGCGTCAAAAAATTAACCCTCAGAAGCCACTCCGCTCACATGCGCGCGATCGAGCCACTGTTCCCGGATCAGCCCGACCATGTGTTTGAGATCGCGGGCGAACGAGTGATGTTCCCCAGGGAGGGCTCCCTGGCCAATCGCGCTCATTATCTGCCAGCCATCAGCAAGAACTATGCGGATGTGGCCGGTGATGCCGCTTGGAGTTTCGCCGGGGTGAACGGTCCCCAGTTGAACTACTTGGAGCCCGGCAGGCTGTTTCACTACCCGGCCACGCTGGTGAGCGCGGGCCAGTTCGCCAAGACGCCGGTAATGGCTGCGCGGAACACTGTGGTGAGCCAGCGCAACAAGGGCAGCACCTTTACCGTCGCAGACAGCGGCGGCTTCCAAATCCAAGAAGGCACAATGCCTTGGGAGGGCGAAGCCACCGTGCTGCGCATGCTCCGCTGGATGGAGGATAACGGCGATTGGGTGATGGCGCTGGACTTCCCCACGGGAGGCATCTCGCCGGGCAACATGATCCCGCATGTGCAGCGCATGCGTGCCGAGGGATTGGGTCCTCAGCTGGACAGCCTCAACGCGGCCAACCGGCTGGGCTTTGAGTACAATGCCTGCCTGCTGCAAACGCTGATCAACACCGACTACATGCTCACGCATCGAGACCCCGGCAAAGCGGGGTTCCTCACGGTGCTGCAAGGTCGCAACGAGGCCGAGAGCAGCACTTGGTATCGCGAGAGCGCCAGCCGCATCACCGATGGCATCGCGTTCGCGGGCGGCCATGTGCGCCACTATGGGCTCATGCTCAATCGCATCCTCGACATGCGAGCCGATGGCACGCTGCAACGGCTCCGGCACATTCACGTCCTTGGCACGAGCACGCTGGATTGTGCTGTGATGCTGACCGTGATCCAGCGAGCGATCCGCGAGCACGACAAAACTGATTTGCAGATCACCTACGACACCAGCAATCCAAGTGTGACTGCGCTCCGATACAATCAGGCTATTACCTCTTACGGGCTCGACTATGTAGCTGCCAGCGTGAGCAACGATGCTCCAAGTCAGGCACATCCAGACGCCTATGATCGCACTCTCAACGAATGGTGCGCGGATCTAACGCACGCGCGCAACGAAGATTGCCGCAAATCCGGCCGAGATCGCCAGTATGCGGCTTTCACCTCCGTGGGAAACCTTGTAAAAGTGCGCGACTTGCTGGACTTCAGCGGCGCTGTTCCGAAGCCAATATCAGATGCCATGTTACTTGTGGCGTGCCACAACATTCAGGTCACAGTTGATGCTCATCGCAATGCGATCAGCAACTGGTACAACTCGGACCAGAGCCGCCTGCGCTTCCCCGCTGCGCTGCTCAAGATGGAAGCGGTGATCAACACGGTTCTAAATCCCGTGCTGTGCCCGCAGCCGCGTCCGGTAATCGCAGAAAGCCAGCACATTCTAACAAGTTTGGCATAGAGTAATGACAAGCCAACAACTGAAAGACTTCCTCATCGGGCGATACAGTCCCCGGTGGCGGGACCACCCTGTTTTATCGCTTGTCGTTGCCGCGCTGTACGTGGGCCTCGGCATTTTTGTGAACCTCACGATCAAATGGTGGCCCAAGGTAGACATACCGCTTCCGTTTAGCGGCGATCCGGCTGTGCAGTTTCCCCTATTCTGGGGAACGGTATTCGTGGGCTTGATCTTCGTGCTGCGCGACTATGGCCAGCGATTGTTCGGTGATTATGTGATCGCTTTGACGCTACTCGCGTCGATTGCCACTTACATCTTTATCGACGGGGACGTGGCGATCTACAGCGCTGCCGCATTCCTCGTGAGTGAGGCATTGGATCAAGCACTGTTTCACTGGTTTGGTTTGACCAAGTTGCGTGATCGCATCCTTTGGTCGTCGCTGTGCAGCGTTTGGCTGGATGGATTGATCATTCTCTATGGCATCAGCCACCTCACGCCCCTGAACTTCGCTTCGCATTGGACCGGTAAGATGCTCGCCAGTATCGCCATCTGGTTCGTCCTCGTCCTGCTTGAGCGGCGCTCCCAAGCCGCGCAGTTGAACCCCGCAGAGTGATCATGGCCGCTGTTGAACCCTTCCGCATGATCTGGGTGACGTTCCAGCGTGCAGGCTTCCACCTTTGGAAAGATGCTCCCGAACGGCGAGACTACCTCGCCACTCGACACCGCCACCTGTTCAAGTTCCGGGTGTGGATACAGGTGTGGCATGGTGATCGTGAGGTTGAGTTTCACGACTTCCTTGAATGGCTTGAGGGCTTGTACGCGGACAAAACGCTGCAAGCTGACGGTAAAAGTTGCGAGACACTCAGCGACGAACTGCACGCGCGCATCGCTGCTCGCTACCTGGATCGCAAAATCTGGATCGAGATCAGCGAGGACGGCGAGTGCGGTAGCTACTCCCAGTATGAGGCCATGGAGCCGCGTGCCCGATGAACGTTTGGCTGCTGCCCATTGAGGGCCACGAACAGCGCTATACCAACCAGTGGCGGCAACACCTGCCCCGGCAGTTGGAGCATGCTGCGGCTGATCGCGGCGTGGATGCGCGGGTGATTGAGGTGGATGGAGACTTGCCGGTGCAAGTCCCCACCGAGGGGGCGTTCCTCGATTTCGCCGGAACCAACGTGTTCAAGGGCACGCAGATTGCGCGCGTAGCGGAGCACTTCCAGCGGGATGAGGTGCAGCCGGGCGACGTGTTCTTGTTCACCGATGCATGGCACCCTGGCGTGCATCAGGTCCGCTACATGAGTGCGCTGCTCAAGGTGCCCGTCAAGACGGTGGGCCTCTGGCACGCTGGGCACTATGACCCCCACGACTTCCTCGGGGACATTCCCTTGAAGGATGCGCCCTGGGCTGAGGCCATGGAGCGGGCACTGTGGGAGGCCTACGACATCAGCGCATTCGCCACGCAGGCCCACATCGATCTGTTCCGCAAGGGCGTGAAGGTCAGCAAGGACGATCCCCGCTTCGCCAGGGCGCTCGTGGGCTGGCCCATGGAGTACCTAGCTGCGGAGATCGAACCCTACCGGGATCTGCCCAAAGAAAAGATCGTGCTGTTCCCCCATCGGCGTGCTCCTGAGAAGCAGGAGAGCATGTTCAGGGAGTTGGGCAAGGAGTTCCCGGACTGGGAGTTCCGGGTGGCTCAAGAGACTGCGCTGAGCAAAGCGGAGTACCACAGCCTGCTGGCGCGAAGCCGGGTGGTTTTCTCGTGCTCGTTGCAGGAGACGCTTGGCATTGGCTGCTATGAGGGCGTGCTGGCCGGGGCTGTGCCGGTGGTGCCTGCTAGGCTCTCCTATCGGGAGATGTACCCCAAGGAGTTTCAGTACCCCAGCGCTTGGACCATGCCGCTCACGGCTGAGGCCAACCGCCCGGCTCTCCTCGCCCACCTCCGCAAGGTACTGGACCGGGCGGAAAGAGACGAATTCAATCTCTCAGCCTGCCGCCAGCAGCTAACCCCGTTCTTCTCAGGGGATCGGCTGTACGACAGGCTGTTGCAGCCTTAGGTCGAAACTGATCGGCCTTGCCGTAAGACGGGCTGCTGAAGGTAATTTGCGGCGGCTGGTATCTACGCTGACCACTAAAGGTTGAACATAAGTCAAAGCGGGCCAAGCCGTCATGTGCTACTTACAAGGGTGGCCGGATTGAGGAAGCCATATAGGCATGGGTCAATCCGCGAAAGTCGCTGCCTCAACCGCAAGCACCCGGCAGTGGGCCACCTAGGAACATCCGGAATTAGCCATAGCCAGCGCTATAGGCAGCGCCCCTGTGAGCATTGATCTATTGGATCTCAATGCTAAGGCACTGGGATGTAGGCAAGGTCGCCCCCGAACTGCTTGTTCAGTGCGTCAATCAGGCGATTGAGTTCGTCTAGCTGCTTGATGGTTAGGTCCTGACCCACGCGAGCGTGCAGGATGGGATGGCGCTTGTGCATCTTCTCGTACATGCCCACCAGCACGTCCCAGAAGGTCTGCGCACTGCCCTTGCCCCTGCTGCCGAACAGCCCGCTAGGCTGATCCAGTACGATGCGAATGTCATCACGAAAGTCATAGAAGGAACGGATCACCTCGCGCACCTCGTGGTGGTCGGCATCGCTTAGACGGGCATACTCAACAGTCTTGCCGTTGCTGGCAGGCACCTTCACTCGCTCGCTGAGAGCGTGAAGCATCTTGGGCGTGCGAGTGCGAACCACGGGGGGCTGCGGCTGAGTGCTGTCGGGCATTTCGAATAGATCATTCATTTTCTTCTTCCTTTTATCAATTCTGCTTACATCCAACCTCTTACTTGCCAGCACGCTTGGCAGCCCAATAGGCCCGCATGGCTTCTGCGCGCTTGGCGTTACTGGCCTCGGTTTGGGTCTTGCCTCGCATAGCTGCGCTGAGGGCTGCGCAGTGGTCGGGCGAACGTGTCCTGCCCTTGCGCGTGGCGCTCATCTTGGCCCTGGTTTCGTCCGTGTGTCGAGTTCCTTTTCGCATGATGTGCTCCTGTTGTTTGTTGTAATTTTATTTATACAGGTGAGCATAAAAGAGCGATATTAGAGTATGGCAACCGTTTGAGCGCCATTCTGCACTAGTGCGCATAAATAAAATTGACGGGACAGAATGCAGGAATGCATAGTGGCGTTAGAGGCAATGCACGACTTTCATATTGCTCTCGATACCAAGGATATCTTATAAATAGATACGCAGCAGGCATTGTTGCATTTCTTCCTTGGTGTCCGAGAGACTGGTCGTGCGGTCTCTCGGACTTTCTTTTTGACCAAGGAATAAGAAAATGACCACGACAACTTATATCGCCGACATCCTCGCTGGCCTTCATGAGAAGGCCATCCGCAGCGAAGCTATCGAACTACAGAGCCTTGTAGATGCGCTCGACCACAGCCAGAACCTCGATCAGGTTCGCAAGTGGGTCATCGAACACACCGAGCACACCAAGCGCGACTGGAAGGCCGCAGTGCATCGCGCCAAGGTCAAGGATGCGCTGGGCTTGTTCCCGGCAACAGCCGTGGAACTGCTGCGCGCTGTGTCCGGGGATAGGGGCATCCGCGTAGCCTACAACCGCAGCATCAGCAGGAGCGCGCCGGTAGCCTTTGAAGGCGACATCATCACTGCCGAGGATCGCGCTCGTGATCGCCTCATCGACAACGTGGCTCGGATCAAGGAGAGCCGAGAGGTCAACACGGAAACGTTCAAGCGCGAACTGCGCATGATCAACGAGCAGTACGGCTTGGGCTTCTCCAAGGATGCCATCAGCGATGCAGTGACCACTTGGTTTCTCGACGCCATTGAGGATCGCAAGCTGGAACTGTTTTCGGATGTGGCGTTCGCTCCCCAGAGCAAGGAAGCGGTGGCAGCCAACTGGCAGCGCATTACCGGGGCATTCTGTGTCGAGGAGCACGATGCCGACTTCGTTCGCGCGGTGCTCAGCAAGTTCATGTGGCAGGTCAAGCGCAAGATGCTGGGCCTACCGATCACGGATCACCTCATGCCGGTGCTGCTGGGTCCGCAGGGCGTGGGCAAGAGCACGCTTATCCGTGACATCTTCCTCAAGCCCCTAGAGGAAGTCACCATGAACACGGACTTCTCCGAGATCACCGACAATCGCAACCACGACATGTGGCGCTTTTACGTGCTGTTCATGGACGAGATGAGCCACGCTGGCAAAGCTGACATGGACACGGTGAAGAACCTGATCACTCTGCCCATGCTGCAACGTCGCCCCATGGGCAGCAACGATGTCGTGAACATCCGTCAGAACGCCACGTTTATTGGGTGCAGCAACAAGGAAATCGAGCAGCTAATTCGAGACGAGACTGGCAACCGTCGATTTGCAGCGCTGCGCTTTACCAGCACTCCCGATCACGCCACCATCAACCTCATCGACGCTGGCGTTCTCTGGCAGAGCGTGGACGAGCACGGCGAAGACCCCATGAAGCCCTTCAAGGCCATCCTCAAGGCCAAGCAGGCTGAATGGCGCGAGCGCAGTCAGGTAGAGCAGTGGCTGGAACAGCACGAAGTGCCCAGCTGCAAACATGGCAGGCCGCAGGCCACAGCGGATTTGTTCAAGGAATACGACCTTTGGGCAAACACCTACTTCAGTGGCCAGAGTTACAACTACAACAGCTTCGCGAAGGAGATGAAGCGAGTGATCAACAACCACCCCGAACTGGGATGGAAGTCCAAGAGCACCAAGCGTGGAAGCGGATATCAGTACAAGTGAGCAAAAGGGTGAAGGGAGAACAACCTCCCTTCACCCTCCCTTCACCCTTTAGCCATGCGTCCGATGGGTGTATCCCATTGAGATACATGGATTTTCTTATGGGGTGAAGGGAGTGAAGGGAGTGAAGGGTACTTTCTTAGGTGTAATAATTTTCTTTTCTATTTTGTCCCAGCAGTGAAAGTGAAGGGTATCTGCCTTCACCCGCCTTCACCCTTCACCCATCTGGGAGTGAGTTTGCGCATGGCCGGTAAATACCGGCATGAAGACAAACAACAGTGGCGTTGATCTTATCCGCCAATTCGAGGGCTGTGAACTTCACGCCTACAAGTGCCCCGCTGGGGTTCTCACAATCGGGTATGGCCACACGGGCAACGACGTTACTCCGGGCCTCACCATCACAGCCCAACGGGCGGTGGAACTGTTGCAGCTGGACCTAGCCCGCTTCGAGCGCGCTGTAGCTGCTGCACTCCGCGTGCCTGTCACAGCCAACCAGTTCAGTGCCCTCGTCAGCCTCGCCTACAACATCGGCGCTGCTGCGCTGTCCAAGAGCACGCTGATCAGGCGGCTCAACGCGGGCAAGACCCAAGAGGCAGCGGATCAGTTCGTTGTGTGGAACAAGGCCGGTGGCCGCGTACTGGCGGGGCTCACCCGCCGCAGGGAAGCAGAGCGCGCTCTGTTCCTTCACCCGTGAGCGGCTATCGCAATCGCCTGGAAGCCCGCGTGGGTGCCACCCTCGGACCTGAGTACAGCTACGAGAGCACCTACCTGCCCTACACCCTCGCGCATCGCTATCTGCCCGACTTCATCGACCCAGTTGCCAAGCGCATCATCGAAGTGAAGGGGCGGTTCCCAGCGAGCGACCGCGCCAAGATGCGTGCCATCCGGAAGCAGCACCCGGACTATCGCATCGAGATCCGGTTCCAGAATCCGCAAACGAAAATCGCAAAGAACAGCAAGACCAGTTACGCAGACTGGTGTCAGAAGAATGGTATCGCATGGAGTAAGGCGTGAGAGACAAACCAAGAAAAATGAAGCCGGAAAACATACTGGCTCGATTTCATGCAAAGTACGATATCACCAGCGACAATTGCTGGTGCTGGAAGACCACTTGGCCAGAGCAGCCCTATGGGCAATTCCGTGGCACGTATGCTCATCTTTGGAGTTACGAACATTTCAAAGGCGAGATACCCGATGGAATGTACGTGTGCCACACCTGCGATAACCCGGCATGTGTGAACCCAGAGCATCTCTGGTGTGGCTCACCGGCTGACAACGTTGCTGACATGGATGCCAAAGGGCGGCGCAACGTGTCAGTCGTACGAGGAACAGATAGACCTCAAACTCATCTCTCCGAACATGACGTTCGTATAATCCGATCATCGGCCGAGACCGCAAAAGTTCTCGGTCAGCAGTTCAGCATCTCTATGTCCACCATATATAAAATCAAGAAGCATGAGACATGGACCCATGTGTCTTGATTGGTGTGAAAAGAACGGTATTGAGTGGAGGCAAGCCTAGTGCTGTTCGAGATATTGGAAGCCCGCAAGCGTCAGATTGCCCAACAGTACCATCACGCTCGCCGCATGGCCGCAAAACACAGCGAGCCCTTCAACATCACCCATCGCGAATGGTTGGGCCTGTGGCAGCGGCAGCCTGATCCCACGGAGCCGGGTCGCATCATTCGGTTGGACACCAACCGGCCATGGAGCCTGCGCAACAGCGAGTTCTACCCTTGTGAGGACATGGGCCAACCCCAACTGATCAACCAGGGCGTTCGCACTCTCAGCGTGAACCAGTGGGTGCGAGAGATGAGGGGCCAGAGATAGATAGAATGCAGGGAGTGGTGCCCCCTGCAGACATTGTAAAATCTCCTTACGTAGAGAAAGCCCTGGATGCCATGTCCGGGGCTTTCTTTCGAGTAAATGCCTTGCAGCTGGGCAGCATCCCCATCATTCAAAGGTCGGCTGCTCACCCGCTGCCCGGCTTGCACCCCCGTTAATGTAAACGGCTCAATGGGGCGAACTGCTGATTGAATACGGAATTCGCGCGTGACTATTAGCGCACGGAGTTCCTAATTCATGTGTGTTCTAGCGCTTCCCATACTCGTTTCTGGCGTCATTGCTGCTTACGTATCCACTCGCAATCCAGATGATGCAGCCCGCTGGGAAACCATCGCGGGTTTGCTCGTGGTAGTGGGGCTGGGTGCGCTGGGCTTGTGCCTACCGCTGTATCGCTAGCAACAAGCGATCTCTCTGCTCACCCGCTGCCCGGAGCATGCTTGAACTCGAAAGCCGGTATCTCGTGTACCAAGCGCGCTCGCTGCCACAGCTGGGCTCGGTATCGACCGCAAGACATATAGGCCAAATCAATGGCTTCTTCGTCATCAATCGCTATAATGCAGCGCGTTTCCGCTGGCAGGCCCCGTTCATTGAGCCTCCGCAGATAGTACACGGCGTTCTTCTTGCTTGAGAACGTGTTCGGGTCTCTGGCTGGTTCACTCGTCCTGCCTTCGAGCATGGTGCCGCTCTCCTTGTGCGCAATGAATTCTTGACTGCCCTTTGCTACCAATCGGAGACCACATAGGCATGACAGATGCCACGTGGACCCGCGCGCACGGCGTTTTGAAACATGGTACGATATTTTGCCAATGTGCAGCGGCGACAAACTCGCAAATGTGAAATTTAATTCGCGCGATCAAATCGTGTCGCTGGGCACGTCCCAATTGCGATAACAGGGTATGTCGGTGAACCATGCGTGGCAGCGAGGCACGTACTGGTTGCCCCTTGCGCGCCTGCGCGGACAACTTGCGCTGATGGTTTCCCGCACCGTATCCAACGATGCTTCCGCCCCAAAGCGCTCAGCCAGCCTCGCCAGCCGATACACGCCACGACGCGTGGGGCAGAAGATGCAGCTGAACCGCACGATCACATAGGGGAAGTCGCTCAGCCGAGTGGGCACACGGCTCATTGGCCACGAGCAGACGCCGCCCGCACATAGCCGTGGCTCACAGCCTGCTCCAACCGCTGCTGCCGCTCCTGGGCTAGGTCACGCTCCCACATGGCATCGCAAATGGCCTCGTGCAGGGCCAGCACGGCATCACCACGGGCACGGGCAAGGTAGGCGCTGGCAGTGCCTGCGATGTCCCTGGGAGCGCGCTTGTGTGCAGTAGTGCTCATGGGGCAATCTCCTTGGGAACGGAACGTGAACAACACCATTGGGTTCCTGCGGTCAAGCCCTCCCCGTGCTGTGTGCACTGCCGGACACAAAGATGCCCCCAATGGCCCTGTGCAAGTAAATACGAGCACTAGGGAGGGCACCACATGAGCAACCAATTCGTATATCATCGAGAAAGTTTCGAGGACACCACGCATCTCATGGGCGGCGCTTGGATCGCACTGAGCCAGAGCATGACTGATCTGCGCTTTCACCAAGCACTGGCAGAGTTGGACCCGCAGGCATTTGCACGAGCACTGCTGCCGGAGGAACTGCGCGAGTGGCTGAACGATAATATGGTGCCCAGCGAGTACAGCTTGCACATGAGCCAGCAGAGGCACAGCGATCACAGCTACAGCCGCCGAGCATGGATCGAGTTCCGCAAGCCCAGGGATGCCGTGAGGTACAAACTCACATGGGGCGGCCAAACCTTTAACAGTTAAAAGTTCTCAGCCGCACCAACGAACGAGCGAGTGATCATGTGAAGCCGTGAGCATGTGGCGCCGCACACAATGCGCCAGTTAACTCCACAAAGCCTCTGTGCTCGCTCTTGCAAGCACACGGCATTACAAGCGGTGGCATGATCAAGAGCACAACCGCACCAAGCATAATTCTCTACCACGGCATCTTGTTGTGGATGCTAGAGAACAGGATCACCATTCACATGCGTGACCTCGTGGACAATCCACCAGATGGCATGCTGCAAGACCCCGAGCGGCTTTCACCCACTCACTTGCGTGGTGACATCATGGGTGCACAAGTGGATGTGACGGTTGAAGCCAGGAAACCCGAGCAATTCAGTGTGTTGGGAGTAAGCATCAGCCCAGCGCAAGACTGGCAAACCACATTCAGGCTCACACATCCCAAGTTCAGAACATCGCTGGCGTTCAAGCAACCGTACGGCAAGTTGTGGTTTCTCGACACTACAAGGCGTCAGCAGTTCCGCTCGGGCAAAGCCGACCTAGCTGCATTCAGGAAATGGGTGAGCGGCAACAAACTGAGCGGACACATGTGGTTCTCGGACTTCAAGGACAGGTACATCGAGAACGCAATCGCAATCAGCGAGCGAGAGGATTAGGAAGTCCAAGGAGCCGCAGAGAAGGTCAAACTTCAACACAGCATCAATCACAGACAACGTGCAGTTGTAGATTACATACGATTTCCGCAATCCAATTGCTCCAATCGTATTACTGCGCGCCGCCGCCCTGGTTCGCTCAAACGCCAGCGATCTCCTGCACTCGGAAAGTGTAGAAAACTGCGAAAAAACATCAATGTTCTGAACAAGTTAGAAAAGCACTTCGCGAGGCGTAGTACCAAGTGCTGCGCTGCGCCGTTTGCGCTGTTCTTGCACCCATTGGAGCGCCATAACCAATCGCAATCAACCGAAGATTTCGCTGTTCTCGCAGAATTCTTCATTCGCGCAGCTAGGAGCGCGGCTGTACACGAACACAACGCACGTTGTTGTCGTGCACGGAGGCGGTTGTGAGGTACGTCGCATACTACCGGGTGAGTACGGCCAAGCAGGGTGCAAGCGGTCTCGGCCTGGAAGCCCAGCAGGCCGCAGTGCTCGCCCACTGCCAGGGATCGCCGCTGGCAGCGTTCACGGAGGTGGAGAGCGGCAGGCGCAACGACCGACCGCAACTGGCTGCTGCTCTAGCTATGGCACGGCGGGAGAAGGCCACGCTGGTGATAGCCAAGTTGGATCGGCTAGCCCGCAACGTGGCGTTCATAGCCAATCTCATGGAGAGCGGCGTGGAGATGGTTGCCGTGGATATGCCCACGGCCAACAGGTTCACACTGCACATCATGGCAGCCGTAGCCGAGCAGGAGGCCAAGGCCATCTCAGACCGCACCAAGGCCGCGCTGGCAGCGGCAAAGGCAAGGGGTGTGAAGTTGGGCAACAACAACATCGCCCAGCACGCCAAGGAAGCCCGTGCAGCGGCGGATGCCTACGCCAGCACTCTCACTGCTGCGCTGTCAGAGATCCGAGCCAGCGGGGCACACAGCGTCAGGGACACAGCAGCAGCGCTCAACGCACGGGGCATTGCCACTCGCACGGGCGGGCAGTGGCATCCCACATCGGTGCAGCGTCTTTTAGTTCGCCTTAGCGGTTGCGAACAAGGATAGTGGTGCTACACTATTGGAGTGATGGAGCACAGCAAGGAGAGAGCGGAGTAGGCTGTAAGAGTAAGTCCTATCCATTAGGTGGCGAGGACAGTGCCAGGACCAAGCCTGGATTTCACAGGGGGCATACACCCCCTTTTCTGTCTTGGATCGGGTCGAGGTTGTGCAGCTACCATTTGGTATGATTTTGCAATGCTTCAAACCCGGTGCGCTTGATCCGCTGTGAGCCGCAACCGTTTGGCCACCCGGTCAGCCAGCCGCCCTACGATTTTTGGCGGCTCATCCTCGGCAAATTCAGGTGCCGCCACTGCAAGCGCATCCTCGGCCCGCGCAGCTATCACCACATAAACCGGAGCCGGGTGGTCCGTGGCGGAACTCACTAGAAATGCGAATTGCCGCTTCTTCTTCATAGCCACCGTGGCTGCCCGGTCCTAGCACACCCGGCTCACCTTAGCCGTTACGTCACCATCCTCCCACTGCCAGCCGTCCACTCCCTTGAACGCTGTGGCGAACATTGTAAGGGCAGCGCCGATCTCGGTGCGGTTGGCTTCGGAATGCGCCGTGCGCTCAAACATCACGTACACGGCCATCAGCTCATCGCGGTTCCAGTGGGCGTTCATGGTGCAGCGGAGCGGTTGCCCCTCCACCCACTGGATCACCTCGTGCGCTCGGTCCCCCACCACGCTGAACGTCCAGTTGCCCACGCTGCGCGTGCCCACGGCCCGCATAGCTTGGAGTTCGCTCAGCAGCCGAATGGTGGTGAGTGCCACGTTAGGCTGCCTCTTGCTGCTCGGCCTTTTCCGGCTTGGCGTACCGGATGCTGCTGCGGCCGTTGTACTCGATCACGCGGTCGTGCCAGAAGAACGAGAACTCCCCGCGATCATATTCGCTGGTGTGAGCAAACACCACATCCAACAGGGTTCCCCCACACACGCTGTAGTTTAGCATCACTTGAATGTCCTGATGGGCATTCGTAAGCGTGAGCCATTCTTGGATTTCCGCCGCTAGAGTGGCCAGCAGCAGGGTGTACTTGGCGCCATCCATGTTTTTGGGTCGAGTGACATCCACTCCCATCCAACGTGCGCCTTCGCTGCGCAGTTGAATACGGGCTTTGTGATCCTGTTGGATGGGATTGTCGATGTGGAAGAAAACTCGGTTGTTCTTGCACAGAACATCGTTGCCCTTGCGATCTTCCTCGTAGAAGCGCCGCTCTTCGACTTGAACGCGATACTCGTGCCTAGCCATGTTTGCTCTCCCGTATGAGGGAGGCTTAGCCGGGCTCAACTTAACGTGATGTCACCGCTGCTGCATGCCAAGCTGCCAGGGCTAACGCTTGGTTGCTTTCTTCTTCTTGGGTTGGTTGATCTGGGGCAAGCTGGAATGCGGCGCGATGATGCCCAGGTGCCGGTGATCGGTGAAATTTTGGCTGGCCCTCAACAGGTCATCCGCAAACTCTCCCAGCCACATGCCTTGTCGGAAGAACTCGTTGATCTCGATGTGAGGCGCGAGGGGCCGCGTGGTATGAGGATTTAGAAATTCCAGTCCGGGTGCTCTAAGGCTCACAGTGGTAAAGTAGATGCTGTCCCCGTGCATCTGGGGCCAACTGTGCATGAGTTTGTTTCGGGTGGGGATGACCACTGTTAAATAGTGGAGGACGCGAGCTTCCAACTTGGCTTCCATGGGCGAGTACACCTGTGCAGCTTGTCTCAACCGCTCGCATTTTGTGCGTGCATCCATGCCACGCACGAGCAGATCGAATTTGTTTTCGTCCTGCATGTCGAGAACCCAACTCAACAGGCGGGTGATGATGGCTTCGCAGGTACAAAAGTTCAGCGTGAAATAGCCGAGTAGCGTGTAAAACTCATGCCCATGCAAACCCAGTCGCACTTCACGCTCTACAACCAACTGTTCCGGGGTGAGGTCGTAGGGCATGCGGGGGCCTGCGCAGTGGATGCGCTGCCAAGCTAGAGAGAACCCGGCTTGGAGGCCACCGGCTCAGTTGCGATGATTTCGCCCTCGATGATGTCCGTGGCTTGCTGTGGGATCGAATTCACCCGCATGCGGTCCTGAGCCGCCGCGATGGCCGCTGCCAGTCCGCTGGCGTTGTGGTCCACTTTCACGTCCACGCTCTGCTTGGGCCTGCCCCAGCCGCGATCCAGCAGTGCCACGCTGGCCTGCACTCGCGCGCTGGCGTTGGCCTTGTCGTTGGTGGCGATCTCAAAGAGGTTGCTGATCAGCGCCGGGGTGAGTTCCTTGGCCATCTCTTGCACTTCGCGGATGATGGGTGGTCGGCCCTTGGGGTTGCCGCTCCTACCCTTCTGGAAGCCTCGGGCCTTGCATGCGTCGGGCTCGTTCTGCTTACGCGCCATCGGCAACCTCCTGGCCACCAATGGCCCGTTGGAAAGCCTCTGCATCCGAGCGCAGGTCGAACCTCACATCGAACGATGCCGGGCACACGTTGAGGAATGCGAAGCTGCTGCCGAGGTTGCCAGTGATCCAACTCCCGTAGCGCTGAGCCACCCACTGCTGGGCTGCTGCGGCTGCGCTCATGCCGGGGTTGCTCTCGATGATGTTGTCCAGCTGCGGCTTGTGTCCGTTGGCGATGCGCACGCGAATGGTGATGCCCTTGGGCGCGCTAGAAACGCTGGTGCCCGATGTGATTGAAATTGCCATGTGTCTCCTGCTCTGTGGATGGCCGTCACGTATTTAACAGGAACAGCGCGGTTGAGCGGATTTCTCACACTCTGGCATTTCTTCGGTTGATCCTGTGGCACACGGCTGTAGCCGGGACGAGTGGCGCAAACGGCGCACTTGGAGAAACCCAATGGCTACGAAGTCTCTCATGGATCAGTTCATCGCTTTCGCTGCCCCGGCTCAGAACACCATCACGGACCGCGATCCCGTTGCAGTGTTCTTCCGCAAGATCGACCGGCAGATTGCGCTGGCTCGGGAGGCCAAAGACGGAAAGGACACCAATGCCCGCGTGGCCTGGTTCAAGCGCGATGGCAGCGGCTACCGGCTCAAGATCGGCCGGGAAGGGCTGAAGTTCGGGGAGCATCAGTGGTTCCGGGCCGACAGCCTCGATGATGTTATCGAGCGGCTGAGCATGGCCCGGCAGGTGATCGAGGCTAGCGACCCTCTCAAGGCTCAGATCGCCACCAACAGCAAGGCGCGCAGCGAACGCATGCAGGGCAGCCGCAAGGCCAAGAAGCCCGCCTAGCACGCTCCTAACGCACTTCGAGGCCCGCCTAGTGCGGGCCTTTCCTTTCTGTCGGCCTCGGCATCCCAAGTCGCGAGGACACAGGCTGCCGAGGCCGTCAGGCTGCTGGGCTTGGTGAGGGGGCAATCCAAGCCCGGCACATCCGCAGATAGGCCGGAATGGACGGAGAGAAAGCCCAAGATGGAGGGCCAGAGATAAATACGCGGCAACACCAAACTGGGAGACCCGCAGGTGCAAGAAGAAGACATCACCTGCGATCAAGAGCAGGCTCCCCCTCGCCCCAAGCGCAAGCGCAAGAGCGGCACCCCAACGTACAAAGACCCCGGCAGCATCGCCAACGCCTTCGGCAGCATCGTGGGCGTGTTCCAGCGCAGCCCTGTCTCGGCGCTGCTCGTCACCAGCATCCTGGCCGTGGGCGCGGTTGGGTACGCAAGCTACAGCAACGAAGCGTTCCGAGACACGCTGCTCAGCTACCTACCGCCTAGCGAGAGCACCCGATTGGAGCAGCAGGCCAGCAAGGCCCGCAAGGACATCCGCAAAGAGGATGCCGTTTGCAACGTGGTTGAGGCCGTGGGCAAGCGCGTAAGCGCGCATCGGCTCATCTACTTCCGCTACAGCGGCGAGAGCCAGCCCACCCCGCAGAACCCCATCCCGTGGCGCTACATCAGCGCTGTGTGCGTGTACCCGAAACCCGGTGTGGACTACGATCTCGCGGGCGCGCAGGGCATGCCAGCCAGCCTCAGCAGCGAGATGCAGATCCGCATGTTTCCCGAGGGAGACAGGGACGGAGCGTGCGGCACATGGCACCCCGAGGACATTCGAGGAGCCTATCTGCGCAGCCGCTTCGACAAGAACGGCACTGACCTCAAGATCGCATGCGGACAAGTGAGCCCGCAGGGCCTTCCGATTGCAGCACTAAGCGCGGACTGGCTCAACCGCTCGGCCATCACGGAAACGGAAGACGAGATCGAGCGAGCCATCAAAGAAGCGCTGAGTACGATTGGCGAATTACAAAACAAGCCAGCGAAGTAAGCTGTAAATAACTTATTTGTATTGAGCATCGGCCCAGCGTCGTTCAATCTCACGATCGATCCAGATTGACATTGCGGCGACCAAAATGGCCATGGAAACTATCGCGATGGCGAGTGCGCCCATCGACCGAAAATCTTCAGCGGCACTCGTGTAGGATCTGGGGCTACAACTCGGTTGAGTTACGAACTCAACCACATCGTGGATTGGCATCTGGCTCATGACGATTACCCCATTCTCGCCTATCGTCAGATACGACCTAACTGCAAGCAAACCTCGAACCAAGCCAAGCCCCGAAAGCGCGACATAACCGCTCTACCAATAAATACTTAAGTTGTAAAAACTTCGGTATTCTATGGCATCTGACAGCGATTTGGTACTGCTACTAGAGCAGTTCCGCAACGACATTCCCTTCTTTGCCAAACAGGCCTTTGGTAGCACGCTCACACCCAAACAGGTGGAGTTCGTGACAGCCTACCAGCGGAATAAGCGCATTACGTTCCGAGGGGGTATCGGCTTCGGTAAGACGTTTTCGATGGCGGTACTGATCCACTGGGCGCTGCTCACGCATAACGATGTGCAGGTGACGATCTTTGGCCCCAGCGAGGACCAGATCAAAAGCGGCATCTGGAAGGAAGTGGGCAACCTCTACGCGAAGTTGCCTCCGTATCTCAAAGACAACATCGACTACACAGCTACCAAGATGTACCGCGTGGAGAACCCCACAGGCGCATTTGCGGAAACGCGTCTAGCTAATAAGGACAATATCGAGACAGCGCGAGGTATCCACCAAATCAACAACTTCGTGTTCGTGGACGAAGCCACGGGCGTACCGGATGCGGTGTTTGCGGAGTTGAAGAATATCTTCACCGACCGCAATCCCAAACTGTGCATCATCAGCAACCCCTCCAAGACGAGCGGCTTCTTTTTCGACACTTGGGAGCACCCGGAAATCAGCAAAGGGTGGACCAAGGTTCACGGCAAGATCACTGATAACCCCAACATCACCCCGGAAGACATGGCTGCCATGGTGGCCTCGTTCGGCGGTGTGGGCACCAACGAGTACCGCGTGAAGGGGCTGGGTGAGTTCCCGCTGGAAGACGAAGACGGTGTGATCCCCAGGGACATCGTGGTCGAGGCCATCGACCGCGCAGTGATCCCCACCCCCAAATTCCCGGTGGTTTGGGGCTTCGACCCATCGGGCACGGGCAAGGACCGCAGCGTCCTCATCAAGCGCCGCGATAACCTCATGATGGGCGATCCCATCATCTATGGCACCATGCTGCCCGAGCAGCTGGCCGCCCGTGTGCGCGAGGAATTCGATCGCACCCCCAAGGCGGATCAGCCCACGGAAATCTGCGTGGACGGCATCGGCGTGGGTCACGGCATCGCCGGGCTGCTGCGCACCATGGGCCTGCCGGTCAAAGAGGTGATCGTCTCCCACAAGCCTCGCGATCCCGACAGGTACATGAGCCTGCGCGACGAACTATGGTTTCAGTGCCGCGACTGGTTTGCCACCGGCAACGTGAGCATCCCCAACCACAGCGCGCTCATCAGCGAACTTTGCCTGCCCAAGTACGAATTCGTAGGCCTCAAGCACAAGGTCGAGAGCAAGAAGGACATTCGCAAGAACGGGCGCAAAAGCCCTGACTTGGCGGATGCTCTGTGCCTCACGTTCGCGAGCGATGCCAGGAGTACCCAATTCGGTAAATACGCCTGGAACAAGCCCATCGCCATCAATCGTGGCTGGAACATCGTCTAACCAACAAGAGGCAGGAAAACTGCCCGTGAAAGGCATTGATGGAAGAGGAAAACACCAAGGCTCCCAAGCCCGCAGAGGCTGACGCAAAGCCGCTCAACGACACAGAAATTCTCAGCCGCGTAGCAACTGCATTCCCGCATACGCAGAATTACACTCAGAACACGTTGGAGACCAAGCGTCTCTCTGGGTTGGAACTGTACAACAGGGACCAGTTTGCGGGCGACGAGCAGATCGTAGGCCGCAGCCGCTACGTCACCAGCGACACCTTCGACAACGTGGAATGGACGCTGGCCAACCTCATGGCCCTGTTCGATGGGCAGGAGAAGGTTGTTCAGTTCTCCCCCACCGGACCCGAGGACGAGGCGCTAGCTGAGCAGCAGACGGACGTTGTGAACTTCGTTGTCACCCAGGAGAACAACCACGCCCTGGTGCTGCACGACTGGCTCAAGAATGGCCTCATCGGCGGCCTCGGCATCGTCACTGCCGAGTTCTACAAGGACAAGCGCTGGAAGCCCGCGCAGGTGCTGCAAGGCGTTCCCAACACCCATGCGGTGGAGTTGGAGAACAGCGAGGATCACGAAATCCTAGAGGCCGGTGAGCCCTATCCGCTGCCGGGCATGGAGCACATTCCGGGCATGGAGATGCGCGACCTCAAGGTGCGCGAGGCTCACACCCGCAGCCGCGTGCGCATGAGCGTGGTTCCCCCGGAGGATTTCTTCGTCAGCAAGGATGCCCAGTTCGACTACCAGACCGGCGGCATTGCAGCCGACCTACAGGGCTTCAAGCGCATCCTCCCACGCGCTGAGCTGGTGGAGATGGGCTACGACGCTGCCAAGGTGAACCGCATCCCGGCCAGCGGTGGCGACACCAGCAGCTATGCGCTGGAGCGCAACAAGGATCAGGGCTTCAGCGACGGCACCAACGACGTAGAGGCCGAAGTGGACCTCTATGAGATTTTCATGCGCCTCGATGCCAACGGCGACGGCGTGCGCGAACTGCTGCGCCTCACCATCGGTGGCAGCCCGGCCAGCGGTGCAGTGCTGCTGGCCACTGAGGAAGTGGAACTGGCTCCGTTCGCTCCCTTCGTGCCGTACATGATGCCCAACACCATCAATGGCATGAGCACGGGCGATCTCGTCGGCAAAGATCAGCGCCTCAAGAGCATGTTCATGCGAGGCATCAACGACAACCTCACCCAGGTGCTTCGTCCGCAGCGCATCGCCGATGTTGAGGGCGTCAACATCGACGACCTGCTCAACAGCGGTCCCGATAGCATCATCAGGGTCAAGGACAAGGACGCCCTTTCCTTTGCTACAACCCCATTCGTGGGCGGTCAGGCGTTCGGCGTCATCGACATGCTCAACCAGAGCATCGAGCACCGCACTGGCGTGGGTCCCAACCTCATGGGCGTGGACCCCACCCAACTGCAGAACACCACGGCTACCGCCAGCAGCCAGCGCCAGACCATGAGCCAACTCCGAGTGGAGTTGATCGCCCGCATGTTCGCTGAGACCGGCTACCGCTACCTGTTCCGCCTCGTGACCAGCCTGCTGATCGGCCACATGGAAGACACGCAGGCCATGACGGTGAAGCTGCGCGGTAATTGGATTCCCTACGGCACCGACCAGTGGAACCCCGACCTCGACATCAAGGCCAACATCACCTTCGGCATCACCGACAAGCCGCAGAAACTGGCCTCGCTCAGCAACATCCTAAGCCAGCAGATGACCGCCATGCAGACGGGCGCACCCATCACGGACATGGGCAAAATCTACAACACCCTGGCGCTGATCGCGGAGAACAGCGGCTTCAAGAACGCTGAGCGCTTCTGGAACGACCCAGCCAAGATGCAGCAGGGTGGAGCGCAGCCGCCGGAGAAGCCCGATCCCAAGGCGCAGGCCGAGCAGGCAAAGGCTCAAGCCGAAATGCAGCGCATGCAGATGGAAATGCAGATCAAGCAGCAGCAGCATGTCGCGGAGATGCAGATGCAGCGCGAGGAATTCCAAGCCAAGATGCAGCTGGAATGGGCCAAGTTCCAAGCGGAGATGGAACTGCGAAAGCAGGAAGTGGGCGTTGAGACACAACTCAAGGGCCTACAGATCCTCACTAAGCAGAACACTCAGCCTCAGATCCCCAACCCGCAGTAAGGAGTACTCATGGAAGACAACATCCGCAGGGCAGAACTTTACAAGCAATACCACAACGATCCCACCTTCCGTGAACCTTGGGAAAAGGTACGCGAAGCGCTCATGGATGCGTTCCCCAAGACCGCAGCCGGCGACACCGCCACACGCGAGCGCATCTACCTCATGCTGGGATTGTTGGCGAAGCTGGACGAGTTTGTAGGCCGCACCATTGCCAGCGGCGAAATCGACAAGCGAGCACTGGAAACCCTAGTCGAGGCCCGCAAACGCGGCTTCCTGGGGCTCACCCACTAAATAGAACGACAAGAAACAACAATCGAGGCAATCGATGTCAGACAGCAACAATCCCGAACAGGGAACTGCAAGTCTTTCGCTGCACGACGCAGCAAGCCAGATCACAGCACTTTTCGGTAACGACGAGCCCCGTGATGCTGAAACCCCGGCCGTTGAGGCTGAAGTACCGTCCCACGAGGATGCAGACACCACCGAGGTACACCCGGAGACGGATACCGACGAGGTAGAGCAGCCCACCGAGGATGCAGAGCCCGAAGCAACCGAAGCCCCCGCCATCAGCGAGGACACCGAGGTTGAGGTGAATGGAGAGCGCATCAAGGTCAAGGACCTCAAGAGCGGCTACCTTCGCCAGTCGGACTACACGCGCAAGACCCAGGAACTGGCAACACAGCGCCAGCACGCCGAAAGTCAAGTTCGTAACGAACTCACTGCGCAGTACACCAATCACCTTGCTCGTATTGAGCAAAGTTTGGTGGATCACTTCCCACAAGAGCCCAATTGGATGCAGCTAGCCGAGGACAACCCGGCTCAGTACGCAGTCGAGAGGGAACAGTGGAACAAGCGCATCACTGATCTCAACGCGGTCAGGCAGTTGCGAGCACAGCAGGAGCAGGCAACTAACACACTGCGTCAGTCGCAAATCGCTCAGGCACAGGCAGAGGCATATACAAACTTGGTGCAGTTGCACCCGGAGTTTGCCCGAACTGAAGATGGCAAGGTCAGCAAGGCCAGCGCAGAATTGGTCAATTTCGCCACTAACGAGGTGGGATTGCCCGAAGAACTGTTGCAGAGCGTGACTGACGCAAGGCTTTTCAGCCTCATGTACGATGCAATGCGTTATCGCCGCATGAAGGCACAGGAGCCCAAGGCCATCCAGGCAGTGGCAAGCAAGCCTCCGCTGGCAAAGCCCGGTGTCACCACTGCCAAAGCCACGCTCGCACACAGCAGCCACAAGGATCAGATGGCGCGTCTCAAACGAACCGGCAGCATCGATGATGCTGCAAGCATCCTAGGCAGGCTACTCTAACACAAGACGTAGAGAGCCCAATAATAAGGAGCCAGCAAATGGCCACTCTCGTTACTAACACCCAGGTACACGTCGCTGAGGATATCGGCAGCGTGATCAACAACATCACACCAGAAGAAACCCCGGTGTACAGCATGATCGCCAAGACCAAGGCGACCAACACCCGTCACGAGTTCTTCACGGAGACCCTGAACGCTCCCAACGCCAGCAACGCTGCCGCAGAAGGCGCAGACTTCGTTGACAGCGCGCTCACATCGCCGGTTCGTCTGGGCAACTACACCCAGATCAGCACCAAGGTGATCAACGTCTCCGGTACCCTCCAGGCCGTGAAGACCGTGGGCAGCAACAACGAGTTTGGCCGTCAGGTGGGCAAGGCCGGTGTTGAACTGCGCAAGGACATCGAGGCTGCCATCGTGGGCAACAGCGCCAGCAACGCTGGTGGTGCTGGTGTGGCTCGTCGCAGCGCAGGTATGGAATCGTGGATTGCCACCAACGTCAGCGCTGGTACCGGCGGTGCTACCCCTGGTTTCACTGGCGGCACTGTAGCTGCCCCCACCGATGGCACCCAGCGTGTTCTCGATGAGGCCACCTTTAAGGGCGTGATCCAGAAGGCATGGACCAACGGCGGCGACGTCAAGAAGGTCATCGTTGGCCCCGCTCTCAAGCAGGCCATCTCGGGCTTCACTGGTGGTGCTACCAAGTACACCCTCAGCAAGGACCAGCAGCTGACCGCTGGTGTGGACGTATACGTGAGCGACTTCGGTCGTCACGAGATCATCCCCCACCGCTACATGCGCACCAGCACCGTAATCCTGTTCGATCCCTCTCTGTGGGCCGTGGCTGTTGCTCGTAACTTCACCACTGAGAAGCTGGCGAAGACCAGCGACGCTGACCGCGTGGCACTGCTGGCTGAGTGGACCCTTGAGAGCAAGAACGAACTCGGCAACGCCAAGATTGCCGACGTGAAGGCCTCTTAATTGGGTTGAGGGGGTGGCTCAGCCACCCCCTCACTTGTTTGTTTGAACAAACATGTTCGCGCTCGTTTGGGGCGCAAAACATTTAATTCTTAAAAATTTTGAGGTCGTCGTGGGCGAGAGAATTCTTTGGGAGGACACTCCCGACAAGCGTGTTTGGTTCATCCGTAACGGCGAACACCTCATCATCGAAACCGAGTGGAAGGTTGATGCCCTGCTCGATGCCAACAAGAGCGCACAGGTAGATTTCAGCAAGACCAGCGCACTGGGCGACATGGTGAAAGTGGCCAGCATCCCCACGGGTATGTACTGGGACTGGCACAAGCAAGGCATCCTCGATGACGATGCAGCATTCAAGCGCCGACTGAATGACGGCGACTTCCAGCACATCCGCACCAACAATCTCAAGGTGTAACGATGGCGCTGGCGAATGTGAACGAACTCAAGTCGGCTGTAGTCGATTATACCACCCGCAGTGATCTGCCGCTCAACGTGCTGATCGCACTGGCTGAAACCAAGTTCGCCAGCGTGATCAAGCATCGCCTATCCGAGAAGTACGTGGACATCGCGGTTGCAGCGGGCTCGGCCTCGTTCCCGCTTCCCGTGGACTTCAAAGAAGGCCGCAGCATCAAGATCAATCACCAGCCGCTCACTCTTGCGAGCATCGACAGCTTGAACGCTGATCCCGGGCTCACCAACCAGTATGCCATCGTGGGCAATACCATCCGGTTGCAGAGCCGACCGGCCAAGGATGCCACGGTTGCGCTCGTCTATTACAGCCGCGTTCCCGCGCTCACTGATGCCAACCAGACCAACTGGCTGCTCACCGCGTTCCCCGATGTGTACCTCTACGGCGTGCTGCTTGAGTACGCGATCTGGGCGCAGGATCAGGACAAGGCGGCTGCCTACAGCCAACTGTTCGCCACGGCTCTGGCCAATCTCGCTGCGGATCACGCCAAGGGCTCGTTCAGCGGCAGCACCTTGCAGACACGGAGGTTCACATGAGCCTCAATGTGCCGTTCGCGGAGTGGCTTCCCGATCAGCCAGCGCTCAACAATCCAGGCATCACACGCGCTCAGAACGTGATCCCCGGCAGCGGCCCCTTCTACAAGCCGTTTCCCAGTGCCACTCAGTATGCGCCCACCTGCCTGCCCAGCCGCCCCTATGCGGCTATCTCGCTGCGCGACAACCTCGGCAACGCCCACGTCTACACAGCTACCCAGCGCAAACTGTTCACGCAGGACCCCGGCACTTCCAACTGGACCGACATCGGCAGGGCTGCTGGATACACCACGGCTGACATCGAGGGATGGCGCTTCACAGAGGCTTACGGCCTCGTGATCGGCACCAACTACAGCGACAGCCCCCAGTTCATCGACACCACCAAGGGAACGAAGTTTGGCGACCTTACCACGCTGGTAAAGGCCCGATACATCACCACGCTGCGCGACTTCGTGCTCGTGGGGAACACCTTCGATGCCTTCGACGGTGCAGTTCCATACCGTGTGCGATGGAGCGCCATCGGCAACCCGGCGGATTGGAACTTCAGCGCCACCACGCAGGCCGACTTTCAGGACATCCTAGGCGGCGGCCCCGTGCAGGCGGTTGTGGGCGGTGAAGAAGGCACCGTGCTGCTCAAGACGCAGATCGTGAAAATGATCTACGTGGGCTCCCCTGCGATCTTTGAGTTCAAGTGCATCTATCAGAACAAGGGCTGTGCCATTCCGCAGAGCGTTATCGCCGCTGATGGCAAAATCTTCTTCTACGGAGAAGACGGCTTCTACATGTTGCAGGATGACCGTCTCAACGCCATCGGCAAAGGCAAGGTAGATCAGTGGTTCAAGGCCAACGCCAATCAGGCAGGCTTTGACCGTATGACCGTGAGTATCGATCCCCTGAACAAACTTGTCGTCTGGATGTACGCCAGCGTGGACAGCTACGACCTCAAGCCGGATCAGGTTCTCGTCTTCAACTACGACACTGGCGCATGGAGCACAGCCACCACCAAGCCCACGTTCCTGTTCAACACGCTCAGCCTGCCCACCACCCTAGCTGCGCTGGACAAGTACGGCAGCCTCAATGACGTGCCGGCCTCGCTGGACAGCCCGGTGTGGAGCGGCGGTCGAGCCTTCCTGGCCGGAATGGACGAGGCAGGAGTGATCTACTCCTTCTCCGGTGCCAACATGCCAGCCACCATCGAGACCGGCGAATACCCCACGGGTCAAATGCTGGCTCAGATCATGCAGAACGTGAAGGGCGACAGGGCTCTCGTCCGCGCAGCTTCGCCAAAGGTTCACGGCAGTGGCGATGTCAGCGTGCAGGTAAGCGGCAAAGTCACTCCGCAGCAGAACACCAACTACGGCGCGGCCAGCCCCATCAACGTGAATGGCTGGTGCCCCCTGCGCAGTGATGCTCGCTATCACCGATACCGCATTACCCTCTCGGGAAACTGGACCCAGGCAATGGGCGTGGAAATCGACGCGGTTCCCACTGGTTCCAGATAAATAAACGCATGAGTACACGAAGTGATGGAACGCTCAAGCAGGTGATTGACCAGTGCAATCGCCTGGAGCGCAAAACGAATATCAAGGGCGAAGTCACCCTAGCTGCCAACACCACCTCAACCGTGGTGACTGTGTTGCAAGCCGGGTTCGATGCTGCTGTGAGCCTTTGCGCCAAGACCGCAACTGCGGCGGCAGAGATGGCCAGCGGCGCTTGCTACGTGAGCGCCTACAACGCTGGCACATTTACGATCACCCATCGCAACCTCACACAGACCGATAGAACCTTTCGTTATGTGGTGGCGGTTTGAACGTTAAGTTTTGCAGCAGTGATCTTGCCACCATCGTAACCGAATACACCCATTGCCGCGCCTGGTTGCTGGCGGCGCTAGCCCACGGTGATGGACGCATCCGAGAGGATACTTTGCTTCGCGGCCTGCTCAAGGGCGATTACCAACTGTGGCGCACGGCCAACGCCGCTGGCGTCACGCAGATCGACGCCAACGAGCACACCCGAACGCTTTTCATCTTTCTCGCTGGTGGCGATCTCCGGGAGATCGAGCACGTAGCTGGACCCGTTGTTGAAGACTGGGCTCGCTCGCAGGGCTGCACTTCAATTGTTTTGAGCGGTCGTCGCGGCTGGGAGCGTGAATTGCGCACGCTTGGATACGCCTATTCGACGACAAATTTGATTAAGAGATTGTGAGAAGCAATGGGAAGCAGTCCAAAGACCGAAACCACAACCACCACCCAAAAGACTGAACCGTGGTACGGCGCTCAGCCCTACTTGCTCGACGTTTATGCGGCAGCCGATCAGGCCCGCAAGAACGGTAGCCCTTCGCCGTATCCCAACAGCACGGTGATCGATTGGAGCAAGCCCACCCAGGACGCTTATGCGAGCATGGAGGCCACTGCCCGTGCTGGCTCGCCCCTACTGGGCAACGCCAGCAACGCGACGAATAACGTTCTCACTGGCGCTGCCTACAGCCCAACACCCACCAACACCTATCAGGGCTTGCAGCAGGGCCTAAACCCCACGGCCAACCCCTACACGGGCATGGTGAACGGTGTAGCGAACGGCGCTCTAGCCAACGGCTTCCTCGGCACCAGCGCGCTTACTCAGGGTGCGCAGTGGCAGAACCCTGGCGTTGCAGCCACCAGCGCAGCCGCAGGCACCATCAACAACGATGCCGGTAATGCACTGATGCAGAACGGCATGACTGGCAGTAACGCCGGGATGCCTCTCGCGCAGCAGGCAGCGGCCAATGCCAGCAGCAACCCTGCCCAGGCAGCCTATGCGGCCCAGACCGGTTACACCAACAGCGCTGGCGCGCAGGCCAATGCCCTGAGCCAGACAGCGGGGTTCAACCCGGCCTCGTTCCTGTTCGGCAGTCAAGCCGGTTACACCAACGCAGCTATGGGCGGTCAGACCGCTCTTAGCCAGTACCTCGGCAGCAACAGCAATCCTGCGGCTAGCCTGTTGGGCAAGACCGCCAATGGCGACTACCTCAACAGCAATCCCTACATCGATCAGGCAATTAAGAACGCCAACCAGAGCACTGTTGATCAGTTCAACAACAGCATCGCTCCTGGCATCGACAGCACCATGGCAGCGGCTGGCCGCTTGGGCTCGGGTGCATACGCCAGCCTGCGCAACAGCGCGGAAAAGACCACGGCAAATGCCATGGCCACCAATGCTGGCAACATGATGAGTGCGAACTACGCGAACGAACGCAGCAACCAATTGAACGCGCAGAACGCAATCGGCGCGCTCTATAACAGCGACATCGGCAACCTACAAAACTCGCTCAATAGCCTCAGCAGCACCAGCAATGCGCAGCAGGCTCAGCGACTTGCGGCGATCACTGGCCTCGGAAGCACCGTGGACAGCGCCACCAAGAACGCCATTGCAGCCAACCAGAACGCCGCGAACATCGACAACACGCAGCAGAGCCAGCGCCTTGCGGCTATCACCGGCATGGGCAGCACTGCGGACAGCGTTGCCAAGAACATGATCTCGGCCAGTCAGAACGTAGCTGGCATCGACGCTCAGCAGCAGCAGACCAACAACAACGCGCTGCTCAACGCGGGCAACCTCAGCAATGCCACCAGTGGCCTGTTCCTGAACGCGGCTAACCAGTTGGGAAACCAGAGTGTTGCGCAGCAGACTAGCAATCTCAACTACCTGAACTCGCTGAGCGATCTGTACAAGTACGACACCACCAACCGCGTCAACGCGATGAACACTGGTGCCAACTTGGCCAATCAGGACTACGCCAATCAGCTGAGCAATGCCAACTTGCAGTTGAACGCCGCCAACGGCCAGACCGCCGCGCAGAACGCGCAGGCAGGTCAGCAGTTGCAGGCAGCGGGTATGGCCGGTGCCATCCGCCAGAACGATTATGCGGATGCACAGGCACTATTGGCCAAGGGTCAGGCAGATCAGGCACGCCAGGGCGCCTTCTTGCAGGACGACATCAACAAGTGGAACGGGCAGCAGAACGCGGTTTGGACTGGTCTCCTCAACGAGGCCAACATCCTCACTGGTGGCGGATACAACAGCACCACTGGCACGCAGACAAAGCCGATTTACACGAACACCGCAGCACAGGGCATGGGACTGGCAACGTCCGCTCTCGGATTGCTCGCGAAGTAAGGGGAGCAATCCATGGGACTTTTGGACATTCTCGGTTTGGGTGGCGGCGCTGGTGCTGCCCCCGGTACTGGCGCAGCCCCGGCATCGCCGGATGCCGGTGGTGGCTTCCTCAGTATGCTCGGCCTCAATGACCCGGAGAAGCGTGCTCGCTTGGGTCAGGGCCTCATCGCGCTCGGCGGTAGCATGATGAAGGCAGGTGGCCCCAGCTACACCCCCAACAACATGCTGGGTGCGCTGGGCGACGGCATGAGCGCTTTCGGCAAGAGTTACAGCGGCAGCGCGGACGACGCTCTTAAGCGCGCCTACACCCGTGCCCAAATCGGCAACCTACAGGCCAACACCTCGCTGCACGGCGTACAGGCGGCTCAGTTGCAGGCTCAGGCTGCTGCTCGTGCGCAGTTTAACGGCGTGCCCAATCCGCTGGGAACCGGCAACGGTGTGATCAACACCACCCCCGGTGCTCCTGCTCCGGGTCAGCCTGCTCCTGGCGCACCTGCTGTTCCGGGTCAGGCTCCTGCGCCCACCGGTCAGCCGCTTCCGATCCTACCGCCCGGCGTGCAGCCAGGAAACGCCCAGGCTGCCCCAGCAGGGGCGAAGCCGCCCGTTGCTGCCCCTGGTGCCCCTGCCGCGCCCAACGCCCCTGCTGGGGCTTCTGCGGCTCCCGCCGTATCGGGCGCGCCCATGGACACCGGCACTGTGCTCATGGCCCGCATCAAGCAGTTGAACGAGCAGGCCCGTCAGGCTCGCGCGGCTGGCTACGACACCGCAGCGCAGAGTTACAGCGATCAGGCCATGGCCTTGGAGAAGCATGCCTTCAACAACGGTCAGGTTCTCATGCCCGATGGCACCCTGAGTGCCGTGCCCGGCTATGCCGCTGGCAAGGGTCAGGTCGCGCAGGCTGAGGCTGCTGGCAAGAGCGCAGGCGAAATGCCCGGCAAGATGACCATGGCGGATTACGAGAGCAATCTGCGCGTCAAGGAGCAGGCTGCCAAGGACGCTAGCGGCGATAAGAAGACGTTCGATGACCGCGCCAAGGACATGAACAACAGCTGGAACCAGAGCGACTACAACAAGAAGTTCCTGGCTGCCAGCAACATCCGCGCAGGCTTTGATCGCGCCTACAAGGACAACAGTGGCCTCGGTACGGTGCAGCTGGTGCTGGACTGGTACAAGTTGAACGATCCCGGCTCGGTTGTGAGCCAGAACGAAATCAACTCGCTTAGCACCAAGACGCAGAGCATGCCTGAAAGCCTCGTGGCGGCGATCAATCAGGCTGCCAACGGCGGCGGCATGAGCGAGGACAACAAGATCAAGATCCTCAAGAACATGGACAGCAAGTATCAGGATCAGCGCCAGACATACGAGAAGCAGCGCGACAACCAGCGTGCGCTCGCGGGCAAGATTGGTGGCATCGATCCCACCATGGTGATCCCGGATATCTCCGAACTGCACGGGGCTTGGAAGAGCCCGCAGGAACTGGCGGCTGAGAAGGCCGCTCAGGAGGCCGCTGCTCGTGCTCCCGCCCTCGGTGGTGGTGCTGCACCGGCAACACCTCCCGCGCTGGGTGGTGGTGCTCCCAGCCTGCCCACGTTCGCCCCCAACGATCCCAAGTTGCGCTCTCTCAAGAAGGGCGACCAGTTCCGGGGAACAGACGGTGTAACCTACACCGTGAACTAACTATAAGAAAAACACTGAAAGGCCACGCTAAGAATGGCGAACAGCATCAGCCCCAACGCACTGCTACTCTATAACAAGTTCCTTGAACTGGGCATTTCGCCGGGCGCTGCTGCTGGTGCGGTGGGTTCGATGATTGGCGAGAGCGGAGAGAAGTTGAACCCCGCCGCTCTCAACCCCGGTGATGGTCGCGATGGCTCCGACAGCATCGGTATGGGCCAGTGGAACCAGGGTCGAGCAACGGCCCTGCGTCGCACGGCGCAGGAGATGGGAACATCGTGGACCGATCCCCGCGCTCAGGTGGCTCACATCGGCAACGAACTCAACGGCAGCCATAGGCACGTTCTCAAGGCGCTGCTGGCCGCTGGTGACGACGTGCGGGCGGGCAACGACATCTGGACCCGACAGTACGAGGTTCCCGCCAACGCTGGCGCGGTTGCCCGTGCTCGATTGGGTGATGGCATCCGCTTCGCCGGTCAGATCGGAGCGATGAGCCCGGAACAGATGGCAGCTATCAGCAGCCAAGTCCCGGCTGCACCCGCTGAGCCCGCCACTCGTGGTGGCCGCGGTGGAAATTCAAGCACTCGCGACATCGTAGCCAACAGCAGCTTCGATCTCGGACCCAGCCCGCTCGCTGGCATGATCGCCCTCGGCGGTCCCAGCAGCACCGAACCCACCCAGCCCAGCGCACAGTTGGCATCTGCCGACCGCGCACAGGCTGATGCTCTGACGGCTCGTGTTCTCAGCGGTGCCACCCCGGCTGTGCCTGCGGCTCCTGCCACCCCCGTGCAAGCCGCTCCTGCTGCTGCCCCTGTGCAGACGGCTGGTGTGATCGGCAGCACCCCCGGCAGCACGGGCAATCCCTACGCGGGCATTGCCACGCCCACGGCACAGGCAGCACCGCAGCAACCGGCTCTAACTCAGAGTGAAAGCAGGAACCCCTATGCGGGCTTTGCAACTCCCTCGGTGATCATCGCAGGCCAGCAAAACACAGCTACGCCCTCGGCCAATGCCGAGTACAAGTTCAATGACACGGCTGAGGCACCAGCCAACATCCGCTTTGAGGTGGATGCGCTGCCCAAGTACGAGGATCAGTTGACCGCCCTGCGCAAGCACTACCCAACCGCGCAAACGTACGACGGCGACAACTTCATCTACCAAAACGACAAGGGCGAATGGCAGAAGTACAACAACAAGGGCTGGATCCCCTCGCTGGGTGACATCGCTGGTGCCGCTCCCATGCTCGCTGAGATGATCGGCGGTGCAGCGGGTGCGGCTGGTGGTGGTGCCATCGGCAACCTGCCGGGTGCACTGGCAGGAGCGGCAACCGGCGGTACGGCGGCCCGCGAAGCCGCGCAGCGCGGCATCAACTGGTACTACGGCAACACGGACAGCCGCACCACGGGCGAGCAGGTTCAGGACGCAGCTATCACGGCAGCAGCGAACGCAGCCGGTGAAGGTGCAGGCCGACTGGTTGCCAAGGGCCTTGGCGCAGCCGGTGGCACTCTTGGGTTCGGCAAGCAGGCTACCACAGATGCCGTCACTGATATGCGGGCGATTGGCCTTGAGCCCACCGTGGGCATGGCCACAGCCAACGCTCCCACCCAGTACCTAGAACGCGCTGTGAGTGCTGTGCCGGTGTTGGGCAGTCGAGTTACCAAGGCCGGTGAGGATGCTGCGGCCAGGATGGCTGCTGAGAACGACCGCATCGTGAGCGGCATCGCAAGCAGCACCAATCCCACCGCTATGCCCGGCACCACCCAGGAAGTGGGCAACACCCTCAAGCAGGCAGCGGGCGAAGCTGAACAGCGTTTCTTCGATGCTGCCGATCAGCAGTATGGCAATGTCAGCGCGCTCACCGGCAATACCCCGGTTCAAGGCAGCCACATTGCCAACCTCGGCCGCGCGTTGGCCAACGAGAGCAGCAACATCACCTCGTTTGGCCGTGAGACCCACGGAGCCGAACTGGCCAGCGCCATGCGTCGAGTGCGTGCGTTGGGCGAAGACGTAGTGAACGGCAGCACCTTCGACAGCATCAAAGAGGCCCGCACCCAGGTTGGTCGATTGCAGCGCGCCAGCACCAACGCTGCCGAGCAGGGCTATTTGGGCCGCATGTACGACGCGCTCACCGCAGAGATGGGCGCAACCGCTGATGCAGCTGGCAACGGTGCTCGTGCGGCATGGCAGGAGGCTGATGCCGCTTACCGCGCTGGCATGGCCAAAGGCTCGCCCACCAACGTACGAGAGAACCTTGCACCCATCCTATCGGCCAAGGTGGAAGAGAACGTACTGGGCAACCTGCTCACCGGCAGCGACAAGGGCGGCAACAAGATCGCGGCTGCCCGCAGGCAGATCGTGGAGGAGCAGGGCAGCGAAGCATGGGACCAGTTCACTGCCGCTGCCGTGCAGCGCATGGGCACCACCAGCGATGGCTTCTCGGCCAGCGCCTTCCTCAAGGGCTGGAACACCATGAGCGCGGAAGCCAAGGCCGCGCTGTTCGATGGCACAGCCAACGAGGCATACCGCGCCGATCTCGACCGACTGGCTCGCATCGCCGCGCAGATGAAGCGCTATGGCAAGAGCGTGAACGGCAGCAACACCAGCAACCTCGAAACCGTAAAGGCCGGTCTGGCTGGCATCGGTGCAATCGGTGGTGCAGCAGCCACGGGTAAAGCCGCGCTGGCACTGGGCAACATCGCAACTGGCGCCAGCACTATCGCTGCCACCAAGGGCGCAGACATCCTGCTAACGAGCCCGAGGGTTGTTGCAGCTATCGCCAACCTGCCTCGCGCTCAGGTTCAGCGCGGTGGTGTGCAGAAGACCGTTGCGGACCTCTTGGAATACGCAGCTTCGCCCGGTGTGCCGGCTGCATTCCGCGAGAGCGTGACTGAGTTAGCCCGCAAGATTGAGAACGCCAACGTCAAGGACAACAAGCGCAAGTGAACGATTATGAGGCCCAGCGATAAATAGCGGAGCCTCCAACAATAAGAAAAGTGGTGATGAATGGCAGACCTAACTAACTCCAGTTGGAGTGAAGCCGACAGCAGCAATACCCAGCCCAGCCCCAACGGCTTCCCCAGTGGCATTCTGCCCAGTCAGGTTGGTGGTGTGGTTCGCGCTCTCATGGGAGCGGTGAAACGCTCGTTTGATCGAAGCAACGTCATGGTGAGCAGCACGGGCAGCGCCAACGCTTACGTGCTCACGTATTCTCAGCCGCCCGAAGGCTATGTGACCGGCGAAATCTACCGCTTCTTTGCCAACTTCACCAACACAGCCGCGCCTACGCTCAACATCAACGGCCTTGGTACTCGACCTCTGTTGCGCGCTGATGGCAGCGCAATGGCAGCGAACGAGATCGTGCAGGGTCAGGTTGTTAGCGTGGTGGTATCGGGCAACAACTTCCTGCACCAGCCCGTGGGCACGCGCTACTTCACCGACGACGTTAGCATCCAAAAGGCCAGCGATAGCGTGCTGGCCCTGGAAGACACCAGCGCACCCGCAACCTCGTTCCGTCAGAAGAAGATTTACAGCACCAAGAACGCTGGTGGAGGCAATGACTGGCTGTTCCGTCAGGTGCGTCCCAGCGATGGTGCTAGCCAGGACTTCACTCTCAGTGGCAGTGCTCCCGGTACCATTTGGACAACCGGCAATTTCAATCCCGCGCTCAAGGCTGATCTAGCTGGCGCTGCATTCTCGGGTGCTGTTAGCGCGCCTATCCTCAACATGGTCGGCACTCTCACTCTCGCTGGCACCGGCACGAACCAGTTCCAGGCAGGCAACGGTGATGCTGCCACGTATGCCACCCACAACGTGCGCATGCTGCTGTGGAATGGCCTTGGCCTGAGCACTTACGATGGCTCGATCAACGGCTTTTACGATGCCCGTGCAGGTCGATGGGACACCAAGGCTGCGCCGCGCGTGAACGGTACTGACGTCTGGCATCCCGGTAACTTCAACCCTGGCACCAAAGCCGATCTCAACGCGGTTGTGAACTTCGGCGGTGTTGGCCTCAATGCCGGTGGCAGTAACACCTACGTTTACACCGACACCGGCTCCAACAACTTCGTGGTACGCACTGGTGCGCCCGGCGCTTATCGCTACAGCAGCATTGATCCAGCCGGTAATTTCACGGCAGCGGCAGGTGGCATCTTTAATGGTGATTTGAGCACCAGCGGTCGCTTCATCGTGGGTCGCGGTCAGCCTTCTTCGCAGATCATCATGACCGACAGCGACGAGGGCGATCGTTCGCTGCACAACAACAGCGGATGGATTGGCTTCCTCGGCAGCGATGGAGCATGGAAGGCTCGCGTGAATGATGCCGGTCAGTTCTGGACATCCCAGTTGGGCGACCTGAACAGCCGTATCGAAAACCGTGCCAGCGACTTTGCCATTGCTCGCTCAAACGAGCGCGTTGCCAAGACTGGCGACACGATGTCTGGCGGCCTCTACATCGACATGAACTACCCGTTCGTTCAGTTGACGAACCGGGACGGGGGCGGCTTCGCCTATATGGACTTCTGCCACGTCCCTTATGGGCACGGCGATTTCACTTGGCGCCTCAAGCACAGCCCGAGCGATAACCGCTTCAACATCGAGTACGTGAACGGCGCTAAGGTCACGATTGGTACGAGCGGCGAGGTTTGGACCGCACAAATTGGCGACCTGAACACCCGCATCGAGGACCGGGCGGCTGCATGGTCGCGAAACGCCGTGCAGAAGACCGGCGACACGATGAGTGGCGACCTCGTCATCTCCAAGGAATACCCGAACGTCACGTTCCTCTGGGGCGGTAGGCTTCGTTCGGCCTGGCAGCTACGCGAGGACAACCGCCTCTACTACATCAACCTCGATAATGGCGACGCCTATATGTCCATCGGGACGGACGGGTCTGTCTGGACGAAGCAGATTGGCGACATCAACGGGCGTATTGAACAGCGCTGCGCGGACTTCGCCAACGACCGACTGAACACTGCAACCAACCGCATCAACAACAAGAGTGCCCGACTGGCATACGTGGGCGAACTCAACTGCGGCAACTACGGAACCAACATGGCTGAGCCCTGGGGCGGCGGTGTGATCACCGGCCTACAGAGCAACAACGGTAGCGGGTACGCCACCGGCGGTCGCGGTCGCCAATTGCAGATGAGCGACAGCAACGGCAACTGGTATGCCTGCGGTTATGTTTGAGGTATTTGAATGAGCGATTACACCAGCATTGAAATTCTAGGTGATTTCGATTTTTACACCCCTGATACAAGGCCCGAACTTGCTCCCGGCGATGCGCTGTTCATGCAGCGCACCTCGGATGGCTTGGACTGGTACGAGAATTGGGCGCACAAAGCGGATGCCTTCGACGCTAACGACGTGCTGGCTACGGTGCTGTCCGACGACAGGGGCGCTGTAATCCAGTGCGTGCTTCGCGCCACCCTCGTGCAGCAGATGCCCGTGGGCAAGGAGCGCATCATCGTGATCCGGGGAGTAGACCCAACCATCGACAAGCCCCACCGCCTGTTTGAGCAGAAGGGCTTCGATGAGACCACGCTCAACATCGTGGACCTGCCCGCGCCGGTCGTGCCGGTGATCACCTACAAGAAGGACATCTGGGTACGGGCCACAGATGCGGAAGCTGACACCATCGAGCAGGTGCTAGCGCAGCAGACCACGCGCAAGCAGAATATTTTCCGCGACGCTACCTATCTCGACCACGCAGAGCCGCTATTCGCAGAACTCATGGCTGGCTTTGTGGTGGCTTTTGGGGAGGTACGCGCTGGTCAACTCCTCGCTGGCTCCTAAAGTGCACTCATGCACAGTCGCAGGCCCCGAGCATGCGGGGTGCGCTAAACCGACGCACCCCCTGAGTTGTTAGTGCCAAACCAAACAGGACTTACGTGCTGTTCTACACCACGAAGCGCGTCGGCGGCGGGGTGCAGGACTTCGAGGCGATCAAGCTCTTGAAGTTCGCCTGATTGCTCGAGTGCTTGCCGCCGAAGTGGAAGCCGGTTCGGCGAAAGCAAGCACGGCTCTCAGCGTCACGGCCGGTGCGTCTCAGCGCCGGCCGGGGCGGGCCATCCAGTCGCCGCGGTGACGGCGGGGCATCTCGGTGCCGGGCTGGACCTGCGCTAGCTCGGCCGACCGCGAGGCGATCCAGCCCGCATGCTCGGCCACGGGCGTCACGGCGGTGAAGCCGCCGCAGGCGGTGCGCCGGGCGCCCTGCTGGATGGCGCCGCTCGACCAACTCACCACCCCGGCGATCCGATAAGCGCCCGGTCCGCCGGTCAGGATCGGCCCACCGGAATCCCCGAGGCAGGCGCCCGCGCCCGCCGTCTCGGCGAGGCGACGGCGATCCGTCACCACGGTGACGCGGTTGGCGACCTGAAGGGAGCCGATGGAGACGAGGGCCGCCTGACGCAGCACCCGCGCGCTGCCGCGACGATTCTCGGCCACCACACCGTAGCCAGCGATCTCCACCGTGTCGCCCGTGCCGATGGACCCGGCGCTGCGCGGATCGAGGGGGAGATAGTCGGCCCCGAGGGGTTGGGAGAGCTTGAGGAGCGCGAGGTCGACCCCCGGCTGGTCCTCCGGCGTCGTGCCGGGCACGAAATCGGGATGCATCGTCGCGGCGATGACGTTGACGCGGTGCTGCCGGAAGGCGCGATCGACGCTGACCACGCGGTAGCCCGCCGGGCGCATGACGCAATGGGCGGCGGTGAGGACGAGGTCCGGGCCAATGAGCGTGCCGGAGCAGATCTCGCCATCCGTGCTCTCGACGCGCACCACGAAGGTGCGGGTGCCGTTCGGATCACGGGCGACCTCGCCCTGGATCACGGCCTGCGCGGCGGGCATGGCTCCGAACAGGCCGGCGAAGGCCGTCAAACCGGCGGCGAGACGGAGGCTCATCCTGCGCGGTCCGGTCGTGCGGGGCAAACGGGCAGGCATCGGGGACTCCGGATATGGCCAAGGTGACGCAACGCGAACCGAGCCCAGACGACGGTAGACCGGACAAACCGGTCGGCCAAGCTCAAGTTCCGCAATACTCAATGAATCGACCGATTGCTTCTGGACATCTCAGGGCTGCCAATGGGCCGAGACGTTCCAAGTACTTAATGTCCTATCGATCCAGTCCCGGTGCGGGGCGACACGCACCGCCTGGGTCAGGCCGCCGCAGCTCCCGCCGATCCAGGCCGTGATCGCGAGGACCGCGCCGTCCGCACCCGCCACGGGCCCGCCGGAATCCCCCTGGCAGGCCCCAGCCCCCCGGGCGCCCTGCATCCAGACCAACAGCTTGCTCGGGCCGTAGGGCTCGACCACCGGGATTGCCACGCTGCGGAAGGTGCCGGTCGAGCGCGGATCGCCGGGCTTCGACGCTCCATAGCCCGAGAGGGTCAAGGTCTCGCCCGTCCGCGCCTCGCCTGCGCCGAGATCGGCCGGGGCGAAGCGGGCGGGGAGGGGCTCGGACGGGCGCAGCAGCGCGAGGTCGACCGAGCGACGCCGCTTGGCGACGGCGCCCGCATCGTAGCCCGGATGGATCGCGCGCGCCGCCACCTCGACGAGGACGGGCGATCCGTCCGTGCCGCGGTAATGCACCCGCAGGGCATGGGGCCCGGCGGCGCAATGGCCTGCCGTGAGAACCGCATCGGGCGCCAGCACCACGGCGCTGCACACGCCGCCCGCCGAGTTCAACACCATCACCGCGCTCTGCGGCGGAGCCTCGGTCCCGCCCACGATGGCCGCCGCCGGAAAGGCGGGCAGCATCAGGCAGAAGGCGAGCACGGCTCTGGGCAACGGCATCGAACGTCCTGAAGGAGACCCGCGCGATGACCCCGATACGCGCCGCGACGATCCCCGTCGAGCCGGTGACCGTGATGGAATTGCGGTTGTACCTGCGTCTCGATCCCGAAGACGGCGGGGTCGAGGACGCCCTGCTCGCCAGGCTCATTTCGGCCGCGCGGGTGAGCCTCGAGACCGAGGCGCGCCGGGTGCTCGTCCCGGGGCGCTTCCGCATCGCCCTGGCCCGGTGGCCCGCCGAGGGCTGGCTGCCCCTGCCGCTGAGCCCCCTCGTCGGCCTCGTCCGCGCCGGGCTCGCGGCCTCTGACGGGACGATCACCGAACTTCCTGCAGGCCTCGTCACCATCGGGCCGGACCCTTTGGAGGCGCCCGGCCTGTCCTTCACCGGCAACCTGCCCGATCCCGGCCTGGCGACGATCGTGATCGAGGTCGCCGCCGGGTTTGGCGGGGATGGCCCCCCGATCCCCGAGGATCTGCGGCTCGCCGTGTTGCGGCTGGCCGCCGCCCGCTACGAACACCGGGGCGACGAGGCCGACAGGCCCCCCGATGACGCCCGCCGCCTCGCCGCGCCCTCGCGCCGCCTGCGTCTCTGACTTTCCACCCGACAGGAGCCCGCCATGGCATCCTTTGACCGACGCCCGCCTCTCGGGGCGCGGCGGCGCCGGTTCGTGCTCGAACGGCCGGTGGAGGAGCCGGACGGGTTCGGCGGCGTGCTCCGCCGCTTCGTGCCCGGCCCCGTCCTCTGGGGCGCGATCACGACCCTCGGCGCTGTCCAGCGCCCGCGCGGGGGGCGGACCGACAGCCTCGTCACCCATCGCATCACCCTGCGAGCCCGCACCGGCCTGTCGCCCTCCATGCGCCTCAGCGCCGGGACGCGCCGCTTCTCGATCCGCAGCGTCGCCGATCCCGACGAATGCGGGCGCGACATCGTCTGCGACGTCGAGGAATTGCCGCCGGAGGTCTCCGCATGAGCGATCCGAGTCCCCTTCTGGCCTTCCGCGCGGGCGTGCTCACCCGCTTCGCCGCCGACGCGGCCTTGAAGGCCCTGCTCGGCGGGTCGGTCCGGCTCTACGACGAGCCCCCGCGTGGGGCCGTGCCGGTCTACGCGCTGTTTGGCGAATCCGAGGTTCGGGACGACTCCGTGGATGGAGCCGGGCGTCATCGCCACCGGCACGAGGTGGCGGTGATCGCCAAGCCGGGCTCCGTGCGCACGGCCCTCGACGCCGCCGCGCGCATGGCCGCGCTGCTCTCGACCCCGGACATGCCGCTCCAGGGCTGCCGTCTCGTGACCCTGCGGGTGAGTGCTCTGAAGGCAAACCGCGATGAACGCACGGGCGAGGCCCGCGCCACCCTGACGGCCGAGGCCGTCACCGAGACGATCTGACGAGGAGGATGAGATGGGCGCGCAGGCAGGCAAGGACCTGTTGATCCGGGCAAGTGATGGGGCGGGCGGCTACGTCGCGGTGGCGGGTCTACGGACCCGGCAATTCACGCTCAACGCCGAGGCGGTGGATGTGACCAATGCCGATTCCGCCGGGCGCTGGCGGGAACTGCTCGCCGGGGCGGGGGTCCGCCGTGCCTCGGTCTCGGGCTCCGGCGTGTTCCGTGATCAGGCGTCGGACATCCGTCTGCGGCAGATGTTCTTCGATGGGCAGATTGCCGCCTTCCAGATCGTCGTCCCCGCCTTCGGCACGATGGAGGGGCCATTCCAGATCGCGAGCCTCGACTATCGCGGCGACCATGCGAGCGAGGTCACGTTCGACATGACCCTCGAATCCGCAGGCGCGATCGCCTTCACCGCAGCCTGAGCGAGGGGCGATCCATGGCCAATCGCAGACGCGGAGAGATACCGCTCGCCCTGGGCGGACGCCGTTACACCCTCTGCCTCACCCTCGGAGCGCTGGCCGAGCTGGAGGAGGCCCTCCGGGCCGAAGACTTGGCTGGTCTCGCCGGGCGCCTCGCCTCCGGCCGACCCCGGACCGGCGATCTCATCGCCCTTCTCGGCGCGGCCCTTCGCGGCGGCGGCCATGACCTTCCGGACGAGGAGGTCCGCCGCCTGCCCCTCGCGGGTGATCTCGGCGCGGTCATCGCCGCCCTCGGCGAGGTTCTGGAAGCCGCGTTCGGCGCGAGTCAGCCGGAAAACCCTTCGCTGCCGCGGGGGGAGGAGAGCGAGGCCTGAGCCCCGCCCCCTCGCGGCCCTTTCCCTGGGACGAGGCTTTGGCCTTCGCCCTCGGGCGCCTCTTCTGGCGACCCGCCGATTTCTGGGCCGCCACACCCCGTGAATTCGCCGCCGCCCTGCCTCTCCCCGGCGGCAATGCCCCCCTGAGCCGCGCCGCCTTCGAGGGTCTGCTCGCGGCCCATCCCGATCCGTCCCCCGCAGGGAACACGCCATGAGCGACCAGACCGATGCCGACCGTCAAACCGCGACACGCATCGCGCAGCTCGGGACCCTGAATCGCCTGTCCGAGGATTTCGGCCGCAGCCTGACCAATGCACTCGCTCGCAGCGCCACTTCCGGTCGAAGCCTCGATGGCGTGCTCGGCACGATCGGGGCACGGCTCGCCACCCTTGCCGCCAAGGCGGCCAGCGGCCCGCTGCGATCCGGCTTCGAAAGCCTGTTCAAATCCCTGACGGAAACCGACACGGAAGAAGCCACACCTGCCTTCGCCCGGGGCGGCGTGTTCCGGAGCGGGCGGGTCACGCCCTTCGCGACGGGCGGGGTCGTGGCGGCGCCGACCTATTTCCCGATGGCGGGTGGCGCCGGGCTCATGGGCGAGGCGGGTCCCGAGGCAATCATGCCGCTGGCCCGGGGGCCGGATGGGAAACTCGGCGTCGCGGCGGCGGCCTCACCCCGGCCGGTCTCGATCAATGTGACCATCGCGACGCCCGACCCCAGTGCCTTCCGCCGATCCGAAGCGCAGGTCGCTGCCACGCTCGCGCGGGCGGTGGCTCGCGGCCAGCGCGGCCTCTGACCGGGAGGGCGCCATGGCCGACGACTTCCACGAAGTGCTGTTCCCCCTCGACGTGGCGCTGCGCGGCAGCGGCGGTCCGCAGAGGTTGACGGAGATCGTCAGCCTGGCCTCGGGGCGCGAGCACCGCAACGGACGCTGGGCCCATTCCCGCCGCCGCTACGATGCCGGCTTCGGCATCCGCAGCCTCGACGCGCTCCACGCGGTGATCGCCTTCTTCGAAGAGCGGCGCGGACGCCTCTACGGTTTCCGCTACCGCGACAGGGTCGATTTCCGCTCCGGCCCGCCGGGCCAGGCACCCGGCCCCTTCGACCAGACCATCGGGACAGGCGACGGGACAAGCGTCGCATTCTCCCTCGCCAAGACCTATGGCGGCGCCTTCGCGCCCTATCACCGGGCCATCGCCAAGCCGGTGGCGGGGAGCGTGCGCGTGGCCGTGGCGGGCGTGGAGCTCCCGGCCTCCGCCTTCGCCTGCGATGCCACGACAGGCCTCGTCACCCTCGCCAAGGCCCCCGCCGCAAACGCCACGGTGACGGCGGGCTTCGCCTTCGACGTGCCCGTCCGCTTCGACACCGATGACCTCACCGTCGATCTTGCCGCCTTCACGGCGGGGGAGATCCCGAAGGTGCCGCTCGTGGAGATCGTGCCGTGAGAGATCTGCCCGCTGCCTTCACTGCGCATGTCGCGGGTGGCGTCACCACGCTGTGCCGGTGCTGGTCGCTCCGCCGCCGCGACGGCACCGCCCTCGGCTTCACCGACCATGATCGCGATCTGACCCTGGCCGGGCTTGTCCATGCTGCCCGGACGGGGCTCGAGGCCGCCGAGGCGAGCGCGGAAGCGGGCTTCGCCGTCTCCGGCGGCGACGTGGCGGGAGCGCTCTCCTCCCTCGGCCTGACGGAGGCCGACATCGCAGGCGGCCTCTATGATGGAGCGAGCGTCGAGACGTGGCTCGTGGACTGGACGAACCCCGAAACGCGCCTTCTCCTCGATATCGGCACGATCGGCGAAATCCGCCGCGAAGGTGATGCCTTCGTCGCCGAGTTGCGGGGAGTCGCCGCGCGGCTCGATGCCGAGGTCGGGCGGAGCTATCGGGCGACCTGTTGCGCCCATCTGGGCGATGCAAGCTGCCGGGTCGACCTGTCCCCCTGGCGGGCCGAGGGCCGTGTCCTCGCCCTACCCGAGCCCGCGACCTTGGGCGTCGCCCTCGACGGCAACCATGCGGAGGGGCTGTTCACCGGCGGGCGCCTCGTCTGGACCGGCGGCGCCAATGCGGGTCACTCCGCCGATCTGCGGCTGCAGGCGGGCGACTTGGTGGAATTGTGGGAGCCGCCCCCGCGCGCCGTGGCTGTCGGCGACACGTTCACCCTCACGGCGGGTTGCGACAAACGCCTCGCCACCTGCCGAGACCGCTTCGCCAATGCCGTCAACTTCCAGGGCTTCCCGCACATGCCCGGCAACGACGCGCTGCTGCACGGCGTGCCCGGCTCGGAGCCCGTCCTCGATGGCGGGAGCTACTTCCGATGAGCGCCGACGAGACCGGGATGGAGGCGGTGATGCGGGCGCGCCTCTGGCTCTGTACGCCCTATCGCCATCAGGCGTCGCTCCGGGGCGTCGGCTGCGATTGCCTCGGCCTGCTGCGTGGGGTCTGGCGCGATCTGTACGGGTCCGAGCCTGAGCGCCCGCCGCCCTACAGCGCCACCTGGGCGGAATCCGCGCCGCCGGGCAACGATCCGTTCATCGAGGCCGCCACCCGCCATCTCCTGCCGGTGGACGAGCCCTTGGGCGGCTATGCGCTCCGGCCCGGCGACGTCCTGCTCTTCGCCTTCCGCGCGCACCTGCCCGCCCGCCACTGCGCCATCGCCTCCGGCCCCGACGCGATGATCCACGCCCATGACCGGGCGGAGGTGACGGAGGTCGCCCTCACCCCCTGGTGGCGGCGCCATCTCGCGGGGGCCTTCCGCTTTCCGCCGCGCCCCTGACCCGAACGGAGCCCGCCATGGCGACCCTGGTCCTCTCCACCGTCGGCAACGCCCTCGGTTCCGCGATCGGGGGCCCCATCGGCGGCGGGCTCGGCCGTGCCGCCGGGTCGGCGCTCGGGTCGGTGATCGACGGCGCCCTGTTCGGTTCCGGCCGCAAGACGAAGTTCGTGGAGGGGCCGCGCCTCACCGACGTCTCGGGCCTGACCTCGACCGAGGGTGATCCGATCCCGCGCGTCTATGGGCGGGCGCGGATCGGCGGAAGCCTGATCTGGGCGACACGACCCCTGGAGGTCGCCAATACGACCGTCGAGCGGGCGGCAGCGCCATCGAAGGGCGCCAGCGGCCAGCGCACGGTGCGTACCGCCTATGCCTACTTCGCCAACCTCGCCGTGGGCCTGTGCGAAGGCGAGATCGCCTTCGTTCGACGGATCTGGGCGGACGGGGCCGAAATCGATCTGACCCGCGTCACGTGGCGCCTGCACACCGGCACGACGGATCAGGCGGCCGACCCGCTGATCGTCGCCAAGGAAGGGGCACAGAACACCCCGGCCTATCGCGGCCTCGCCTACGTCGTGTTCGAGGGCCTGCCGCTCGCCGAATACGGCAACCGCATCCCGCAATTCTCCTTCGAAGTGGTGCGGCCGGTGAACGGGCTGTGCCGCCTGATCCGTGCCGTCGATCTCATTCCCGGCGCGGGCGAATTCGTCCTCGATCCCGCTCCCGTGACCGTCGATCTCGGTTGCGGCCGCACCCAGAGCGCGAACCGCCATCAGCAGGCACGTGCGAGCGACGTGCTCGCCTCCCTCGACGCGCTTCAGGCCCTGTGCCCGAACCTGCGCCGGGTCGCCGTGGTGGTGGCGTGGTTCGGGGACGATCTGCGCGCGGGCCATTGCCGGGTCGCACCGAAGGTCGAGACCGGCACCAAGACGACGACGGGCGACGTATGGAGCGTCGCGGGGCTCACCCGCGCGGCGGTGGGCAGCGTGTCCCGCCTGGCCGACGGCGTCACCCCGGCCTATGGCGGCACGCCGTCCGATGCCGGGCTCGGGCGCCTCGTCGCCGAACTGTCGGCGCGTGGGCTCGACGTGGTCATCTATCCCTTCGTGATGATGGACGTGCCGCCGGGCAACGCCCTGCCGGATCCCCGCAATCCGGGCGCGTCCCAGCCGGCCTATCCCTGGCGCGGGCGCATCACCTGTGATCCTGCCCCCGGCGTGACCGGCAGCCCCGACGGCACCGCCGCCGCCGAGGCGCAGGTCGCGGCCTTCTTCGCCGGAGGCTACCGCGCCCTCGTCCTGCATTACGCGGACCTCGTGGCCGGATGGGTCGCGTCCGGATGCCGGGTGGCCGGGCTGCTCATCGGTAGCGAACTCGTCGGGTTGACGCGGGTGCGCGGCGCCTCGGGCTATCCGGCGGTGGCGGCGCTGCGAACCCTCGCCGCCGAGGTGCGCGCCAAGGCCGGGGCGAGCGTACCCCTGGTCTATGCGGCCGACTGGACCGAATACGGCGCCCATGTCCGCGACGGCGGAGCGACGATCCACTTCCCCCTCGACGACCTGTTCGCTGATCCGAACATCGCCGCGGTGGGCATCGACTGGTATCCGCCCTTCACCGATTGGCGCGATACCCCCGCCCATGCCGACCTCGCGCTCGCAGGCGACATCCATGACCGCGCCTCTCTGAAGGCCGCCGGGGCTTCGGGTGAAGCCTTTGACTGGTTCTATCCGGATGGAGCCGCCCGCGCCGCCCAGAACAGGGTACCGATCACGGACGGCGCCTATGGCAAGGCGTGGATCTTCCGGCCGAAGGATCTCGTCGGCTGGTGGTCCAACCGCCATGTCGAGCGCGAGGGTGGCGTCGAGACCCGCGCCACCGCGTGGGTGCCGGGGGGCAAGCCGATCTGGCTGACGGAACTCGGCGTCCCGGCCGTCGACAAGGGCACGAACGGCCCCAACGTCTTCCCCGATCCGAAATCCTCCGAGAATGCCTTCCCGCCCGAATCGAGCGGCCTGCGCGAGGACCTGATCCAGCTGCGTGGCGTCGAAGCGGTGCTTTCCCGGTTCGACCCCGTCGCGCCGGGCTTCTCGGCCTCCGACAATCCGGTCTCCACGGTCTATGGCGGGCGGATGGTCGATCCGGCCTGCTTGTTCGTCTGGTGCTGGGACGCGCGACCCTTCCCCGTCTTCTCGGACATGACGTCGACCTGGGCGGATGCGCCGCAATGGCGGCTCGGGCACTGGATCACCGGCCGGATCGAGGGCTGCGACCTCGATCTGCTGATCCAGCGCATCCTCACCGAACTCGGCTTCGACGCCTCCGTCGCGGTCCAGGCGGCGGCCTATCTCGACGGCTACGTCATCGACCGGCCGCTCACGGCACGCGGTGCCCTGGAACCTCTCGCACAGGTCTATGGCCTGGATGTCTCCGCGAATGGCGGCACCCTGAAGCTGCGGGGGCCGCGCCACGATCCACCTCTCGTCCTCGCGGAGGCGGATCTCGTCCGGGTCTCCGAGGAGGCGGCGACCCTGCGCCGGGTGCGGGCCGAGGAGAGCGCGCTGCCGCTGAGCGTGTCCATCGCGGTCACGGAGTCCGACAGCCTCGATTACCGCCGGGCCAACGCCGCCGCATCGCGCCCGGTCGGCGGACGACGGGGGCAGACGCGGATCGAGACCGCCATCGTCACCCGCCGCGAGGTCGGGGATGGGCTCGCCGAGGACTGGCTCGACCGGGTCATCGCCGCCCGCGACAACGCGGTTCTCACCCTCAGCCCCCGGCGGCAGGAGGTGGAGCCCGGCGATTGCCTCGCCTTGCCATCGGACGGGCCGGACCCGGCGATGGTGGTGCGGGTCGAGCGGATCGATGACAGCCCCGCCGGACGGCGGATCGAGGCGAGCCGCGTGCCGCCCCGTATGGGCCCGGTCCGCCTGGTTCCGCGCAGCCCCGCAGCCCCGAAGGCCTCGGCGGTGCCTGCCCCGGGCGCGCCCTTTCCCGTCGCCCTGAACCTTCCGGCGGATTGGGGCACGCCCACCGGTCTCCAATACCTCGCCGTCGGCGCCGAGCCCTGGCCGGGTCCGCTGATCGTCTGGCGCGCGGAGGCCGGCGGTGCCTTCGCCGTCCAGGGCAGCGTCGAATTTCCCGCCTGCCTCGGGTTCACCCTGTCGGAGTTGCCGCCCGGCCCGGTCTGGCGCCGTGACAGGGGCGCGAGTCTCGCCGTCATGCTGCGGCGGGCCGGGTCGCTCGCCTCGGTCTCCCTTCGGGCCATGCTGGCAGGGGGCAACCTCTTCGCCATCCTGGCGCCGGACGGCACGGTCGAAATCCTGTCGGCCATGGGCGCCGAGGCGACGGGGGCCGACACGTTCCGCCTCTCCGGGCTGCTGCGCGGGCTCGCGGGAAGCGAGGCGGGAGCGGCGAGGGGCGCACCTGCCGGGAGCCTGATCGTGCGGCTCGACGACGGGGCCGTGACGCCCCTGGTTGATCGCCTCGACGAGGCGGGCCGGGCCTTCCGCTACCGGATCGGGGCGGCGGGCCTCGATCCCGCCGATCCGGCCATGGCCTCCCTCGACGCCACCGCCGGGCTCGGCGCGCTTAAGCCGCTCAGGCCGGTGCAGTTGCGGGCGCGGCGGGTGAAGGGCGATGTCCGCCTGAGCTGGATCCGCCAGGCGCGCCGCTCTGCTGATGCCTGGGAGCCGGTGGACATCCCACTCGACGAGCCTTCGGAAAGCTACCTCGTCACGCTGTTCGCGAGCGGCCGGGCGGTGCGATCGATGGCGGCCGACGCCCCTGCGCTGATCTATGCGGCCGACACGGAGAGGGCCGATTTCGGCGGCCCGCAGCGCGCCCTCGACGTGGCGGTCGCCCAGGTCGGCGCGACGGCGGGCCCCGGCCCGGCCACCCGCGCCCTCATCCCCATTCGCAGCGCCTGATCCCGGAGGTTCATGCCATGTCCGACGTCACGACCCATCTCGGCTTGCCGCTGCTGGCGGCGGGGCAGGCTCAGAAGCACGTGACCCATAACGAAGCCTTGGCGCTGCTCGACGGCCTCGTGCAACTCGCCTGCCTCGATAAGGATCTCGGCGCACCTCCGGCGAGCCCGGCCGAGGGCGACCGCTACCTCGTCACCGCCTCCTCTCCCACAGGCGCCTGCCTGGGGCTCTCGGGGCAGGTGGTCCGGTTCACGGACGGCGTCTGGGTCGGTGCCGTGCCCGCTGCGGGCTGGATCGCCTACATCGCCGACGAGAAGCGCGCCTACGTCTTCGACGGGCAGGCCTGGGCGCCGCTGACCTCCTCCGGTGCCTCGGACCGGCTCGGCATCAACACGCAGGCCGACGCCACGAACCGGCTGGCCCTGAAATCCGATGCCGCCCTGTTCTCTTGGGACGATGTCACGCCCGGCTCGGGCGACGCGCGTTTTACCGTCAACAAGAAGCTGGCGAGCCGGGATGCGGGCTTCGTCTTTCAGACCGGTTGGTCGAGCCGCGCCCTGTTCGGAACCCTCGGTGGCGACGATTTCGTGCTGAAGACGTCATCCGACGGCTCGGCCTTCGTCACAGCCCTGACCGCTGCGGCGGCGACGGGCATCATCTCCTTCGCGAAAAGCCCGGTCGCCCCGACCCCCGCCTCTACGGACAGTTCGACCCAGCTCGCGACGACGGCCTATGTCCAGCGGGCCCTGGCGCCGTCGCGGGTGGCCATCTCGGATGCCGACTACACCGTCCAGGCGACCGACCGGATCGTTGCGATCACGAAGCTCACGGCGTCCCGGACGCTCACCCTGCCATCCGCCTCGACGTTTCCTTTGGGCACGAACCTCACGTTCCTGGACGAGACCGGCGCCTGCTCGCCCTCGCAGACGCTCAGCCTTCACCCCGCGTCGAGCGAGACGATCAACGGCATGCCGGGGCTGACGCTCGACACGCCCTACGCGTTCCTTTCCCTGCAAAGCGACGGCGTCAGCCGCTGGACGGTCGCGGGCCGGAAGCCGACGGCGAACCGCAGCACCTTTACTTCGGTCGCCTATCCCGGCCCGAAACAGGTGCTGGACAATGGGTTCCACCGAATCGCGATGCCGAACATCTTGTCCGATGATGGGCAGAACTGGGACTCTACCAACAACTGGTATGTCTGCCCACGCACCGGGATCTATCAGATCGACGCCAATCTCCGCCTTGTCGACCGCACCGCTTCCGGCACCCAATACGGTCTTGGCGTCTATACCGACGAAGCCGACGGTCCCTGGTTCCTCTGGCATTTTACCGGAACGGGCAGCGCCATTCGCTCGACCTTCGCCTATAGCCGGATGACCGTCCAGAACGCGGGTGATCGTCTACGGCTGTACTCTTACACGGAACCAACGGCCTCCGCAGATTCGGCCGCCCTCCAGATCTGCCTGATCTCCGAGGCCGTCTAGTCCGGCCGAAGACCTCTTCCGAACCTGTCCCGAACTCCGGAGCGTGCCATGGTGCGACCTCCTTCTCCCGGCGTGTCCGCCATCGATCCCTTCACCGCCCGTTGCGCGCGGTTGGGGCCTGTCTTGATGCGCGACCTCGCCCTCACCGATGTCCAGGCGGCGGGGCTGCTTGGCAATCTAGGCCATGAGACCGGAGGCTTCCGCGACCTCCAGGAGATCGCGCCTCTGAAGCGCGGCTCCCGTGGCGGCTGGGGTCTCGCTCAGTGGACCGGCCCACGCCGGGTCGCGATGGAGCGATGGAGCCAAGCACACGGCCTCGACCCCGCCTCCGATGCCGCCAACGAAGGCTACCTCGTCGCGGAGTTGCGCGGACCGGAAGCCGACGCGCTAGCGGCCCTGAGGCGCAGCATGACCCTGGCGCAGGCGACCGAGACGGTCTGCCGCCTGTTCGAGCGCCCCGGCATTCCCGCCCTGCCGCGCCGCCTCGTCTGGGCGCGCCGGGCGCTCGCGGCGATCCGTGGGTGCCCCGTCCAATCCCTTTCCACACCGCCAAGGAGACGCCGATGACACGTGTTTCGCTGATCCTCGCCCTGCTCTGCACGACCGTTCCCGCCTTCGCCACCGGGACGGAGCCGGCCGCTGCGATCCCCTGGGGCGAATGGCTGAGCGTGCTCTTCTCCACCGTGACCTCGGCGCTCGTGCCCATTGCGGCGGCGGCGGCCACGGCCGGCATCGCCCGCGCCGCCCCCTGGGCCGCGTCCATCCTCACCCGCGAGCGGGTCGAGGCGGCGATCCGCGCGGGCGCCGATTACGGCCAGAACGCCGTGTCCGGTGCCGTGCGCGGTCACAGGGTCGGCGTCGACGTCGCCCCGGCAGTGGTCGCGGAGGGCACGAAGCACGTCCTCGCCACCGCCCCTGCCCGCGTCGTGCGTGGCGCGGGCGGTCCTGAGGGCGTGGCGGCGCGGATCTTCGGTGCGCTGCTCCTCGACGAGCGGGCCAGCAAGGAGACGGTCCTCGAGCCCGCCCTGCGGCTGCTCGCGGCCGAACCGCCCCACCGGGGGTAAGGCGGGGGCGGGGGCACGGAGGAGCGCGATGGGTATCGAGTCTTCCGAGCCCCCCGACCCGGACGAGGGCGATGCGGCGCAGGGCCTTCACCCTCGCCCCATCCGCCTTCCGCCGCATTGGAACCGCTGGTTCGCGCGTCAGGACGAGCGACGCCTCGCCCTTCTCGATGAGATCGTGGACGAACGCATCGAGCGGCAGGTGCTGAGCAACCTCCTGCGGCGCCTCAAGCACGTCGTCGTCGTGGCCTTCCTCGGCGCGGCGGCTGTGGCGCACTGGTTCTCGGATCAAGCGGCCTGGATCGCTGAGCGTCTGCCGGTGCTCCGGTCCCTTTGGACGATCCTCAAGGGAGAAAGCTGATGCCCTTCAAGGCCGATCGAATCCTCACGCGGCTATGGCTCACCCTCGCGGCGCCACTCGTCCTGGTGGGCAGCCTTCATCTTGGCGCAGAACTCGGGCTGAAGCTCCATCCCCAGACAAAGAGGGAACCGGAGGCGGGTTCGCTCGTCATGGTGTGCAGCGCACGATCATCCCATGAGAAGTTTTGCCGCCTCACGCCCGAGAACTGAGCCACGACCGGCGGATCCTCGCCGCATCGGCCGGGACGGCACCCGTATTCAGGGCCTATTCAGTGCCTTGGGAACAAAGCTCAGCCCAATGCGCTACGCCATCGCCCTCTCTGCCATCTGCCTGACCATCGCGGCCTTCGCCGTGGGCGGGATCGGCTCCATGGCCGAGGATGCCCCGGCGACGCAGACCGCTCAGGCAGCCCTCGCACCTTCCCCCCGGATCGAGACCTGCCTCTCTCCGGCCGACATGCGCGAGGAGGTCGGCGAGCGCCGGGTGATCGAGCCCATCGCCGCCATCCGCGCCGCGCGCACGGTCATCCCCCGCGCCGAGATCCAACGGGCCAGCCTGTGCCGGATCGAGGACGGCCTCGTCTACATGCTGACGGCCTTGCGCCGGGACGGGCACTTCGTGCACGTCATCGTGGATGCGCGAACCGGTAAGGTCGCGGGTCAATACTGACGGCGCGCCGCTCAAAGCGTGCCGACCGGAATGGAGTGAGACGTGCGACTGCTCGTCGTCGAGGATGACAAGGACATCAACCGGCAGGTCGTCGCCGCGCTGGAAGAGGCGGGCTACGTCGCCGACAAGGCCTATGACGGCGAGGAGGGCGGCTATCTCGGCGAGAGCGAGCCCTACGACGCCATCATCCTCGACATGGGCTTGCCCAAGGCGGACGGCGTCACCGTTCTGCAGAAGTGGCGCCGCGCGGGGGTCAAGACCCCCGTCATCATCCTCACCGCTCGCGACCGCTGGTCCGACAAGGTCGACGGCTTCGATGCCGGGGCGGACGATTACGTCACCAAGCCGTTCCACATGGAAGAGCTGATGGCCCGCGTGCGCGCCCTGCTGCGCCGCGCGGCAGGCCATGCCTCCAGCCAGATCACCTGCGGCCCCGTCACCCTCGACACCCGTTCGGGCAAGGTCTTCGTGGACGGCGCTCAGGTGAAGCTGACGAGCCACGAATACCGGCTGCTGTCGTATTTGATGCATCATACCGGCCGGGTCGTCTCCCGCGCCGAACTGACCGAGCACCTCTACGATCAGGATTTCGATCGCGATTCGAATACGATCGAGGTCTTCGTCGGGCGCCTGCGCAAGAAGCTCGCGGTCGATCTCATCCAGACGGTGCGCGGCCTCGGCTACCTCGTGGATCCGAACCACCCGGCGGCCAGAGTGTGATGGACGTAGCCCGGTTGCCGGGGCGGGGTGAGGTGGTCTACGACGCCGCCGCTCCGGTGTGAGCGATCCCGGAACCGGCGCGCCGATGCACCGCCTCTTCGACCTTCTGGCCCTGCGGCGGCGCTCCATCGCTGTTCGCCTCGCCGTCTCGGCCTTCCTGTCGAGTTCGGCGATTCTGCTGATCGCCGCCTGGATTCTCACGACCCTCTATCGCGAGAACACCGAGCGCGCCTTCGACAGCCGCCTCCTCGTCTTCACCAACAACCTCGCCACCGACCTCGTCACCCCGAACGACCCCGAGAGCCGCACCTTCTCGCTGGGCGATCCGCGCTTCGACCTACCCCTGTCCGGCTGGTACTGGCAGGTGGGCAAGCCCGATGCGAAGCCGCGTGACATCCGCACCTCGCGCTCTCTCGTCGGCGTGTCGCTGCCACCCGCGACCGACGCGGATGGGAAGGTCGGCGTCGGCCAGATCCGTCAGGGCTACGGCAAGGGACAGGACGGGCGACTCCTGCGCATCATGGAGCGCGACGTCGATCTCGGCGAAGAGGGCCGTTACACGGTGCGCGTCGCCGGGCCTGCCGACGAGATCGTCAACGACGTCGATCGTTTTCGCAACGCCCTCTACATGACCTTCGCCCTGCTCGGGGCGTCGCTGGCGATCACGACGCTGCTGCAGATCCGATTCGGCCTCGCGCCCCTCAAGAAGATGCGCGCGGCGCTGGGCGCCATCCGCCAGGGCGAAGCCGACCGCATCACCGGGACTTATCCCCGTGACATCGCGCCGCTCACCGGCGAGGTGAACCTGTTGATCGAGACGAACCGGGAAATCCTGGAGCGCGCCCGCACCCAGGTCGGCAACCTCGCCCATGCGTTGAAGACTCCGCTTTCGATCATCGTGAACGAGGTCGGCTCGTCCGACGCGCCGGAGGATCTGGCGCAGAAGATCCGCGAGCAGGCGGCGGTGATGCGCGATCAGGTGAACTACCACCTCGACCGGGCGCGGGCGGCGGCGCTGGCGGGGACCCTCGGCACATCGACGGAGATCGAGCCGGCGCTGGCGGGCCTCGTGCGCACATTCGGCAAGATCTACCGCGACAAGGACATCGCCTACGACGTCCACGTGCCGCCCGGCCTGCGCTTCCGGGGCGAGCGGCAGGATTTCGAGGAGATGGTCGGCAACCTCGTCGACAACGCGTCGAAATGGGCCCACGGCCGCGTCTCGATCCGGTCGGAGGTGATCGCGAGGGAGGGTTATCACCATCTCGTCGTGACCATCGAGGATGACGGGCCGGGCCTCCCCCCCGATGCGCGGCAGGCCGTGCTCGGACGGGGGCGGCGGCTCGATGAATCGAAGCCGGGCTCGGGGCTCGGCCTCTCCATCGTCGCGGATCTCGCGGCCCTGTATCGCGGGCGTTTCAGCCTCGATCAGGCGACGCTCGGCGGCTTGCGGGCAGTGCTCGAAGTGCCGGGGGATGCTCCGGCCGGGGTGGCCGGGCATTGAGCGGGGGCCTCGTCAGAGGCTTACGGCAAGGGTTGTCAGCGGCGCTCACATGAGTGACACCGTACCGCTCGTCCGAGGCATGACGTCAGGTCGGAGCCGCCACCATATGAAGACCGGACCCATCCGGTTCGTACGCGGGATCTGATGACGGCGATCTGGTTCATCCTGGCGGGCATGACTGCCGCGGCTGTGTTTTGCCTGTTGTGGCCGATGTCGCGCCGCGTTGCGGACACGCGCCGCGAGGAGCCCGAGGCGCTCGTCGCGACGGAAACCGCATTCTACGAGGATCAGCTCTCCGAGATCGCCCGCGACGTGGAGCGCGGCCTGATGGCGCCAGAGGAGGCCGAGGCCGCCCGTGCCGAGGCCGCCCGCCGCCTGCTCCGGGCGAGCCGAGAGGTCGGGCCGGCCGAGGATGCGCCGACGCTCGCGGAGCCGCGTCTGCGCCGCCGCCGCGCGGCCTCCGCCTTCGCCCTGTCGACCATCCCCCTCGTCGCCCTGATCGCCTACGGCCTCTACGGCTCGCCGGAACTGCCCGCGCAGACGGAGGCCGACCGGGTTGCCGCACGGGGCGGCAACGACGAATTGACCAAGGCGGTCGGCCAGATCGAGGCCCGCCTCGCCCGGGACCCGAACGACGCCCGTGGCTGGCAGGTGTTGGCGCCCGTCTACATGCGCACGGGCCGCTTCGATGACGCCGCCCGCGCCTATGGACAGATCGCCCGGCTCAAGGGCGACTCACCCGAGACCCTGGCCGATTGGGGCGAGGCCCTGACCGCCGCCGGTGACGGCAGCGTCTCCCCACAGGCGAAGGACCTGTTCGAGCGGGCGCTCGCCAAGGACCCCAAGGCGGCCAAGGCACGGTTCTACGTCGCCCGTGCCGCCGAGCAGGCGGGCGATACCGGCGAAGCCATCCGCCAACTCACCACCCTCGAATCCGTGAGCGCGCCCGATGCCCCGTGGCTTGGAGCCGTCCGGTCGACCCTCGCCCGGCTGAAGGGCGAGCCCGCTCCCCCACCCGCGCAGGGACAGGCGCCCCGGACCATTCCCGCCGAGCAACAGGCCGCCATCCGCGGTATGGTCGATGGGCTCGATGCTCGCCTGAAGGACGGGGGCGGCACGCCGGACGAGTGGATCCGGCTGATCCGCTCCCGTAGCGTGCTCGGCGAGCGGGACCAAGCCCAGGCAGCTCTGGTGCGGGCGCGCACGGCGCTCGACGGCAACCGTCAGGGTCTGTCGGAAGTCGAAGCGGCGGCGACGGAGCTCGGCCTCGGCCAGGCGCAGGCTGCGAAGCCACAAGCCGCGACCCCCCAGGCCGCATCGCCGGAGGCTCGCGCCGACACCGAGGCCGCCATGGCGGCCGTGCGCGCCATGCCCCCGGCCGAGCGGGATGCCGCCGTGCGGGGCATGGTCGAAGCCCTCGACCGGCGCCTTGGCGCAAAGGGCGGCAGTCCCGACGAGTGGATGCGGCTGGTGCGTTCCTACAGCGTGCTGGGCGAGCGCGAGCAAGCCGAAAGAGCCCTCGACCGGGCCCGCATGGCGCTCGCTGCCAACGGCGAGGCCTTGGCGCGACTCGACGGCCTCGCTCGTGATCTGGGCCTTTTGGGCCCTGACGCCAAAGGTCGCCCCTGAGGGGCCTGACGCCCTCCCGCCCTTGACCGGGCGGCCGTCGCGTCCGACACCCTCTGGTCACTGTTGGAAATCCGGCATCGACCGGATGTGGGGGAACGATCCGTCGTGACGCGCAAGAAGCGCCGCCTCGTCCTGATCCTCTCCTGCGGCAGCGTTCTCGCGCTGGCCGTAGGGCTGATCCTGTTCGCGATGAGCGGCTCCATCGTCTTCTTCAAGTCGCCCTCGGATATCGAGGCGCAGGCGATACCCGTGGGCACGCGCCTGCGGCTGGGCGGCCTCGTTCAGGACGGTTCGCTGAAGCGCGGGCCGGACCAGACGATCGATTTCGCCGTCACCGACCACGGCGCCACCATCGCCGTGCAGTACAAGGGCCTTCTGCCCGATCTGTTCCGAGAGGGGCAGGGCGTGGTGGCCGAAGGCGTGCTGGAACCGGGCCACCGGTTCCGCGCCGATACCGTGCTGGCCAAGCACGACGAATCCTACATGCCCCGCGAGGTCGCCGACGCCCTGAAGAAGCAGGGCCGCTGGCAGGAGGGGGGCGCCCAGGGCGCCGCCCCCGCCGCAGCTCCTTCGGCGGCCGCGAATGGCGGCACCCTCGGACCGCGCAGCGAACGGTGAGGCGGACGTGATCGTCGAGACCGGACATTTCGCACTCGCCCTGGCGCTCGCGCTGTCGCTCGTCCAGACGGCCATGCCGATCTGGGCGGCGCGGTCGAACGACCCGACTCTACGGCAGGCAACCTTTCAGGCGGCGCTCGGCTCGTTCGCCTGCGTGCTCTTCGCCTTCGCAGCCCTGACCTGGGCGCATGTGACGTCGGACTTCTCGGTCCAGAACGTGGTCGAGAATTCGCACACCCAGAAGCCGCTGATCTACAAGTTCTCCGGCGTGTGGGGGAACCACGAGGGCTCGATGCTCCTGTGGGTGCTCATCCTCACGCTGTTCGGGGCCTGTGTCGCCGCGGCGCGCAATTCCGTACCGCCGCGCCTGCGGGCCAATACCCTCGGGGTGCAGGGACTGATCACCTTCGTCTTCGTGCTGTTCATCATCACGACGTCGAACCCCTTCACCCGCGTCGTGCCCGCGCCGCTGGAGGGTCGCGACCTCAACCCGCTGCTGCAGGATCCCGGTCTCGCGATCCACCCGCCGTTGCTCTACCTCGGCTATGTCGGCTTCTCGATCTCCTTCGCCTTCGCGGTCGCCGCACTGATCGACGGGCGGATCGACGCCGTCTGGGCACGGGCCGTGCGGCCCTGGACGCTCTCGGCGTGGTGCTTCCTCACCCTCGGCATAGCAATGGGGTCCTACTGGGCCTATTACGAGCTGGGCTGGGGGGGCTGGTGGTTCTGGGATCCGGTCGAGAACGCCTCCCTGATGCCCTGGATCGCGGGCACGGCCCTGCTCCACTCCACCGTGGTGATGGAGAAGCGCGACGCCCTGAAGGTCTGGACGGTGCTGCTCGCCATCCTGACCTTCTCGCTCTCCCTCGTGGGCACCTTCATCGTTCGTTCGGGCGTGCTGACCTCGGTGCATTCCTTCGCCACCGATCCGACGCGCGGCGTGTTCATCCTCGCCATCCTCGTGCTGTTCATCGGCGGCTCGCTCACACTGTTCGCATGGCGAGCGCCGCTGCTACGCCAGGGCGGGCTGTTCGCGCCGATCTCGCGGGAGGGCTCGCTCGTCCTCAACAACCTGTTCCTCGTCGCCGCCTGCGCGACGGTGTTCGTGGGGACGCTCTATCCGCTGCTCTTGGAGATGCTGACCGGCGACAAGATCACGGTCGGACCGCCCTTCTTCAACGCGACCTTCATCCCCCTGGCGATCCCGCTGCTGCTGATTGTCCCGTTCGGTCAGGCGCTCGCCTGGAAGCGTGGGGACATGCTGGCGGCGTCGCAGCGCCTGTTCTTCGCCCTTGCCCTGGCTCTGGCGGTGGGTCTCGGCGTGCTCGCCATGAGCATCGGCGGGCCGATCATGGCGCCGGTCGGCATCGGGCTCGGTGCTTACCTGATCATCGGCTCCGCTTTGGAGATCATCGGCCGCGCCCGCGGCTACGGCGCCCGGCGGACCCGGGCTCCCTCCGAGATCGCCCGCCGGGCCATCGGCCTGCCGCGCTCGGCCTGGGGCACCGCGCTCGCTCATGCGGGCGTCGGCGTGGTGGTGATCGGCATCGCCGCCCAGGGCTGGGCGAGCGAGGGGCTGGCGAGCATCAACCCCGGCGGGACCCTCGCGGTCGGCCCCTATGAGGCGACCCTCGATCGGGTCGCTCCGCGCAAGGGCCCGAACTACGAGGAGGCGGGTGCCTTCCTCACCATCCGCGACAAGGCTGGGGACGAGATCGGCAAGGTCGAGACCGGCCGCCGGTTTTATCCGAGCCGCCAGATGACGGTGACGGAGTCGGGCCTTCTCACGGTCGGGGCAAGCCAGGTCTATGCCAGCCTCGGCGAGGTCGGGAAGGATGGCTCCATCGGCCTGCGTCTCTACTACAAGCCCCTGGTGCTGCTGATCTGGATCGGCGCCGTGGTGATGGCGCTGGGCGGCGGCCTGTCTCTCACCGACCGGCGGATGCGCGTCGGCGCCCCGGCCAAGGCGAAGGGCCGCGCGCTTCCCACGAGCGTGGTGCCTGCGGAATGAGCGCGAAGACGCGTTACGCGCTCATCGCCGCGCTTCTCCTCGCGCCTCTTCCGGCGGTAGCCGTCCAGCCGAGCGAGGTGATGAAGGACCCCGCCCTGGAGCATCGGGCGCGGGACATCTCCGAGGGGTTGCGCTGCCTCGTCTGCCAGAATCAGTCCATCGATGATTCGGACGCTCCCCTCGCGAAGGACCTGCGCCTGCTGGTGCGCGATCGTCTGGCGAAGGGCGATAGCGACGCGCAGGTGCGCGACTACGTGGTGGCGCGCTACGGCGAGTTCGTTCTGTTGCGTCCGGTATTCGCGCTTCACACGCTCATCCTGTGGCTGACCCCCGCCCTGGCCGTATTCCTCGGCCTGTTCGGGCTATGGCGCCTTTCGCGGCGTCGCTCCACGAATGCGGCACGTTCTCTCTCCCCGGCGGAGGAGGCGGAGGTCGCGGCGCTTCTGAGACGGGAGTAGGCTCTCCCGCATCGGCCTGATTCGCCTATCCGGACCGTTCGGCACGAGTCTTGGATCTGCCTCGCGAATCGACGCGATGTCGGAGGGGACGATGAACGCCGCGACGCTGACCATCTCCAGCCGCAACTATTCCTCTTGGTCCCTGCGGGGTTGGTTGGTCTGCCGGATGGCGGGGCTCGACTTCTCCACGGAGGTTTTGTCCGGCGATGATACGACCAGCCGGGCCGAGCTGCTGCACCTCTCGCCCTCCTTCCTCGTCCCCCGCCTGCGTCACGGCGACATCGTCGTGTGGGACACCCTCGCCATCACCGCCTACTTGAACGAAACCTTTCCGGAGGCGCAGCTGCTGCCTCAGGGGCGGGCCGAGCGGGCGCATTGCCATTCGATCTCGGGCGAGATGCATTCGGGCTTTGTGAACCTGCGCTCGGCCCTGCCGATGAACCTGAAGGCGTTCCATCCCGGCTTCCGGCTGTTCAACGGCGCGAAGGCCGATATCGAGCGCATCGTCACCATCTTCGACGATTGCCTGGACCGCTATGAGGGCCCATTCCTGTTCGGGCAGACTCCCTGCCTTGCGGACGCGATGTTCGCCCCCGTCTGCACCCGCTTCCGCACCTACGACGTGAAGCTGCCGCCGGGCGCGGCCGCCTATCGCGACACCATCCTGCACTGGCCGCTGATGGTGGAATGGGCCGAGGCCGCCGCGAACGAGCCCGAGGAGATCGAGGAACTCGACATGGAGTTCTGACAGGCGGCATTTTTTTGCATGTCTCCCATGGTCCTCGACAGCCGATCGCAGTGACTCAGGACGGTCTGGAAGGCTCTGAAGACAGAGGGAAAGGTTTCGTTAAGGGCGGCCTCGCTCAGCGCACCGCACAATCCCGTCGCTCGCGAGGTAACAGTTCGACAGACGTCCTTTGTCGCTTCACCGGACAGCGCGATTGAAGCCCACCTGCAATTCTGTTCCACTTGGACTTAGAAAAGGAACAGACTGGGCAGGAAACCTATGCCGCGTCACGAGCCTTGGAGCGCCGACCGTGCGTCGGGCATCATCGCCGAGCACAGCCATTTGGAAGGCGCTACGCTGCCGATCCTGCACGCCTTGCAGGAGACCTTTGGCTACGTGGATTCCGGCGCGATCCCGCTGATCGCCGATGCGCTGAACATGTCGAATGCCGAGGTGTTCGGCTGTGTCAGCTTCTATCACGACTTCCGTAAGGAACCCGCTCATGGGCGGCATACGGTGAAGCTATGCCGCGCCGAAGCCTGTCAGGCGATGGGCTCGGACGCTCTGCACCGCGAGATCCTCGGTCGTCTCGGCTGCGACTGGCACGGCACCGCCAAGGACGGCTCGGCCCATGTCGAGCCGGTCTACTGCCTCGGCCTCTGCGCCAACGGCCCGGCCGCCCTGGTCGATGGCGAGCCCGTCGCGCATCTCACCGCCGACGCTCTGGAAGCCGCCCTGACGGAGGTACGCCAGTGAGCGTCACCCTTTACATCCCCCGCGATGCCGTGGCCCTCGGCCTCGGCGCCAACAAGGTCGCCCGCGCGCTGTTCGCGGGCGCCGAGCGGCGCGGCCTGGACGTCACCATCGTCCGAACCGGCTCCCGTGGCCTGTTCTGGCTGGAGCCGATGATCGAGGTCGCGCCCCCTGAAGGCCGCATCGCCTACGGCCCCGTGACCCAGAAGGACGTGGACGGCCTGCTCGACGGCGGCCTGACCACGGGCGGCGAGCACCCCCTGCGGCTCGGCAAGCCGGAAGAGCTTCCCTTCCTCGCCAAGCAGCAGCGCCTGACCTTCCACCGCTGCGGCGTCATCGATCCCGTCTCGGTGGACGATTACCGGGCCCATGGCGGCTATCGCGGCCTTGAGAACGCGCTGAAGCTCGATGCCGAGGGCATCGTCGCGGCGGTGCGCGAATCCGGCCTGCGTGGACGCGGTGGCGCCGGCTTCCCGGCGGGCATCAAGTGGAACACGGTGATGCTCGCCAAGGCGGACCAGAAGTATGTGGTCTGCAACGCCGACGAGGGCGATTCCGGCACCTTCGCCGACCGGATGATGATGGAGGGCGACCCCTTCAATCTCATCGAGGGCATGACCATCGCGGCGGTCGCGACGGGGGCGACCCGGGGCTACATCTATCTGCGCTCCGAATACCCGCAGGCCTTCGAGACCCTGAAGGAGGCCATCGCCAACGGCGTGAAGGCCGGCGTGCTCGGCGAGAACATCCTCGGCTCGGGCAAGACCTTCCATCTGGAAGTCCGCCTCGGGGCCGGCGCCTATATCTGCGGCGAGGAGACCTCCCTGCTGGAGAGCCTGGAGGGCAAGCGCGGCATCGTGCGGGCCAAGCCCCCGATCCCGGCGCTCAAGGGCTTCCTCGGCAAGCCGACGCTCGTCAACAACGTCATGACCTTCACGGCCGTGCCGTGGATCCTCGAGAACGGCGCCAAGGCCTATGCCGATTACGGCATGGGCCGGTCGCTGGGCACTCTGCCGATCCAGCTCGCGGGCAACATCAAGCATGGCGGCCTGATCGAGCTCGCCTTCGGCGTCACGCTCCGCGAGGTGATCGAGGATTACGGCGGCGGCACCTGCTCGGGCCGTCCGGTCCGCGCGGTGCAGGTCGGTGGCCCTCTCGGCGCTTACTTCCCCGATCACCTGCTGGACACGCCCCTCGATTACGAGGCGATGGCGGCCAAGAAGGGCCTCGTCGGCCACGGCGGCATCGTGGTGTTCGACGACACCGTCGACATGGCGGCCCAGGCCCGCTTCGCCTTCGAGTTCTGCGCCACCGAATCCTGCGGCAAGTGCACCCCCTGCCGCATCGGCGCGACGCGCGGCGTCGAGACGATGGACAAAGTGATCGCGGGCATCCGGCCGGAGGCGAATCTCAAGCTGGTCGAGGATCTCTGCGAGGTCATGACCGACGGTTCGCTCTGCGCCATGGGCGGCCTGACGCCGATGCCCGTGATGAGCGCCATCACCCACTTCCCCGAGGATTTTCACCGCGCGGGCTCCCTGCCTGCGGCGGCTGAGTGAGGAGGCTTCCATGGCCCTCATCAAGGAAATCGACTACGGCACGCCCATCCGGGTCGCCGAGCAGACCGTCACACTGACGATCGACGGCATGGAGGTCACGGTTCCGGCCGGAACCTCCGTCATGGCCGCTGCCATGACCGCCGGGACGCAGATCCCCAAGCTCTGCGCCACCGACAGCCTTGAGCCGTTCGGCTCCTGTCGTCTCTGCCTCGTGGAGATCGAGGGCCGTCGCGGCACGCCGGCCTCCTGCACCACGCCCGCCGAGAACGGCATGGTCGTGCACACGCAGAATGAGAAGCTCGCCAAGCTCCGCAAGGGCGTGATGGAGCTCTACATCTCCGACCACCCGCTGACCTGCCTCACCTGCGCCGCCAACGGCGACTGTGAGCTGCAGGACATGGCCGGTGTCGTCGGCCTGCGCGACGTGCGCTACGGCTACGAGGGCGACAACCACGTCGTCCCGACCGCCGAGAAGTACCTGCCGAAGGACGAGTCCAACCCGTACTTCACCTACGATCCGTCGAAGTGCATCGTCTGCAACCGCTGCGTGCGCGCTTGTGAGGAGGTGCAGGGCACTTTCGCACTGACCATCGCCGGTCGCGGCTTCGACAGCCGTGTTGCCGCCGGGCCGACCAACTTCATGGAATCCGAGTGCGTGTCCTGCGGCGCCTGCGTGCAGGCCTGCCCGACCGCGACCCTCCAAGAGAAGACGATCCACGAGTTCGGCCAGCCCGAGCACGCGGAGGTCACCACCTGCGCCTATTGCGGCGTCGGCTGCTCGTTCAAGGCGGAGATGCAGGGCACCCGCGTGGTGCGCATGGTCCCCTACAAGGGCGGCAAGGCCAATGAGGGCCATTCCTGCGTGAAGGGCCGCTTCGCCTACGGCTACGCCACCCACAAGGACCGCATCACCAAGCCGATGATCCGCGAGAAGATCACGGATCCGTGGCGTGAAGTGTCCTGGGAAGAGGCGATCGACCGCGCCGCGTCCGAGTTCAAGCGCATCCAGGCCAAGTACGGCAAGGACTCGGTCGGCGGCATCACCTCGTCCCGCTGCACCAACGAGGAAGCCTACCTCGTTCAGAAGCTGGTCCGGGCCGCTTTCGGCAACAACAACGTCGATACCTGCGCCCGCGTCTGCCACTCGCCGACCGGTTACGGCCTGATGTCGACGCTGGGCACCTCGGCTGGCACGCAGGACTTCAAGTCCGTCGAGAACTCCGACGTGATCCTGGTCATCGGCGCCAACCCGACCGACGGCCACCCGGTCTTCGGCTCGCGGATGAAGAAGCGCCTGCGTCAGGGCGCGAAGCTCATCGTCGCCGATCCCCGCAAGATCGATCTTGTGAAGTCGCCTCACATCAAGGCGGACTTCCACCTGCCGCTGAAGCCCGGCTCGAACGTCGCCTTCATCAACTCGATGGCGCATGTCATCGTCACGGAAGGGCTGATCGACGAAGCCTATGTCCGCGAGCGGTGCGACCTGCCGGAATTCGAATCCTGGGCGCGCTTCGTCGCCGAGGAGCGGCATTCGCCGGAGAGCCAGCAGCAATTCACCGGGCTCGACCCCGAGGCGGTGCGCGGCGCAGCGCGGCTCTACGCCAAGGGCGGCGCGGCCGGCATCTACTACGGGCTGGGCGTCACCGAGCACAGTCAGGGCTCGACCATGGTCATGGGCATGGCCAACATCGCCATGGCCACCGGCAACATCGGTAAGCTCGGCGCGGGCGTGAACCCGCTCCGCGGCCAGAACAACGTGCAGGGCTCCTGCGACATGGGCTCGTTCCCGCACGAGCTCACCGGCTACCGCCACGTCTCGGACGATGCCACCCGCGAGAGCTTCGAAGCCCTGTGGGGCGCCAAGCTCGACAATGCTCCGGGCCTGCGCATCACCAACATGCTGGACGAGGCCGTCGATGGCTCGTTCAAGGGCATGTACATCCAGGGTGAGGACATCGCCCAGTCCGACCCCGACACACACCACGTGACGGCGGGCCTGATGGCGATGGAATGCATCGTCATCCAGGACATCTTCCTGAACGAGACGGCGAAATACGCTCACGTCTTCCTGCCGGGCGCGTCATTCCTGGAGAAGGACGGCACCTTCACCAATGCCGAGCGGCGCATCAGCCGCGTGCGCAAGGTGATGCCGCCGCTGGGTGGCTACGGTGACTGGGAGGGCACCATCCTCCTCGCCAAGGCTCTCGGCTACGAGATGAACTACAGCCATCCCTCCGAGATCATGGCTGAGATCGCGAGCCTCACCCCGAGCTTCACGGGGGTCTCCTATGCCAAGCTCGACGAGCTCGGCTCGATCCAGTGGCCGTGCAACGAGAAGGCGCCGCTCGGCACCCCGATGATGCACGTCGACCGGTTCGTCCGCGGCAAGGGCCGGTTCATGATCACCGAGTTCGTGCCGACCGAGGAGCGGACAGGGGCGAAGTTCCCGCTGATCCTCACCACGGGCCGGATCCTGTCCCAGTACAATGTCGGTGCGCAGACAAGGCGCACCGAGAACTCCCGCTGGCACGAGGAGGACGTGCTGGAGATCCACCCGTTCGACGCCGAACTGCGCGGCATCGTGGATGGCGATCTCGTTTCCCTGGAGAGCCGCTCGGGCGACATCGCCCTCAAGGCGCGGGTCTCCGAGCGGATGCAGCCGGGTGTGGTCTACACGACCTTCCACCACGCCAAGACCGGCGCCAACGTCATCACCACCGACTATTCGGATTGGGCGACCAACTGCCCCGAATACAAGGTGACGGCGGTGCAGGTGCGGCGGACCAACCGGCCCTCCGACTGGCAGGCGAAGTTCTACGAGGAGGACTTCTCCCTGACGCGGATCGCTCAGGGTGCGGCCAAGGAAGCGGCGGAGTAAGCGCGATGGCGGCTGCGACCCAGGAGGATAAGCTCCTTCGCATGGCGAACCAGATCGCCTCCTTCTTCCGGTCCTATCCGGATGAGGAGGCGGTGGCCGGCGTCCACAAGCACATCCAGGCGTTCTGGACCCCCAAGATGGTGCACAAGCTGGAGGCCGCGCTGCCGGCCTTCGGCGACAAGGCCGATATTCTCGTCCGCAAGGCCATGCACATCGACGAGCCATCGGCCGAAAGCCCGGTTCGCCCGGCCACGCGCGATCCGCAGAAACTTGGTGAAGGGGCCAGCGACGCGGGCTGAGTGTTGCCCAAGAATTTCCGCGCTTTGTCTGGGATTAAACAGGCGATGTCTTCCGTGCGGTAGCCTTGCGCGCCGTGGAAGGCTAAACGAATTCCATGCTCGGTCCGACAAGAGGCCGAGTGTGGAGGATCCCGAATGACGACAGGTCTTGCGGGCGCAGTCGCGCCCGACGTTTCTCATGGCTTCCTGTCCCGTGAACGGATTGTTGCAAGGCCCGGCTTCAATCGCTGGCTCGTTCCTCCTGCCGCTCTCGCCATTCATCTTTGCATCGGCATGGCCTATGGCCTGTCAGTCTTCTGGCTGCCGCTGAGCCGTGCTCTCTCGGTCGGTCAGCCGACCCCGGCTGCTTGCCCGGACATGGGCGTGATGACGGCCCTGTTCACGACGACCTGCGATTGGCGGGTCAGCGATCTCGTCACCATCTTCTCCATCGGTATCGTCGTGCTCGGCCTTTCCGCGGCCCTGTTCGGCGGCTGGCTGGAGAAGGCGGGTCCGCGCAAGGCCGGGCTCGTCGCTGCCCTGTGCTGGGCGGGCGGGTTCCTCATCGGCGCCTTCGGGGTCTACATCCATCAGCTTTGGCTGCTTTGGCTCGGCATGGGCCTGATCGGCGGCATCGGCCTCGGCCTCGGCTACATCTCCCCGGTCTCGACGCTGATCAAATGGTTTCCCGACCGGCGCGGCATGGCCACCGGCATGGCGATCATGGGGTTCGGCGGCGGCGCGATGATCGGCTCGCCCCTCGCCGACCTACTCATCAAGACCTTCCGTACGCCGGATTCGGCTGGTGTCTGGCAGACGCTCGCCGTGATGGGCGTGGGCTACCTGCTGTTCATGATGGCGGGCGCCTTCGGCTATCGCGTGCCCCCGGCCGGGTGGAAACCCGACGGATGGACGCCGCCCGCCGCCACCTCCAACAAGATGATCGCCGCCGGTCACGTCCATCTGCGGGACGCGCACAAGACCGTCCAGTTCTGGATGATCTGGCTGGTGCTGTGCCTGAACGTCTCGGCGGGTATCGGCGTGTTGGCGCTGGCTTCACCGATGCTTCAGGAGATCTTCGGCGGCGCCCTCATCGGCCAGCCGGGCACGGCGCTCTCCGCCCTCGATGGTGGGCAGAAGGCTCAGGTCGCGGCCATCGCGGCGGGCTTCGTCGGATTGCTGTCGCTGTTCAACATCCTCGGGCGGTTCTTCTGGGCTTCCCTGTCCGACCGGATCGGCCGGAAGGTAACCTACGCGACCTTCTTCCTGCTCGGTGCCCTGCTCTATGCTGCGGCTCCCAGCGCGGCCAATGCGGGAGCGCAGGCGCTGTTCGTGGCGATCTTCTGCATCATCCTCTCGATGTATGGCGGAGGCTTCGCGACCATCCCGGCCTATCTCGCCGACATCTTCGGCACGCAGTTCGTGGGCGCCATCCACGGACGGCTGCTCACCGCATGGTCCACGGCAGGAATCGTCGGGCCGTTCGTCGTGACGAAGATCCGCGAGATCCAGGCTGCCTCGGGTGTGCAGGGGGCGGATCTCTACGGCCGGACGATGTACATCCTCGCAGGCTTCCTCGTGGCGGGCTTCGTCTGCAATCTCGCGGTGCGGCCGCTGGCCAAGCGTTGGTTCATGGCCGATGCCGATGTCGCGGCGCTCGGGGCCGCCCCTGGCACGCGTCAGGTCGCCTCTGGCTCCTTCGGCATCGGCCGGGGCGGGTTCAGCCTCGGGGCGCTCCTCGCCTGGGCGGTCGTCGGCATCCCGATCCTGTGGGGCATTGGCATCACCCTGTCGAAGGCCCTCATCCTGTTTCGTTGACGGGGATCCGCGCCCGGATTGTGCGGAGGCGGCCGGGCGCTTAACTCAGCTTGATCCGATGGGCCGGGAAAGACCTAGGTGATCGACAAGCTCGACTTCCTGCTCGCGCTGGCCCGCGAGCAGCATTTCGGCCACGCGGCCGAGACCTGCGGCGTCACGCAGCAGACCCTCTCGGCCGGAGTGAAGCAGCTTGAGAACCGCTTCGGCGTGCAGCTCGTGCTGCGCGGCTCGCGCTTCCAGGGCTTTACGCCGGAGGGCGAGCGAGTCCTCGCCTGGGCGCGGCGCATCGTAGCCGATGCCCGGGCCATGCATGAGGAGGTCACCGGCCTGCGCCGGGGTCTCACCGGGCATCTGCGGATCGCGGCCATTCCTACGGCGCTGCCGATGGTAGCGCGGCTGACGACCCCCTATCGTGAGCGCCACCCGGATGTTCGCCTGACGATCGAGTCGGCCACCTCGACCGACATCTTTTCCCTGATCGAGAATCTGGAGGCTGATGCAGGTCTCACCTACCTCGACAACGAACCCCTGGGGCGCGTGGTCTCGGTGCCGCTGTATCAGGAGCGCTATCGATTCGTGACGGCGGCGGGCGGCCCCTACGACGGCCGCAAATCAGTGACCTGGGCCGAGACAGGTCAGGTGCCCCTGTGCCTGCTGACACCCAACATGCAGAATCGGCGGATCATCGACCAACAGATCCGCGCGGCGGGCGGCGAGCCCGCCGCCACGCTCGAATCGAATTCGATGATCGTTCTGATGAGCCATGTGCGCACCTTGCGCTGGGCGTCGATCATGCCCGCCGTGCTGGTCAATGCGCTCGGCGCGATCGACGGGCTCCAGGCGATTCCGATCACCGCCCCCGATGTCGTTCACACAATCGGCCTCGTGGCGCCCCGGCGAGAGCCCTCGACGCCCATGGTCACGGCCCTGGTTTCGGTCGCCCGGCACTTGGCGCAGGCGATGGAAGCCGAGACCGGCGCATGAAAAAGGCCGCCCTGAGGCGGCCTGACGTTCGGCGCGGGTGACGCGCTTACTTGATCTTGCTTTCCTTGAACTCGACGTGCTTACGCGCGACGGGGTCGTACTTGCGCATGGAGAGCTTCTCGGTCTGCGTGCGCGAGTTCTTCTTCGTGACGTAGAAGTAACCCGTGTCGGCAGTGGAGACGAGCTTGATCTTGACGGTGACGGCCTTGGCCATGGCGGTTGCTCCTGAGCGGGTGGCATTCCGCCGCTTGAGCGAAACGCAAAAGGGCCGGGAAGGCCCGGCCGAATTCGGCCGGTTGCATGCCCGATCGGGGCGTTCAGGTCAAGGGGATCGCCGCGTCCGGCCCCGTGCCAGGATGCCCGCCAGGGGCAGCGCATAGGCCAGGAACAGGATGAGCAGGGCGTAGGCGAAGCCGTCCGGGGGCATCAGGTCGAGCCCCCCGCCGATGACCGGCGGACCAAGAATCAGGCCCACATTGTAGAGCACCACGAAGGTCGCGTTGGCGCCTGCGAGATCGGCGGAGGAGGTCCGCGCGCCCAAGGCCGCGAGGCCGACCGTATAGAGGGTGCCCGCGAGCCCGCCCCAGAGGAACAACAGGACGCCGAGCGACATCGCCGAGCCGGAGGCGGCTGGAATCAGGGCCGAACCCAGGGCGCAGCCGAGGCAGGTGCCGAGCAGCACGAGCCCCCGGTCCACCCGGTCGGCGAGCCATCCGAAGGGGATCTGGAACAGCACGTTGCCGAGCGCGATCAGGCTCACGAGGCCCGCCGCGCCCTGCGCGTCATAGCCGATCCGTAAACCGTAGAGCGGCAGGATCGCGAAGATGCCCGTCTCGACGGCGCCGTAGAGCAGGGCGGCGAACAAGGCGGCGGGGGCGAGGCGGATATAGCCGAACACGCCCCGCCCGGTCCCACCTTCGACGGCGGGCGACAGGCCACGGGCGAGGAACACGGGCAGCAGTCCGGCCAGAACGAGAAGCGCGCCGGTCAAATAGGGCCACAGACCATTCGTGCCGACGAGGGCGAGAAGCACTGGACCCACCGCGAAGCCCAGCGCCAGGACGGTCGTGTAGATGCCGAGCACGAGGCCCCGCCGCTCCGGGGGCGCTGCCGCGTTGATCCAGTATTCCGACAGGACGAACAGTGCCCCCAAGCCCGCCGAGAAGACGAAGCGGAGGGGGAACCAGGGCAGGATGCCCGGTAGGAGCGGGAAGGCGACGAGGCTCGCCGCCGAGACGATCAGCGAGAGGGTCAGCAGGGGCACGACACCGAACCGCGCCGCGATGCGCGGCACGAACGGCACGATGCAGATGCTGCTGATGCCTGCCATCGCCGTGTTGAGGCCGATGAGCGTGCTCGACGCGCCCCTCCGCTCCATCTCGATGGAAAGCAGCGGAATCGACAGGCTCAGGCCGATCCCGACGACCGCGACACAGGCGATGGCCGCCGCGATGGCGGCGATCCGTTCCCGGTCGCTCGGCTCCCAACCCCGTTCACCGGCCGCCGCAACAGAGCCGGATCCATGTGTTTGTGTCACAAAAACTCCCGCTCGCGGCGGCCGTAGCGTTCGAAGTGGAAGGGGATCTGCCGATACGGCGCGAAGTCGACGGCGATCTGGACCTCGAGCTCATCGAGGATGGCACGGGTGATGTAAGGCAGATCGAGCTTGCGCGCTGCGTCGAGGCGCACCCAGGCGAGTTCGGTCAGTTCGGTGTCCTCGCTCACCCGGCCCGGCTCCTCGGCGGCAACACAGGTGCGGTCGATGGCGAAGAAGCGCGTGTCGAACCGGCGAACGCGCTTCGGCGGCGTGATCGCTCGGGCGACGACGTGCAGGGCTTCGAGATCCGGAAGGACCCCGTGGCGCTGGAAGGCTTCCCAACCATCGGGCACCTCTTCCGGCGGACCATACTCGGTGGTTCCGAGCATGATCCCCGTCTCCTCGTAGGTCTCGCGGATTGCGGCGAGTGCCAGGGCGCGGCCAAGATGGTGCGGCGGCCGGGTGATGCGCCGGGAGAGCATCGTCTCGGCATGGTCGGACAGGGCGCCCGCCACCGGCATGGAGCGATCACCGAGTTCGATCCGCCCCCCGGGGAACACGAATTTGCCCGGCATGAAGGCGAGCCGGGCGTTGCGCCGCCCCATCAGGACCTTCGGACCACCCCGGCCACGACGGTCGAGCACGATCATCGTCGCCGCGTCGCGAGGGCGGAGGCTCGCGGCCGGACGCGCTGCCTCGGGTGCGGCCTTAGGGGCGGCCTGCGGCGCCGCCGGGTCCGGCTGGGGCAAGGCGTGTCTCCTCCGGCCCCGGAGCGGGGCGGCCTCGCGGTAGCGCGGAGAAGCCGTGCATGCCAAGGGCGTATTGCAGGCCGACGACGGCCCCCTTCACGGGTTGGAGCAGGCCGAGCGCCAGAACCAGGGTGAAGATGGGCCAGATGCCAAGCTCGACCCAGAGCGGGACATCGTAGGCGCTCTCCGTCTCCAGGATGAGGTAGCCCACGATGTGAGCGACGATGAAGATCACCACGTAGGGCGGCAGATCGTCGGCGCGATGATGCGACAGTTCGAGCCCGCAGGATTCGCATTCGGGCCGGACCTTCAGGAAGCGGCCGAACAGCTTGCCCTCTCCGCAATGCGGGCAGCGGCCGATGAAGCCGCGCGCCATCGAGCGGATCAGTCCCGTGCGGACCGGGGCGGGAGTCTCGGTCATCGGCATGGAGCCTTCATTCCTTCTGCCCTTCGCGCGATCATCGTATCATCCCCGCCCTCAGCGGCGGGAGCCCCGATGGCGCGACCTCGAGGTGCGGATGCCTGCCGGGCGGCCGGGCGACGCTGCCTTGAACGGCCGTCCGGGACCCTTGCGGGTGCCGCCACCCCTCGACCCCTGCCGTCCCTCGCTCAGAAGCTCGAAACGCAGGGCGCCCGCCACGGGTGCCGCCTCCACGAGCCGCACCTCGACCCGGTCGCCGAGCCGGAACGTTTCACCCGTGCGCTCGCCGACGAGGGCGTGGCGGCCTTCTTCATGGCGGAAATAGTCGGCGCCGAGTTGCGAGATCGGTACGAAGCCGTCGGCCCCGGTCTCGTCGAGCTTGATGAACAGGCCGGCCCGGTTCACCCCCGAGATCTGCCCGGCGAAGGTCGCGCCGACCCGGTCCGCGAGGTGGCCCGCGATGAGCCGGTCGATCGTCTCGCGCTCGGCGGCCATGGCCCGCCGCTCCGTCGCAGAGATGGTCTCGCCGATGGCGGCGAGATCTCCCGCTGAGATGTCGGAGGAGAGGCCTCCTGACCCGAGCTTGCAGGCCGTGATCAGTGCCCGGTGGACGATGAGGTCGGCATAGCGCCGGATCGGTGAGGTGAAATGCGCATAGCGGCGCAGGTTCAAGCCGAAATGGCCGAGGTTCTCGGAGGCGTAAACGGCCTGGGCCTGTGAGCGCAGCACGACCTCGTTGATGAAGATCGCGTGCTCGGTCTCGGCCACCGAGCGCAGGATGCGGTTGAACAAGTCGGGCCGGAGCGCGCCTTCCTTCGGCAACTTGATGCCGACCGAACCCAGCACCTCGCCCAGCGCACGCATCTTCTCCAGAGCAGGTTCGTCGTGGATCCGGTAGATCAGCGGTTGCTTGGCCGATTCCAGCGTCTCGGCGGCGGCGACGTTCGCCTGGATCATGAACTCCTCGATCAGCCGGTGGGCGTCCAGGCGTTCGGGCACGATCACCCGGTCGACGCCGCCCTCGGGCGTCAGGAGCACCTTGCGCTCCGGGAGATCGAGCGCCAGTGGCCCCCGCCGGTCGCGGGCGGTCTTCAGGGCAGCATAGGCGACCCAGAGCGGGCGCAACGCCCGGTCGAGAAGCGGGCCGGTCTTCTCGTCGCCATGCCCGTCGATGGCGGCTTGCGCCTGCGCGTAGGAGAGCTTGGCCGCCGAGCGCATCATCACCCGGTGGAAGCTGTGGCGGCGCTTCACCCCGTCGGCGGCGATCACCATCCGCACGGCGAGGGCCGGGCGGTCCTCACCCTCGCGCAGCGAGCAGAGATCGTTCGAGATGCGCTCGGGCAGCATCGGCACCACCCGGTCGGGGAAATAGACCGAGTTGCCACGCTCCAGCGCCTCCCGGTCGAGGCTCGTGCCGGGGCGGACATAGGCCGCGACATCGGCGATCGCGACGGTAACGACGAAGCCGCCCGGATTGCCGGGGTCCTCGTCAGGCTCTGCCATCACGGCGTCGTCGTGATCCTTCGCATCCGGCGGGTCGATGGTCAGCAGCGGGCGGTCACGCCAATCCTCACGGCCTTTCAGCGTCGCGGGCTTCACCGCGTCCGCTTCGGCGAGCGTCGCATCGGCGAAGACGTGCGGGATGCCGTGGATGTGGAGCGCGATGAGGCTCACCGCCTTCTCGGAGCCGAGGGAGCCCAGGCGCTCGCGCACCCGTCCACGCGGCAGTCCGAAGCGCGTCTCGCGTTCCAGCGCGACGCTCACGAGGTCGCCGTCCTTGGCCTCGCCTTCCTCGCCCGGCGGGATCAGGATCTCCTTGCCCTGCGCCTTCTTGTCGACGGGCACGATGCGACCGCCCTGAGCGCCCGCGCGGTAGACGCCGATGATCTCGGCCTTGTTCTTCCCGATGACCTTGATGACGCGCCCGGAATAGCCGCCCTCGGCGTCGCGCTCGACACGGATGAGGGCGCGGTCGCCGATGCCCGGCGCGGGTCGCTTGGCGCCTCGTCCGCCCCGCACGGGCATGAGCACGATGGAGGGCGGCTTGCCCTCGCCCTTCCATTCGGCGGGCACGGCCAGGAAGTCGCCGTGGCGGTCGCGAGAGCGTATGTCGGCCAACACCACGGGAGGCAAGTGCCCGGCAGCCTGAAATCCGCCGCGCCCGCGCTCAAGGCCGCCCTCGGCCTCGATCTCCTTCAGGACGGCTTTCAGTTCGATCTTCGCCGCGCCACCCTTCACGCCGAACGCCTTGGCGATCTCGCGCTTGCCCACGCGCTCCTTGGATTCGGCGATGAAGGCGAGGATCTGCTCGCGCGTCGGGATCGTCTGGGGGAGGGCGGTATCCGCCTTCGCGCGGGTGCGGGGTGCCAACGAATCCGTGCCGTGTCTTGAGAAAGGGCGGGGCATGCCGTGCGGCCTGCGCCTCCCTCAAAGGTGGTGGCACAGGTGGCGCAGGGCAACGCCTCGTCCGTGTTCCTCAACAGATGCCGCAGGTTGGCTTCGGTCAAGCCATTCCCGTGTCACCCCGTCGAGGCCGACTTGCGGATGCGTTCCACCGCCTCGTCCCGGTCGAAGCCCGGCGCCAGCACTTCCTCGAGGGTGAAGAGGCATTGGCGCGGCAGGGTGAGGCTCACTTGGCCCTCCTCCGGCACGAGCTCCGGCGTCTCGGCGTCCTGAATGGCGAGGGTCCAGGCGCCATCCATCCTGACATCCGCCGGGTCCGGCGGGTTCGCGGTCAAGTCGGCAATACGGGCCGAAGCCTCCTCCCGGCAGGCGAGGCTCTTGGTATCATCCGACAGCAGGGCCGCTTTGATCAGCTCCGCCAGGGCACCCCTGACCCTGTCGACATCCGCGCTCATGCCCACTCCCGGCTTTCGATCCTTGCGACGGACTGGCAAGGCCGGTGCCAGCCTCTTCGGCTTCCCTCGCGGGCGGGCGGGTGTAGAACGCGTCCCATGATCCCGGTTCTTACCCGCACCGCCGATGCGGTCCCCCTCTACGAGGCCGCCTGCGCCGAATTGCTGGTGCGTGGCTTCGAAGGCGATCTCTCCCTCAGTCAAGCCGATCGCACGGTCTTCGCCACCGACAACTCGATCTATCAGGTCGAGCCCGGCGCCGTGGCTTTCCCGCGATCCCGCGACGACCTCGTGCGCATCGCCCGCCTGCTGGACGATCCACGCTTCACCGAAATCGTCATCCGCCCCCGCGGCGGCGCGACGGGCACGAACGGCCAATCGCTCGGGCACGGGCTCGTGGTCGACACCTCGCGGCACATGAACCGCATCCTCGAGATCGACGTCGAGAACCGGATCGTCCGCGTCGAGCCGGGGGTGGTGAAGGATCAGCTGAATCGCGAACTCGCCAAGCACGGCCTGTTCTTCGCGCCGGAACTCTCGACCTCGAACCGCGCCACGATCGGCGGGATGGTCTCGACCGATGCCTGCGGGCAGGGCTCCTGCCTCTACGGCAAGACTCGCGACCACGTGCTGGCGCTGACCTGTGTGTTCACCGACGGTACGGTCTGGACCGCCGAGCCTCTGGATGCGGAGGGCCTCGCCGCCGCCCAGGCGCGGCCCGGCCGTGTCGGGGACATTCACCGGGCCGTGGACGCCGCGATCACCGAGAACGCGGCGCTGATCGAGAAGCGCTTCCCCAAGCTCAACCGCTGCCTCACCGGGTACGACCTCGCCCATGTCCGCGACGGGGAGGGCCGTTTCGACCTGAAGAGCCTGATCTGCGGTGCTGAAGGAACGCTCGCCCTCATCGCCGAGGCGCGGCTCAACGTGTTGCCGATCCCGAAGGCTTCTGCACTCGTCGCCCTGTCCTACGTCGATTTCGACGCCGCGTTGCGCGATGCGCAGGCGCTGATGCCCTTCGGCGCGGCCTCTGTCGAGACGATCGATTCCACGGTGCTCGGCCTCGCCCGCAAGGACCCGATCTGGGCCGAGGTGCGGGCCTTCTTCCCAGACGATCCGGCGGGGCGGACGGTCGAGGGCATCAACCTCGTGGAGTTCGTGGGCGACGAGCCCGCCCTCGTCGAGGAAGCGCTGAGACGGCTGACGAACGCTCTCGACGCCGAGAAGGAGAGCCACGGCAAGCGCGTCGGCTACACGGTGGCGAAGGGTGCTGCCATCGAGCGGCTGTGGACCATGCGCAAGAAGGCGGTGGGCCTCCTCGGTGCCGCCAAGGGCGATGCGCGGCCGATCCCCTTCGTGGAGGATACGGCGGTCCCCCCGGAGGTGTTGGCCGATTACATCGCCGAATTCCGCGCCCTCCTCGATGCCAAGGGCTTGCGCTACGGCATGTTCGGCCATGTGGATGCCGGAGTGCTGCATGTCCGCCCCGCCATCGATCTGAAGGATCCGGCGCAGGCGCCGCTGATCCGCGAGGTCACGGAGGGCGTCGTCGCACTCACCAAGCGGTATGGCGGCCTGCTCTGGGGCGAGCACGGAAAGGGCTTCCGCTCGGAATTCGTGCCGGAGACCTTCGGGCCGCTCATGCCCGTGCTGGAAACGGTGAAGCGCGCCTTCGATCCCGGCGACCGGCTGAATCCCGGCAAGATCGCCTCGGCCTCCGGCCACGCGCTGACGCGGATCGACGGCGTGCCCCGGCGCGGAGAGGCCGACCGCACCATTCCCCCCGCGATCCGCGCCGAGTTCGACGCGGCGCTCCATTGCAACGGCAACGGTGCCTGCTTCTCCTACGATACGGACGAGGCCATGTGCCCGTCCTGGAAGGCGACCCGGGAGCGGCGGCACTCGCCCAAGGGCCGCGCCTCGCTCATGCGCGAATGGCTTCGGCTCGCCGCAGCCGCCGGGGCCGATCCGACCGCAGCGCTGCGCCGGGAGCGGCCGAGCCCCCTGCGCGACCTTCTCCGCAGCCTTCGCCCGGCGGGCGACCGGAACGACTTCTCACATGCTGTGAAGGAGGCGATGGATGGTTGCTTGGCCTGCAAGTCCTGCACGGGTTCCTGTCCGATCAAGGTCGATGTGCCGAGCTTCCGAGCGAAGTTCCTGGCGCTCTACCACCAACGCTATCCGCGCCCTCTGAAGGACCACCTGATCGGCGCCCTCGAACATGTGCTGCCCCTCGCCGCGCGGATGCCTCGCCTCGGCAACGCCCTGTCGGCGAACCCCGTGGCCCGCACGGTCTTGGCCAAGCTCGGGCTGGTGGCAATTCCTGCCTTGTCGACCTTCGACCTCGCGGGAACGCTCGCCGATCTCGGCGTTTCCATCGCGACGCCTGCCGCCCTGCGCGCCCTGAGCGCCGAGGAGCGGAGGGCGTCGGTCGTGATCGTGCAGGATGCCTTCACCACGCATTTCGAGGCCGAACTCGTCGCCGACCTCTGCGCCCTGCTAGTCGAGCTCGGCTTCCGGCCCTGGCTCGCGCCCTACCGGCCGAACGGCAAGCCGCTGCATGTCCACGGCTTCCTTGCCCGGTTCGGAAAGGTTGCCGCCGACGGTGCTGCCTCCCTGCGGGCGCTTGCGGCGGAAGGGGTGCCCTTGATCGGCATCGATCCGTCCATGACGCTCACCTACCGCTCGGAATATGCCGCCATCCTGCCGGATGGGGCGGTGCCGAAGGTTCAGCTCGTGCAGGAATGGTTGTCCGGACGGCTCGATGCGGTCGCGCCGAGAGGCGGCGGTGGCACGTTTCGCCTGCTGCCCCACTGCACCGAGCGCACCAACGCGCCGGGTGCGGTGAAGGATTGGCAGGCCGTGTTTCTCCATCTCGGCCTGCGACTCGATGTACCCGCCTCGGGCTGCTGCGGCATGGCCGGGACTTATGGCCACGAGGCCCGAAACCGGACGACGTCCGAGATCATCTACGGGCAGAGCTGGGCGCAGCGGGTCCACGAGGGCGCGGGCGATCTCCTGGCCGATGGCTATTCCTGCCGTTCTCAGGTGAAGATCATCGACGGCATCCGCCTGCGCCATCCGGTGCGAGCGCTGCTCGACCATGTGCGGACGAGCCCCGTCGCGGCTCCGAAGACTCTCGCGGCATGAGCCAAGCCCGGACACGACGCGTCGCCGTCATGGGGGCGGGAGCGGTCGGCTGCTATTACGGCGCCGTGCTGGCCAGGGCCGGGCATCCCGTCACGTTGATCGGACGACCCGCCTTGGTCGAGGCCGTGGCGGAACGGGGCCTCGTGCTCGACACCGCCGAGGGACGCGAGACCATCCCGCTTGTCGCCGTGGCTGGGCCGGAGGGCGTGGCGGGGGCGGATCTCGTCCTCGTCTGCGTGAAATCGGGCGATACCGAAGCGGCGGGCATCGCGATGCTCCCGCACCTCACGCCGGATGCGACGATCCTCAGCCTGCAGAACGGTGTCGATAACGGCGAGCGTCTGGCGGCGGTGATCGGTCGGCCGGTCGTGCCGGTGGCAGTCTATGTCGCCACCGCGATGGAGGGGGCGGGCCATGTCCGTCACCACGGGCGTGGCGATTTGATCCTGGGGAGAGGCGGCGAGGCGGTGGCGGATTGGCTCAACGCCGCCGGCATCCCGACGAGCGTGTCCGATCGGGTGCGGGATGCGCTCTGGGCGAAACTCACGATCAACTGTGCCTGGAACGCGCTCTCGGCGCTCGGCGGCAAGCCCTATGGGCAGCTCTTCGCGAAAGAGGGCGTGGCAACAGTGCTGGCAGAGGTCACGGCCGAATGCGTCGCAGTCGCCACGGCCTGCGGCATCCACCTGCCGGAGGACATGCTCGCCCAGGTCGAAGCCATCGCTCGGACCATGGCCGAGCAGCGCTCCTCGACGGCGCAGGACCTTGCCAGGGGCAGACCCACCGAGATCGATCACCTCAACGGCAAGGTCGTCCGCGAGGGAGAGCGCCTCGGCATCCCCACACCGGCCAACCAGGTGTTGCACACACTGGTGAAGTTGGTGGAGCCCGGCCGCTAACCCTTCGCGGCGTTCGCCTTTCGCGTCGCGGCGGCCTTCTTTGCGGAAGCCGAGCGGTCCGCGGCGCTGCGCTTGGCCGAGGCCGCGCCGCCGGTCTTGCCGCCCTTGTGCGCGGCGGGGTGGCCTGTGTTTTTCGCCCGGCCCGACCCGCCAGGATGCTTGCCGCCGCCATCGTCCTTGTTGACCGTCGCCCAGGCGCGGGCTTCCGCCTCCTTTTCCGGCACGCCGCGACTCTCGTAGGAGTCCGCAATGTGCTCGGCCTTGCGCTTCTGCTTGTCGGTGTATTTCGACTTGTCGCCCTGGGACATGGATCGCTCTCCAGTGGGCGACGGCCTCACGTGACGCCGGTGGGGCCGTCGAGGATGGCCCGAACCCGACGGATCAGTTCCGTACGGCGGTAGGGCTTGTTCAATATCTCGAATTCCGAACCCCCCACATCGGTTCGCTCAAGGCTCGCTTCCGCGTATCCGGTGGCCAGCAGAACCTTCAGGCGCGGCTGGCGGCGGCGGGCCTCGCGGGCCAGCACCACGCCGTTCATGCCGCCGGGCATGATCATGTCCGTGAACAGCAGATCGATGCGCTCGCTCGAATCGAGGATCTCCAGAGCCTCCTTGCCGCTGCCCGCCATCAACACCGTGTAGCCGAAGTCGCGCAGGATGGTCCGAGCCAGTTCCGCCACGTCCTGCCGGTCATCGACCACGAGGACCGTCTCGGTGCCCTCCCTGTCCACGGTGCGCAGGGTGACCTTGGCGGGCATGGCCTGCTCGCCCTCGATGGCCGGGAAGGACAGGCTGACCGTCGTGCCCGCGCCGACGCTGGACTCGATCTGCGCGGCCCCACCCGATTGCTTGGCGAAGCCGTAGACCATCGACAGGCCGAGTCCGGTGCCCTTTCCCTCTTCCTTCGTGGTGAAGAACGGGTCCATCACCCGCGCCAGCACGGCGGGCGGCATGCCGGTGCCGGTATCACTGACGGCGATGGAGGCGTAGCGCCCCTCGCGCAGGGGGCCGATATCCCGGTCCGTATTCACGGTCACGGTGCGGTTGGCCGTGGTGATCCGCACGGTCCCGCCGCCGGTCATCGCGTCACGGGCGTTGATCAGCACGTTGAGGATCGCGACCTCGGCCTGGGTCGGGTCGACGCGGCAATTCCAGAGGTTCTCCGCGAGGTCGAACTCCACCTGCACCGCATCGCCGACCGAGCGGGTGATCATCTCCCGCATGCCCTCGATGAGGGTGTTGAGGTTGACCGAGCGCCCATCGAGGCGCTGCTTGCGTGCGAAGGCGAGGAGCTGCTGTGTCAGCGTCGTGGCGCGCTCGGCCGCCTGCCGGATGTTGTCGGTGGCGCGCCCGAGCCGCGCCCGGTCCGCATCCGGCTTCTCGAGCCCCGCCGCGAGGATGTCGACATAGCCGACGATGACCTGAAGCAGGTTGTTGAAGTCGTGGGCGATGCCGCCGGTCAGCTGGCCGAGCGCCTCCATCTTCTGCGCTTGGCCCAGCGCCTCCTCAGCGTCGCGACGGCGCGACACATCGAGCTGCGAACCGAAATAATAGACGAGCTCACCGGCCGTGTTGTGCACGGGCGAGACGAACAGGGCGTTCCAGAAGGTCGAGCCGTTCTTGCGGTAGTTCAGGATCTCGGTGGCGAATTCCCGTCGCTCGGCGATCGCTTGGCGGACCTGGGAGACGGTCTCGGGGTCGGTCTCGGGGCCTTGCAGGAAGCGGCAATTCCGCCCGACCAATTCCTCGGGCGTGTAGCCGGTCATCGCCAAAAAGGCGCGGTTGGCGAAGATGATCGGATTGTCCGGCTGCCGGGGATCGGTGACGATCATCGGCATCCGGGTCGTCTCGACAGCGGCGAAGAAGATCTCGCTGCGCGGATCGGACACCTCGGCGGGGGCGTCGTCGTGGACGCGGGTCCCGGGTGGCTCGGACATGTCTCTTGTCTCACACATCCCGGGCGGCTCGGGCGACGGTGGGAATCGCGCTACCGGCGCCAACAGTTCCCCGAAGCTTGGGGGGAATCCGCATGGCTCAGGCGACGGCTTCCGCCGTGAGAGCGGCCCTCGGCGCCGAAGCGTCCGGCAGGGCGGGCATCGGATGCGGCGCCCGGCTCGCTTCGAGCGCGGCCGAGAGGGCGTCGCTCAGCGATGTGACGAGGTAATCCGCCGAGGTCGCACGGCGCAGGCGGGCGAGGCTCGCCGGGTCGCGCTCGCGCCAGAATCCCACGAGCACGCGCACCCCGGGAATGGCGGCCCGCGCCTGCCGCACTGTGAACCGCACCTGTGAGAGGCTGACCGGTTCGAGATAGGAGAAGCACACCATCGCGATGCCCTCCTGTTCCTCCGGCCGTTCGCCGCCACGGATCGCAGCCATGGACAGGGTTTGCGAGGCGAGGCCGTGCCGGGCGAGGATCTGGCTCAGCATCAGCGTCGCCGCCTCATCGAACGGCCCCCGGCTCGACACGCACAGGACGGGTCGTGCGCCCCGCCACGCCGGGGCCAGATCCTCCGGCCCGAGCACGATGGCCGCTTCCTGCCTGTCAGGGCCGATGGCGTCGAGGGCCGCCGCCGTCTCGGTATCCGCGCCCCGTCCGGCCTTGCCGCGCCGTGGCCGACGAGCGACCGGGCTCGTGCCGAGCCGCGCGACGACAGCGCGGATCGATGCGCCGACCTCATCCTGACGCTCGCGGACCAGCGTGCCGCGCGACAAATCTTCCTGGGCCAGCAGCAGTCCCGCGAGCACGACCTGGTCGTAATAAGTGACGAGGGCGCGCTCCTTCAGGAACTGGCGCCCCTGCTCGATCGCCTCCGCCGGGTCGTTGGCGAGCATGCGCTGATAGAAGATCTCCGGGGGCGCCAGCGCCGGCCGGTCGCCCAGCAGAATGTCGAGATACCAGAGCCGGTCGACATGGCGGCCGAGCACCACGAGGCACACCGTGAGCGGCGTTGCGAGCACGAGGCCGATCGGTCCCCAGAGGAAGGTCCAGATCGTCGCCGACAGGATCACCGCCACCGGCGAGATGCCGGTGGAATGTCCGTAGAGCAGAGGTTCGACCACGTGGCCCGCCAGGGGCTCGACCACGAGGAACAGGATCACGGTGGAGATCACCATGGACCAACCGGGATCCACCGCCGCCGCCAGGATGACCGGGAGCAAGGCGCTGATCGCCGCGCCGATATAGGGCACGAAGCGCAGGATCGCTGCCAGGACGCCGAACAGGGTGGGGCTCGGGACGCCGATCAGCCCCAAACCGACGCCGATCACCACGCCGAAGGCGATGTTGAGGGCGAGCTGCGCCAGGAAGAACTTCGACAGGCGGCTCGTGGCGTCGTCGATCGCGGCGGTGGTGCGCCGCAGGTCGCCCGGCCCGATCAGGCGGATGGCGCGGTTCCGCAGGTCCTCCCGCTGCATCAGGATGAAGATCGTGAAGATCAGGATCAGGCCAGTGGTGGCCAGCGGGTGGAGAACGGGGCCCACGAAGGTCTGGAGCGTGTCGAGCACGCTCGCCCGGGCGGGGCTGAGTTCCACGGTGAGCGGGTGGGTCGGCGAGCCCGGTTCGCCCTTGTACTCGGCGGCCGGAGGCGGCTGGATCGCCGCGCCGAGGTCCTGCACCATGTCCACGAGGCGCGAAAGCGAGCTCGACCCGTCCGTCGCTCCGCGCAGGTCGCGGATCTTGTCGCGCATCACCATCGTGTATCGCGGCAGGTCGGACGCGAGCTGCGACGCCTCGCTGGCGATGAGGCTGCCGATCCCGAACAGGGCGGCGAAGACGGTCACGACCACGATCAGAACGGCGGGCGCCCGTGGCACCCGCACCCGGCGCAGCATGCGCACGAAGGGTGCGAGCACGAAGCTCAGCAGAATCGCCAGCACGACGGGCACGAGGATCTCGCGCCCGAAGTACAACGCCGCCATCACCCCCACGACGAGGAGGAAGGAGGCGAGCGCCACCATGATCGGCAGGCCTTGCTTCAGGCGCTGCGCGGTGACCGGATCCTCGCTCACTGATACGCTTCCCTCAAACCCCTGACCCCACCCGTGCCGTCCCGGCCTCAGCCGGTCTGCGCCGTCTCCCCGAGGGCCGTGCTGATCTGGCTGAGCAGCTTCGAGAAATCGACCGGCTTGGGATGATAGTCGTCGCAGCCCGCCTGGATCGCCTTGTCACGGTCGCCGGACATGGCGTGCGCGGTGAGCGCGATGATCGGGATGGAGCGAGTATCCGCGCCGGCCTTCAGGGCGCGGGCGGCGGACCAGCCGTCGAGGACGGGAAGGTTCATGTCGAGGAGGATCACATCCGGCTGCCCGGCCCGCGCCTGACGTACGCCCGCCTCCCCATCATGGGCCAGAATCACTTCATAGCCTCGACGCTTCAGGCGTCGGGACAGGAAGTCCCAAATCTCCTCATGATCCTCGACAAGTAGTATCTTCGCCATCCGGCAACCCCCCATCGCCCCGCGATTGCTCTGCGCCATCGCGCGGCGATGCACAATGTCCAACACCTCCCAACGCGGCGCGGGCCTTTCCGGTCCCGGTGGGTTCACTCTTCCACACGACATTCCTGCGGCACCGCCGCCCAGGATCCCGTGAGGGCGATCTGCGCGGCGGGTTCCGGCGCGCTCCAACCAAAGGGAAGGGCTGCCGGGCGGCGCCAGCCCCGGCGGATATGCAGGCGCCAGATCCGCTCCGCGCCTGCGAACCCACCGGCTGAGGGGGCGCTCCAGTCGATCTCGGTCTCGCCCTGCAGCACGAGTAGGTCGCCGGTCTCGAAATCCGGGACCAGCAGGCTCGCCCTCGGCTCCCCGAGGAGGTTGCCGAAGGTGTTGAAGAAGCGGTTGCCGGAGAAGTCGGGCAGGGTCAGCGTCTCGCCCTCCACCCGGATGAATCCCGGCCGCCCGCCCCGGTGCGAGATGTCGGCACCGCCGATCCCGTCCCGCGCACGGCTTGCGACGAACACCGTGTCCGCCGCCTCGATGACGCCGCGCGCCGCCGCGTCGAGACCCGCCAGGCGGTGAGTCGCGCCGGACTTCCGCGGAACGGGCCAATGCTCCCGCCGCTGAATGTATTTCGGGCAGTTCCCGAAGCTCTCCTCGACCGCCACGGTCAGACCGCCTCCCTCGCGGGCGACGAGGGTGCCGTTCGCCCGATTGCGACGGCGGGTCGCGAGATCGATGCCGAGCAGGCCGACCTGCGCCCCCCCGGCGAGTGCCGCAGCAGCGGGATCGTCCGGGCTTGGCTCCGCGGCGATGGTGAGGTGCGTCGCGTCGGGCGATTGGACGAAGCCGGGTTCACCGGTCAGCACGGTGGCGATGGGCGCGCCCGTATCGTCCACGGCGCCAAGGAACAGCCAGGACAGACCGGCGAAGAACGTCCGGTGCTGGTCGGGCATGAAGGGGCGGATCGCCGGATTGTCCGCGAGCACGCGACCGGCCAAAGCCTGCGCAGCGCGCTCATCCGCATGGAACGTGCCCATCGTTGTCTCACGCCGCGCCCGGGAGCGGAGAGGACGGCATGGCGACGAAGCCCGGCAGAGCCTCGACCCGGCCGATCCAGGCTCGGATCGCCGGATAGGGATCCAGCGAGACGCCGCCCTCCGGGGCATGCGCGACATAGGCGTAGCACGCGAGGTCGGCGAGGGTCGGATGCGCCGCCGCCAGGAAGTCGCGCCCGGTGAGATGACCGTCCATGAAGGTCAGCACCCGCTCCGCCAGGGCGAGCGCCGCCGTGCGGTCGCCGGGGGTGCCGAACACGGCCATCACGCGCGCCCGGGCCGGCCCAAAACGCACGTCCCCCGCCGCGATCGACAGCCACCGCTGCACCTGTGCCGCGCCGATGGCGTCGGCGGGCATCCAGTCGCTCCCAGGCGCGTAGCGGGCTGCGAGATAGACGAGGATCGCGTTGCTGTCGGCGATCACCGTGTCGCCGTCTGTGAGCACTGGGATCTGCCCGAGGGGATTCAGGCGACGCAGTTCCTCCGTAGGCGGAAAGGCCTCGACGAACCGGTACGGCAGGCCGAGCAGCGCGAGGAACAGTTCGGCCCGGTGGGAATGGCCCGAGAGACGCAGGCCATAGAGGGTGATGTCGGGGGTCGTCATGGCGGAATCTCCTTCCGCCGGGAAAGATCGCTCTTGCTGCCCTCGCGCGATACGGGCTCTCTTTGACGATCAGAATTTCAGATGGCGCAACAATCGGACGAGCCATGGATCGGCTGGAGGAACTCGCTTTCTTCGTGGCGGTGGTCGAGACCGGGAGCCTCGCGGCGGCTGCGCGACGGATGAGCCGCTCTCCCGCCGCCGCGACGCGCGCTCTCGCGGGGCTCGAGGAGCGGGTCGGCACCCGTCTCGTGGCCCGCACCACCCGCCGCCTCGCGCCGACCCCGGCCGGACTTGCTCTGGCGGAGCAGGCGCGCGGGCTCGTCACAGGCTACGAAGCGGCGATCTCGGGGGCGGGGGAGGGCGCGGTGCGCGGCCTCGTGCGCATCACGGCCCCGGTGCAGTTCGGGCGAAGGCACGTTGCGCCTGTCGTCTCGGCCTTCCTAGATGCCTTTCCGGAGACGCAGATCGAGCTGAGGCTTGTGGACCGCAACGTCGACCTCGTGGAGGAAGGCCTCGACGTGGCCGTGCGGATCGGTGCGATGGCGGAATCGCGGCTGGTCTCTCGCAAGGTCGGGCAGGTCGGCCGCATCCTCGTGGCGAGCCCGGCCTACCTTGCTGCTCGCGGGACGCCCGTTCGCCCCACCGATCTGGCGGCGCACGAGACGATCCAGGGCATGATCCGGCCGGGGCCACGGGAATGGCAGTTCGGCCGGACCCGGGTGCGGCTGGCACCCCGGCTCATCGTCAACGACGTGGACGCGGCTCTCGGTGCCGCACGGGCCGGGCGCGGCATCGCCCGGGTCCTGTCGTATCAGGCGGCGGAGGATCTGGCCGAGGGGCGCCTCATCCGCTTGCTCGGCCCGTACGAGCCGCCGCCCCTGCCGGTCCAGATCGTCACGCAGGCGGCGGAGTACCGGCCCGCGCGGGTCGTTGCCTTCCTCGATCACGCTGCCGGAATGTTGCGGAGCCTGCCCGTGCTCAACGAGCGGTCGCCAAACCCTTGAGGTCGAAGGCCGGATCGGCGGCCTGATCGGGAGCGAGCGGGGTTCCGGCGGTCAGGAGGCGCCGGGCGATCATGTGGTCGCCCGCCCGGTTGACCGACTCGACCGCGCGGAGCCGCCCGGCCCTGAAGCGGAACACCGAGAAGGCCGCGCCCGTCCCCCGCATCACCGCCTCGTCGCCGGGGGCCGACAGGCCCGCGATCTGGAGCTTGTGCGCGCCCTGGTCACTCCAGAACCACGGCAAAGCTGCGTAGGCCGCCGGTCTGCCGGTGAGCCGTGCCGCGAGGCAGCGGCCCTGGTCAATGGCGTTCTGAACCGACTCGATCCGTATCGTGCCATCGCCGGGAAGGCCATGGACGAAGGGGCTCGGGAAGCGGGCGCAATCGCCGATGGCCGAGATCGCCGGGTCGGGCGTCGCCAGGAAGGCATCGACGCGCACGCCATCCGTCGCAGGCAGGCCCGCTTCGGCGGCGAGGTCCGCGTTCGGCAGTACGCCAATGCCGATCACGACGAGTTCGGCGGGAAGCTCCCGGCCATCCGTCAGGGACACGGCGCTCACCCGGCCCTCTCGACCCAGGATCCCACTCACCCCCGCGTCGAAGGCGAAGCGTACGCCCAGCCCTTCCTGCGCCGTGCGGAAGAAGGCGGCGGTGTCGGCCGAGACAGCCCGCGCCATGGGCCGGTCGGCAGCCTCGACCACGGTGACGTCGAGCCCGCGGCTGGCCGCCACGGCCGCGAATTCGAGCCCGATGAACCCTGCCCCGATCACGACGATGCGCGGCGAACCCACCAGAGCCGCTTTCAGGGCGTCGGCATCGGTCAGGCCACGGAGCTGGCGCACGCCGGCGAGGTCGGCGCCGGACACCGGCAACGGCCGGTTCCGCGCGCCGGTGGCGAGGACGAGATGGGCGTAAGGCAGGGCGGTGCCGTCCGCGAGCACGAGGCGGCGGCCTTCGCGGTCGATGGACCGGGCGAGGCTCCCGGCATGGAGGGTGATCCGGTGCTCGGCGAAGAACGAGGCGGGGCGAAGGGCCAAGCCCTCCGCATCGGTCTTGCCCGCGAGATAGGCCTTCGACAGGGGTGGGCGCTGATAGGGCAGGGCGGTCTCGTCGCCGACCAGGGCGAGGCCCCCGACATAGCCGCCCTCACGCAGGGATGCGGCTGCCTGGAAACCCGCCTGGCCCGCGCCGACGATGACGATGCCCGGTTCCACGCCTACTTCTCCCGCACCAGTTTGACCGGCGTGACGAGGTCGAGGCCGGGCAGCCACCGTTCCCCATCGCTCATCAGATAGCTCCAGACGGCCGAGGCCGCCGGGCCGAGCACCTTGTCCGCGCGCCGCACCACGTACCAGTCGCGCCGGATCGGCAGGCCCGCCACGTCGAGCACGGCGAGCCGCTTGCTCTCCACCTCCGCCGCGACCGAATGGGCCGAGAGCAGGGCGAGGCCGAGCCCGGCGATCACCGCCTGCTTGATCGTTTCGTTCGAGCCGGTGTCGATATCGAGGAGGGCACGCTTCACCAGCACGCCGCTCATGAATTCCTCGAATACCGTGCGCGTGCCTGAGCCCTCCTCGCGCATGAAGAAGGCTTGGTCCGCCAGATCCGTGCGGGCGAGCCCCTTGCGTCCGGCCAAAGGATGATCCGGCGCGGCGACGAGCACGAGCGGGTGCGGCCCGAAGGTCGCGGCCTCGATCGGGAAGTCGCGCGGCGGGCGTCCCATCACCGCGAAGTCGATCTCGTAGCCGCGCAGGGCCTCGACCGTCTGGCCGCGGTTGCGCACCGACAGGCTGATCTCCACCCCCGGATGCAGCTTGGAGAAGCCCGCGATCACCTGCGGCGCGAAGTATTTGGCCGTCGTCACCACGCCCAGGGCGACGCGCCCGCCGGAAATTCCGCGCAAGGAGCGCAGGCGGTCGGTGCAGGTCTCCAGGATGGTGTTGATGCTGTCGATGGCCCACAGCATCTCGCGCCCCGCATCCGTGGGCTTCAGCCCGGACGGCGTGCGGTCGAACAAGAGGAGCCCGGCCTCCTCCTCCAACTGGCGGATACGAGCGTAGAGAGCCGCCGAGGTGACGTTCAGTTCCTGCGCGGCCCGCGTCATGGTGCCGAGCTTGGCCACCGCCGCGACCGCCTGGAGTTGCTTCAGGGACAGGTTGCGCATGGCGGCGTTCTCGTTTTTTTTGACCCAAGTCGCAAGGCTATGCACATTTCTTGACGAGGGTAGCCAACGGTTCTTATCGATCCACCATCACGGCCGTCTATGATGGACGGCTCCGGACGGCTACAGGTCCGAACCCAAACGTAACAGCCCGGAAGAAGGACAGGCCGATGGCGGATCTAGCGGTCGGGACACCCCTCGACGCCTACCTCGCTCAGGTGGTGCAGGCCGATGCGGGCCTGCGGGACACCGTGGCGGTGGTCACAGCCGTGGCCGAGGCGGCCATCGATATCAGCGCCGTGATCGGGCGTGGCGCGCTCGGCGGCGACCTCGCCGCCACCGGCGACCAGAACAGCGACGGCGACGTGCAGAAGGCCCTCGACGTGATCGCGCATGATCGCGTCACGGCGGCCCTGCGTGGCGCCCCCGTCGCCACCGTGGCCTCCGAGGAAGCCACCGACGTCATGGTGCTCAACCCCGGCGCGCCGCTGGCCGTCGCCATCGACCCGCTGGACGGCTCGTCCAACATCGGCGTCAACATGGTGGTCGGCACCGTGTTCGGCATCCGCCCGGCGATCCCGGGCGACGACGTGGAGGCCAGCTTCCGGACGCCGGGCACGACGCAGCTCGCGGCGGGCTTCGTCAATTACGGCCCGGCCACGACCCTCATCGTCACCTTCGGCCAGGGGACGCAGACCTTCGTGCTCGACCGGGAGCAGGGCCAGTTCCGGCTCACCGTCGCGGCCATGAAGATCCCGGCTGCCGCCAAGGAATACGCGATCAACGCCTCGAATGCCCGGTTCTGGGACCCGCCGGTCAAGGCCTTCGTCGAGGATTGCCTGCGCGGGTCCGAAGGGCCGCGCGACAAGGACTACAACATGCGCTGGCTCGGCTCGATGGTGGCCGACATGCAGCGCGTGCTGACGCGCGGCGGTGTCTTCCTGTACCCTGGCGATTCACGGAAGGGCTATGCCCGCGGCCGCCTGCGGCTGCTGTACGAGGTCGCCCCCGTCGCCATGCTGATCGAGCAGGCGGGCGGCACCGCCACGGACGGGCAGGAGCGCATCCTCGACCTCGTCGCCACGGGCATCCATGAGCGCGCCCCGCTCATCTGTGGCTCGGCCGAGGAAGTGGCCTGCGTCGGCACCTACTACGCCGGCGGCAAGCCGGATGCTGGCCGCTCGCCGCTGTTCGGCCAGCGCGGCCTGATCCGGCCCTGAGGACGTCCCCCCGGTTCGGACAGGGCGATGTCGGCGCGCCACCCCATCATCTCGGTCACCGGCTCATCGGGAGCCGGGACCACCTCCGTTCGCAACACCTTCGAGCAGATCTTCCGCCGGGAGGATGTCCAGGCCGTCTATATCGAGGGCGACGGGTTCCACGCCTTCGACCGGGACACGATGCGCCAGATGATGGCGCGCGAGGCGACGCTCTCGCATTTCGCGCCCAAGGCGAACCTGCTGCCCGAGCTGGAAGAGGTGTTCCGCACCTATTCCGAATCGGGCGGCGGTCGCACGCGCCATTACGCGCACGACGCGCACGATGCCCGGCTCTACGGCATCCCCGAGGGCACCTTCTCGGATTGGGAGGAGTTCCAGGCCGGCTCTGACCTGTTGTTCTACGAGGGCCTGCACGGCTGCGTCGTGAACGATCAGGTCGACATCGCCCGCTATGCCGACCTGAAGATCGGCGTGGTGCCGGTGATCAACCTCGAATGGGTGCAGAAGCTGCACCGGGACCGCTCGTTCCGCGGCTATTCCACGGAAGCGGTGACGGACGTGATCCTGCGGCGCATGCCCGATTACGTGCAGACCATCTGTCCGCAATTCTCGTGGACGGACATCAACTTCCAGCGGGTCCCGACTGTGGATACCTCGAACCCGTTCATCGCCCGCTGGATTCCCACGGCCGACGAATCGTTGGTGGTGATCCGCTTCAAGAACCCGAAGGGGATCGACTTCTCCTACCTCGTCTCGATGATCCACGACTCGTTCATGAGCCGGGCGAATTCCATCGTGATCCCCGGCGGCAAGCTCGATCTGGCGATGCAGCTCATCCTGACGCCGATCATCATGCAGCTCGTGGAGCGGCGGCGGCGATTGGCTTGACGTTCGTGACGGTCCCGCGCGAAGAGCCGGCCTGAACAGCCCGGTCATTGCGAGCGAAGCGAAGCAATCCAGGGCAGCGGGCCACCTCCGAACGTGGCGTTTCCCTGGATTGCTTCGCTTCGCTCGCAATGACGGATGGGGCCTCCCGTCAGAATCCTCGAAAGACGTCCGATGCTTCCTCCCGTCATCGCTCCCTCGATCCTCTCGGCCGACTTCTCGCGGCTTGCGGAGGAGGTTCGCGCCGTCGAGCAGGCGGGCGCCGACTGGATCCACCTCGATGTGATGGACGGGCATTTCGTGCCCAACATCACCTTCGGCGCCCCCGTGGTGAAGGCCCTGCGTCCCCACACGCAGAAGTACTTCGACGTTCACCTGATGATCGCGCCCGCCGATCCCTACCTCGCGGCCTTCGCCCAGGCGGGGGCGGACGGCATCACCGTGCATGCGGAGGCCGGGCCGCATATCCACCGCTCGCTCCAGACGATCCGCGATCTCGGCAAGCGCGCAGGCATCGCGATCAATCCGGGCACGCCCGCCACCGCCGTCGAGCCGCTCCTCGACATCGTGGATCTCGTGGTGGTGATGACCGTCAATCCCGGATTCGGCGGGCAGAGCTTCCTGAAGAGCTCCCTCGAAACCGTGTCGCGCATCCGCGCCATGATCGCGGGGCGGGATATCCGCATCGAAGTCGATGGCGGCATCGACGCTGACACGGTGCGGCTCGCGAGCCGGGCCGGGGCAGATACGTTCGTGGCGGGCAACGCCGTGTTCGGCGGTGGCCCGGCCGCCTATGCCGAGCGCATCGCCGCGATCCGCGAGGGTGCCGAAGGGGCTTCCGGCCGCAGTCTGTCGGTGTGAGGCCGGGTGCCCCCATCCTTCTCCCCGTCTCGGCCCTGCTGACCGGAATGGTCTCGCTCCAGGGCGGAGCGGCCATCGCAAAGTCGCTGTTCCCTGCGGCAGGTGCTGCCGGAACGTCGAGCCTGCGCGTCGGCTTTTCGGCCCTGGTGCTGATCGCGATCTGGCGCCCGTGGCGCCGGAGCCTGTCGGCGCGGGATGCCGGATGGATCGCCCTGTACGGGGCAGCGCTCGGCGTGATGAACCTGCTGTTCTACCTGTCCCTGACGCGGCTCCCCATCGGCCCTGCCGTGGCGGTCGAGTTCACCGGTCCGCTTCTCCTGGCCATCGCCGGATCGCGGCGGCGCTCGGATTTCGCCTGGATCGGATTGGCCGTGCTGGGCCTCGGGCTGCTTCTGCCCCTCGGCGGTGCGGGCGGACTCGACCCCATCGGGATCGCCCTGGCGCTGGCGGCGGGTGTCGCCTGGGCGCTCTACATCCTGTTCGGGCAGCGGGCGGGCCGTGTCGATGGCGGTCAGGCCGTCGCCCTCGGCATGCTGGCCGCCGCCCTCGTCGTGGCGCCCTTCGGCCTCGCGGAGGCGGGTATGGCCTTGTTCAGCCCGACGATTCTGGCCTTGGGCCTCGCGGTGGCACTGCTGTCGAGCGCCCTGCCGTACTCGCTGGAAATGGTCGCCCTGCGCCGCCTCGACCGGACGACCTTCGGCGTGCTGATGAGCCTGGAGCCTGCCGTGGCCGCCCTGCTGGCCTACCTGCTGATCGGCGAAGCGCTGACGCCGGTGCAATGGCTTGCCATCGGCCTGATCATCTCGGCCTCGGCGGGAATCACCGCCACGCGCCGTCCGGCTTCAGCCGCGCCTATTTCCCCGCCAGAACCCGCGACGCGACGTTGATGTATTTGCGGCCCGCTTCCTGGGCGTGAAGCACGGCGTCGCTGAGGCTTTCCTCGTCGCGGACACTCGCGAGCTTGATGAGCATGGGCAGGTTGATGCCCGCCACCACCTCGACCGAGCCGCCGTTCATACACGACAGGGCAAGGTTCGACGGCGTGCCGCCGAACATGTCGGTGAGGACCACGACGCCTTCGCCCGTGTTCACCCGGCACACCGCGGACATGATGTCCCGACGGCGCAACTCCATATCGTCTTCCGGACCGATCGTGATGGTCTCGATCTGATCCTGTGGGCCAACCACGTGTTCGAGAGCGGCCTTAAACTCGGTCGCGAGCAAACCGTGGGTGACGAGCACCATGCCAATCATCGACACGTGTTCCGACATCCTGTGGCGGCCGCCATGTTGTGCATTGCACAGATTCTCACAAGGCGATCGCGACTCTTTGCCCGCGCAATCCTTGAATCATGCCATGCCCGGGAGGCAGACGCTACGGGTTGCACGAGGACAAATCAAAACGCCGAGCGTGTGCGGCTGCGAAGTCACGCTTGCGTCCCCCGCAGGGCAGCCCTCACCAGCAGAGGCGCGAGACCCGCGCGCCTGACCTCGCGATCAAGGATGAGGCGGCGGAGAGGTATCCCCAGGATTCGCGCATCCTCCGCTGTCTCGGGCAGGCGTGCCTGCGTCTCGACGAGATCAATGGCGAGGGCGAGCCGTACTTCCGGCCGAGTCGCCAGGCCCAGGGAGTCCACCGCGAGCAGGCCCTGCCCGCGAATCTCCACCCGTCCCGCCTCGGCAGGATGGGGCTGCGCGGAGAGACGCCCCTCCCGCACGGCGACCTGAACGCGATCGTCGGCGACGAAGGCCCCACCCGGCGAATCAGCGAGCAGCAGCGCGAGCGTCGACTTGCCCGCCCCCGAGGGCCCCATGATCAGCACGCCCGCCTCGCCGAGGGCGACGCAGGCGGCGTGAAGGCTCTCCATCAAGCCGCGTGCTGCGAGAGTTGCCGGGGCGCGGCGGGCAGGCGCACGATGAAGCGGGCGCCGCGCACGGTGGGCTCGCCCTCCTCGTTCGGTGCCCCCGGCCGGTTCTCGGCGCGGATCGTGCCGCGATGCGCCTGTACGATCTGGCGGGAGATCGAGAGGCCGAGGCCGGAATTCTGGCCGAAGCCCTGTTCCGGACGATCGGTGTAGAAGCGCTCGAAGATGCGCTCCAGCGCGTGCTCGGGGATGCCCGGCCCCTCGTCCTCGCAGACCAGCTCGATCTCGCTGCGCACCCGGCGCAAGGCCACCCGGACCTTGGCGTCCGAGGGCGAGAAGGAGCGGGCATTGTCGAGGAGGTTGTTCACCACCTGGCCCAGGCGGCTGTCATGCCCGATGATGGCATAGGCGCCCTCCGGGTCGGCGGGGTCGAGGTCGAGCTGGATCAGGCAATCCTTCGCCCGCCGCCGCTCGTTCGCCACCGAGACCACGGTGGAGAGAAGCTTCTTGAGATCGACCCGCCGCGCCTCGGCTCGGGCGAGTTCCGCATCGAGCCGCGAGGCGTCCGCGATGTCGCTGATGAGGCGGTCGAGGCGCTTCACGTCATGCTGGATGATCGCCATCAGCCGCCCGCGTGATTCCTCGGTCTTGGCCAGCGGCAGGGTTTCCACCGCGCTGCGCAGCGAGGTCAGGGGGTTCTTCAATTCGTGGCTGACATCGGCGGCGAAGTTCTCGATGGCATCGATGCGCCGGTACAGCGCCTGGGTCATGTCGCGCAGCGCGCCGGAAAGATGGCCGATCTCGTCGGTACGCTCGGTGAAATCGGGGATCTCCTCCCGGGTCTTGATGCCCATGCGGACCTTCTCGGCGGCCTCCGCGAGGCGTCGCACCGGCCCGGCGATGGCGCCCGCCAGCAGAAAGGACAGCACCACCATCACCAGGGCGGCCACCAGGAACACTTGGAACAGGCCGAACCGCTCTGAGGCGATGACCCGGTCGATGGCATCACCCTGGGTCGAGATCAGCAGTGCACCGCGCACGGCACCCGCCTTGTGGATCGGCACCGCCACCGACACCGTGGTCTCGCCGAGCGTATTGCGGCGCACGAGGCTGCCACGGGCGCCGTTCAGGGCCGCCTGAACTTCGCGCAGAGAATGCCCGTTGGCCGGCCCCGCTTCCTCCTGCGGCGCCGGACGCCCGAACAGGCCGGTGAGCTTGGCATGCACCGTGTCGAAGGCCGATTCGAGCAGCCCCGCCTTATGAGGGCGGCCTGCCGCGGGCTCGGCGCGTGAGGCGTCGCCGCGCTTGAACAGGGTGCGGGTGTCGAACAGCAACCCGCCCTCCTGATCGTAGACCCGGGCACGATTGCCGGTGGGCGTCACGAGCCGGGCGAGGAGAGGGGCTACGCGCTCGGGGTTGAGGGAGAAGGCGAGGGATTGCGCTTCCTCGTCACCCTCGCCCGCCTGTTGCTGCAGCAGCTTGTCGGGATCGACGCGAATCGTATCCGTATCGACCGAGGCCGAGGTGGAGATGGCACCGGCGATGATCTCGCCCTGGATGGCGAGGCTCTGCACTCGGGCCTGGATCAGCCCCTGCCGGAACTGGTTCAGGTAGAGGAAGCCGACGAGCAGCGCGATGAGCCCGACGAGGTTCAGGACGACGATGCGCCGGGTGAGGCTCGACGACGCCCGCTGGCCAACCGCATCCCACAGGGCGCGAGGCAGGCGCAGGGGATAGGACAGCGCGTGGCGCGTCCAGGGGCGTGACCAGGGACGGGTGGGGGCGTCTTCGGCGGGGGCGGCGTGGGCCTGGGAGGCGGGCTGCGACGACACGTGTGAGCGATCCATCCTGATCGGGCTCACGCCTCCTTGAACCGGTAGCCGACACCATAGAGCGTCTCGATCATGTCGAAGCTCTGGTCGGTCGCCTTGAACTTCTTGCGCAGGCGCTTGATGTGGCTGTCGATGGTGCGGTCGTCGACGTAGACCTGATCGTCATAGGCCGCATCCATCAGGGCGTTGCGGCTCTTCACCACGCCGGGCCGGTGAGCCAGCGCCTGGAGGATGAGGAACTCGGTCACGGTCAGCGTCACCGGCTCGCCCTTCCACGTGCAGGTGTGGCGCTCCGGATCCATCATCAGGGCGCCGCGCTCGAGGGAACGGGCGGCGGCCTCGGCCTCGCCACGCGGCGGGGCGCCGGGCGCTTCCTTGGCGAAGCGGCGCAGCACCGCCTTCACCCGCTCGACCAGCAGCCGCTGCGAGAACGGCTTATGGATGAAGTCGTCCGCGCCCATCTTCAGGCCGAACAATTCGTCGATCTCCTCGTCCTTGGACGTCAGGAAGATGACCGGCAGGTCGGATTTCTGGCGCAGCCGCCGCAGCAGTTCCATCCCGTCCATGCGCGGCATCTTGATGTCGAAGATCGCGAGATCGGGGGGAGAGTGGCGCAGCCCGTCCAGGGCCGAGGCCCCGTCCGTGTAGGTCTGGATCCGGTAGCCCTCCGTCTCCAGCGCGATCGAAACGGAGGTCAGGATATTCCGGTCGTCGTCGACGAGGGCAATGGTGGGCATGCGCAATCCCTGGCTGAACGGGATCGGGCGCGGTCGCCGAAGCGGCCGCGACGCATCCCGGCCCCTGCGGGGCTGGCTGTCGACACGAGGGCATACCGCCGCAAGAAGCGGTTCCGGCTCGCGCCGAGGGGGATGGGTGCTTTAATATGTTCCCTGAGAAAAAGCGAGCGGCGGTCATAGCTTGGCCGTAATCCTCAGGACCGCTCACGAAAACGGGAGCAGGCGATGGCTGAAACGGGCGGCGTTACGGAAGGTCCGAAGGGGCCGGCCCGGCCTCTTCCGGCGTCGGAGGCGCCCTTCGATGCGATCGGGCTGTCGCGGATGCTCCTGCGTACCATCCGCTCCGGAGCCCTGGCGACGATCGACGCGGAGGGCATGCCCTTCGCCTCCCTCGTTACCATCGCCACCGATGCGGACGGCACGCCGCTGATGCTGCTGTCGCGCCTTTCAGCCCATACCCGCAACCTTCTGGCCGATCCGCGCTGCTCGCTCTTGTTCAGCCAGGGCGGCAAGGGCGACCCGCTGGCCCATCCCCGCCTCACGGTCAACGGAGGGGCGACGCAGACGTCCGAGCCCCGTGTGCGGGAGCGGTTTCTCGCGCGCCATCCCAAGGCGAAGCTCTACGCCGACTTTCCGGATTTCGGGTTTTTCGCCCTGGCGCCGGAGGCCGGGCACTTGAATGGCGGCTTCGCCAAGGCGGCGACCCTCACCCCCTCCGAACTCCTGCTCGACCTGACCGGCCGGGAGGCGATCGTGGCCGGTGAGAGCGGCGCGATCGAGCATATGAACAGCGACCATGCCGATGCCATCGCCCTCTACGCTGCGGGGGCGGGCGAGCCGGAGGCTCCGTGGCGCCTCAGCGGCCTCGATCCGGAGGGCATGGATCTGATGGCGGGCGACCGGACGGCGCGGGTGCTCTATCCCGAGCCGGTCTCGGATATGGGCGGGCTGCGCAAGAGCCTCGTCAGCATGGCCGCCCGCGCGCGAACGTCCGAGAACGGGTAATCGTGCGCTGAGCACAACCTCGGTATGAAAGGATTGCGTTGCCGGGATGGCAAATGGCGTCCAAACGCCCCATATGGGCGGCATGAACGATACGCATTCCGACACCTTCCCTTTCAGCCTCGAAGTTCACCCGGTCGGCGAGAGCGGTGCGCTCTACCAGTGGAGCATCCGCAAGCACGGCAAGCTTCACCAGCGGTCGGACCGGAAGCATCCCACCGAGGCCAAGGCCCGCTCCCACGGCGAGGCCGAAATCGAGCGCCTGATCCGCGATCGCGGCCGGTAAGCTCGTTTCGAACGACAGGCGAGCCGCCCGGAGCCCCCGCTTCGGGCGGTTTCGTTTGTCTTTCCGGGATCCGCTCGGGCGTTGCGACCCGTCGCGCGCTCGACGCTGTGGCCCGTCGCTGCTATCTCGCTGGCGCCCGGTCGGCCTCTCGCCCGACCTCCGCGATTTGACGGCATGCGCCCTGGCGCGGACGTGCGCCCGAACGGAACATCGATGACCGCCCCGATCGACACCATCCGCAACTTCTCGATCGTCGCCCATATCGACCACGGGAAATCGACGCTCGCTGACCGGTTGATCCAGGCTACCGGCACCGTCGCCTTGCGCGACATGAGCGAACAGATGCTCGACTCGATGGACATCGAGAAGGAGCGCGGCATCACGATCAAGGCGCAGACCGTGCGCCTCGAATATCCGGCCAAGGACGGCCGGACCTACATCCTCAACCTCATGGACACGCCCGGCCACGTGGACTTCGCCTACGAGGTCTCGCGCTCGCTCGCCGCTTGTGAGGGGTCGCTGCTGGTGGTCGATGCCTCCCAGGGCGTCGAGGCGCAGACGCTGGCCAACGTCTATCAGGCGCTCGACGCCAACCACGAGATCGTGCCCGTCCTCAACAAGGTCGACCTTCCCGCCGCCGAGCCGGACCGGGTGAAGGAGCAGATCGAGGAAGTGATCGGCCTCGACGCCTCCGAGGCGGTGCCGATTTCGGCCAAGACCGGACTCAACATCGAGGCGGTGCTGGAAGCCATAGTCACCAAGCTGCCCGCACCCAAGGGAGACCCGGCTGCGCCACTCAAGGCGCTGCTCGTGGACAGCTGGTATGACGCCTATCTCGGCGTCGTCGTGCTGGTGCGCATCGTGGACGGCCAGCTCAAGAAGGGCATGACCATCCGCATGATGGGCGCGGATGCCGTCTACGGCGTCGACCGGATCGGTGTCTTCCGCCCGAAGATGGCCGAGATCGATGCCCTCGGCCCGGGCGAGGTCGGCTTCTTCACCGGCTCGATCAAGGAGGTGGCGGACACGCGCGTCGGCGATACCATCACCGAGGACAAGCGCCAGACCTCCGGGATGCTGCCGGGCTTCAAGGAAGTCCAGGCGGTGGTGTTCTGCGGCCTGTTTCCGGTGGATGCCGCCGAGTTCGACAACCTGCGCTCGGCGATGGGCAAGCTCCGGCTGAACGACGCCTCGTTCTCGTATGAGATGGAGAGTTCGGCAGCGCTCGGCTTCGGCTTCCGCTGCGGCTTCCTCGGCCTGCTGCACCTGGAGATCATTCAGGAGCGGTTGGAGCGCGAGTTCAACCTCGACCTGATCTCGACGGCCCCCTCGGTGGTCTACCGCCTCCAGATGCGTGACGGCACCACCAAGGAGCTGCACAACCCGGCCGACATGCCGGACGTGATGAAGATCGAGACCATCGAGGAGCCGTGGATCCGCGCCACGATCCTTACGCCGGACGAGTATCTCGGCGGCGTGCTGAAGCTTTGCCAGGACCGCCGGGGCGTCCAGATCGACCTCAACTACGTCGGCAAGCGCGCCATGGTCATCTACGACCTGCCGCTCAACGAGGTGGTGTTCGATTTCTACGACCGGCTGAAGTCGATCTCGAAGGGCTACGCCTCCTTCGACTATCATGTCTCGGACTACCGCGAGGGCGACCTCGTGAAGATGTCGCTGCTCGTCAACGCCGAGCCGGTGGACGCCCTCTCGATGCTGGTCCACCGCACCCGCGCCGAGAGTCGCGGCCGGGCGATGTGTGAGAAGCTGAAGGATCTGATTCCCCGCCACCTGTTCCAGATCCCGGTCCAGGCGGCGATCGGCGGCAAGATCATCGCTCGCGAGACGATCCGGGCGCTCTCCAAGGACGTGACCGCCAAGTGCTACGGCGGCGACATCTCGCGCAAGCGCAAGCTCCTCGACAAGCAAAAAGAGGGCAAGAAGAAGATGCGCCAGTTCGGGCGGGTCGAGATCCCGCAGGAGGCGTTCATCGCCGCCCTGAAGATGGACGATTGAGGGAGCTGCGCCCTCCTGTCCCGTCATTGCGAGCGCAGCGAAGCAATCCAGGGCGGCGGGCCGCTTCCGAACGTGGTGTTTCCCTGGATTGCTTCGTTCCTCGCAATGACGGCGCGGGTCGGATCACCCCGGCGGCAGCACGTCGATCTGGATGCCGCCGTAATACGCCGCGAGGTTCGCGATATCCGCGTCCGTCAGTTCCTTCGCGACGACGTTCATGATCTCGTTCTGGCGCTTGCCCTCGCGATACTCGGTGAGTGCCTTCACCAGATAGGGCTCGACCTGCCCAGCGAGGTTCGGCGCCTCGGGCAGCTTCGAGAGGCCGTCCATCCCGTGACAGGTCTGGCAGGCGGTCGCGCGCTTCTTGCCGGCGGCGGCATCGCCCGCCTGCGCCGTCAGCGGCACGAGAGCCGCGGCAAGGATGAGGAACAGACGGGTCATCGAATCCGGCTCGGTTGATGCAAGGCGGCTCCCCTCCGTGAGGGAGGGGAGCGACTCTTCGAACGACTACTTCTCGTAGGAGATGCGGTAGATCGCACCGGCGGAATCGTCGGAGACGAGCAGCGAGCCGTCGAGCATCACCGCCACGTCCACGGGACGGCCGAGATATTCGCCGTCGCCGGTCAGCCAGCCTTCCGCGAAGGGCTTGACCGACTCGACCTTTCCGTCAGCGCCGAGCTTGGCGAACATCACCCGCGCGCCGATCGGCTGGGTGCGGTTCCACGAGCCGTGCTCGGCGATGAAGATGCCGCCCTTGTACGAGTCGGGGAACATCTTCCCGTTGTAGAAGGTCATGCCGAGATCGGCCGCGTGGGGCGGCAGCTCGGCCATCGGGGGCACCGCGTCGGCGGGCGGGGTCTCATCTTTGTACTCGACGGTGCGCACCGCGCCGCCACCGAACCACGGGAAGCCGAAATTCTGGCCTGCCTTCGTGGCGTGGTTCAACTCGCCCGGCGGCTTGTCGTCGCCCATGCCGTCGACTTGGTTATCCGTGAACCAGAGGCTCTTGTCGGTGGCGAAGTCCATGCCGACGGAGTTGCGGATGCCGGTGGCGTAGACTTCCTTGTTCTTGCCGTCGGCATCGATGCGCACGATCCCGCCGATGCCCCATTTCTTGTAGAGATCGCCCTTCGCCGCCGGCGGCACGTTATAGGGCTGGCCCAGCGCGATGTAGGTCTTGCCGTCCGGCCCGACGCGGCAGACGCGGGCGGTGTGGTTGAAGCTTTCCTCGGCCGCCGGGATCAGCTCGCCCTGTTTGACCAGCACGCCCGCCGCCACGTCCGGATTCTCGTAGAAGAACTCCGCCGCCGGGAAAGCGAGGACGCGGTTCTGCTCCACCACGGTCAGCACGCCGTCGCGGGAGAAGCAGACGCCGTTGGGGATCTTGAAGTCGATGCCGGGGGCGAAGACCTTCACCTCGTCGGCGGCCCGGTCCTTGTCGCGGTCGGTGACCGTGTAGACCTTCGACTTGCGCGTGCCGACGAAGACGACGCCCGCATTCGGCCCCACAGCCATCGAGCGGGCATCGGGCACCACGGCGTAGAGGTCGATCTTGAAGCCGTCCGGCAGCTTCACCTTGGTGAGCGTCTTGCGGATCGCGTCGGCGCGGCGTCCGGTCTGCGGAATCTCCGGTGCGGCCTGGGTGTTGGTGCTTTGGAAGCCCTGAAGCTTCTCGAGATCGTCCGTCTTGGCCTTGGTCTCGGCAGGGGCGGCGCCCTGTGCCAGAGCCGGTAGGGCCACGCCGGTGAGCAGCGCGGCGAGAATCAGCGTACGCATGGAGCGGTCTCTCCCGACCCGCCCTGTCCTCCGGGCGGCATGGCGCAAAGGATAGAACGGCATCTCTCGCGCACAAGGGATTAGGGTGACGGGAATTGTCCGCCGTGACGCCCCTACCAGTTCCATTCCTCGAAGCCCGGCTCGCGGCAGCGGTAGCCGATCGGGCATTGCGGGTTGTCGCGGGTCGGCACGAAGCGCAGCTCCGCGATCTCCGACAATTCGCATTGGCTGCGATCCCGCACGAGGCGCTCGGGCACGGACCCGGCGGCGATCATGATGTCGCCCTCGCGCTTCACCAGCGCTATCGCGTCGGCGCAGGTCATTCGGGCCGTCACCGAACCGCGGGGTGAGCGCATCGGTTCGGCACGGGCGGGAAGCCCGGCCGCGACGGCGGCATGCGAGGCCATGAGCAGGGCGAGGACCGACGGCCTCATCGCAGGTGATACCGGATCCAAGTTACGCACGCCCCGCGACAGGCCGCGGGTCCGGTCATCCTGCACGGCACCGCGCCCGGCGACTGTCACCGGAATGCGCCACCTCACCGCTTTCGCCGTCTGACCGCCGCATTCGGCCGACTAAATGCCCGGGGCTGAGACATGTCGGCCCTAACAAATTGTGAATGCGATCCGCTTGCGAGGGCACGCGCCGCGTGATTCCCGTTTCGCGACGCTTTGAAGTCTAGGGACAACCAGCGATGTCGGCTCTCTCGATCCTCGACGTTCAGGCGATTCGCGCCGCGCCGCTCGCCAGGGAGCCCTACCCGTACACACTGGGCACCAACGTCCTGAATCCGGCCGCGATCGACGAGATCCGCCGCGATTTCCCGGAAATCGGCAAGCCCGGCTATCTCACGGTGGACGAGGTCTCGCTGCAGGGGCGGTTCAAGGCGCTGATCGATGAACTGGAGAGTGACGAGTTCTCCCGCATCCTCGGCGAGAAGTTCGGGATCGACCTCGTCTCCTGCCCCCGCCTCACAACGATCATGAAGCGTAGCCAGCTCAAGTACGGCGCCATCCACACGGACGGCCCGTCGAAGGTACTGACCCTCCTCGTCTACATGAACGATGCCTGGGACGCCCCGGCGGCAGGACGCCTTCGGGTGCTCTACGACGGCAAGAACTTCGAGCCCTTCGCCGTCGAGGTGCCGCCGACCATGGGCACCATGTTCGCCTTCCTGCGGGCCGACAATTCCTGGCACGGCCACGAGCCCTTCGAGGGCGAGCGCCGGGTGGTGCAGGTGGCGTGGCTCAAGGATGCCTCGGAACTGGAGCGCAAGCGCAAGCGCAACCGCACCGCCCAGTTCCTGAAGGGCATCTTCGGACGCTGAGGCCATGGACATCGCGCTCGACAGGGCCGAGTGGCAGCACGCGCCGACCGGCATCGTGGTCTCCCCGGAACGCCTGCCGGCCGAGCAGGGCGGTGGCGCCCTCGTTGTGGCGGCGCCTCCGGCGGACGAGCCGCGCGCGCCCGCCGGAAAGGTCGGCGCCCGCCACGTGATCCCGGCCCTGCTCGTCGCGGGCTGGGGCGGCCTCTTCGCGTATTGCGCAACCTACCTGCGCGAGGACCTTCCCTTCCGCCCGTCCGCTCCCGCCGAGGACACCCGTCGCCCCGACGACGCCCGGCGGAAGGTGGTGGTGCTGCCGGATCTGCCGCCGGACGTGGCACCCGCTGCGCCGCCGGCCGAGACCCGGCTCGCTGTCGCCGCGCCGGTGCCCGCCCCCGACGCGATCCAGGCCGTGGCGCCCACCGCCGCCCGTCGTCCGGCGCAGGCCAGCGCGGAGTATGTCGGCACCTGGGGGCCGACACCCGCCGCCTGCCTCAGCCCGACCCGCCGCCGGGGCTACCTGCCCGCCACGATCTCGGCCGACCGGGCGCGGGCGGGGCGAACCACCTGCACCTTCCATGACGGCCATCGCAGCGGCGCCGCGTGGCTCATGGCGGCCGAGTGCAGCGATCGCGGCCGCCGCTGGTCGTCGCAGGTCCGCCTCCTCGTGGAAGGCGATCGGCTGACTTGGACCAGCAATCGCGGCACCTCCACCTATGTCCGCTGCGGTCGCCGCGCCGGTTGACCGGCGCTCATCGCCTCGTGCGGTGACATAAGACACGTCGAGCCCCTCGACGCTGGCGCTCGCCTGCGCGAGAGCGTGGGCCCCTCCCCCTTCACGGCCCGTTCCGGCGCCGCAGGAGCGCGCAGCATGGCTGAGATCGCGGCCGGGACCGCCGCGGCCCCCTCGCAGGATGGATTGCCGATCCGCGAACGGCGCCTCGCGATGGCGGCCATCGCGTTGGCGATGACCATGGCCGTCCTCGACGGGGCGATCGTGAACGTCGCCCTGCCGGTCTTGGCCAAGGACCTCTCGGTGCAGCCGTCGGACGCGATCTTCGTGGTCAACGCCTATCAGATCGCCGTCACCGCGAGCCTGCTGCCCTTCGCCTCGCTCGGCGACATCTTCGGCTTCCGGCGCGTCTACCTGCCGGGACTCGCGGTCTTCATTGCGGCCTCCCTCGCCTGCGCCCTCGCACCGACCCTGCCCCTGCTCGTCATGGCGCGGATCGTCCAGGGACTCGCCGGGGCGGCGATCATGAGCGTGAATATCGGCTTCGTCCGGTTCATCTACCCGCACAAGATCATCGGGGCCGGGGTGGCCAACGTCGCGCTGGTGGTGGCGGTGGCCTCCGCCGCCGGGCCGACCGTCGCCGCCGCCATCCTCTCGGTGGCCGATTGGCCGTGGCTCTTCCTCGTCAACGTGCCGGTGGGCCTGCTGGCGCTGGCCGTTGCCTCGCGGACCCTGCCCGCGACGCCCGAGAGCCGCAGGCCCTTCGACGCGTTGAGCGCGCTCCTCAATGCTCTGACCTTCGGGTTGCTGATTGTCGGCATCGACCGGCTCGGCGATCCCGGCGCGAAGGGGCAGGCCATCGCCGAGATCATCGGCGCCTTGGTCTTCGGCGTGATCTTCGTAAGCCGCCAAGTCCGCCTGCCCGCGCCGCTGCTGCCAGTCGACCTGTTGCGGATCCCGGCCTTCGCCCTGTCCATGGCCTCTTCAATCTGCGCCTTCGCGGCGCAGATGGCCTGCTACGTGGCGCTGCCCTTCTACTTCCAGGACGTGCTCCACCTGTCGAGCACGCAGACGGGCTTTCTGATGACGCCGTGGCCCATCGCCGTGGCCGTGATGGCACCGATCTCGGGACGTCTTGCCGACCGTTACCCGCCGGGGCTGCTTGGCGGCGTAGGGCTCGTGGTCATGGCCGTGGGCGTCGCGCTCCTTGCCCTGCTGCCGGAGGGGGCGCCGTTCTTCGACATCGTCTGGCGGCTCACCCTCTGCGGGCTCGGATTCGGCCTGTTCCAGTCGCCCAACAACCGCATCATCGTGACCTCCGCCCCGCGCGAGCGCAGCGGCGGGGCGAGCGGCATGCAATCGACCGCACGGCTCACAGGGCAATCGCTCGGAGCCGCCATGGTCGCTGTGCTATTCGGACTCACCCACGGTCTCGGGGCGAGTTGGGCGGTCACCCTGTCGCTCGGCGTGGCCGTCGTGCTCTCCGCCATCGGCGCCTGCACCAGCGCCCTACGTCGGCCGCAGAGCGTCTAGCCCTGGTCCGCATGCGGCGTGACGGTGACGAGCGACCTGCCTAGCTAGACCCTTGGCAAGGGGTCGAGCCCTTCCCCGAGTAGAGGGGGGATGAAGTCGAAGAGCTTGCCGCCAATGCGTGGCCGAGCACCGGCGAACGGCGCTGATCTACGACTCGCCCGTGGGGACGAGGTCGCCGATCTCGTGGCCTGCCCGTGCAGCTCGGCCGCCAGCGCCACGATGGGCGCGGCCATGCGGGTCGATGGCGACGTTCTGCAATATCTTGCCTGAACGGAATCGCCGACCGCGAAATCCGCCGCGACCGGCCCTGGGGCCGGTCCGGCGGGCCGGAGGAACTCAGGCCTTGAGGTGTGCCGCGAGGTGCTTGTTCATCTCGAACATGGAGCACTTATCCTTGCCGAAGACCTTCTTCAGCTTGTCGTCGGCGACGATCTCGCGCTTGTTCTCGGGGTTTTGCAGGTTGTGCTTCTTGATGTATTCCCACACCTTGCTCACCACTTCGCCGCGCGGGAGCGGGCTGGTGCCGACGATGGCGCCGAGCTCGGCCGAAGGCTTCAGCGGCTGCTGAAGGGCATTCGGCTTCGCGGCTGCCGACTTGGCTGCCGGCTTGGCGGTTTTGGCGGGGGCGGAATCAGAAGCAGCCTTCGTGGTCTTGGCCGCCTTCGGCGCAGCCTTCTCCGTCTTCGTCGCCATCAATATCCTCCGATGCTCGGACCTCACCGGGGCGAACCGCGCCCCGTCGCCGCGTCAGCATAGCAGCTTCAACTAAGCGGTGCCGCGCCCGTTCCAAGGGGAAAACGGGTGCTGACCGCCTCAATCCACAGGGCGGACCTGACTTCCGCCCGTTCGGCAAGTGCGCCGAACCTGAATCTTATCGCGCAGGTTGGGATATGAAACATGAACAAAACCATGATTTGCAAGTCTTGGTGACAGGTTCGCACGGTTCTTTTCACCTGCGGACGCTCTGAGCGGCCCTTCGGAGGCCGTTGGACCAGTCTCCGCGTATCCGTCCGGCCTGATGCGGGCCACGTTCCTTCGCTCTGCGAATCGCTTCTCGTGCCTCCCGAGGGAACCGGCGACGGCGGTGCTCGTATGGTTTGGGTATCGTCCTTCGCGATGCCGCGTAGGAGCGAAAGGAGAGATGATGCCCACCGATCTGCCGACCGAACGCGCCGTCAGGAAGCCGGGCACGATGGAACTCGATCCGGCGGGCGAGGGCATCGCCCTCGACGAGACCCCGCGCCTCATCGCCTCGAACAAGGTCGAAGGCACCGCCGTCTACGACGGCACCGGCCGCCACCTCGGCTCGGTCCACAATTTCATGGTCGATAAGGTGTCGGGGCAGGTAGCCTACGCCGTCCTGGCCTTCGGGGGCTTCCTCGGACTTGGGGAAAACCACCATCCGCTGCCTTGGCGGGCCCTTCGCTACAGCACGGAGCTGGGCGGCTATGTGGTCGACGTCGATCCCGGCGCCCTCGCCGGGGCGCCGAGCCACGGGCCGGGCGAGGACAGCTTCGCCGACCCGGATTATCAGAAGCAGCTCGAGGACTATTACGGCAGCCGGTTCCAGGCTGCCTGAGGCGCCTCAGAACTTGCCGCCGAGTCCGACGGAGCCGCCGGGGGTGAGGGCGGGGGCCATGCTGCTGGAGCCACCGCTGCGCCCGTCGCTGCCCTCGAGATCCTCCCGGCGGATGCGACGTTCGCTCGCATCGGCGGAGCGGCTTGCACTGCCTGCGTTCTTGGGGATGGCGATGTTGCGGGTCGGCGCGGCCGGGAGGGGGCGGCCCTCTTCATCGACGCTCGCCGAATGGGCCTGACGGTTCGGAATCGTGCCGCGCAGGGACGGGGGCAGGCCGACCTCCGTCTCGGGCATCACGCCAGCGGTGCCGCCGAGCGCCTGACAGCCCGCGAGACCGCCCGCGGCCAGGGACACGGCGAGAAGCAGGGCGGGCGCGGTGCCCGACGACGAGATGCGCGACATGGATGGTTCCTTACGCGGACCCCGATCGTCCGGGCCGCAGATCATATCTTCGGATCTAAGCTGGGGTTGCGGCGAAAAACAGACGCAACCCTTCCAACGAAGCCGCCGTCCCATCGATGCGGGGCCCGGACGGCGCGGATCTTGCGGCCTGTTGCCGTGAGCCCACAGACCTGATCCATAACTTCGCCCAGGTCGGACGTTACCCCCGTCCTGCCGCGCCGGATTCGGGCGGCACGGCTCCCCGCCTGGCCGCCCATCGGATTTCACAGAGGACGACGCGTGCGTACTACCAGTCGGATGATCGCGGCCATGATGCTCGCCCTGGGGGCGACGGGGGCCGCCGCCCAGACACCGCCGCCCGGCGGTGAGGGCGCCTCCGGCCCGGGTGCCGCGCCCGCACCGGTCGCAGCGCCGCCTGCCGTCGTGCCGTCCGCGCCTCCCGCCGCCCCGGTTTCCCCGGCCGTGCCGTCTGCTTCCGTCCCCGCGGCGCCTCCCGCCACGGGGTCGGCCGCTGGGGCGCCGCCGCAGCAGGGCACGCCCGCGACCGTCCTCGACACGTCGGATTACGAGAGCCTGCTCGGCCGGAGCGTTCGCAGCGCGCAGGGGGACGAACTCGGCCGGGTGATCGACGTGATCATCGACAAGGAAGGCCATCCCCGCGCAGCCATCATCGATTTCGGTGGCTTTCTCGGCGTGGGCACCCGCAAGATCGCCGTGGATTGGCGTGCCTTGCGTTTCGCCTCGGACGGCAAGGAGCGCCGACTCTCCGTCGCGCTGACCCGCAATCAGGTCCGCGTCTCGCCGGAATACAAGTCGGGCGAGCCCATCGTCGTGCTCGGCCCCGCGAGTGGGACCACCCCGCCGGACGGTGGTGACCAGGCGGGCGCGACCCCCGCCGGGCAGACGGCCGCGCCCGCGAGCCCGCCTGCCCCCCCTGTCCAGCCGACACCCGCCGCTTCGGCTCCGGCCGCGCCGCCTCAGGCTGCGCCGCCCTCCGCAGCAGCTTCGCCCGAGAGGGCTCAAGATAAATGACGGTGGCCGGTTTGAAGGCACGGCCCCTCGTTCCGGCGGCTCCGGCGCGCAACGCCAGAGGTGATGAGCCGCGGCAGGAGCTTCCGGCCGAGATGCGCCCGCGGATCGTCGCGTCGGCGGAGCCGGTCGCGGGGCCTCCCGCCCCGGAGGGGCAGGGAGCTCCGGTCTCGACCGTGAGCCGCCGGGGCCTCGACGCGTTCGCCTTCTTCGTGGCCAACCTTCAGACCGGGTTCGGGCCGTTCCTGGCCGTCTATTTCTCCCAGGCGAAATGGACCCAATCGGATATCGGCTTCGCGCTGACGGTCGGCAGCCTCGTAGGCCTGCTCGGGCAGGTGCCGGGAGGCGCCTTCGTCGATGCCGCGCGCTCCAAGCGGTTCGCGGCCGGAGTGGCAGTCATCGCGGTCGCGGGCAGCGCCCTGGCGCTCGCCGTATGGCCGAGCTTCCTCGTCGTGCTCTTCGCCATGGCCCTGCACTCGGCGGCGAGTTGCGTCCTCACTCCCGCCATCGCCGCCATCAGTATCGGCCTCGTCGGCCATGCCCGGGCGGGTGAGCGCCTCGGGCGCAACGCGAGCTTTCAGGCGCTCGGCAACGCCATCGCCGCAGCGGGCATGGGCGCCTGCGGGTATTATCTCTCGAATGGAGCTGTGTTCTATCTCACCGCCGCCCTCGGGGTCCCCGCGGTGATGGCCCTGTCGGCGATCCGCGCCAGCGAGATCGAAGCCAATTCGCGCGTCTCCGAGGAGGCGAGCCCCGCCCCGTTCGAGGGGCGCGGGGGCTTGCGGGCATTGCTGGCCAATCGCGGCCTGCTCAGCTTCGGCGCCTGCATGATGCTGTTCTTCCTCGCCAACGCGGCGATGATGCCCCTCGTCGGCAGCGTCCTGACCCTTCGCGCGAGCGAGACCGCGACCGCGCTGGTGGCAGCCTGCATCATGGTTCCGCAGGCGGTGCTTGCCGTGTGTGCACCGGCGGTCGGGCGGGCGACGGAACGGTTCGGGCGATACCCGGTGCTGCTCGTCGGCTTCGCAGCCCTGCCGTTGCGCGGCCTGCTCCTCGCCTCCACCACGAATCCCTACGGCCTCGTAGCAATCCAGGTACTCGACGGCGTGTCCGCCTCGGTGCTCGGGGTAATGGTGCCTCTCGTCGTCTCGGATCTGACGCGCGGCACGGGGCGGTTCAATCTTGCGCTCGGCGCCGTGGGCACCGCCATGGGCATCGGCGCCGCCCTCTCGACCTCGATCGCGGGCATCATGGCCGACAGGCTCGGGAGCCACAGCGCGTTCCTCGGCCTCGCCTTCCTGGGCTTTGCCGCCTTCATACTCGTGGCCTTGATCATGCCGGAGACGCGTCGATCGCGCGTGCCCGAAGCGACGGGGGCGCAAGCCCCCTGACCGGCGCGGCATCGCTTTCGCTTGAGCGATCCCCTCAAGCTATGTTCAGCTTGGTGGACTAAAAGCACGCGATCCGGAACGTCACACTGCAACGTATGGCAACGCTGCTGCGTTGGCGCTACGGGACGGACTTGCCCTCAATACCGCATGCTCGCACGGTTGCCGCCGGCCGGTCACGCGAGAACGGAATGGTCGCCACGATGGAAGAACTCCACCGATACGCCGAACGGCCCTTTGCCTTCGTCGGACGGTATTTGCGCCGCCGCTGGCTGCCGCATCTGGTCATCCTCATCTCGGTGCTCGGCGCGGTCGGCTTCTCGGTCTCGACCGACTACGCCCTGAAGGGGGTCGTCGATGCGCTCACCAAGGGGCCGGGTCCGGCCAATACCGGCATCTGGAGCGCGCTGACGGTCCTCATCGCGTTCATCGCGATCGACAACATGCTCTGGCGAGTGGCCGCGCTGACGGGCGCCTTCACCTTCGTCGGTGTCACGGGCGATATTCGTCGCGACCTGTTCCGGCACCTGACCGGACACTCGCCCACCTTCTTCTCGGACCGTCAGCCGGGCACCCTGGCCAGCCGCATCACCGCGACCTCGAACGCGATCTTCACGGTCGAGAACATGTTCGTGTTCAACGTGATGCCGCCGACGGTCGCGGCCTTCGGCTCGATCGCCTACATCGCCACCGTCAGCCTGACCATGGCCGGAATCCTGGCCGGCATCTTCGCGGCGGTCGTCGTGCTGATGTTCAAGATGGCCTCGGCGGGCAAGCCGCTGCACCACGACTTCGCCGCCAAGGCCGCGAGCGTCGATGGCGAGATGGTCGACCTCGTCGGCAACATGTCCCTCGTGCGCGCCTTCTCGGCCTTCAAGCGCGAGGGGGTCCGCTTCGAGGGCACCGTCGCCACCGAGATGCGGGCGCGTCGTTCGTCGCTCCTCTACCTCGAGAAGCTGCGCATCGTTCACGCAATCCTCACCGTGCTCGCGATCCTCGGCCTTCTCTACTGGTCGATCCGGCTGTGGGAGGTCGGGCAGGCGACCAACGGGCAGGTGGTGCTGGTCTGCACGCTCGGCATCCGAATCCTGGCCGCCACCCGCGATCTCGCCGTCGCGCTGGTCGATGCCACGCAGCACACGGCTCGCATGTCCGAGGCCCTGCACACCCTGCTGCAGCCGCACGACCTCGTGGACCATCCCGAGGCGCAGCCGCTGGCAGGTCAGGGCGCCAAGATCGAGTTCGAGCACGTGGCGTTCAACTATCCCGACGGGCGCAGTGTCTTCACCGATTTCGACCTGACCATCGAGCCCGGCCAGCGGGTCGGCCTCGTCGGCAAGTCGGGCGGCGGCAAGTCGACCCTGTTCTCGCTGATCCAGCGCTTCTATGACGTGCAGTCTGGCTCGATCCGCATCAACGGGCAGGACATCGACCGGGTGACGCTGGATTCCCTGCGCGAGTTCATCACCGTCGTCCCGCAGGACGTGTCGATGTTCCACCGGACGCTGCGCGAGAACATTCGCTACGGGCGGCCGGACGCCACCGACGAGGAGGTCTGGCAGGCGGCCGAGGCAGCCCATTGCACCGACTTCATCAAGGCCCTGCCGGAGGGCTTCGACACCATCGTCGGCGACCGGGGCGTGAAGCTCTCGGGCGGCCAGCGCCAGCGCATCGCCATCGCCCGCGCGATCCTGAAGAACTCGCCGATCCTGCTTCTCGATGAGGCGACTTCGGCGCTGGACGCGGAATCCGAGCAGGCGATCCGCCACGCGCTGGCCAACCTCATGAAGGGCCGCACGGTGATCGCCATCGCCCACCGCCTCTCGACGCTTCAGGATTTCGACCGCATCGTCGTGCTGGAAGGCGGCCGGATCGCGCAGGACGGCTCGCCGGAGAAGCTCACGCATCTCGACGGCTTCTTCCGCGAACTGATGAAGAAGGAAACGATGGGCGCGACGCTCGCCGCCGCGTGACGCCGGGCCCGGTCCTTGCTTAAAGGACCGGGATCCCAAAGGGATCATCCCTTTGGTGGGGTCGGGGCAAAGCTCCGATCATGGCAGGGCGCCGCCCTGTGCCCGCAAAAGGTCTCGGACCTTTTGAAACCCTGACTGGCCATGCCCGATCTCGATAGCGTCGTCCGTGAAATCTCTGAGGAGATGGCCGCACGGCCCGATCGCGGCACGGTGGCGGACTACATTCCCGAACTCGCCCATGTGGACCCGAACCGGTTCGGCATGGCGGTGATCGACGGGGACGGGCGCGTGAGCGCGGGTGGGGACAGCGAGGTGCTGTTCTCGATCCAGAGCATCTCGAAGGTCTTCACCCTCACCCTGGCGCTGGGCATGATCGGTGACCGCTTGTGGCGGCGTGTCGGCCGGGAGCCCTCGGGCAATCCGTTCAACTCCATCGTCCAGTTGGAGCGGGAGCGCGGGGTGCCGCGCAACCCCTTCATCAATGCCGGGGCCATCGCGGTGACGGACGTGATCCTCTCCGGTCACGAGCCGCGCGAGGCGCTGGGCGAGATCCTGCGCTTCATGCAGTTCCTGGCGCAGGACCCGAGTGTCTTCATCGACGAGAAGGTCGCGGCCTCCGAACGGCGCACGGGCTTTCGCAACTCGGCGCTCGCCTATTACATGAAGTCCTTCGGAGTGATCGAGAATCCGGTCGATTACACCCTCGGCGTCTACTTCCACCATTGCGCCATCGCGATGACCTGCCGCCAACTCGCCACGGCGGGGCAGTTCCTGGCCCATAACGGCATGAACCCGGCCACCGGCTTCAACGTCGTATCGCCTGAGCGGGCGCGCCGCATCAACGCGATCATGCTGACCTGCGGCCATTACGATGGCTCGGGGGATTTCGCCTACCGGGTCGGCCTGCCCGGCAAGAGTGGCGTCGGCGGCGGCATCTTCGCCGTGGCACCGGGCAAGGCGTCCATCGCCGTCTGGTCGCCCGGACTCGACGCCGCCGGGAATTCGCATCTCGGCCGCATCGCTCTGGAACGTCTGACGCAGCGGATGGGATGGTCGGTCTTCGGAGTGTGACCTTAGCCTTGCGCCTCTGCTCTTTCCGGGGCAAGCGGCGCAGCGATCCCATGAACGAGCCACCTCCATGACGACACGTGCGGCGTCCCACGATCCGGGCCTGATCGTCGCCCGGCTCGATCGGCTGCCCGCGACGCGGAGCGTCTGGCGCATCGTGGCGCTGCTCGGTCTCGGCTTCTTCTTCGAACTCTACGATCTGCTCTTCACCGGATATGTGGCACCGGGCCTCGTCAAGGCGGGGATCCTGACGCCGACCACGCCGGGCCTCTTCGGGGCGACGGGGGTCGCGGGCTTCATCGCTGCCCTCTTCACCGGCCTGTTCATCGGCACGGTCGCCTGTGGCTGGCTCGCGGACCGGTTCGGGCGGCGAGCGATCTTCACGTGGTCGCTCCTGTCCTACACGGCGGCCAACGTCGTCATGGCCTTCCAGACCGAGGCGTTCGGGCTGAACCTCTGGCGGCTCATCGCCGGGATCGGGCTGGGGCTCGAGATGGTGACCATCGGCAGCTACCTGTCGGAACTGGTGCCGAAGGCGATCCGGGGCCGGGCCTTCGCCCTGTGCCAGGCGATCGGCTTCTGCGCGGTGCCCGTCGTCGCATTCCTGTCCTACCTGCTGATCCCGCTCTCGCCGTTCGGGCTCGATGGCTGGCGCTGGGTCGCGCTCATCGGCGCCTTGGCGGCGGTGCTGGTCTGGTGGATGCGCTCCGGCCTGCCCGAGAGCCCCCGCTGGCTCGTGGAGCGCGGCCGGATCGCCGAGGCTGAGGCGGTGATGACCAAGCTCGAAGCGCGGGTCGAGGCGGAATACGGCCGTTCCCTCCCGCCACCGGGGGCGCCCCAGCGCGCCACCCCGCGCGGCGCCTTCCGCGATATGTGGAAGCCGCCCTATCGGCGCCGCACCCTGATGATGGCGGGGTTCAACATCTTCCAGACGGTGGGCTTCTATGGCTTCGCCAACTGGGTGCCGACCCTGCTGATCGGGCAAGGCATCACCATCACGTCGAGCCTCGCCTACACCGCGCTCATCGCGCTCGCCGCGCCGGTCGGACCGCTGATCGGCTTGCTCATCGCCGATCGGTTCGAGCGCAAGCACGTCATCGTGGCGGCGGCGCTCGTCTACATCGCCTGCGGCCTCGCCTTCGCGCAGATGCGCGACGTCACCGCCATCGTCGCCCTCGGCATCGGCCTGACGCTCGCCTCGAACGTCATGTCCTACAGCTTCCACGCCTATCAGGCCGAGCTGTTCCCCACCGGCATCCGGGCACGGGCGGTGGGCTTCGTCTATTCCTGGAGCCGCTTCTCGGCGATCTTCACGGGCTTCATCATCGCCTTCGTCCTGCGTGAGCAGGGCACGGCGGGCGTGTTCGTGTTCATCTCCGCCGCCATGCTCGTGGCGGGCGGCCTCGTCGGCTTGCTCGGGCCGCGCACGCGGGACGTGGCCTTGGAAGACATCGCGGGGTGAGATGACCGCCGAGCCTTGATCCTGCGGGCGCCCGGTGTCACAGCCGCCGGAATTCTTGGCAGACGGATCAACTCATGGCGGCCCCCCTCGACCTCCTCGTCCTCGGCAACGCCATCGTCGATGTGATCGCACGCACCGATGATGCCTTTCTGGAGAAGGAGGGCATCGCCAAGGGTGCAATGACTTTGATCGATGAGCCGCGTGCGGAATCGCTGTTCCAGGCCATGGGTCAGTCGACGATCGTCTCCGGCGGTTCGGGCGCCAACACCGCCGTGGGCGCCGCGATGCTCGGGGCGAAGACCGCCTTCATCGGCCGCGTCCGCGACGACGAGTTGGGCCACCTGTTCCGCCATGATCTCAAGGCCACGGGCGTCGGCTTCGATGTGCCCGCCGCCACGGACGGCCCGGCCACGGCCCGCTGCCTGGTGCTGGTGACGCCGGATGGCGAGCGCACCATGAGCACCTATCTCGGCGCCTGTCAGGGTCTGGGACCGGATGAGGTCGATAAGGAGACGGTCGCCTCCGCCCGCGTCGTCTACCTCGAAGGCTACCTGTGGGATCCGCCCGCCGCCAAGGACGCGTTCCGCAAGGCGGTCGAGATCGCTCACCGCGCGGGCAACGCCGTGGCGCTGACCCTCTCCGACGCCTTCTGCGTCGGCCGCTATCGCGACGAGTTCTTGGGGCTCATCCGGGACGGCAGCATCGACATCCTGTTCGCCAATCTTGGCGAGCTGAAGAGCCTCTACGAGACCGACGACGAGGAGAAGGCCGTGGCGGCGCTCCGCGACGAGCGCAACGGGCGCGGCATGCACATGCTCGGCCTCGTCACTCGCTCGGAGAAGGGCGCCCTCGTCGTCCATGGCGGCCATGTCCGGGAGGTGGCGGCGAGCCCCGCGGAGCACCTGGTCGACACGACCGGCGCGGGCGATCTGTTTGCCGCCGGCTTCCTGGCCGGCCATGCCCGCGGGCTCGACCACGCCGCCAGCGCCCGCCTCGGCGCTCTGGCCGCAGCAGAAGTGATCCAGCATATCGGCGCCCGGCCGCAGGCGGATCTGGTGATGCTCGCGCGGGAGAAGGGGCTGCTGTAAGGGACGCCTCATAAGTTCAGCCCCGTCATTGCTTCGTTTCACTCGCAATGACGGAGGCAGCTACACCCGCAGCAGGACCTTCCCCACGGCTTCCCGCCGGATCAGCACCCCGAACGCCTCGCGGTACGCGTCCAGCGGATAGACGCCATGGACCTTGGCGGTGAGCTTGCCCTCTGCCACCCAGGCGAGCAGCTGCGCCTGATCGGCCCGGTGAGCCTCCGGGTCGCGCTCGGTAAAGGCGCCCCAGTGGACGCCCTGCACATCGAGTTCCTTCAGCAGGATCAGGTTGAGCGGCAGGCGGGGAATCTCGCCCGCCGCGAAGCCGATCACGAGGTAGCGCCCCCGCCATGCCAGAGACCGCAGGGCGGGCTCCGCGAAGGCATCGCCGACCGCATCGTAGACCACATCGACACCCGCCCCGCCGGTGAGGCGGCGCAGGTCGTCCTTGAGCGTCTCGGGCTTGTAGACGAGGCCCTCGGCGGCCCCGTGGGCATAGGCGGCGGCGAGCTTCTCCTCGGACGAGGCGCAGGCAATGACCTTCGCGCCCATCAGCGCCCCGAGTTCCACCGCCGCGAGCCCGACCCCGCCCGAGGCGCCGAGCACGGCCAGCCACTCACCCGCCTTGAGCTTCGCCCGGTTGGCGAGCGCGTGGAGGGTGGTGCCATAGGTGATGGTGAGCCCGGCCGCCTGCTCGTCCGGCACGCCGTCCGGCACGGGGGTGAGCCTCGTTGCATCGATGGCGATGCGCTCGGCGCAGCAGCCGTATCCGGCATGGATCACCACACGCTGCCCAACCGCGAGACCGCTGACACCCTCGCCCACCGCCTCGACCACGCCGACACCCTCGCCCCCCGGCGAGAAGGGCAGGGGCGGCTTCACCTGATAGCGTCCGGCGACGATCAGCGTGTCGAAGAAGTTCAGCGCGGCCAGGGTGATGCGAACGAGAGCCTGCCCGGGCGCGGCCTCGGGATCCGGCCGCTCGGTGATGGCGAGGGCGTCCGCGCCGTCGAGGCTCTGGCAGAGGAGGGCCCGCATCATTTCGCTCCCGGTGTTCTCGTGTCGCCACACAGCTTGCGGACGTAGCGCGTCCCTGGATTGCTTCGCTTCGCTCGCAATGACGATGGATAGCGAAGAAGGATCCTGTGGACACGATGCTTCCCGTCTTTGCGAGCGAAGCGAAGCAATCCAGGGGTCCGCGACCTCCAACGCAATCCACCGCGAGAGCCGCCGTGCGCGTGCCACACGTCTACATCATGGCCAGCCGCCGCAACGGTACGCTCTATGTCGGCGTCACCTCCGATCTCGCCCGGCGTGCCTATGAACATCGCGAGGGATTGCTTCCAGGCTTCACGCGACAATACGGCTGCAAGCTCTTGGTTTGGTACGAAGCGTATGACCGGATGACCGAAGCGATCGATCGCGAGAAGCAGATCAAAGCCGGGTCTCGCAAACGCAAGCTGGCACCGATCGAGGCGATGAACCCGGACTGGAACGACCTGTACCCCGGCCTCGCGTGACACCGAGCGGCGTCGCGGAGCCCTGGATGGCTTCGCTTCGCTCGCAATGACGGTTCTAAGCCACATCCGTCATGGCGAACGCAGTGAAGCCATCCAGGGTAGCGGGCCGCCTCCGGACGTAGCGCTTCCCTGGGGTGCTTCGCTTTGCTCGCAAAGACGGCATTGAGTCGGCCTCAATGCGCCTCCTGCCAATTCAAGGCAGCCTTGGCTTCCACCACGAGCGGCACCTTGAGCGTCAGGGCGGGGGCGGGGGCCTCTTCCATGACGGAGGCGATGATCGGGATCGCGGCCTCGACCTCGTCCTCGCGCGCTTCGAACACCAGTTCGTCGTGGACCTGCAGCAGCATGGTCACGCCAAGGCGTTTGGCCGCCAGAGCGGTCTCCATACGGGTCATCGCCCGGCGGATGATATCGGCGGCCGAGCCCTGGATCGGCGCGTTGATCGCCTGCCGCTCCACGCTCGCCCGCTCGGAGGGGTTGTTCGAGCGGATTTGCGGGTAGTGGCACACCCGGCCAAACAGGGTGGTGACGTAGCCCTTGTCCCGGCAACTGCGCTTCGTCGTGTCGATGTAGTCCCGGATGCCGGGGAACTGCTCGAAATACTGCTTGATGAAGGCCGACGCCTCCTCGCGGCCGATGCCGAGGCGGTCGGCGAGGCCGAAGGCCGAGATGCCGTAGATGATGCCGAAATTGATGGTCTTCGCCCGGCGGCGCAGATCGGGCGTCATCTCCTTCAGCGGTACGCCGAACATCGCACTCGCCGTAGCGGCGTGGATGTCGATGCCGTCCTCGAAGGCTTTGCGCAGTTCGGGGATGTCGGCCATGTGCGCGAGGAGGCGCAACTCGATCTGCGAGTAATCGGCCGAGATCAACTTCATGCCCGGCGCCGCCACGAAGGCCCGGCGAATGCGGCGCCCTTCCTCCGTCCGCACGGGGATGTTCTGCAAATTCGGCTCGGAGGAAGAAAGACGGCCCGTCGTCGTCGCGGCGAGGGAGAACGAGGTGTGGACCCGCTGCGTCTCCCGGTCGGCATGGGTCTGGAGCGAGTCGGTATAGGTCGATTTCAGCTTCGAGAGCTGCCGCCATTCGAGGATCTTCTTGGGCAACTCGTGCCCCGCCTGAGCCAGCTCCTCCAGCAGCGTCGCGGGCGTCGCCCATTGGCCGGAGGGCGTCTTCTTGGCGCCGGGCAGGCCCATCTTGCCGAACAGGATGTCGCCGATCTGCTTCGGTGAGCCGACTGAGAATTTTTCCCCCGCATCCTCCTGGATCTCTTCCTCGAGACGCACGAGGATCTGGGAGAAATCGCCCGACAGGCGGCTCAGCATGTCCCTGTCGACGCGGATGCCCGCCATCTCCATCCGGGCGATGACCGGCAGGAGCGGTCGCTCCAGCGTCTCGTAGACGGTGACGCGTTTCTCGGCGACGAGGCGCGGCTTCATCATCCGCCACAGGCGCAGCGTCACGTCCGCATCCTCGGCGGCGTAGGCGGTGGCCTTGTCGAGGGCGACCCGGTCGAAGGTGACCTTGGCGCGACCGGTCCCGGCGACGTCCGAGAAGGTGATCGGCTGGTGGCCGAGATGGCGGCGGGCGAGTTCGTCCATGCCGTGCCCGCCCTTGCCGGCATCGAGCACGTAGGAAATCAGCATCGTGTCGTCCAACGGCGCGACCTCGATGCCGTATCGGGAGAACACGACCCAATCGTATTTCAGGTTCTGCCCGACCTTGAGCACCCCGGGATTTTCGAGAAGCGGCTTCAGCCGGGCGATGGCATCGGCCAGCGGAATCTGGCCGGGCACCGGTTCCACCACGTCGCTCGCCGCCGCCCCCTGGCCGAACAGGTCACCGGCATCGGTCGTCGGTCCGGTCGCGGTCCGCAGGTGGGCCAGGGGAATGTAGCAGGCGCGTCCAGGCGCCACGGCTAGGGACACGCCGACGAGTCCCGCGCGGAAGGAATCGAGCGAGTCGGTCTCGGTATCGACCGCGACCACTCCGGCTTCTTCCGCCTCGGCGATCCAGGCATCGAGTTGCTCGACCGACATCACCGTCTCGTAGGCGGCGGTATCGAACGGCTTTACCGCTTCGCCCGCCCGTGCCGCCACGAGGGCGCCCGGCGTGGGCTCGGCGGGGCCACGGGGCTTCGGAGCCTCATCCGGCAAGCCGAGATCGGCAAAGGGATCGACCTCGCCCCCCTCGGGCGGAGCGGCACCCGGTGGACGCTCGGCCCCGGCTGCGGCGGTTTCGGGGTCCGGCGGCAGGCTGTCGCCGAAGAATGGCACTGCGCCGTCCTGCGCCTTCGCGCCCGGCGCCAGGGACGGGTCGGGCTTCACCTTCTCCGGATCGACATGGAGCATCTGTGCGATGCGCCGCGTCAGGGTGTTGAACTCCATCGCCTTCAGGAAGCCGACGAGCTTCTCCGGGTCGGGCTTCGGCACGGCGAGGTCATCGAGATCGACGGGGACCGGCACGTCCTCCATCAGCGCGACGAGTTTTCGCGAGAGCTTGGCTTGATCGATGTTGGCGAGCAGTGTCTCCCGGCGCTTCGGCTGCTTGATCTCGGCCGCCCGCTCCAGCAGCGCCTCGAGGGAGCCGAATTCCTTGATCAGGGCGGCAGCGGTCTTCAGGCCGATGCCGGGAACGCCGGGCACGTTGTCCGAGGTGTCGCCGATCAGCGCCAGCGCGTCGCCGATCTGGTTCGGGCTCAGGCCCTCCCATTTGGCGATGATGGCGTCCACGTCGAGGTTGCGCTCGGGCCGGTAGCCCGGCTTCCCCTTGGCTCCGGATTCGAAATCGTAGAATCGCACCAGCGGGCCGACGAGCTGCATCAGGTCCTTGTCGGAGGAGACGATGATGACGCCCGCGCCCCGCGCCTCCGCCTGCCGGGCATAGGTGGCGATGAGATCGTCGGCCTCGTAGCGTTCCAATTCGATGGCGTGCAGGCCGAAGGCGCGCACGGCATCGCGCATCAGCGGCATCTGGCGCTTCAGGTCGTCGGGCGCATCGGGGCGGTGGCCCTTGTAGTCGGGGAACATTTCCTTGCGGAACGAGCCCTCCGACTTGTCGAAGACGATGCCGAGATGCGTCGGCATGATGCCCGCCGCGCCATCCTGCAGGAACTGCGCGATCTTGGTGCAGAACAACCGCACCGCCCCGGTCGGCAGACCGTCAGAGGGGCGGGAATTGTACTTCTGATCTTGGTTGATCGACTGAAAATAGGCCCGGAAAATGAACGACGATCCATCGACCAGGATCACCTGATCGCCGGGGCCGACGGACTTGGAAGCAGGAGCGGACTCGGCAGGCATCGATTTCCGGGGCTCGCGGCAAGCGTCAACGATCCGGCGGTGACCCGAGTTCGGCTTCGGCCGCCGCGACGAGGATGGGAACCTCGTCGTGAATGGTCAGCCGGACGATGTCCAGCGAGACTCCATCATACATGGGGCGATAGACATTGCCTGCATCCATCACCTGCCGCCATGGAAGACGGGGATGGGGTCCGCAAGCGTCAGCTCCGATGCGTCGGCGCGCTTCAGGCATGAGAGCGGCGAGGCACGCTGGCCTCGCCGCTCTCATTCACTGGTCTCTTGTTTCGATCAGCAGCGGTTGCCGCCGCTGGTCTGGCCGTATTGCTTCACCGGCCGGGTCTGCTGGTTGGCGTTGCCTTCGGCGGCCGAGCTCGGGCGGCAATAGCCGGGATGAGCCTCGTAGAAGGGCGTGTCGTGGACGCCGATCGAGCCGGTGTAGAGCGGGCCGGTGTCGCGGGCGAACGGATAGGCCATCGCGGAGGTGACGGGGGCAGCGGCACCGATGACGAGGGCGGCGACAACAGCGGCAATGCGGGTCTTCATGGCTATATCTCTCTCCGTGTGCAGTGCGGATCGGTTGTTCCGTCCGCTTCGTCTGTCATGAGAGGGATATGGGTCGCTCTTTCCCGGTGCGACGTGCCTGCTCGCACGCGGCACGAGGGATTAAAGCAGTCTGCCTAGGCCGCGAGCTCGGCGCCGAGCGCGGCAATACGCTTCAGGTCCTCCAAGAAGGCGGCGTAAGCCTCCTCTTTCGCGTCGTCGGGCAGGCGAAGCAGGTAGGAGGGGTGAACCGTGATGTAGCCCTGGAAGCGGTTGTCCAGCCGGTCGAAGCGGAACGGCCCCCGTGAGCGGGTGATCGGGATCGATTTGCCCGTCAACGCCAGCACGGCGGTGGCGCCCAAAGCCACGACGAGCTTGGGCGCCACGAAATCCAACTCCCGGTCGAGCCACCAGCGGTAATGGCTGACTTCGCCCGCCGTGGGTTTCTCGTGGATGCGGCGCTTGCCGCGCAGGGTGAATTTGAAGTGCTTCACCGCGTTGGTGAGGTAGCTCGCCTCCCGGTCGATCCCGGCTTCCGCCATCGCGCGGGTCAGGAGTTGGCCCGCCGGGCCGACGAAGGGGCGGCCCTTCAGATCCTCCTGGTCGCCGGGTTGCTCGCCCACGAAGGCGACCGTGGCGCCGATCGGGCCTTCGCCCAGCACGGCTTGGGTCGCTCCCGGCACGAGGGGTTCGGTGCGGGCGATGATCGCGTTGAGATCGTCCAGGCTCTTCGGATCCTGATCGGCCATCGCGGCGACGGCTCGGGCGGGTTCGCGGCGTGCGGGCACGGTGGGCTCCCTCTCGATCATCTGCTCGGTCCGCGCCGAGGCCCCGCGCAGCAGGGCGGGGATGGCGGCCGTTTCGGGCATGTTGTGCCAATACTTCTTCGGCATCTCGGCCTTCATCGCCCTCGGATTGACGCGGGCGGGGTTGAAGGTCGTCTCGTAGTAGGTCTGCCAGCCGGCCTCGAAGCCGTCGCCCTCGGGCAGGTCGGCCTTGCTGCCCGGCGGGCCGTAGGACAGCGCCTCGCCGTCCCAGATGGCCCGTCCCTCGGGCGTCAGGATGGTCCAGCGCATCCCGGCGAAGCGCCGCACGAAGAACGGCGCGGCGGATTCCAGAATATGATGGTCGGGCTCGAACCACGCGACAAAGCGCTCGCCCGCCTCGCCCTCGATCCGGCGGAAACGGAGGAAGGCGTGCATCTTGTGCAGGTCGCGCGCGATCGCTTTGGCCATGCGGGTCAGGCGGTGCACGAGCGGATCGCTCGCCACCTCCATCAGATGCCGCTCGCCGTGGAGGCTGCGCCAGATCAGGCTGTAGAGGAGGCCGTACCGCTCGGGATCCCGGTGCGGCACGACCTGCGGAATCAGGGCGGCTACGGCGCGGGGCAGGGCGAGGGGCGTTTGCGCGCCGGGCTCCGCTCCTCCACCGAACAGGGACGGCGTGGTCTCGACGCCCCAGCTCACGGCTTCCGGCGGCACGCCCCGGGCCACGAGGCGCCGGGCGGCATCGCGGAAACCGGGAAGGTCGGCGCCGGGGCGGAGGAGAATGGTGTGGGGGGCATGACGGCCTGTTTTCCAACCCGCGCCCTCATCCTGAGGTGCGGCTTCGGCCGCCTCGAAGGAGGGCTCCAGAGCGCGCGGCGATCCCTGGATCTCTCCTTCGAGGCCGCCGCCCGGCGTCGGCGCCTCAGGATGCGGGCGTGGTCGGGAGGAATGTTCCTCCATCAGAACAGGCTCAGCTGCTGCTGCACCGGATCGACGAGGCGGGTGCGCAGGTCGAGCCGGTCAGTCAGGGCGACCGGCCGGTGGTCGGCGGCGACGAGGAAGGGGCGAGCGCGCTTGAGGCTCGAGGTCAGCCGGGCCACGTCGTCGAGGCGCAGGGTCGTGTGCTTGCGCGCCTTCACGATCTTCTCGACGGCCCGCGCCCCGAGGCCGGGCACGCGCAAGAGCATCTCGCGATCGGCCTTGTTCACATCGACGGGGAACTTGTCCCGGTTCTTCAGCGCCCAGGCGAGCTTGGGATCGATGTCGAGGGCCAGCATGCCGCCCTCGGAGGCCGAAGCGACCTCCTCCGCCGAGAATTCGTAATAGCGCAGCAGCCAATCCGCTTGGTACAGCCGATGTTCGCGGGCCAGCGGCGGTGGCTTCAGGGGCAGGATCTGCGAGCCATCGGGGATTGGACTGAAGGCCGAATAATAGACGCGCTTCAAGCCGACGCTGCCGTAGAGGTTCTCGCTCTTGGCGATGAGCGCCGCGTCGGTGGTGTCGTCGGCGCCGACGATCACCTGCGTCGATTGCCCGGCAGGGGAAAAGCGGCGGCGTTCGGCCTTGGCCTCGATGATCCGCTCGCCGATCTGCGCCATGGCGCCCTGGATCGCCGCGCCATCCTTTTCCGGCGCGAGCCGACCCAGGCTCGCCTCGGTCGGAAGCTCGACATTGATCGACAGGCGGTCGGCATAGAGCCCCGCCTCTTCGATCAACCACGGGCTCGCCTCGGGGATCGACTTCAGATGGATGTAGCCCGCGAAACCGTGGTCCCGGCGTAGGGACTTGGCCACGCGGGTGAGCAGTTCCATCGTATGGTCGGGCGACTTGATGATGCCCGAGGAGAGGAACAGGCCCTCGATATAGTTACGCTTGTAGAAGTTGACGGTGAGGTTCACCACCTCCTCGACGGTGAACTTCGCCCGGCGCACGTTCGAGGAGCGCCGGTTCACGCAATAGGCGCAATCGAACAGGCACCAGTTCGTGAGCAGGATCTTCAACAGGGAGATGCAGCGCCCATCCGGCGTGTAGGCGTGGCAGATCCCGGCGCCCGTTGTGGAGCCGAGCCCGTCCTTGCCCGCCGCGCGCTTGGGCGCGCCGGACGACGAGCAGGAGGCGTCGTATTTCGCGGCATCGGCGAGGATGCGCAGTTTCGTCGCGAGAGCTTCGTCCATGGAACGGAAGATGAACACTCTATCCGGAGACTCAAGGGGTAGACTCGAGGCCCGGAGGAATGCTCCCGGGCCGGATCGCCGCACCCCTCAGGGAACGTCGTCCGCCTCGACGATCCGCCGGGCGAGGGCGAAGGGAAAGCCCTGCCGCGCCAAGCTGCCGAGGTCGCGTTCGCGGTACTCGGCCCGCCGCGCCGCCGGGCGGTAGGGGCCGAGGCGGCGGCGCTTGGCATAGGCCCAGGCCGCCTTCTCCTCGCTGTCCTCCTCGTTCAGCGTGTCGCGCTCCGCCTCCATGACCGCCTCGACCACCTCGCGCGGGACGCCCTTGGCTGCGAGCTTGGCGCTGGCACCGCGGCGCGACGCGCCCCGGCGGCGCAGGGCAGCGAGACGCCCCTCGGCGAAGCGGGCATCGTCGACCAGACCCGCCGAGATGGCGCGGGCGACGGTCGTCTCCACCATCGGCGCGAAGTCGGACGGCTCCTCGCCACGCGCCCGCGCCCGCTTCTCGACCCGCCGGAGCAGCGTCCGGCGCAGCATCTCGGTGGAGGCGCTGTAGCGCTGCAGATAGTCGAGCGCGGCCCGTTCGAGCCACGCTGCGCTGACCGGCCGCGGCGGGGTGGGAGGTGTCTCCGGCCCGGAAGATGCAACGCTGGGGCGCTTCACGTGTTCTTCACGATCTGGACAGGTTTGCGCTTCATGAACGACCCATGGAACGCGCGCAACGCGACAGGCCGGGCTCCGTCCCTCCTCATGCCGTGTCGGGGGCACTGCAGAGGAAGCTGCGCTCTGCCGCAGCCATCCTGATGCGGCGCGAATGGCTCCTCCTGATGGTGGCGCTCGGTCTCGTCGTCCTGGCGAGCGGGGTGTTCTACCTATCGCGCCCGACCGTGCTCACCGTGGCGGTCGGTCCGCAGGATGGGCCCGAGGCCTCACTGATCGACGCTTATGCGGCGGCCCTCGACCGGGCCCGTGAGGATGTCCGCCTCAAGGTGGTCCGCTACGAGGACGTGCGCGACAGCGGTCTCGCGCTCCAGCGCAACAAGGCAGACCTTGCGGTGGTGCGGCCCGATGTCTTCCTGCCCGAGAACGGCCTGACGCTGGCGATCCTGCACGACGAGGCCCTGCTCGTCGCCCGGCCGGAGCAGAGCGAGATCGATGATTTTCCCGATCTCGCCCGCAAGCGCCTCGGCATGGTGGTGCGGCACGGGGCGGATCTGCCCTTCCTCGCCAACGTCCTGTCCTTCTACGATCTCGTGCCCGATACGGCGACGGGCGAGGAGGCGGCCGAGCCGGGAGCCGGGCACGTCACGGTGGTGCCGCTAAAGCCCGGAGAGATCGCCCAAGCCATTGCGGACAAGCGCGTGGATGCGGTCGCGGTGATCGCGAGCCCGACCTCCAAGGTGGCGTCCACTGTGGTGCGGGCCGTCGAAACCGGCTCGCCGGAGCGCAAGATCGGCTTCGTCTCGATCCCCGACGGCGATGCCATCCTTCAACGCTTCCCGGAACTGCAATCGGTGACGATCCCCGCCGGCACGTTCGGCGGGCGGCCCAAGCGGCCCGAGGAAGAGATTCGCACGGTCGGCGCATCCTACCGGCTGATGGCACGGGGCACCGTGAGCCGGGTCGCCGTCGCCTCCGCGACGCAGCACCTGTTCGAGTGGCGCTCCCGCCTCGCCGCCGCCGCGCCCATCGCCAAGCTGATGAAGGCGCCCGAGTTCGACACCACCGTCGCGGCCACCTCCGCACGGCTGCCGAACCACCCCGGCGCGGTCGATTATTTCGAGCGCGAGCAGCAGACCTTCCTCGATCGCTATGAGGATTACATCTACCTCGTCGCCTTCTTCGGCGGCACGATCGGCTCCGGCTTCGCGTGGCTCGGCCAGCGTCTCGCGCGCAAGCGCCGGGAGCGTATCGACATCGTCCTCGACCGGCTGCTCGACATCCTGCGCGAGATCCGCGCCGCCACGACCATGGCCGAGCTCGATACCATCGTGCTCGAGATCGACGACCTCATCGCCGACGTCGTCGCACAGACCCGCGAGCGGTCGATCGACATGCGCACCGTCAGCGCCCTGATCCTGGCGGTGGACGGCGTCCACGAGGCAGTGGGCGATGCGAGGCGGCGGATCGGCCTGCCGCCGGGCGAGGCGCCCGAGCGCCGCCGCTCAGCTCAGCTCATGGCCCTGCACCTGCCCGCCGCCGAATAGCAGGGCACTCTAAGGCCACGTCTGCGTTGGGCCTGCGCACACGTGCAGGACTAACCCTTCCCATGCCCTCACTGACAGCCTTCGTGATGCGCCGCGAGGTGCTGCTCGTCGCCAGCGTCCTGCTCCTCGGGCTGGCGGGCGCGGCGGCATGGTACCTGCTGCGGCCGACGACGCTGACCATTGCGGTCGCCCCGAAGGACGGCACCGAGCCGGGTCTCATCAAGGCCTATGCCGACGCCCTCGACGCGGGCAACGAGGGCGTCCGCCTCAAGATCCTGTCCTTCGACGACGTGCGCGAGAGCGCGGCCGCCCTGCAGGACGGGCGGGCCGACCTCGCCGTGGTGCGGCCCGACGTGCTGCTGCCGACCAACGGGCTCACGCTGGCGATCCTGCGCGATCAGGCGATGATTCTAGCCTCGCCCGAGCCCTCGGGCATCAAGACCTTCGCCAAGCTCGGCGGCAAGCGGCTCGGCATCGGGGCGCAGAAGGACGCAGATTACTCGCTTCTGCGCAATCTCCTCTCCTATCACGGCCTCACCCTGGAGACGGCGCCCGCGGCCGGGCACCTGGGGGCCACCACGGTGCAACTCGTGCCCGTGGAGACGGAGGCCGTCGCGGCGGCCTTCAAGGAGAAGCGGATCGATGCCTTCCTCAGCATCATCGCGCCTTCGGCGCCGAAGGCCATCGCCCTCGTCGGCGCGGTGCGGTCGGTGGCGAAGGACGGCAAGGTCGAGTTCGTCGCCGTGGAGGACGACGACGCCATCATCGAACGCTTCCCGAAATTGCAGGCGGTGACGATCCCCGGCGGCCTGTTCACGGGACGCCCGAAGCTCCCCGCCGACGACGTGAAGACGGTCGGTGCCTCCTACCGGCTCATGGCCCGCTCGACCCTCAGCCGGGTGGTGGCGGCGGATATCACCCAGCAATTGTTCGAGAAGCGCACGGCGGCAGCGCTTCAGACCGATGCCGCCGAATACGTCCTTGCCCCCGCCTACGAGACGACCGCTGCGGCCACCAGCGCCCGCATTCCGATCCACCCCGGCGCGATCGACTATTACGAGCGCGAGCAGCACGGCTTCGTGGAGCGGTATGGCGACACGCTCTATCTGCTCGGCGCCCTGGCGGGCGGGCTCGTCTCGGTCCTTGCCTGGGTGCGTCAGCGCCTGTCGCGCTTGCAGCACGAGCGCATCGACGACGTGATGGACCGGCTGATCGAGATCACCGGGCAGGCCAGAGCGCTCTCCGATCCCGCCGCCATCGAAGGGCTGACCGTCGAGGTCGATCGCCTCGCCGCCGACGTGGTCCGCTATGCCCGCGAGCGGGAGCCCGACTCGCGGACCATGTCGGCCGTGGCGATTGCCATCGATACGGCCAGGGCGACGATCCATGATTGCCGCCTCGCCGCAACGGGCGAGATCCGCACGGCGCGGCCGACCCATCTCCGGGTGGCGGAGATGGGCGAGGGATAGAGGCGGCCCCTTACGGGTTGAACGCGGGGTCGATCAGCCCATCGACCGCCTTGGCCACATCGACATCCGCCGCGATCACCCCGGCCTGCTGGAGGGCCACACCGGCGGCACGGATCGCGTCCGCCTGCGTCTTGCCGATGGCGGGTTGCGACAGGTCCGTGCGCTCCAACTGACGGGCGACGACCGGCTCCGGCAGCTTGGTCGCGGCGACCAGGGCCGCCTTGAGCGCCGCCGGATCCTTCAGGGCCTCGGCACGCACGCGCTCGTAGGCGGCGATCACCACCTTCACGAGGTCGGGATTCTCCTTGGCGAAGGCCTCGCGCACGTCGAGCACCCCCCAGGTGTTGGCGGAGGCATCGCGGAAGAACAGCACGTCGTTGTTCTCGATCTCGGCGGCGGCCATCATCGGGTCGAGGCCCGCCCAGGCATCGACGTCACCCCGGTCGAGGGCGGTGCGCCCGTCCGGATGCTGGAGCAGGACGAGCTTGGCGTCCTTCTCCGTCAGCCCGGCACCCTGGAGGGCGCGGATCAGGAAGATGTGCGGGTCCGTGCCGCGCGTCACCGCCACGCGCTTGCCCTTCAGGTCGGCAGGCTTGGTGATGCCCGTGTCCTTGCGGGTGACGAGGGCGGTCCATTCCGGCCGGGAGAACGCGTAGATCGCCTTGATCGGGTTGCCGTTGATCCGCGCCACGAGGGCGGCGGCCCCGGCGGTGGAGCCAATGTCGATGGCCCCGGCATTCAGGAATTCGAGGGCCTTGTTCGAGCCGAGGGACTGGACCCAGCGGACCTTGATGCCCTTTGCCTTCAGGGCCTCCTCGACATAACCACGCTCCTTCAGGAGAAGGCTGAGGGGGTTGTAGGTCGCCCAGTCGAGCCGGATCTCGGACGGGTCTGCGGCGGCGGCCGGGCCGCTCCCGCACAGGGCCATGGCCAGGGCGGCGGCAGCCCCCAGGATCGAGCGGCGGACCAACGGCATCGAATCGTCTCCTCGGCTTCTTGCTTATGCTGCCGAGCTAGGGCGGTTCGTTCTTTTTGTCAAACGATCTGTCCGTCTTGCAGGACGAAAGACGGGATTGCCCACTGCGTCATGCAGGCATGACTGGCAACGTAGGCATATCATGCTAACGGGAGGCATGCTCGACCCCGTTGCAGAGCTCGACTCGCTCATCGCAGGCCTCGACCGGGATATCCGGGAGCCCACCCGGCTGCGCGCCGTCCTCGTGCCCGAATTGCGCCGGGTGATCGAGGCCGGCCACCGGCAGGCCGAAGAACACCTCCTGCGCGATCGTAACGGCATGGAATGCGCGCAGAGCTTATCGCGTCTCACCGATGCGGTGGTCCGGGCGATCCATGATGCCGTCGTCTGGCGTCTCTATCCCAACGACAATCCGACCACAGGCGAGCAACTGGCGGTAGTGGCCACTGGCGGCTACGGCCGGGGCACGATGGCGCCGGGCTCGGACATCGATCTCCTGTTCCTGCTTCCGTACAAGCAGACCGCGTGGTCCGAGAGCGTCGTGGAGGCGATGCTCTACGTCCTGTGGGACCTGAAGCTGAAGGTCGGCCACGCCACCCGCTCGGTCGAGGAATGCCTGCGCGAGGGGCGCGCGGACATGACGATCCGCACGGCCTTGCTGGAAGCCCGCTACCTGTTCGGCTCGCGCACCCTGTTCGAGGAATTGGTGACGCGCTTCGATGCCGAGGTCATCGTCGGCTCGGCCTCCGAATTCGTCGAGGCCAAGCTGCGCGAGCGCGACACCCGCGTCGCGAAGGCGGGCATGTCGCGCTACCTCGTGGAGCCCAACGTCAAGGACGGGAAGGGCGGCCTGCGCGACCTCAACACCCTGTTCTGGATCGCGAAATACACCTACCGCGTGCGCGACCAGAGCGAGCTCGTCGGCGCCGGGCTGTTCACGCCCGAGGAATACGCCCTGTTCGAGCGGTGCGACGAGTTCCTGTGGCGGGTGCGTTGCCACATGCACTTCGCCACAAAGCGCGCCGAGGAGCGCCTGTCCTTCGGCCTCCAGCCGCGCATCGCTGAGCGGCTCGGCTACGAATCGCGAGGCGGCCTGTCGGGCGTCGAGCGCTTCATGAAGGCGTATTTCCGGGTCGCCAAGGATGTCGGCGATCTCACCGCCATCGTCAGCGCGGAGATGGAGGCGCGCCATGCCAAGCGCACCCCCGTGCTCGACCGCTGGATCGGCAAGTTCCGCGACCGCTTCCGCGCGACCTCCGTGGAGGCCGAGGATTTCTGGATCGACCACGGCCGGGTCAACCTGCGCTCGGAGGATGCGTTCGAGCGCGATCCGGTCAACCTGATCCGCCTGTTCTGGCTGGCTGACCGGCACAACGTGCCGATCCATCCGGACGCCAAGCGCCTCGCCACGCGTTCGCTACGCCTCATCACCCCGTCTCTGCGCGGGGACGAGGAGGCGAACCGGCTGTTCCTGGATATCCTGACGTCGCACAACGCCCCCGAGGAGGCCCTGCGCGAGATGAACGAGGCGGGCGTGCTCGGCCGGTTCATTCCGGATTTCGGCCGCGTCGTCGCGATGATGCAGTTCAACATGTACCACCACTTCACGGTGGACGAGCATCTGCTGCGCACGGTCGGCGTGCTGGCCGCGATCGAATCGGGCCGCGTCGAAGAGACCTATCCGCTGGTCTCCCGGCTGATCCACGCGCACCACAACCGTCTGGCGCTCTACGTCGCGATCCTTCTGCACGACATCGCCAAGGGTCGGCCGGAGGACCATTCGGTGGCGGGCGCGCAGATCGCGCGCAAGCTCTGCCCACGCTTCGGCCTGACCCCCGCCGAGACCGAGACGGTGGCGTGGCTGGTGGAGCACCACCTGCTCATGTCGATGACGGCCCAGAGCCGGGACCTCTCCGACCACAAGACGATCGAGCGCTTCGCCTCCATCGTGCAGAGCCTGGAGCGGCTGAAGCTGCTGACCATCCTCACCGTGGCGGACATCACCGCCGTGGGGCCGGGTGTGTGGACCGCGTGGAAGGGCACGCTGCTGCGCACCCTCTACGACGAGACCGAGGTCTATCTCTCGGGCGGCCATTCCGAGATTGCCCGCACCGATCGGGTGCGGCTGATCCAGATGAGCCTGCGCGAGCAATTGCCGGATTGGGATTCGGCGGTGTTCGACGCCTACGCCGCCCGCCACAAGCAGGCCTATTGGCTGAAGGTCGACACCAACCGGCAGATCAAGAACGCGCAGCTCCTCCGCCGCACCGAGGAGGAGGGCCGCACCAGTGCCACCGAGGTCGGCCTCGATCCCGTGCGCGGGGTGACGGAGGTGACCGTCTATTCGCCGGACCACCCCCGTTTACTGGCCATCGTCACGGGGGCCTGCGCGGCGGCGGGTGCGAACATCGTCGATGCGCAGATCTTCACCACCACGGACGGCTTCGCCCTCGACACCTTCGTCATCTCCCGTGCCTTCGAGCGGGACGAGGACGAGCTGCGCCGCATGAAGCGCATCACCGACGTGATCGACCGGGCGCTGAAGGGCGAAATCCGCATCGCGGAGCTCGTGGCCGACAAGCACCCCCCGACCAGCGCCCGCGCCAAGACGTTCCTCGTCGCGCCGGACGTGACCATCGACAACGCCCTGTCGAGCCGGGAGACGGTGATCGAGGTGACCGGGCTCGACCGGCCGGGCCTGCTCTTCGACCTGACGAGCGCGCTCGGCGCGCTCAACCTCAACATCACCTCGGCGCATGTGGCGACCTTCGGCGAGAGGGCCGTGGACGTGTTCTACGTGACCGACCTCACCGGCACCCGCGTCACCCAGCCGGACCGGCAGGTGGCGATTCGCAAGTCGGTGTTGCAGGTCTTCGCCGCCGACGTGGCGATCCTGAAAGCCGAGGGGCTGGAAGCCCTCGTGACGACCCCACCGCTGCGGGAGACGTGACCGAATCGGTCACGAAGGCCCCTCATCGCAACGGCTTGGGTTGATTTCACGGGGTCGCGGCCTGATATCACGCCCGGTTTAATCCTGGACCGCTACTCTTTCGAAGATGCGATGACGAACGACGAGAAGTCTCAGGACGTCCCCTCCCAGGACGAGGCCGTGTCGGCTCCCGCCGACGCCTCCGTCGATCCCGTGGCCGAGGCCCTCGCCCTGCTCACCGCCGAGCGCGACGAGTTGAAGGATCGGATGCTGCGCACGCTCGCCGAGATGGAAAACCTCCGTCGGCGCACCGAGCGTGAGGTCGCGGATGCGCGCGCCTATGCCGTGACGAACTTCGCCCGCGACATGCTCAACGTTGCCGACAACGTCCGCCGGGCGCTGGAAAGCGTGCCGGTCGATCAGCGCAACGCTGCCGATGGCGCCCTGAAGGGCCTGATCGACGGCATCGAGCTGACCGAGCGTGACCTCGTGAAGAACCTCGAGCGCCACGGCGTGAAGCCGGTGGAGCCCCAAGGCCAGAAGTTCGACCCGAATCGCCATCAGGCGATGTTCGAGGTGCCGAATGCCGAGGTGCCCGCCGGTACGGTCGTGCAGGTGGTCCAGACCGGTTACGTCATCGGCGACCGGGTCCTGCGCCCGGCGCTGGTCGGCGTCGCCAAGGGTGGTCCGAAGGCCGCCCCGAACCCCGCCGACGCGGCCTGAACTTCCGATCCTAGCGGCCCGCCCGAACCGCGGCGGGCTCGCAGGGCAAGGCCGTCGCGAGATCCGAGATGAAGCGCGCGGTCTCGCGTGTCTTCTCCGGCGCGCGCGGGTCGCGCGCCACCCGGCCCGCCTCGACATGCAACCTGTCATTGCAGCTGCAGGACGGCAGGACGGCCGGATCGTCCGGCCAGCAGGCGTCGTGGTGCATGCACGCCGTGTCGAGGGCGTCGATCGGCCGATAGGCGGGGCCGCGATTGCCAGGCCCGCAGTAATTTCCGTAGATCAGGAAGCCCGGCCCGCGCGGCGTGTTGATCGCCTCTTGAGCGGTGGCGGCAGGGGCGGCCCAGGCCAGAGCGGTGGCGAGCGAGGCGACGGGAACGCGGCTCAGGATACGGGTTCGAACGTTCGGCACGGCATGAGTCTCCGGCATCGCCCACTCTCCCTGCGAGCTAGGCCGGAACGGAACCTCGGCAATGACGTTCGGCCGGCTAACCGAAGATTTCACACTTTTCGCGATAGGCATCCACTACTGAGGATTGCGCAACCGAAGTAGTGAACCCGTCGAAAAGCTGTCAAACGATGCTTTGTCGGATGCCGGCGTGCAGAAGACTCTACGGCACGCCCTCGCGGGTGAGGAGGTCGCGCTTGCGGGCGACGCCCCAGCGGTAGCCCGACAGGCTTCCATCCGAGCGCACCACCCGGTGGCAGGGGATCGCCACGGCGAGGGCGTTGGCACCACAGGCGAGCGCTACGGCGCGCGACGAGCCCGGCGCCCCGATGGCGCGGGCGACATCGGCATAGGTCGCGGTCGTGCCGGGCGGGATCGCGCGCAGCGTCTGCCAGACGCGCTGCTGGAAGGCCGTGCCGCCGATATCGAGGGGCAGGTCGTGGACGAGACCCGGCGTTTCCACGAGCCCGACAGCCCGCGCCATCCACTCCTCGAAGGCGGCATCACCCCCCACGAGCTCGGCGGCGGGGAAGCGATCCTGAAGATCGCGCACCAGCGCATCGGGATCGTCCCCGAGCAGGATCGCGCAGAGGCCGGTCTCGGTCGCCGCGACGAGGATCGCGCCGAGGCTGCAGGTGCCGATCCCGAACCGGATACGCGCCCCGGCGCCGCCTTTCCGGTAGCGCGAGGGCGTCATGCCCAACCTGTCCCCCGCTTCGGCATAGAACCGGCTCGGGGCGGCGTAGCCCGCTTCGTAGAGCGCCCCGGTGACGGAGCCCGCTCCCGGCAACGCCTTCGCGAGCCGGCTCGCTCTCTTCGCGCGGGCGAAGGCGGCGGGCGTCACGCCCGTCACCTCGCGAAAGATCCGGTGGAAATGAAACGGGCTCATCCCCGCCGCGCGGGCTAGGTCGGCCAAGGCCGGCGGCGTCTCGGCCGATTCGATCGCGCGGCAGGCGCGGGTGACGGCCTCGCGGCGGCGCTGGTCCGGGGGCGGCTCATCCGGTCGGCAGCGCTGGCAGGGGCGAAAACCCGCCGCGCGGGCGGCCGCGCCGTCCGCGTGGAAGGTCACGTTCTCCCGGCGGGGCCTGCGGGCGGCGCAGCTTGGACGGCAATACACGCCCGTCGTCCGCACCGCGTAGACGAAGCCTCCATCGGCCCGCGCGTCGCGGGTGAGGAGCGCGTCCCAGCGTGCATCCGCGTCGCTGGGAAGGAGGGTCGTTTGCATGGCCTGGGTTCCGTCGAGGGTGTCCGCCATGGTGCGTCGGCCCTCACGGATCGGCATCCCGCGCCTTGCTCCGCAATTCGCGTGACGGATCAGCCTTCGAGCTTCGCCATCAGCGCCGGGGACAGGGCGAAGTTGACGTAGACGTTCTGCACGTCGTCCTGATCCTCGATCACCTCGACGAGGCGGATCAGCTTTTCGCCGGTCTCGTCATCGACGTCGACCGTGTTCTGAGCCTTCCAGATCAGGCCCGTGCGGGTCGGGTCGCCGAAGCGGGCTTCGAGCGCCTTGGTGACCTCGCCGTAGGAATCCTGCGCGCAGATGATCTCGTGGCCCTCTTCGCCGGAGGTGACGTCGTCCGCGCCCGCCTCGATGGCGGCTTCCAGCATCGTGTCGGCATCGGCCACGCTCGCCGGGTAGGCGATCACACCCACGCGGTCGAACATGAAGGCCACGGCGCCGGTCTCGGCGAGGCTCCCGCCGGACTTGGTGAAGGCCGAGCGGACATCGGAGGCGGTGCGGTTGCGGTTGTCGGTCTGCGCCTCGACGATCAGCGCGGCGCCGCCGGGTCCGTAGCCCTCGTAGCGGATATCCTCATAGTTCTCGCCATCGGCACCGGTCGCCTTCTTGATGGCGCGCTCGATGTTGTCCTTCGGCATGTTCTCGGCGCGGGCGGCGAGCACGGCGGCGCGCAGACGCGGGTTCATCGCGGGGTCCGGCGTGCCGAGCTTGGCCGCCACGGTGATTTCGCGGGCGAGCTTACCGAAGATCTTGGACCGGACCGCATCGACGCGGCCCTTGCGGTGCATGATGTTCTTGAACTGGGAATGACCGGCCATGTGCCTTCGGACTTACGTGTAGCGTGGCGCGGGAGGGCGAGCCCCCGGTGCCACTGGCGGAACTGCGGTTTTTATAGGCCGCCGGGCTTGAGGGAGGCAACGCGCACATTCCCCGGGCAAGGCGGGAAAGAACGGTTGTCATGGGCGTTGGGCCGACGACTTATCCCGTACCGGAGCCTTGATGCCCTCCTCATACTCGAAACGCCGAACCGTCGTGGTGGCCGGTGCCAGCGCCGGCGTCGGCCGGGCCATCGCTTGCGAATTCGCCCGCCATGGCTGGAATGTCGGCCTCGTGGCGCGGGGCGAGGTCGGGCTGGCGGGCACGATCCACGACGTGCGGCGCTTGGGCGGCAACCCCATCGCCTTCGCCGCCGACGTGGCCGACGCACGGGCCATGCAGGAAGTGGCCGACGCCGTCGCCAAGACCTGCGGCGGTCTCGACGTGTGGGTCAACAACGCGATGGTGACGGTCTATTCCCCCGTTCAGGAGACGAGCCCGGAAGAGTTCCAGCGCGTCACCGACGTCACTTATCTGGGCCAGGTTCACGGCACGCTCGCCGCCCTCAAGCACATGGTGCCCGCGAACCGGGGCACCATCGTCCATATCGGCTCGGCGTTGGCCTACCGCTCGATCCCCCTCCAGGCCACGTATTGCGCGGCGAAGGCGGCGGTGCGCGGCTTCGTCGATTCACTCCGCTCCGAATTGCTGCACGACGGCAGCAAAGTGCGCGTCACGATGGTGCAATTGCCGGCGGTGAACACGCCGCAATTCGATTGGGCGCGCTCGCGCCTGCCGCGCAAGCTCGAACCCGTCCCGCCAATCTATCAGCCCGAGGCCATCGCCCGGCACGTCTACCGGGCGGCTCATGAAGCGCCCCGCGAACTCTGGATCGGCGCTTCGGCCTGGAAGGCGATCCTCGGCAACATGCTGATCCCGGGTTGGATCGACACCTACCTCGCCCGTCACGGCTATCGTGGAGAGATGACCAGCGTGCAGGCCTCGAAGAACCGCCCCGACAACCTCTACGAGCCCGTCGATACCGATCCCGGCGCCCATGGCCGGTTCGATTCGCGCTCGTCCTCCCGCGTCACGGCGGCCGATCCCAAATGGCTGAAACTCGGCATCGCCGCCGCCCTTGGGCTGGCAGCGGGGACAATGCTCTTCGCCACCGAGGCACATGGGCGCGACGAGGAACGGCGGCGTCTGCGGCGGGGCTGATTGCTGCCCCCCTTCGTCTTTGCGAGCGAAGCGAAGCAATCCAGGGCGCCGCTACGTTCTGAGACGTCCCGCAGCCCTGGGTCGCTTCGCTTGCGCTCGCGATGACGGGGCGGGTGTGAGAGAGGGCAGTGAGAGCCGACCCATACAGGATGAACCGGCCGAGGTCGGCGTTGGCGGCGAGGTTCTCGACCCTCTGGCGGCGGGGCTGATTGCTGCCCCCCTTCGTCTTTGCGAGCGAAGCGAAGCAATCCAGGGCGCCGCTACGTCCTGAGACGTCCCGCAGCCCTGGGTCGTTTCGCTTGCGCTCGCGATGACGGCGAGAGTGTGGGAGAGAGCTGACCCCTACAGGATGAACCGGCTGAGGTCGGCGTTGGCGGCGAGGTTCTCGACCCTCTGCCGGACATAGACGGCATCGATCGTCACCGTCTCGCCGGAGCGGTCGGTGGCGGTGAAGGAGATCTCGTCCAGCACCCGCTCCAGCACGGTCTGGAGGCGGCGGGCGCCGATATTCTCGACCGACCCGTTCACCTCCACCGCGACCTTGGCGAGGGCGTCGATGGAATCGTCGGTGAAGTCCAGGGTCACGCCCTCCGTCGCCATCAGGGCGAGGGTCTGCTTGATGAGGCTCGCCTCGGTGGCGGTGAGGATCTGCTTGAAGTCCTCGACCGTCAGGGGCTGCAACTCGACCCGGATCGGCAGGCGGCCCTGCAATTCCGGCAGCAGGTCGGACGGTTTCGAGACGTGGAAGGCGCCGCTCGCGATGAACAGCACGTGGTCGGTCCTCACCGGCCCGTGCTTCGTGGCGACCGTGGTGCCCTCGATCAAGGGCAGGAGGTCGCGCTGCACGCCCTCGCGAGAGACGTCGGCGCCGGAGCGGCCCTCGCGGGCGCAGATCTTGTCGATCTCATCGAGGAAGACGATGCCGTTATCCTCGACCTCGCGGATCGCCTCGCGGGTCAGGGCCTCGTCGTCCACGAGCTTATCGGATTCCTCGGCGAGCAGGGGCGCGTAGGCGTCGCGCACGCTGATGCGGCGCGGCTTGCCGCGCTGACCCGAGAGCGCCTTGCCCAGCATGTCGCCGATGTTGATCGCGCCCATGGAGGCGCCCGGCACGCCGGGAATCTCGAACATCGGCAGGCCGGAGGGCGACCCGGCGGCGAGTTCGATCTCGACCTCCTTGTCGTCGAGTTCGCTGTTGCGCAGCTTTCTACGAAAACTGTCGCGGGTGGCGGCGCTGGCGGTGGGACCGACCAGGGCATCGAGGATGCGGTTCTCGGCCGCCGCCTCGGCCTTGGCCTTCACCGCCTCGCGCTTGGCTTGGCGGGTCAGCCCGATCGAGACTTCCACGAGGTCGCGCACGATCTGCTCGACATCGCGGCCGACATAACCGACCTCGGTGAACTTCGTGGCTTCGACCTTCAGGAACGGAGCGTTGGCGAGCTTGGCCAGCCGCCGTGCAATCTCGGTCTTGCCGCAGCCGGTCGGGCCGATCATCAAAATGTTCTTGGGCGCCACCTCCTCGCGGAGCGGCCCGGTGAGTTGCTGTCGCCGCCAGCGGTTGCGGAGCGCGATGGCCACCGCCCGCTTGGCCTCGTTTTGCCCGACGATGAAACGATCGAGTTCGGACACGATCTCGCGCGGAGAGAACGTCGTCACCGCCTGACTCTTTCCTGGACCCCGGCCCCTGTGCCGGCCTGCCGGGAATGGGGTCCCGGCACGCGCGGCGCAAGGGGGCGTGGTGGCAGGACGCTCCGTCAGTGATGTGCGAGGGGCGTGGAAACGGCCTTGTCGTGGGTGCCGAAGCGCTCGACGAGGGTCGCGCTCGCTTCGTTGAGGCCGCGCACCTCCACGATCCGGCCGCGCTCGCGGGCCTTCAGCACCACCTTGTCGAGGGCGCCCACCGCCGAGATGTCCCAGAAATGAGCGGAGCCGACATCGATCACGAGGCGCTCCACCGGCTCCAGCACGTCGATCGCCTCCGAGAAGGTCGAGGCCGAGGCGAAGAAGACCTGGCCCGTCACCGTGTAGGTGCGGGTCTTGCCATCAGGCGACAGGGCCGAGTCGATCCGGCTAAGTCGCGCCACCTTGCCCGCGAAGAACACGCCCGAAAGCAGCACGCCCACGAGCACGCCAATGGCGAGATCGCGCGTCGCCACCACCACGGCCACCGTGGCCAGCATCACCACGGTGGAGGGGAGGGGGTTGCTCCGCAGTCGCGCGAGGGAGCGCCAGGAGAAGGTGTTGATCGACACCATGATCATCACCGCCGTCAGCGCCGCCACGGGCACAACGGCGAGCAGGCCCTGGAAGGCGACGAGCAGCACCAGCAGCACGGCGCCCGCCACGAAAGTCGAGAGCCGCCGCCGTGCACCCGACGAGACGTTGATGACGGATTGGCCGATCATCGCGCAGCCGCCCATGCCGCCGAACAGGGCCGAGGCGATGTTGGCGAGGCCCTGGCCGTAGCATTCGCGGTTCTTGGAACTGCCCGTATCCGTCAGGTCGTCCACGATCTGCGCGGTGAGCAGGCTCTCCAGCAGGCCGACGGCGGCGAGCGTCGCGGCGTAGGGCAGGAGGATGCGCAGCGTCTCGAGGGTGAACGGGACCTCCGGCAGCGTGAAGCTCGGCAGGGTCGAGGGCAGGGCGCCGAGATGGGCTACGGTGCGCACGTCGAGCTGGAGCCACGCCGTCAGAGCGGTGAGCACGGCGATCGCCACGAGCGGCGAGGGCACGGCCCGGGTGAGGTAGGGGAAGCCGTAGATGATCGCGAGGCCCAGTGCGACGAGCCCGTAGGTCGCCGGGCTGACCCCGGTCAGTTCCGGTAGCTGCGCCATGAAGATCAGGATCGCCAGGGCGTTGATGAAGCCGGTCATCACCGATTGCGAGACGAAACGCATCAGCCGTCCGAGCTTCAGGAAGCCCGCGGCGATCTGGATAAGCCCCATCAGGATGGTCGCGGCGAAGAGGTATTGCACCCCGTGGTCGCGCACGAGGGTGGTCATCACTACGGCCGTGGCGGCAGTGGCGGCGGAGATCATTGCCGGGCGGCCACCGGTGAAGGCGATGGTGCAGGCGATCACGACCGAGGCGTAGAGGCCAACCTTCGGATCGACACCCGCGATCACCGAGAAGCCGATGGCCTCCGGGATGAGGGCGAGGGCGACGACAAGGCCGGATAGGATTTCGGTGCGGGCGTCACGCAAACGCGCGCCAAATCCCGCCACGGGGGCGGTAGGGGAAGGTGAGGTCATCGATTGAAACCGCAGGGAGACCGCCGCGATGGGCAGGGGCGCGTCTCGAATGCGTGGTCCGGCGGATCGGCGGCCGGAAGAGCCACCCGGGCTTGCACCGGGTCCTTGCGAATAGGATCCTGTTACGCGGACGCTCGCTGCAATGCAACAGAGGCGAGGTTCACAGCCCCGGTCCCTTGGCTGCGCCCAGGATACGGCCGGGGCGCCCCTCGCGCCCATGCTGCAACAGCACGACCCAGCCATCGGCATCGGGCAGGGCCGCAGCGGAAACGGGCACCTCGAACCGGGCCGGCTGGCCGGTCCAGAGGCCGAGCCGCACGAGGCCGCGGACCACGTTGACGTAGCTCGCCACCCGGCCTCCGCTCTCGCCGCCTTCGATCTTGACGTCGCGGCGCTTCAGCAGCGGCACGAGCCAGACCTCGTCCTTGCTCTCGGGCTTCGGCTCGGGTTTCCCGGCGGGACGGGCGCCGACCTCGACCACGATCTGGTCGCCCTTCACCTCCGCGCTCACCGGAACCGGCAGGGGCGCGGTACGGCTGGAATCCTGAACCAGCCGCTCGACGGCCTGCCGGTTGGAGCCGACGGCACTCAGACTGCCGTCGACCACGGCTTGCGGCGTCACCACCTGCCGGGCGCCCCGCGCCCGCGCATAGGCACGCTGACGCTCGTTGAGGACGTGAAGGCCGAGCGTGTCGCGCCAGCCGAGATAGTCCCAGTAAGTCACGGGCAGGGTCAGGGCGATCAGGCCGGGCTTGCGCGCCAGGTCGCGCATGACCGGATCGGCAGCGCGGCAGGCGGTGCAGCCCTGGCTCGTGAACAATTCGACCACCGCCGAGACAGGCTCGGCCCTCGCCCCAGCACTGGTGAGCAGGCAGCCGAACCCCGCCAGGGCGCAGGGAAGGGCGCGCCGGACCGGAGACAGGGGATGCACGGTGGATTGCCTCATGCCGCGTAATCAGATCGCGGTCGGCTCGACCTGGGAAGTCACGTTGCCTTGAGAGGCGGCTTTTCTCGGCGCGGTCTTCGGCAGCATGTCGGGGCGCCAGCGGCGGTGCATCCACAGCCATTGGCCGGGATTCTCCCGCACCCACGCCTCGATCACGTCGGTCATCGCCTGCATGGCGCCCGGCACGTCGATGGCGCCGTCGGCGTCGCGCGGCAGATCGAGGGGTGGGGTGAGGTCCAGGCGGAACCGCTCGCCGGGCAGGCGCACCACCCGCACCCCGTGGACCGGGCAATCGTAGTGCTTGGCGAGCTTGGCGAGCAGGGGGTTCACGAGGCAGGGGCGGCCGAAGAAGGTCACCACCACGCCGCGGGTGAAGTGCTGGTCGATCAGCTGGCCGAGATGGCCGCCTCGCTCCACGACGCCCTGCATCGAGAAGGCCGAACCGGGACCGGAGGCCGCAAGCCCGCCCATCGTGCTGCGGCGAACCTCCTCGACCAGCCGCTTGGCGGCCGGGTTGTTCGGCGGCCGGAACACGGCGGTCGCCTCCAGACCGAATTTCGCCGCGCAGATCGCGGGCAGTTCCCAGTTGGCGAGATGGGCCGAGAAGATCAGCCCCGGCTGACCGTCGTCGCGCAGGGAGAAGAAATGCTCGATGCCCGTCACCTCGCTGCGCAGCGGTCCGGTGGCCTCGGGATCGTAGTCGAGCAACGTGTCGAGATGGGCGTATTCCGCCCCCGTCCGCCCCAGATTGTCCCAGGCCGAGAGGGCGATGGCCTTAACCTCCGCCTCTGGCAGGCCGGGAAAGGCCGCGCGGATATTGGCGAGCGCCGTCCGGTGGGCGGGCAGGAGCGGGCCGATGCGGCGCAGCAGCCCACCGCCGAAGGCGGCCGCCCGCTCCGGCCCGAGCAGGCGGGCCAGAAAGAAGATCAGGCGGATCAAGGGAATGCTGGCGAAGCCGGCAAGTCGCGGAAAGGACCGCTTCAGAATGAGGGCGAGGCGCAGCAAAGGAGTCGGGTTCCGGGGCGAGGTGCGCCCTTAGACCATGTTTTGCGATGCGGTGCGAACGTCAGTCGTCCGCGCCTCACAGTGAAACGAGAATCTTGCCGAAGACCTTGCGCGACTCGAGCCGCTCCAACCCTTCGGTGAACTCCGCCATCGGGTAGACTGTATCGACCACGGGCCGGATTCCCTGCGCCATCTTGTCCAACGATTGGCGGATGTTGGCGAGGCTGCACCCGAACGAGCCGGTGATGCGATATTGCTGCTGGAACAGCTGCATCAGGTTCATCGTCGTGCTGGGGCCGGAGGTCGAGCCGCAGGTGACGAGCCGCCCGCCGCGCTTCAGGCAGAGCAGGGAGCCGTTCCACGTATCGGCACCGACATGCTCGAACACCACATCCACGCCCTTGCGCTTGGTCAGGCGGCGCACCTCGCCCTCGAAACGCTCGGTGCGGTAGTTGATCACGTGGTCGGCCCCGAGTTCGGCGGCCTTGGCACCCTTCTCGTCGTCGCCCACCGTGGTGAACACCGTGCAGCCGATCGCCTTGGCCATGCGGATCGCGGCGGTGCCGATCCCCGACCCGCCGGCATGGACGAGCACGCTCTCCCCCGGTTCGAGCTTGGCATTGTCGAACAGCATGTGCTGCACCGTTCCGAACGCGATGCCCGCGCAGGCCGCATCCGCATCCTCGACGCCATCCGGCACCGGCACGACGAGGCGGGCAGGCATGGTGACGAGTTCGCGGGCAAACCCGTCAATGTGGAAGCCCATCACGCCGCCGACATCCTCACAGAGGTTGTCGCGGCCCTCGCGGCAGGCCCGGCACTGGCCGCAGGTCAGTGCGCCGTAAGGGACGACACGGGTGCCGACAGCGAGGCCAGTGACGCCTTCGCCGACCGATTCGACCTCGCCCGCCGCCTCGGCGCCGACGATGAGCGGCATCTTCCGCTTCGCGAAGGCCATGCCGCGAAAGCCCCAGACGTCGATGAAGTTGAGCCCCACGGCGCGAATGCGAAGCCGCACCTCGCCGGGTCCGGGAGGCGGCGGCGACTCGACCTCGGTCAGGCGCAGGTCGCGGTCACCGAAGAGTTGCAGAGCTCGCATGGGCATGTTCGCTGATATGGATCCGATCGATTGCGGCTCGGCCCGCGCGCAATGACGGTAAAGGGGGTTATCACAGCGCCGCGAACGCGGCATCCCGGCTCAATCCGGCGTGAGATACCGCCGCCGCGCCCAGCCGACCGTGCGGCCGACGCTGACGCGGCACCATGTGGTGCGGCTCGGGGTGTCGTTGGTGCAGCCAAAGACCAGGGCGCGCCTGCGGATCTCGCCCACCACTTCGGCGGCGGCATCCGGCTCGGCGCGGATGCTCAGGGGCTCCCCCGGTGCAAGGCCGGTGACGCGGTAGGCTTCCGGATCGGCACGGGCCGCCCCCGCGCCGAAGACGGCCGGGAGCAGGAGGAGGGCGAGGCGGGGAAAGGTCATCGGCCGGTCAGGTGCGGTGGACGCCCATCATCGCGGTCAGGCCGCCATCGACGGGCAACACGGTTCCGGTGATGTAGGCCGCGCCCTCGCTCATCAGGAAGGTCGCCAGCGCCGCGACATCCTCGGGCTGCGCGAAACGCCCGGCGGGGATCTGCTTCTCCATCCCGGCCCGGTAGGCCGCGTAGGGGGCAAGCATCGCCGTGTCGATGAAACCGGGAGCGATAACGTTGACCGTCACGCCGCGCTTGGCCGTCTCGACGGCGAGTGTCCGGCAATAGGCGATCAGCGCGCCCTTGGTGGCGGCGTAAGCCGCGTTACCCGTGTTCGCCTGAAGCGCCGCGACGGAGCCGATGGCGACGATCCGCCCCGAGCGGGCGCGGGTCATGCCACGCACCAGCGACTTGGCGATGCGGGTCAGCGAGAAGAAGTTCACCTGCATCGCCGCCTCGGCCTTGTCCTGGTCGAACATGGCCGCGAGCCCGTCGGCTGATTGGCCGGCATTGTGAACGTACCCGTGATAGCCCGCCTCCTCCGCGCGCTCGCAGAAGGCGTCGAGCGCCGCCTTGTCCGCGAGATCGAGGGCATGGGCCCGGATGTCGAGGCCGGGATGGGCCTCGTTCAGTTCGGCGGCGAGCGCTGCGGCGGCCTCGCCCGATGCGCGGTAGGTGAAGTCGACCGGGTAGCCCGCCTTGGCAAGGCTACGCACGATGGCCGCGCCGAGTCCGCTGCCGCCCCCGGTGACGAGGACGCGCTTCTCCTTCTCCGCGCTCATGCCGGCTCCGCCGCGAGGACGAGGCAGGTATTCTGGCCGCCGAAGCCGAAGGAGTTCGACAGGACCGTGCGCACGGGCAGGTCCCGCGCCTCGCCCACGATGTCGAGGCCGAGCGCCGGATCGGGGGTGCGGTAGTTGATCGTCGGCGGAATCCGTCCATGGCGGATGGAGAGCAGCGAGGCCGCCGCCTCGATCGCCCCGGCGGCGGTGAGCGTGTGGCCGATCATCGACTTGTTCGAGGTGACCGGCAGGCTCGCGGCGCGCTCGCCGAACACGGCGGCGATGCCCATGGCCTCCATCCGGTCGTTTTCCGGCGTCGAGGTGCCGTGGGCGTTCACCGTATCGATGGCGTCCGGCGCGAGGCCGGCATCGTCGAGGCTCGCGCGGATCGCGGCGATGATCGGCGCGCCGTCCGGGCTGGAACGGGTGCGGTGGAAGCCGTCGCCCTTCTCGCCGCAGCCGAGCACGTAGCCGAGGATCGTCGCGCCCCGCGCCACGGCCGCCCCGGCATCCTCCAGCACGAGGGCGGCGGCACCCTCGCCCATCACGAAGCCGTCACGGTCCTTCGAGAACGGGCGAGAGGCTTCCTCGGGTACCTCGTTGCGGGTCGAGAGCGCCGAGAGCAGTGAAAATCGGATGAGCGATTCGGGGTTCACCGAGCCATCCGTGCCGATGCACAGGGCGGCGGAGGCCTCGCCCCGGCGGATCGCCTCCACGCCGAGCTGGATCGCGGTCGCGCCGGAGGAGCAGGCGGTCGAGAGGGAGATCGGCGACCCGCGCGTGCCGAACCGTTCGGCGATGCGCTCGGCGACGGTGCCGAACAGGAACAGGTCGTGCCACGCATCGAACCGGCCGGTGGAGACCGCCCGGAGCAGACCGGCATAGTCGACATCCCCGTTGCCGCCGGTGGCCTCCGCAAGAGCCCGGCGCTGCGGCCATTCCATCTCGACCGGGGGGACGGCGATGAAGAGAGGACCGGGGAAGTCGCCCTTCGTCCCGAGACTCGCCTGTTCGAGCGCCTCCTCCGCCGCCACGGCGGCGAAGCGCTCCGAGAGGAGCGGGGCCACCAGCGGGTCGGTATCGAGAAAATCGACCGTGCCCGCGATGCGTGTGCGCAGCCCCTCGGTCGAGAAGCGCGCGATCTCGCGGATGCCGGAGCGCCCCTCGGTCAGGGCGGCCCAGGTGTCGGCTTGGCCCTGGCCGAGGGAGGAAACCAGGCCGATGCCCGTCACCGCGATGAGCGGTCGGCCCCTGGCGTCGCGATAGGCGCTTGCGGTCATGAACGGCTCTGTACGAGATTTTTCGCCGCCGCACAGCCGGGTGGAATGAAAAGGCGGGCGGCGCGTCACGCCGCCCGTCGAGACTTGCACCGACTATATCAGCGGAGAGAAATCATTCCGGGATGTGCCTCGAACGGAATCGTCCCGCTGCCCTGGGTCTCTTCACTGCGTTCGCGATGACGTCGAGGGAGACGAAGCCCCACCGCCGTCTTTGCGAGCGGAGCGAAGCAATCCAGGGACGGGCCGAGGTCGGACGATCAGTTCGCCAGCCGCAGCACCGTCTGGAGCAGGACGTCGGCCCCGGCCGCGCAATCGCTCTCGGTCGATGATTCGGATTCGTTGTGACTCACGCCGTCCTTGCAGGGCACGAAGATCATTGCGGCGGGCACCTTTGCGGCGAGATTGCAGGCATCGTGCCCCGCCCCCGAAATGATCCGCCGCCGCGACAGGCCGAGCCCCTCGGCCGCTGCATCCACCGCCGCCACGACCTTGGGATCGAACGGCACCGGCTCCTTGCGCCAGATCCGCTCCAGCACGATCGACAGGCGCCGACGCTCGCCGATCTCCTGGGCGGCGGCCCGCAGTTCCTCCTCCATGGCGGTGAGGGTCTCTGAGCGCGGGTCGCGCGTATCCATGGTGAAGGCGACACGGCCCGGCACGACGTTGCGCGAGGGCGCCTGGATGGTCGCCTCGCCGATCGTCGCCACGGCGCTCGGCCCGTGAGCCAGGGCGATGCGCTCTGCTGCGAGAGCGAATTCCGCAAGGCCGAGCAGGGCGTCCCGGCGGCGGGGCATCGGCGTCGTGCCCGCGTGGCTTTCGAAGCCCTCCACCGAGCCGTCGAACCACGCGATGCCCTGTCCGCCCTCGACCACGCCGATGGTCTTGCCCTCGGCCTCCAGGATCGGCCCCTGCTCGATGTGCAGTTCCACGAAGGCACCGATGGCGCGCTCGCCCACCGCCTCGCCACCGCGATAGCCGATGGCGTCCAGCGCCTCGGCCACGGTCGTGCCCGCCACGTCGCGCTTGGCCAGGATCTCGTCCGTGGTGAAATCGCCCGCATAGGCCGCCGATGCCATCATGGCGGGGGCGAAGCGTGAGCCTTCCTCGTTGGTCCAGTTCACGAGCAGAAGAGGCGCCCGCGTCTCGATGCCCGCATCGTTCAGGCTGCGCATGACCTCGAGACCGGCGAGCACGCCGAGCACCCCGTCGAACTTCCCGCCGGTCGGCTGCGTATCGAGGTGAGAGCCGAAGGCGATCGGGGGCAAGCTCATGTCCTTGCCGGGGCGCAGAGCGTATTGGGTGCCCAGCGCATCCACGCTCACCGTCAGACCCGCCGCCTCGCAGGCATCCCGGAACCAGTCCCGCACCTGCCCGTCCTCGGCGGAGAGCGTCAGCCGGTTGATGCCACCCTTGGGCGTGCCCCCGAATCGCGCCGTCTCATGGATCGTCGCCCAAAGGCGCGAACCATCGGCGCGCAGGTTGTGGGTGCTGCTAGGGCTTACGTCATTCATACCGGATCCTCGTCGCTTCGCGCGGCCGACGCATGATGGCATCTAGCATGCCAGTTCGCTCTGCAACGCATGCATGACGGTGCGGAACATGGCCGTGGAGAGCGAATTTTTCTCGCAAGCGTTGAATTCGGCGACGTTCAGACATCGACCGGCAACATGAGCGATTCATGATCATGTCCGGTCGCGCTCCCCCCCTCGCGCGGCCGACAGGACGAACCCTTCCAATCCCTGGTCGGGTTCGTCCTCGTCCCGTTAGCGCCGGAGCGGAATGCGGCATGCCCCAGAGCCGCGCCGTTCCGGTGCTTTCGTGCGACCGCCTCAATGCCAGAAGGGCTTGACGTCGAGGAGGTCGGCGCGCGCGTCTGCCGCCTTGTCGAGCAACTCCGTCACCCGCTTCTCATCGATCTCAGGCATCGCCGGCCCGTCCTCGCTCGCGATTCCGAGAGGCAGGCTGCGGGCGGTCTCGATGTCGTTCAGCGTTCCGAGATGGTCCTGCAGGTCCGACAGGGCATGGCCGAACGCCTTCTGGCGCCGCTGCGCCTTGGACTTCGGGAACAGGCCGCCGAAGAACTCCGCGCCGTAGCGCAGCTTCTTGGCCGAGATCCGTGCCCTGTGGCGGGTATGGGCATCGAGGTGGCGCAGGCCGCGCCCCCGCTTCTTCAGACGGCGACGCGCCTTGTCGAGGATACCGGCCGCGAAGTGCCGCCCATCCTGCCGGGCCGCGTCCTGCTCCGTCCACGGTCCTGCCTCGACCCAGCCCGCGATGTCGAGGAGCAGGCCGCGCCATTGTGCGCTGGCCAGGATCTCGTTAACGGCGGCATAGGCCTCTTCTCGGGCGGCCCTGGCCTTCTCACCAATCTCGCCGATGCCCGGATGGTCGGGGTTGTGCTCGGCCAGGACCGGCAACGTATCGTGCAGGAACACGTCGAGGTTGCGGGCGTGGCCGAACGGCTCCGTCACCCGTTTGATCTCGTCGCCCAGCACCAAGGCACGGGGATCGTCCTCGAACAACGGCGCGCAGAGCGAGAGCGCCGAGCGAAGCCGCCGCAGGGCGACGCGCATCTGGTGCAGGGCGCTCGGATCGCGCGGGCCGTAGAGGAAGGCGGTCTCGTTGATGCGCAGATGCCTGAGGCACGCGCGGGCGACGGTGCGGAACACCGTCCCGGCATCGTCCTCAGGGGAGAGTTCCACCGCGTCGGCCTTGGCCGGGGAGGGGACCTCGCGATCGAGCACCGCGAAGCCGCGTGCGCTCTTCGACAGAACGGCGAGCCGCAGCGGTGTCGATTCGGAGAGCGCCTGAGCGAGGGAGAACAAGTCCGCGACCCGGCCGCTCTCCAGTTCGAGTTCGACCTCGCAGAGCAGAGCGTCACCGGACGCGCTCTCTATCCGGCCGTCATCGAGGGTCACCGCGATGCGCGATTCGCCGAAGCTGATCGGATGGACGCGGCGGGCAATCACCGTGGTGAAAAGGGGTTCCAGCGCCCCCTTCTCCTCGGCCAGCACGGGCTCGGCGGCGGTGTCCGCCCAAGCTGAGGGATCAGGAGCGTCGCCGGGGACCTCGCTTTCCCATTCCGCCCGATCGAACAGGCCGATCTGGTCGGCGCCAGCCTTGACCGTCTGGATGTGGCGGCCGTCCTTCGTGCGGATCCGCAGCGTCAGTCCCGCCTCGCGCAGCGCCCGGCTCGGCGTGTCGTAATAACACGTGCGCAGACGCTGGGGCTCGGCGGCGGCGACGTCGCCGAGCAGGGGGTGCGCCATCAGGGCCATGAGGCCGGCGCCGTCGCATTCGAGCTTCAGCTCGACCTCGCGCGGCTCGTCCGCCCCTTGCACCGCCTCGTTCATAGGTCCCTCTTCCCGAATGATCGTCAGACAGGACGATACGTCGCTCTACCACGTCGGTCCGCGACCGTCCGCCCCGGCCTCTTCTACGCTTGACGCGGCCGAGCGATCCGATCTTATCGGCCCCATCACCCGATCGTCCCAACACCGGAAAGTTGCCGCAGCGCATTAACTCGCTTGCAATTTAATTGTCCGAAATAGTATTTGGCTCCCAAACCCAGCCTGCTTGCCCGCCCCTTGACGGAGCGGGGTCCGCTCACCTCGTGTGAGCGCACAGCCTGTCAGTCGAGCATCCTTCGTGACTGTGTTGAAGACACTCCTCGTCGGCGTCATCGGCCATGTCGATCACGGAAAAACAGCTCTGGTGCGGGCGCTCACCGGCGTGGAAACCGACCGGTTGAAGGAGGAGCAGGCCCGGGGCGTGTCGATCGTGCCGGGCTTCGCGCTGCTATCCGGCGAGGCCGGGGACATCGACCTCGTCGATCTGCCGGGGCACGAGCGCTTCGTGCGCGCGATGATCTCGGGCGCGACGGGCATGCGGGCCGTGTTGCTGGCGGTGGACGCCAACGAGGGCATCAAGCCCCAGACCGTCGAGCACCTCGAGATTGCCCGGCTGATCGGCGTGCGCCGGGGCGTCCTGGCCTTGACCAAGGCCGATCTCGCCTCGCCGGAAACGATCCAGGCCCGCTCGGCCGAGATCGCCGCCGCCGCTGCCCGGGCGGGGATCGAAGCAGGGCCGGTCATCGCCACCTCGACGCTTTCGGGGCTCGGTATCCCGGCGCTGTCCTCTGCCCTCCTCGGCCTGCTCACGGAGGCGAATCCGGGCACGGATGATGGCTTCCCGTACCTTCCGGTCGACCGGGTCTTCACCCGCGCGGGCTTCGGCACCGTCGTCACCGGCACCCTGCGCCGGGGTCGTCTCGCCGTGGGCGACACCGTGGTGATCGTGCCGGGCGGACGCAGTGCCGTCGTGCGAGGTCTCCAGATCCATGGGCGCAGCGTCGAGGCGGCCGAGCCCGGCCGCCGCACGGCCGTGGCCCTGCGTGGCGTCGGGCTCGATGAGATCGCCCGAGGCCAAGCGCTCAGCCTGCCGGATCTGCTCGTGCCGAGCCGCTGGCTCGACGTCGCCTTGACCGCCGCCGCGAGCGCTGAGGCCCCGCTGCCCAGCGGCCTCGCCTGCCGCCTTCTCTTCGGCACCACCGAGGTCGAGGCACGCCTGCGCCTCCTCGACCGCCCGAGCCTGGAGCCGGGCCAGACGGCGCAGGCGCAGCTCCATCTCGCCGAGGATGTGGCGGTGCCCGCCCGCGAGCCCTTCGTGCTTCGCCTCGATTCCCCCGCCGCCACGGTGGCGGGCGGACGCATCCTCGACCCTGCGAGCCGCCGCCGCCGCCGCCACGATCCTCGGGTCACCGCCGACCTCGCGGCCATCGCGGCCGGTCGGCCGGCGGAGGCGCTGACGGTTCGCCTCGGGCAGGCCGGGGCGCTCGGCGCACCGCTCGCGGAACTCGCCCGCCTCGCCGGCACCGCGCCGGAGCGCGTCCGCCGCCTGCTCACCGCCGCCGGGGCGCGGGAGATCGCGGATCGCTTCGTCGGATCGCCCGCCTTCGCCGCGGTGCGCACCGGGACGTTGGGCGCGATGGCGCAGTTTCACCGGGAACGCCCGATGGATCATGGGGCGTCGCTCGATCAGGTGGCGCGCCTGCTCGCCCTGCCGGAGCCGGTAACGGGGGCGGTTCTGCGCGATCTCGTCGGCACGGGAGAGATGACCCAGGTCGGGACCCTGTGGCGCCGGACGGATTTCGACCCGGCCCGGAACGAGACCGAGACGGTCCGCCGTCTGGAACAGTCCTTCCGCAAGGCCGGGCTCAACCCACCCGACGAGGCCGAGGCGATCGGGCGCGACATCCGCCGCCGCGACGCGCTGAACTACCTCATCGGCTCCGGCACGATCATCCGGGCCGTCGATCGGGTGCAGCGCCGGGCGGTGCTGTTCCACCGGGAGGCCGTGGCGAGCGCCCGGTCACGCCTGCGCGATGCCTTCCCCGAGGCGACGGATGCGGAGAGCGGCTTCCTGGCCCGCGAGGCGGGAGCAGCGCTCGGCATCTCGCGCAAGTTCTCGATTCCCCTGCTGGAACACCTCGACGCCACCGGTTTTACCCGCCGCGCCGGGGACCGGCGGATCATCATCGGGCAAGGTGCAGGTTCAGGGGTGGGACAAGCCGCTGAGCCAGAAACGGGGGATGTGCGTCAGAAGTCGCTGCCCAGCCAATCGTCCCGGCTCGGCTCGTAGCAAGTATAACCAATCAGGCAGCTGGGGTTGTCCCGCGTCGGCCGGAATGCCCGCCGGGCGATCTCGGTCGGCTCGCAGAACGAGCGGTCGCGGACGAAGCGGTCATAGGTCTGGCCGCCCGTGCCCAGCACGATCGCACCCTGTGCGTTCACGAGACGCGCCGTCTGCGCGCAGCTCATCGCGACGGTCGAGGGGCGCCCCTGCGCGAGGGCGGGTGTCGCCGCGAGCAGAAGGGGGACGATCAGGATCGGGCGGGAGGGCATGGCATGAGGCTCCGTAGAGGCTCAAGCCCGCGGCTTTATGGGGAGTTCCTGGCCTTTCCGACGCACCCCGCTCAGCCCTGCCGTCGCTCCTTGTCCCGGCAGGCGCCGCAATCGCCTTCCACTTCGAGGATGCTGTGGCTCGGAGTGAAGCCCGCGCGCTTGAGGGTCTTGCCCAGCCCGCTCTCCATCTCGGGCGATGTCGTCTCGTCGATGCCGCCGCAGGTCTTGCAGATCAGGAACACCACGTTCTCCGCCGATCCGTGCGCGTGGGCGCAGGGCACGAAGGCGTTGCGGCTGGCGATGCGGTGGACGAGGCCGAGTTCCGTCAGGAAATCGAGGGCGCGGTACACCGAGACCGGCGCCACCCGCCGCCCAGGGCGGCTCAGGCGCTCCGCGATGTCGTAGGCACCCGGCGGTTTCTCGCTGTGGACCACCGCGTCGAGCACCTCGCGGCGCAGGGCGGTGAATTGCACGCTCTTCTCGCGGCATAGATCTTCGGCGCGGCGCACGATCTCCGCAGGCTCGGCCCGGCAGGACGAGCCATGCGCGTGATCATGCGTGTGGTCGTGCTCTTTGTGATGTCCGGCGGCTGGCAAGGTGGCGTTTCCCGATGGCGGCTCGGCGGCCCGCCAGTTGTACGGCGGCTTTGTTACAGTGTATCACTCCCGGCCGGGACCGCACCAGGGGTCGGCGCGACGCCGGGACGCGGCCACCCCGCCGCGCTGGCCGAACGCGCGTCCCGCCCGTCCCTCGTCTCGTGAAGTTAGCGTCCCTTGTCCCGCCCATCCGTCATGCCCCGTCCGACGCTGTACCGCAGTGGGCTGCTTGCTCGCCTCGTCCTGGCGGGGATCTTGGCGGGGTCGGTCTGGATGGCGATCGCCTGGGCTCTGGCCGCGTGAGCGCCGCCGCCTCCACCCCGATCCACCTGCATGGGCTGACCCTCGGCTATGACAGGCACCCGGCCGTCCACCATCTCGACGGGACGATCCGGGCCGGCGACCTCCTCGCCCTGGCGGGTCCGAACGGAGCCGGAAAGTCGACCCTGCTCAAAGGCTTGACCGGAGAGATCCCGGTTCTCGACGGCCGGATCGACCGTCCGGACGACATCGCCTACCTGCCTCAAATCGATGCCATCGATCGCAGCTTCCCGGTGAGCGTCATGGACCTCGCCGCGATGGGTCTGTGGCGGCGCCTCGGACCGTGGCGCGCCCTGCGGCGCACCGCACCGGTGGTGCGCGAGGCCCTGGCGACGGTCGGCTTGTCGGGCTTCGAGGCGCGTCCCATCGGGACGCTCTCGGGGGGGCAGTTTCGCCGTGCCCTGTTCGCCCGCCTGATCTTGCAGGATTGCCGGACGATTTTGCTGGACGAGCCCTTCACCGGCATCGACGCGCGGACCACCGACGATCTGCTCGGCCTCGTGCGGCGCTGGCACGAGGAGGGACGCACGGTCGTGGCCGCCCTTCACGATTTCGCGCAGATCCGCACGCATTTCCCGACGACCCTGCTGCTCGCTCGCGAGCCCGTGGCCTGGGGGCCGACCGCGCGGGTGCTGACGCAGGACAACCTCGCCCGCGCCCGCAGCCTCTCGGAAGCCTGGGACGAGGACGCACCCGTTTGCGACGGGGCGCGGCACGCCCCTCCGCGAGCCGATGCGAGCCCGCCGGGTCATGCCGATGATCATGGGCATCATCATGGGCATGCCCACGAGCATTCCCACGGACAGGCTCACGTCCATCCGCATGTTCACGGTCGCGAGGACGCCGCGTGATCGATCCCCTCGCACCGTTCATCGAGTTCGGCTTCATGCGCCGGGCGCTGGCGGGCTGCCTCGCCCTGTCGGTCTCGGCGCCGCCCGTCGGCGTGTTCCTGATGCTTCGGCGCATGAGCCTGATGAGCGATGCCATGAGCCACGCCATCCTGCCGGGCGCAGCAGCGGGTTTCGTCGTGGCGGGCCTGTCCCTGCCCGCCATGACCATCGGCGGCCTCGTGGCCGGGCTGGCGGTGGTGCTGCTCGCAGGTGCGGTGACCCGCACGACGGTGTTGCGCGAGGATGCGAGCCTCGCCGCCTTCTACCTCATCTCGCTGGCGAGCGGCGTCCTGCTCGTGTCGCTGCGCGGGTCGCAAGTCGACCTGATGCACTTCCTGTTCGGCTCGGTCCTGGCTCTGGACGATCCGGCGCTGATGCTTCTCGGGGGCATCTGCACGCTTACCCTCGTCACCCTGGCACTGATCTACCGGCCGCTCGTGCTGGAATGCGTCGATCCGCTGTATCTGCGCAGCGTCAGCCGGGCCGGGGGGCCGGTCCACTTCGCCTTTCTCGGCCTCGTCGTGGTCAATCTCGTGGGCGGCTTCCAGGCGCTCGGCACGATGCTCGCCGTGGGTCTGATGCTGCTGCCCGCCGTGGCCGCGCGGTTCTGGGCGCGAGAGCTCGGCTTCATCATGGCGGTGGCCGTGGGCATCGCCTGCCTCGCGAGCGTCGGCGGCCTGAGCCTGTCCTACCATTTCGATCTGCCGAGTGGCCCAGCCATCGTGCTCGCGGCGGGAGGCTTCTACGTCGCCTCCGTACTGGTCGGGCCTCAGGGCGGGTTGCTGCGCCGTCTCGTGCGGCCCCGGCATCTCGAAGCCTGAGCGGCGCTATTCCCCCGCCAGGGCGGCGAGCCCTTCGCGATAGGTCGGGTAGGCGAGGCTGACGCCGAGTTCCTCGCGGATCAGCTGGTTCTTCACCCGTTTGTTCTCGCCGTAGAAGCTGCGCGCCATGGGCGAGAGGTCGGCCGTCTCGAAATCAACCTCGGGCGGGGGCGGCAGGCCCGCCAGGGCGGCGGCATGCTCGATCACCACCTGCGGCGGCGTCGGCTCGTCATCGGTGACATTGTAGATCGCGCCGGGCCGGGGCCTGTCGAGGGAGGCGAGCAGCGTGGTCGCGATGTCGTCCACGTGGATGCGGTTGAAGACCTGACCCTTCTTCACGATGCGCTGGGACCGTCCCTCGCGCACCTTCACGATCGGGTTGCGGCCCGGCCCGTAGATCCCCGACAGGCGGAACACCTGCACCGCCTTGCCCGTGCGCTCGCCGAGCGCCAGCCACGCCGCCTCGGCGGCGAGGCGGGAACGGGTCCGCTCGCTGCGGGCGGCGGGTGGAGTGGTCTCGTCGATCCAGGCGCCACCCTGGTCACCATAGACGCCGATGGTGGAGAGATAGCCGATCCAGCCGATGCGGCTTTTCGCGATGGCCTCCGCGTAGCGCGGCAGCACGGGGTCTCCCTCGGCATCCGGCGGAACCGAGACGAGGAGGACGTCGCTGTCGGCAAGGTCGGCCGCGATACGCGGGTCGTTCGTCTCGGGCCCGTAGGCCCGCATGGAAAAGCCCGTCTCCGCCTCGATCCGGGCGGCGCCGGACGCCTCCGTCACCGTGCCCCGGATGGTGCCGAAGCGATCGCGTGCGGCTTCCGCAAAACGGCGGCCGGTGAAGCCGAGACCGAAGACGAAGAGATTCATGGATCCGGGTGTCCGGGAGGCCGGGGCCTCCGTCAAGCCGGAGGGGCGACTATTCCGCGACCGGCGTTCCCACCTGCACCGGGCCCGCATCGCGCAGGATCGATTCGGCGGCTGCCGAGGCGAGCAGGGCGTAGCCCCTGTCGGCCATGTGCAGGCCGTCCGAGGCGAAGAGCTGCTTGGGCGTCAGCTTCCCGTCGCGAACCCAGCCATGCATCAGGTCGGCGCGGCGGATCACGGGGATGTCGAGTTCGTCGCCGATCTCGCGCACCGCATCACGGAAGCGGTTGGCGCCCGGCGTCGCTTCGAGCTTCGGGCACCATTGCGGCTCCATCAGCACCACGTCGATGCCGGCGTCGCGGATGCGGCGGAGGCCGTCGAGGGTGGCGGCGCGGAAATGCTCCAGCGAGACGCCGCGCAGGGGATCGTTGCTGCCGGTCTGCCAGATGACGAGCTGCGGCTCGGGCCCGATCACGTCGCGCTCGAGGCGGGCAAGCATGTCGTCCACGTGTTCGCCGCCGATGCCGCGGTTGATCACCGTGACCTCGACGCCGTGCAGCTTGGTGCGCAGGTCCGCCTGGAGGCGGGCGGGATAGGCGTTGGCCGGGCTCGACGCGCCGATCCCCTCCGTCGAGGATGAGCCGAAGGCGACGATCCGCAGCGGCGCGCCGATCGCGATCTGCCGGGCGACGTGCGGCAGGTCCGGCGTCTCCTGCAGGTCGATGCCGAGCATGTCGAGGGATTCGGGAAGCAGGTCGGCGTAGGCCAGGACGGCGGTGGGGACGACCAGCAGCCCCAGCGCCAAAGCGGCGCGCCGCATCCAGCGGCTGGCGATGGCACGGGCAGGGCTAGCGAGATGGAGCGTCGACACGGGGACCGTCGGGTTCGGCGAGCAGCTTGAACGACTACAGTGTGGCCTCGCACCGCGGAAGGAACACTTCCGGATTCACGGTGAAAGCCAACCGAATTCGTAACTCATTGTAAACGAATTCGGCCTGCAGCTCAAAACGACCCTACCGCGCGACCGTGGCCACCTCGTGGCATGCGAGTCCCGCAGGCCCTCGCCCGCTTGGCGGACGAGGGCGGATGCGACTTCAGTCGGCCTTGCGCTTCACGATGGCGAGCGTCTTCGGGTCGAGCTTCAGATCCACCTTCTTGCCGTCGGCGCCGATCGCGTCATCCACTTCGATCATGCCGTCATCGAGTTCGATTTCGCTCCACTTGGTGAACCCTTCCTGACGCAGCATCGCCTCGACCTTGGCCTGCTGCTCGGCCGGAAGCGGAGTGTCCGCATGGGCAGCGGGGGCGAGGGTCAGTGCGAAGGCGAGGGCGGCGAGGCCGGGGATCAGACGCATGGCGGTCTCCGTTTCTGGTTTGTAACACTGGCCGAACCGCCAAGCACGCCGTGGGTTCCAAACGGCCGACCGGCTTGAGCCGCCATCGATTTTCCCGCAGAGGTGCGACGCCCGGTCGCGGGCATTCTCACCGGAGCGCCTGCCAGGATGGTTACCCGCGTCGCGACCGTCGCCTTCGAAGGGATCGAGGCACGCGCGGTCGATGTGCAGGTGCAGATCCTCCCGGGCTCGGTAAATTTCACCGTCGTCGGCCTCGCCGACAAGGCGGTGGCCGAATCGCGCGAGCGGGTGAGGGGGGCGCTGATCGCATCCGGCCTCGCCCTCCCGGCCAAGCGGATCACTGTGAACCTCGCCCCGGCCGATCTGCCGAAGGAGGGCTCGCATTACGACCTTCCGATCGCGCTGGGCGTCATGGTCGCCATCGGGGCGATCCCGGCGGATGCGCTGGCGGGCTATAGCGTCCTCGGGGAACTGGCGCTCGACGGCACGCTCACGCCGGTCAGCGGCGTTCTCCCCGCCGCGCTGGCGGCGGCGGAACGGGGACTCGGGCTCATCTGCCCGGCGGCGACGGGGCCGGAGGCGGCCTGGGCCGGGGGCGATCTCGACGTGCTTGCGCCGCGCTCGCTCATCCAGCTCGCCAACCATTTCAAGGGCAGCCAGGTCATGGCTCGGCCGAGCGCCGCTTTGGCGGCGGCGGACGAGGATCTGCCCGACCTCGCCGACATCAAGGGTCAGGAGGGGGCCAAGCGCGCCCTGGAGATCGCGGCGGCCGGAGGCCACAACCTGCTGTTCAACGGGCCGCCGGGGGCGGGCAAGTCGATGCTCGCCGCGCGGCTGCCCTCGATCCTGCCGCCGCTCTCCCCTCGGGAATTGCTCGATATCGCCATGGTGCGCTCCGTGGCGGGCGGGCTGAAGGGCGGCGCCCTGTCGAACCGGCGGCCGTTCCGGCAGCCGCACCATTCCGCCTCCATGGCGGCGCTCGTCGGCGGCGGCCACGGTGCGAGGCCGGGAGAGGTTTCGCTGGCCCATGGCGGCGTGCTCTTCCTCGACGAGTTGCCGGAATTCAGCCCCCAGGTGCTCGATTCCCTGCGCCAGCCCCTGGAGACGGGCAACGTGATGATCGCGCGGGCGAACCATCGCGTGACCTATCCGGCGCGATTCCAGTTGATCGCAGCGATGAACCCCTGCCGCTGCGGGCAGGGGCTGGAGCCCGGCTTCGCCTGCCGCCGGGGACCGAACGAGCGCTGCATGGCGCAGTATCAGGCTCGCATCTCCGGTCCCCTTCTGGACCGGATCGACCTGCGCATCGAGGTGCCCGCAGTCTCGGCCGCCGACCTGATCCTCCCGGCCCCGTCAGAGGGGTCGGCCGAGGCCGCTGCCCGCGTCGCCGCTGCCCGTGCCCGGCAGACGGCACGCTACTCTGCCCTCGACCTACCGCCCGAGACCACGAACGCCACCTGCCCGGCCAAGGTGATCGAGGCGGTGGCGAGCCCCGACTCGCAGGGGACAGCGCTGATCCGGCAGGCGGCCGAGACGATGCGGCTCTCTGCACGTAGCTTCCACCGGGTGCTCCGGGTCGCCCGCACTTTGGCCGATCTCGATGGGGAGGAGCCAGTGAGGCGGGCTCATCTCGCGGAAGCCCTGTCCTATCGCGGACGGGGAGAGGGAGTGGGACGCTGAAACCGGGCCGCCCCTTCATCCGTCCAGTTCGGGATAGCGCCGGAAGATGCCGTCCTCGTTGAACGGGATGCGACGATCGCTCGCGAGATAGGCGGCCACGCGCGGAAGCCCCCTGACTGCATCACGCAGGGACTCCACACGAGGCGTGCGGCCCAAGGCGCGGTGCGTGGCCGTGGGGAAGGCGTAAGACAGCCCCTCCACCAGCTGGAACAGGGACAGGTCGGCATAGGTCGCAGACCGGCCGACGAGCCATCCGCTCCCGTTTCCGTCGAGCACCCGCTCGAACCAGGCGAAGAACTTCGGGATGCGGTGCTTGCGGAAATCCTCGGCCCTGCGGAGGGCCTCGGGCTTCTGATCTTCGTAATAGAGGCCGACCCCGACCGGATGATGCGTATCGTGCGCCTCGTCCACCACATCTTCGATGGTGAGCTGGATCTGATGCGTCCAGATCCTGTCGGTCTCGTCCCAGCCGACGAGGCCCAGCTTCGGTGCGAGATACAGGAGGATCGCCGCCGTTTGGCCGATCACATGATCGCCATCGCGCAGGAAGGGCGGGGCAAAGGGAGGACGCGGAGACTTGGGGTCGGACAGGCGGGCGAGCATCGGCTCGATTCCACCCTCGTCGTCATCCTGGCGGACGACATCGACATAGGCGGCACCCGCCGCTTCCAGGGCGAGGCGGACGAACTCGCCGCGCCCTTGGATCATTGGCCAATAGTGCAGTTCGTAGGCCATGGCGCGCTCCTCTCACCCGGAAGCGCGGCCGGAAAGCCCGGTTCCCGTCACTCGGCCGGGGCGGCTTCTTCGGCCGAGGCCTTCTCGGCAGGCGGCTCGGCGCTCGCCACGGCCTTGCGCTCCAGCATCGGCTGAAGCCGCTCGGCGAGCTGCTTGTCGAGATGGCGGGCGTAGGCACCCTTGAAGTACCGCTCGCCGGTACGGGCGCCGAACAGGCGGTCATGCGCCTGGATCATCGACGCGACTTCCGGGCGGCACAGGAAGCCGGTGACGCTCGCGGCCTCGTACCAGTGGCCCGCGCGAGCCTCGCGGATCGCCTTCGGGTTCGACATCACCGTCTCGGCGAAGCAATCCGTCGCGGCCTGCCGCAGGGGAGCCATCACCTTCTCGGCCGCAACCGGATCGGACGATTTGCCGACACGGTGCGGGCGGGCCTCGGCGGCCGACACGAGCGTGATGACGGCGAGCGTGGCGAGGATCGGGGACTTCATGCGGGCGGCCTCGTCGGGGTGTCCGAACCGGGTTCCAGAATCCCCCCGGATTGCGTCGGGAACAGGGCCGGGGCGCGGTAGCGACGTGTCGTTTTAAGACATCGCAAGAACCGCGCCGGGGGGTTGGGTCAGCTTCGCCGCACCGCGTTCCAGTGGCCCCGGCACTCCAGCGTGCCGGAGGAGGTCCATGTGCCCCGGCCCCGGCCGTCCACGCCGAGACGGCCGACGACGTTCGCCGTCGCGAGGCCGGAGGAGACCGAGCCGCGGATCGCCCCGTTGCGGGCGACCTGCCCGCTCACCGTGAAGGCGGTGCCGACGAACCGGGCCTGCCCGTTCTCGATCCGCACGGGGTAGCTGTAACTGCGGTCGCAGGCGCCGGATTCCGTGAGAATCTCGACGCTCCACGTCCCGTCGAACCGCGCCGGGACCGCCACGCGTCCCGACGCCGCTAGGACGGGGGTCGCGCACAGGACAAGGCACGCCGCGAGGCGGGGGACGAGGGAGGATGTCGCCATCATCGTGTCAGCCTGATCGCTATCAGCGGGGGCTGGCGCGCAAGCCCCGGCGCAACGCATCGTCAAGCAGCGCCAGAAGGTCGCAGCCTGCATAGAGGAAGCCGTGAACACCCGCCGCCTTCAGCGGAGCCTCCAGATCGGCTGGGCGGCCCGCGAGGTAGATCGTCCCCGCGCCCGCCGCAGCCAGCGCTTCGGCCGCCTCCACCGCCCTCTCGGCATAGACCGCGTCGGACGAGCAGATGCAGGCCAGGGAGGCGCCGGATTCCTTGTAGGCCGCCACCAGCGCGGCCGTGTCCGCGAAGCCCTCGTTCGACAGGGCTTCCAGCCCGCCCGCCGCGAAGGCGTTGGCGGCGAAGGTCGCCCGCATGTTGAAGGCCGCCAGCGAGCCGAGATTCGCCAGGAATACGCCGGGCCGCTTGCCCGACTTGGCGAGGGCCGCGTCGGAGGCGTCGCGCAGGGCTTCGAAGGGCTCGGAGAGACGCTGTGAGGGCAGAGGATCGCAGGCCACCGCAGCGCCGGTGCCGAAATTGGCCGGCTTGCCGGAGGCGATTGGGGGCACGTCGAGCACGGCGACGGGCTTCTCGGCGATATTCGGGAACTCGGTGGCGCCGGTCAGCGGCATCTTGCGGGTGGCTACCGCCTTGGCGCGGGCCTCGCGCAGCATCTCGATCCGCCGCTGGATCTTGCCGACGCTGAGGGAGGCGACGATGCCGCCCTCGCCCTCGATGGCGCGGAAGGCATCCCATGCCGTCTCGGCGATCTGGCCGGTCAGGGCCTCGAACCCGCCCGCGCCCGCGGCCGGATCGGTGACACGGCCGAGATGCGATTCCTCGATCAGCACGATCTGGCTGTTGCGTCCGACCCGGCGGGCGAAGGCATCCGGCAATCCCAGCGCCTGAGTGCAGGGCAGCACGCACACCACGTCGGCCCCGCCCATGCCTGCGGCGGCGGCGGCCATGCCGGTGCGCAGGATGTTGGTGAAGGGTTCGCGCTTGGTCATCATCCGCCACGCCGTCTCGGCATGGATGCGCAGCGGCTTCGGTGCGAGGCCGCAGGCCTGCTCCACGCGCGCCCAGAGGCGCCGCATGGCGCGGAACTTCGACAGGGTCACGAATTCGTCGGCATCCGCCACCAGCAGGACGGATATCCGGTCGCGGGCCGTGTCGAGGTCGATGCCCCCGGCTTCGAGGGCCCGCAGGTAGGCGACCGCCGTGGCGAGCACGGCGCCGAGTTCGGCGGCCTCGCCCGCGCCCGCCTCGTGATAGGGGCGACCGTCGGCCAGCAGGGCGCGGCCGGTGAAGCCCGCCGCGTTCAGTTCGGTGACCGCCTCGGCGAGGCGAGGGGCGATCTCCCGCCACACCGCGCCCAGGCTGCCCGTGGCCGCCAGCACGCCGACCGGATCGATGCCGAGGTCGAGATCGTAACTCGACAGGTCTTCGCCGCGCTTGACCGCGAGATCGCGGACCCAGCGGGCGGCGTCGAGCGCGCGTCCGCCCGCATCGAGCCGCAGGCCGATCAGCGGCAGCATCACGCTCGACAGGGCGGCGTCGAGCCCGTCCGCATCGGTCACGGTCAGGCCGAAGCCGCGCGCACCGGGTGCTCCGGCAAAGGTGAGGACGAGGGCATCCGCCCCGCCTTCGAGATCGGTCATCACCTGCCGCGCGGCGGCGGCACTGTCGGGATGGTCGACGCGCTGAGCGATCTTCCACGGACCTGCGGCGCGCACGGGCTGTGCCTCGGCCTCGGCCGGCCCGTAGAGTGGCTCGATGCGCAGGCCGTCGGCGGTGCGCGAAACGAGCTTCTTCTCGAAATCGGCGCCCTTCAGCGCGGTCTCGACGAGGGACAACCACCGCTTGCGGTCGGCCGGTTCGAAAAGATCGGCGAGCGGTCTGTCTTCCATCGGATCTGCCGAGCCCCCCTCAAGGCGCTTCCGCACCGGCGCCGAGGCCGGTCGGGAAGCGGGTCGCAACGTTGATGCCGCGGTTCATCCGCCGCGGTCATTGCGCTGCGTCGCACGAGAACCCGCCCCGATGCAATTCCCGTCTTGGGTGATTCGCCTCAGCCGAGGATGATCAGGCCCGCCAGGCCCAGGGCGCCGACGATGATGCGCCACCACGCGAACAGCCGGAACCCGTGGGCCGACACGTAGTCGAGGAGCTTCCGCACCACGAACAGGGCGGAGATGAAGGACACGACGAAGCCGATCACGATCAGCCCGACATCGTTGCCCGACAGGTTCTTGTAGTTGTCGAGCAGGTCCTTGGCGAAGGCGCCCGCCATGGTCGGCATGGCGAGGTAGAACGAGAACTCGGTGGCGGCCCGCTTGTTGGCGCCCATCAGCATCGCGCCGACGATCGTCGCGCCCGAGCGCGACACGCCGGGAATCATCGCGAGGCACTGGAACAGGCCGATCTTGAAGTCCATCGGCAGGGTGAAGTCGTAGACGTCGGTCTTCTTCACCTCGAGATCGGTATCGTCGATGACGAGGAGGACGAGGCCGCCCGCCACCAGAGTCGCGCAGACGATCCAGGGATTGAACAGGTAGGCCTTGATCAGTTTCGAAAACAGACCGCCGATGATCGCGGCGGGCAGGAAGGCGATCAGGATGCCGAGAACGAAGCGACGCGCCTGCGCATTGTGCGGCACGGCGGTGGCGATGTTCAGCAGGCGGCGGAAATACACTAACAGGATCGCCAGGATGGCGCCGAGCTGGATCAGCACCTCGAACGTGTTGTTGGGCGAGTGGAAGCCGATGAAATGTCCGACCAGCAATTGATGCCCGGTGGAGGAGACGGGAAGGAATTCCGTCGCGCCTTCCACAAGGCCAAGCAGAACCGCTTTCCCGATGCTGACCGGATCCATGCCTGTCCTCGCGCCACTCGGCGCACGCCACAGGCGCCGCCCCACACCCACAACCGCTCGTTGGCATCGCCCATCGCGGTTGACGGGCGGTTACCGAGCTTGGCGACGCGTGTTAATGGGGCGGCAAGAAACCGGCAATAACGCTCGAACCGAAGCCCTGCCCGACAGGGCGGACGGCGCGAGAAGGAGCCCCGCGCCACATTCCGGCATGTGACCGTTCCGTCCTCAACGCGGCTTCGATGGCGAACCTCTATCATTTCCCCTTCTGCGCGAATTCCCGCTTCGTCCGGCTGGTCCTGGCGGAGATGGGTCTTGAGCCGACGCTCATCGAGGAGCGCAGCTGGGACCGTCGCGACGAGTTCCTGATGATCAATCCGGCCGGGACCACGCCGGTCCTGCTGGAGCAAACGGGCACCGTCATCCCCGGCGCGGGTGTCATCGCGGAATATCTCGATGAGACGCGCGGGCTGGGCCTGAGCGGGCGCCGCCTCCTGCCGGAGGACCCCACGGGCCGGGTCGAGGTGCGCCGCCTGCTCGACTGGTTCCTCGTGAAGTTCGAGGGCGAGGTGACCGGCTATCTCGTCGCGGAGAAGATCGCCAAGCGGTTCATGTCGTCGAGCCAGGGCGGCGGCCCGCCGGACATGAACGCCATCCGCGCGGCCCGCGCCAACGTGCGTTACCACCTGAAATACATTGGCTATCTCATCGCCCGGCGCCGCTGGCTCGCGGGCGACGACCTGTCCTATGCCGATCTCGCGGCGGCCGCCCATCTCTCCTGCGTCGACTATCTTGGGGACGTGCCCTGGGAGGAGGACGAGATGGCCCGCAACTGGTATGCGCGGGTGAAGTCGCGGCCTTCCTTCCGCGCCATCCTCGCCGACCGGGTTGCTGGCATGCCGCCGGCCGCCCATTACGCGGATCTCGATTTCTGAGCGTCAGGCGGATTTATCACGGGGACACGCTGCGTCGGCTGGTCGAAGACCGCGCCCGGCACCTGGGGTTTTGCGCCCTGCGCATCACCCGCCCCGACCGCGTCCCCCACTTGCCCGAGCGGCTCTCGAGCTGGCTCGCCTCCGGAGCTCACGGCACCATGGAGTGGATGGAGGAGCGCGCTGACCAGCGTGCCCAACCCACCACCCTTTGGCCGGGGGTGCGCAGCATCCTCGTCCTGGCCATGAGCTACCGGCCGGAGCAGGATCCGCTGGGCTTGCTGGCGCTGCGTGGGCAGGGGGCCATCGCCGCCTATGCCCAGCGGCGCGATTATCACGAAGTCTTGAAGGGCAAACTCAAGGAGCTCGGCGGCTACCTGTCGGCCAAGGCCGACGCGCGGGTGAAGGTCTTTTGCGACACCGCACCGGTCATGGAGAAGGCGCTGGCCGAGGCAGCCGGGCTCGGCTGGCAGGGTAAGCACACGGTGCTCATCTCCCGCGAGGCGGGCAACTGGCTGCTGCTCGGGGCGATCTATACCAGCGCCGAGTTCACGCCCGACGCGCCGGGCACGGATCGCTGCGGCTCCTGCCGGGCTTGTCTCGACATCTGCCCCACCGACGCATTGCCCGAGCCCTACCGGCTCGATGCCCGCCGCTGCATCTCCTATCTCACCATCGAGCATCAGGGCCCGATCCCGGCCCCGCTGCGGTCCGCCATGGGAAACCGGGTGTTCGGCTGCGACGATTGCCTCGCGGTGTGTCCCTGGAACAAGTTCGCCCGGCAGGCGGCCGAAACGCGCCTCGCCGCCCGCGACGATCTCGCGGCGCCCGACCTGCGGTTGCTAGCGTCCCTGGACGATGCGGGGTTCCGGGCTTTCTTCGCGGGCACACCGGTGAAGCGCACCGGGCGCGACCGCTTCCTGCGCAACGTGCTGATCGCCATCGGCAATTCCGGTGAGCCGGATCTCGCCGCCAGCGCGCGGGTGCATCTTGCGGATGTCTCGCCACTGGTGCGCGGCATGGCGGTCTGGGCCTGCGGACGGTTGCTACGAGCCGAGGATCTGCGCGACCTCCACCGGCGCTTCGGCGAGGCCGAGACCGACCGGCATGTCCGCGAGGAATGGCAGATGGCGCTCGGTAGAGGGATCGATTCTGGACGCGCGGGGGAATGGTCCCCATCTGCGCCCCATCACGACACAGGAGCCGACACGTGAGCCACGACGAGCGGGGCGGGCTGCCCAGCATGCACGCCACTACGATCCTGATGGTGAGGAAGGGCGGTCGCGTCGTCATCGGCGGCGACGGGCAGGTGAGCCTCGGCCAGACGATCGTAAAGGGCAATGCCCGCAAGGTGCGCCGCTTAGCCAAGGGCGCGGTGATCGGCGGCTTCGCCGGGGCGACGGCCGACGCCTTCACCCTGTTCGAGCGGTTGGAGGCCAAGCTGGAGCAGTATCCGGGCCAGCTCACCCGCGCCTGCGTCGAGCTGACGAAGGATTGGCGGACCGACCGCTACCTTCGCCGCCTGGAGGCGATGATGCTGGTGGCCGACAAGGATGTCAGCCTGCTCCTGTCGGGCTCAGGCGACGTTCTGGAACCCGAAAGCGGCGTCATGGCCATCGGCTCGGGCGGCAACTATGCGCTCGCCGCAGCCCGCGCGCTGGAGGACGGTCCGCTGAATGCGGAAGAGATCGTCCGCCGGGCGATGGGCATCGCGGCGGAGATCTGCGTCTACACCAACGGCAACCTCGTCATCGAGGCGCTGGAGGACGCGGCGGGGCGCTAAGCCCCGGCCCGGCTCAGGCGGCGGCGCGCGACCAGCGGATGTCGCCGAGCCCTTCGCGGAAGGCGAAGCGCAGGAGATGGTCGGAGACCACGTTCTCCAGGCGGGTGAGGTTCACCGGGTCCGCGCTCTCGATGCGCATGACGAGGGCGTCGGGCTCGGCGTCGAGGGTGCAGACGCGGTCCGCACCGAACGGCACGGTGCCGTGATCGGTCGTGGCCTCGACGTCGAACTTGTGGCTCCAATGGCGGCAGAGCTGCTGCAGATAGCGGCTAGCTTCGGTGGTCTGCACGCGGGCCAATGAAGTGGGCATGCGGATGACTCCGGATCGATGGCGCTCGGCGGTCTGTCTCGCAACTGCGAGACGCCCGACGGCGAGAAGCAAGGGGCGGGCCTTTTCCTGGGGATCCAGGTCGCGCCCTCACCAGAAGGTCGGATCGACGCCTTAGCAACGGGTTAATGCCAAGGTTCGATTGCGGCAGGTGTGTCTCCCGCGTCCCCGTCTTCCTCCGTCAGGGGAGCCGAATTATGGCGCGCCGCACAAAAGTCGATCCCTGTTACGCAGTCGTCCCGGCGGGCGCGACGACCTTGCCGGGGTTGAGCAGGCCGTTTGGATCGAGGGTGTCCTTCAGCCTGCGCATCAGGTCGAGGGCGACGGGCGGGGCGTAGCGGGCCAACTCCTCGCGCTTCACCAAACCGACGCCGTGCTCGGCGGCGATGGAACCTCCGAGATCGTTCACGATGTCGTGAACGATGCGGTTGAAGCGGGTCCAGTGCGAGAGGAACTTCGCCTTGTCCATGCCGACCGGCTGGCTGAGGTTAAAGTGGATGTTGCCGTCCCCGAAATGCCCGAAGCCGCAGGGGCGCAAGCCCGGCATGGCGGCGAGGCAGGCCGCATTCGCCCGTTCCAGGAACTCCGGCAGGCGGGCCAGGGGCACCGACACGTCGTGCTTGATCGAGCCGCCCTCGCGGGTCTGCGCCTCCGGCACGGCTTCGCGGAGATCCCACAGGGCGTTCGCCTGCGCCCCGCCGGACGCGACCGTGGCGTCGCCGATCAGCCCGGCTTCGAGGGCTTCATTGAGAGCGGCTTCGAGATCATGCCGCGCCTCCGAACCGGGTCGGCAGGAGGAGAACTCGATGAGGGCATAGGCCCCGTGCTCGCCTGCCAGCGGTTGAACGGCGCCGGACCTGTGCCGCAGGGCGATGTCCAGGGCGAAGGGCGGCATATACTCGAAGGCGGTGAGGTCGCGGTCGGCCCGGTCGCGTAGGAAGACGAACAGGTCGAGGGCCGCCTGCGCCGAGGCGAGCCCGGCGAAGGCGACGCCAAGGGAACGCGGCTTCGGGAACAGCCGCAGGGCGACGGCGGTCACGATGCCGAGCGTGCCCTCCGAGCCGATGAAGAGCTGCTTCAGGTCGTAGCCTGCATTGTCCTTGCGAAGGGTCTTCAGCCCGTCCCAGATCCGCCCGTCGGCAAGGACGACCTCGAGGCCGAGGGTGAGTTCGCGGGCATTGCCGTAGGCGAGCACGTTGAGACCGCCCGCATTGGTGGAGATGCCCCCGCCGATCCGTGCCGAGCCGCGTGAGGCATAAGTGAGGGGAAACAGCATCCCCGCCGCCTCGGCAGCCTGCTGCACGGTCTCGAGGATCGCTCCGGCTTCGACGGTGATCGTCGCGCCGATGGGATCGACGGCCCGCACAGCCGTCAGACGCTCCAGGGAGAGGACCACCCCGCCCTGGGGCACGCCGCCGCCGGTGAGGCCGGTATTGCCTCCCTGGGCCACGAAGGGCACGCCCGCCCCGGCGCAGAGCGTGACGCAGGCCGCCACCTCCGCCGTCGAACCCGGCCGCAGCACGGCCTGCGTGGTGCCCGCATAGAGCCCGCGCCGCTCGGTGAGGTAGGGCGCGACCACGCCCGGATCGGTGAGGACATGGCGATCACCGATGGCACCGCGCAGGGCGTTCAGGAGATCGGCGGGGGCTGGCTCTGACATCGCCCGAATTTTGCGCTGTGGCGCACATACAGCAAGCCCGGCCGATGGCCTACAAAGGGTCCATCGCGGCAGAGTTGCTGCCGAAGACGACGCGAACCACCCGAGGATCCCGATGCTGTCCGTCATCCAGAATCCGCCCCGGACCACGCTGCCCATCGTCGGCAGCCAGGATTTCTTCCCGGTGCGGCGGGTCTATTGCGTGGGCCGCAACTACGCCGCCCATGCCCGCGAGATGGGCGCCGATCCGGATCGCGAGCCGCCTTTCTTCTTCATGAAACCTGCCGACGCCCTTCAGGTGGTCGGCGCGGAACCGGCGGAGCATCCCTATCCGCCCAAGACCGCCAACTACCATTTCGAGGTCGAGATGGTGGCGGCGCTGTCCGGCGGGGGCAACGACATCCCGGTCGAGACCGCGCTGCATCAGGTCTACGGCTACGCGATCGGCCTCGATATGACCCGCCGCGACCTGCAGGACGAGGCCAAGAAGATGTCCCGGCCCTGGGACCTCGGCAAGGCGGCCGACTTTTCCGGCCCGATCGGCTCGCTCCATCCGGCCTCGGTGATCGGGCATCCTGACAACGGGGCGATCACCCTCACGGTCGATGGCGCCGTGCGGCAGAAGGGCGACCTCGGTGAGATGATCTGGTCGGTGGCCGAGCAGATCGCCTACCTGTCGCGCTACTTCGTCCTCCAGCCCGGCGACCTGATCTTCACCGGCACGCCCTCCGGCGTCGGCGCCGTGGAGCGCGGGCAGCGGATGGTCGCCGCCGTGGCGGGTCTCGGCGAGATCACCCTCGACGTCGTCTGACCAGGCGGATGCTCCTCGACCGGCCCGTCTTCCGGCGGCTCTTCCTTCTCGGTGCCCTCGCCACGCGGGGCGTCACCCTCGGCGTGCGCGGCATCGCAATCGACGGGGAGGGTCGCGTCGGCCTCGTGCGCCACACCTACGTCGCCGGCTGGCACCTGCCGGGCGGCGGCGTGGAGCGTGGCGAGACTGCCCACGACGCGATGGTGCGGGAGTTCCGCGAGGAGGCGGAGATCGAGGCGATGGCGCCCCTGCGCCTCCTCGGCCTGTTCCACAGCGAGGCGGGGGCCGCCCGCGATCACATCGCCCTGTTCCAGGCCCCCGCTTTCCGCCTTCGAGGGCCGAAGGCACCGGACCGGGAGATTGCGGAGAGCGGGTTTTTCCCCCTCGATGCCCTGCCGGACGGCACCACGCGGGCCACCGCCGCGCGGCTGCAGGAGCTGCGAGAGGGTCTTTTTCCAGCTTTGCAGTGGTGAGGCGGAAAAGGGGGTTGCGCCGGCGAAAGGAATGGTGTTTAGAGAGCCGCGCCGGGGGACGCCGGCACGGACTTCCGGACACGGACTTCCGAGGCGTCTCAGGCACTAGAGAGCGGGTGTAGCTCAGGGGTAGAGCACAACCTTGCCAAGGTTGGGGTCGAGGGTTCGAATCCCTTCGCCCGCTCCAGTTTTCCCAACCAAAAGTCAGACTAACGATAAGCCGCCTTCGGGCGGCTTCGTCGTTTCTGGATGTTTTTCGCTCACGGTGGGGTCCACGGGCTGGCAAGCCATAGGGACTCAGCGTGACAATAAGCTTCATCATCCGCGCCGAGCCTGCTGCCGGTCGTCCGGCTGTCCGGCGATCACGCAGCGTGGATGGATTCGGGAGCCAGCGTATGGCCGAGCTGACCCTTGTGGCGCTCGGCGCGGGGCTCGGCGCGCTCGACGAAGGGCCCAAGCAACGCGCCCTGATCGAGGTGCGATTTCAGGACGATGCGACCTTCGTTGCGATGACCGATATCGGCATCGCCTCCCTCATGGAGAACGACCGCCGGGTCATCGAGAGCCGTCTTCGACCAAGTTGGCTCACGTGCCTCCGTCTTTGCGAGCGTTAGCGAAGCAATCCAAGGCAGCGGGACGCTTCAGAACGGTGCGCCTCCCTGGATTGCTTCGCTGCGCTCGCAAAGACGGCCGGAAATCCATCGACGGAGGCGGCCCAACTCGGTCGAATACGGCTCTAGCGCGCGACCGCATCGGTCGGCGATGCCGCGAGCGCGGCAGGGAGTACCGTGTCGGAAGCCTTCAGCTTCATCAGAAAGAAGACACTCGGCTGAGCGCAGGAGCGGACCGGGTGTCTCCGGCTCAAACCCGTGCGGAAGCCCCGTCCAAGGCCGCGCGGATCTTCGGCAGGGCGGTTCGGGCGGCGCGGTAGCCGAGGGCGATGCCGTCTTCCGCGCGGTGGAAATCGAAGAGGCCGAAGGCTGCCACGTCGGGGCCTATCGCGACGTCCGGCGGGTCGCGCTCCAGGCGCGCGCGCGAGATGCGATCCTGGGTGATGTTGAAGGCGTCGAGCACGACGCGGGCGATGCCGGGCACTTGCGGCTCCGGCGGTGTGCGGGAGAGGCCGGGCAGACGCCCGCGCAGGGCGTCGATGAAGCTCCGGCGCGGCGCGGGAGCCGTCACCTCGTGGGTCACGGGGCCGCCCGTATCGCCGTTGAGGTTGACGCAGACGACGACATCCGCGCCGAGCGCACGAGCGAGCGCGACGGGCACCGGGTTGACCAGGGTGCCGTCCATCAGGAACCGCCCGTCGAGATCGACCGGGGGAAACAAGCCGGGAATGGCGTAGGAGGCCCGCACGGCCTCCACGAGAGGACCCTCGGTCAGGGCGACTTCGCTGCCGGTGCCGAATTCCGTGGCGACGCAACCGAAGGCGATCCGCAGGGTCTCGATCCGGCCGTCGCCGAGATCGGTCATGAGCCGCCGCCGCAGGCGGTTGCCCGCGATCAGCCCGGAGCCCGGCAGGCGCGGATCCAAAAGGCGCACCACTCGCCCGCGGGTGAGGGAGCGGGCGAAGGTCTCGAGTCGGTCGAGCCGTCCCGCCGCGTAGCAGGCCCCGACCACGGCGCCGATGGAGCAGCCCGCCACCACGGTCGGGACGATGCCGGCCTCTTCGAGGGCGCGGATGACGCCGATATGCGCCCAGCCCCGGGCCGATCCGCCGCCGAGCGCGAGGCCGAGGCGTGGCGCGGCTGATGCCGGACGGAGGGGTTCGACGGTGCCAGGGGGAAAGTCCGGTTCGCCCCGCGCCGCTCGTCGCACCGCCTCGGCGGCACGGGCGCGCGGCGCCTCGGCCCGAGACGGGGAGGGAAGGGGGCGATGAGGAAGCTCGCGCCGCTCCGGGAGGCGGCTCATTCCCCGGCGAGTCGCAACCGCACCTGACCGGTCTCACGGTCGTAGGCGACGGTGCGGTAGAAGCAGGCGCGGCGCCCCGTGTGGCAGCAGCCGCCATCGCCGCCGACCTCGACGGTGATCAGCACGGCGTCCTGATCGCAATCGGTGCGCATCTCAACGACGCGCTGGATCTGGCCGCTCGTGGCGCCCTTGCGCCACAATTCCTGCCGCGAGCGAGACCAGTACCACGCCTCGCCGGTCTCGAGCGTCCGCGCCAGCGATTGCGCGTTCATATGCGCCAGCATCAGCACGCGCCCATCCCCGGCATCGACGGTGATGCAGGTCACGAGCCCGTCCCGGTCGAAGCGGGGCATGAAGACCTCCCCTTCCTCGATCTCGGCTTTGCTGCCGGGCGGGGGGAAGGAGAGGCCGGTTGAGGGGCGAGAGTCGGTCGCGGACATGGCGCTCGAAAAAGCCGCGAGGGCCTATTTGGCTCCGCCGCGAACGAGTGTGAGAAAGCGGACCTGCTCGTCCGCCGAATCCTTGAACACGCCGCGGAACTGGGTCGTGAGGGTCGAGACGCCCGCCTTCTGCACGCCGCGCATGGCCATGCAAAGATGTTCGGCTTCCACCATCACCGCGACGCCGCGCGGCTTGAGGATGCTCTCGATGACGTCGGCGATCTGCGCCGTCATCGTCTCCTGGGTCTGCAGGCGCTTGGCGAAGACATCGACCACGCGGGCGAGCTTCGACAGGCCCACGACGCCCTTGGACGGGTAATAGGCGATATGCGCCAGACCCATGAACGGCACCATGTGGTGCTCGCAATGGGAGTGGAACGGGATGTCCCGCACCAGGACGACGTCCGAATAGCCCTCGACCTCCTCGAACACCCGCTCCAGCAGCGAATCGGCATCGACCCGGTACCCGGAGAAGATCTGCTCGTAGGCCTTGGCCACGCGGGCGGGGGTGTCGAGGAGCCCTTCGCGGGTCGGGTCGTCGCCGGCCCAGCGCAGCAGGGTGCGCACGGCGGCCTCAGCCTCCTCGCGGCTGGGTCGGCCGGTCTCGATGCCCTCGGGCACGCGCGTTGTGGAGGCGGGCTCCGGCGCGATCTCGGCCACGGGGGCGGTGCCGTCACGAAGAGGCAGATTATCGTTGCGCATACCGTTCAGGGGCTGGCCGTCGACGCGGTAGGAAAGGGATTTGAGGGCGGCGTCCATGGCATCTCCGGCCCGCGCCACACGGGTCTTCATCGTGGTGCTGTCGGGCTTGGCATACATGCGGTCAGGCTCGGGCTCGTGGGTGGGACCCGCGCCCGCTTCTCGCGCACGGGCCGGTGCCCCGGTTACGTTTGGGCCAATGAGCCCGACCTCGGCCTTGGGCGCGACCTCGGTCGATCGGCCGACTCCTCGCGAAGCAGCGGCACATCGCCTATATCGTGTGTCCTGAGCAAACGCGCAATCCGAGAGCGGCTGCGCAGGCGGTCCCAATGCCGTTATGCTTGCTCAACTGAGGCTTTGATGCTGGACGATATATACAACCGACGCATCCTCGAACTCGCCGCCGACATCCCACGGCTCGGTCGCCTCGACGCGCCGGACGCGAGTGCCACCGCCCATTCCCGCCTGTGCGGATCGACAGTGACCGTCGATCTCACCCTTGGCGAGGACGGGCGGGTGACTGATTTCGCGCAGGATGTCAAAGCCTGCGCCCTCGGTCAGGCGTCCTCGTCCTTGATGGGCCGCCACGTGGTCGGCACGTCGGCGGAGGATCTACGCGCCCTGCGTGAGGGGATGCGTGCCATGCTGAAGGATGGTGCGGCCCCGCCCTCCGGTGCATTCGCGGATTTCGCGGTGCTGGAACCGGTGCGGGACTTCAAGGCGCGCCACGCCTCGACGCTCCTCACCTTCGACGCCGTGGTGGACGCCCTCGACCAGATCGAGGCCAAGCGGCGGGCCGCCGCGTGAGCGTGCCGCGTCGCGCCGCGCGTTTGGCGCTGCGCACCTACCAGCTCAGCCTGTCGTCCCTGATCGGGCGACAGTGCCGCCACTGGCCGAGCTGTTCGGCCTATATGGACCAAGCCATCGCGAATTACGGCGTCTGGCCGGGAGCGTGGATGGGCTTCGCCCGATTCTGCCGCTGCGGTCCCTTCGGCACCCATGGCATCGACCTCGTGCCCGGCTGCTTGCCGGAGGGGGCGGCCTGGTACCGGCCCTGGTCCTACGGACGCTGGCGTGGGGTCGAGGCGCCGCCCCTGCCGGAAGGCTCGCTGCTCTTCTGTGATGCGGTCGAGGAGCCCGAACCGGAGCCGGAGTTGGAACTGGAGCCTTCGCCCCGTCCCCGCACCGACCTGCCCTTCCGCTCGCCCCCGTTTCGCTGGGAGTGACAGGCGCACGGGATCCACACCGGGTGGTGAAACCGAATCTGACGCCTCCGGTTGACCCGGAAAGAGCCCGGTTCTGCCGGGCCCACTTCAGATCGGGATCGGACGCATGACGACGGGTACCGAAGGCAAGAGCCACGTCACCATTTTCGACCGCAGCAGCCGCCTGGCCTGGGCGCAACATTTCGGTGTGACCGAGGCGCGGCTGCGCAAGGCCGTCTCCATGGTCGGCACCCGCGTGTCCAGCCTCACGGCCTACCTGCACCGGCCGGGATCCTGAGCCGAAGGGCGAGCCGGTTCGGTTGGGCACCATGATCGACGAACGGAAGACCGACGGGGAATCCCGCAATCGCGACGTCATCACCTTCGAGCAGATCCGGGAGCGCGCCTACGAATTGTGGGAGCGCAACCACCGGCCCGAGGGTCTCGAAATCGAGTTTTGGTTGATTGCCGAGCGGGAATTGCGCGCCGAGCGCGACCGCCGGAAGGAGAGATCCGGGGGCGGAACCGGGGCCTGAGACCGCCCCGATACCGGTCTCGCCTCAGGTGGCCGGCTTGATGAAGCGGAACATGTTCCGCCGGGCCTCGTCGTCCATCTCGGCCTTGAAGGCGTGACGCGCCTTCAATTCCTCTGCGCGCGAGGCAGCAGGGCGAGCATTGATCGAATCGAGCAGGCGCTTGACGTTCGGCAGGCGCCCGAAGGCCTCTTCGCCCAGCACGAAGGGCACCATTCGGGCCCAGCCCCACACGGCCATGTCGACGATGGAATACGTGTCGCCGAGCATGAATGACCGGCCCTGGAGGCGCGTCTCCAGCACGTTCCAGTGGCGATTCGCCTCGAAGGCGTAGCGATCCATCGCGTAGGCGCCCGCATCCTTCGGGGCGAAATGGCGGAAATGGACACATTGCCCGGAGAACGGGCCGATCCCGGTCGCCACGAACATCAGCCAGGACAGCATCTCGCCCCGCGCGGTCGCGCCCTGCGGCACGAAGCGGCCCTCCTTCTCGGCGAGGTAGAGGAGGATGGCGTTCGAATCGAACACCGTCGTCTCGCCGTCCACGATCGCGGGCACCTTCGCGTTCGGGTTCACCGCCGCGTAGGCCGTGTCGAACTGCTCGCCCTTGCGGGTGTCCACCGGAACCGGCTCGTAGGGCAGGCCGAGCTCCTCCAGGCAGAGGGCGACCTTCATCGGGTTCGGGGAAAGGTTGTAATAGAAGCGGATCACGGCAGGGTCTCCGGCGACGCCTATTCGGTGACGATCTTGTAGCTGCGGCCGGGCACCAGTACGGCGCCGCGTTCCAGCCCGTTGAGCACCAGGAACCGGTCGAGCGGACGGTCGGCCACGATCATCCGCCGGGCGAGTTCCTCGGCACTGGCGCCAGCCGCCTGGACGATCTGGATATGGGTCGGCCGCAGAGCGGAAATCTCCTCGGCGGAGACCTCCTCCAAGCTCGACACCCAACGTTGGAAGGCGGCCTCCGGGTCGGCGCTGCCCTTGCCCGCCATGATCATGCGGTAGGTTGCGCCGCCGAGGCGGATCGCGGCGAGGCGGAACGTCCAATCCTTGCCCCGCGACAGGGCGAAGGCCGCCGGGTGGCCCGCGACCTCGCGGGTCTCGAAGCCGGCCGGATCGAGGCTGTCGTTCCACGTGGCCTTGAGCATCGCGTCGAGGCCTTGGCCGTCCTTCGCCTCGATCTGGTCGAACAGCAGGCGCCGCCCGCCATCCGCCGTGGTGCCCAGCACGGCCGAGCGCGTGTTCTCCAGGTTGAACCCCTCCGGCACCGCGAAGGCGATGCCGAGGCCCGAATGCAGGAAGCGCCCACCGCGCACCACGCCGTCGCGGGGGCTGTCGCCATAGGCCAAGCCGTCGATGGCGGTGAGGAACCGGCTGCGGTCATCGGTGCCGATGCCCGGCGCGCCGACCTTGCGGGCGGCGCGGGTGGCCAGCGCCACACGCTCGGCCGTGCCCGGATGGGTGGCGAGCATGTCGGGCGTGCTCGCGCTTCCGCCCCCCTGCTTGAGCTGCACGGTGCGGTTCAGCGCGGTGAGGAAGCGGGCCGCCGCGAAGGGGTCGTAGCCCGCTGCCGCGAGGGTCTTCACCCCGGCGGCATCGGCTTCCAGTTCCTGCTCGCGGGAGAAGCGGGCCAGGGCGAAGCGGGACTGGTTCTTCAGTTGCGCGCCCGTATCGGGGTCGTTCAGCACGTCCGCCACCACTCTGCTCACCAGGGCGGAGCGCAGTTCCAGCTCGCTGCGGGCGGTGGCGTGGTTCAGGGTGACGTGGGCGATCTCGTGGGCCAGCACCGCCGCCACCTCGGAGGTGTCGTTGGCGAGCGCTACGAGGCCGCGTGTGGCGTAGAGGCGCCCGTTCGGCAGGGCGAAGGCGTTCACCACCGGCGAGTCGAGCAGGGTGACGACGTAGGTCTGGTCCGGCCGGTCGCTCGCCCTCACGAGGCGGTCGGTCACTTCGGTCAGCAGGCGAGTGACGGCCGGGGCCTTGGCCTCGCCGCCGAAGGAGGCCACGAGCTTCAGATGGTCAGAATCGGTGGCACGCTCGCGGCCCGTCACCTTCGGGGCCTCGGCGGGCACGCGCACGGCGGCGGGCGCGCTCACCGAGCCGGTCTGGTCGGCCACGCAGGCGCCCAGAACCAGGGCGGCAAGACCCAGACAGGCCACCCGCCGGAAACCGACTCCCCCCCGCATCACGTCCATCGCGCTCAGCGCCGCACCCCAGAATCGTCCTGCCCGTCCAGCATCTCGATGGCATCGGGCGTCGCCGCCACAAGGATGGGGCCACGCCGCACGTCGATGACGCCGCGGACCCGCACGCGTGTGTCGTGCAGCGAGTCGGCAGTCAAACCATGGGCGGCCATCCTTCGCCAAGTGCGTTTCGTTACCGTGACAGTAAGCCCGTCGCCGCCGCGAGGGACGAAATCGAGGTAGGTGCGCGTGCTGCGCTCGCCGACATGCCGCACCCGGCCTTCGACCACGGCGTAGTGCCCGGCGAGACGCCGCAGGGCCGGACCGTCCTGCGCGTCGATGGGATCTTCCCACCACAGACCGAGCCGCTGCCGCCGGGCCGCTTGTTCGAGCAGGCGGAGCGCCGGGCGGCAGAGTTCGTCTGCCTCGCCCGGATCGACGGGGACCAAGCCCGCCGCGACGAGGTCCCCGGCGAGGTCGGCGCCGTCCGTCAGGGATTCGGCTCCGACGCGCTCCCGGCCCCAGCGGTCTGGCCCTCCGCGCGGGCTGATTGCGAGGCGCTGGCCCGCCCGCGCGCCGATCCGCTCCCGCGCCGCCGTCTCGTCCTCCGGCCAATGCAGCGAATCGAGCACGGCCCGCCCGCCCGAGGCGAAACGGAGTTCGCCGCGTGGGCCGATTCCCTCCAGGGTCTCGATCCGCGCCGGGGCGAGGGCGCAATCCGGGTGAGGAGCGGGCTCTGCTCCAGCGGGAACGGCGAGGACCACGAGTGCGACAGGCGCGAATCGCCGTCTCAGCCCCATGGTCCCGGTCTCCGGCGGTGTTGGCCGCGCCCCGTGGAGATGCTAAGGACGCGCGGTTGTCTCCGTAGCTCAGCTGGACAGAGCACAGGTTTCCTAGAGGTTCAAATTGGGCGTCGCGCCGGGAAACCGCGCGGCGGATCCGCTCAAAGTCGGGGAAAGCTCCCGGCCCGGTGCCACGGCACCATGGCCCTGCCGATCCCGAGCCAAGCCCGCCCCGGCGGGAAGGTGTAGAGACTAGACGGGCGGCACCTACAGGCTGAAAAGCCCATGGTGAAGGGATAGTCCAGACCACGAACGCACCGGCACCGGCCGGTCGGCGGCGAAAGCCGAAGTGGTAAGAAACCTGGGGTCGCAGGTTCGAGCCCTGCCGGGGACACCACTTTTTCTTCGATGGCTTCCGGGCGTTGAAGGCTCTGCCAGAGCGTCCACTCTGGCGAGTCTGGCCGAACAGCCCTTCATCCCATCACCCCGCCTCAGGATGAGGTCGGTGGTGGGAAAAGGGCGAGAAGAGTGGGTTTCGAGGCCTGGCGGGCCTACCTGCCTCGCCTGTTCGCCAGATGTGGGGTCAACCGCACGCAGGCCCGGCGCTGCTTCAGCCAGGCCCGCGATACCTACGTGAAGGCGCGCTACTCGCCGCATTACCAGATTTGCGCCGAGATCTGCGCCGAGCGTCTGGGCGGCTTGCCCGACCCGACGGAGGACGTGGCGTCCAGTCCATTTCCGTCCGACTGAATCTTGAATACAATCGCACCCCAGAACAGAGCCCGGACGGGGCTCGGGAGGGGGATTCGTGGCGGCAGGGACGGTCGAGACACCCCGCGCGGCCGCGCGCAAGGATGCCGGGCTGGCGCGTCGGCTGGCCGAACGGCTTCAGGGCGAGGCGCGCTTCGATGGCTTCACCCGGGGGCGCTACGCCACGGACGCCTCGATCTACCAGATCACCCCGGCTGGCGTGGTCCTGCCACGCTCGGAAGCGGATATCGTCGCGACCCTGCAGATCGCCGCCGAGCACGGCGTGCCGGTCATCATGCGCGGCGGCGGCACATCGCAGAACGGCCAGCCCATCGGCACCGGGCTGGTGGTCGATTGCTCGCGTCACTTCAACCACGTGCTCGATTACGATGCCGAGGCGGGCACCGTCACGCTCGAGCCGGGCGTGGTGCTGGAGCGGCTGAACGCGCGGCTGAAGGCCGATGGCTGGTTCTTCCCCGTCGAGCCCTCCACCGCGACCCGCTGCACCATCGGCGGCATGGCCGGCAACAATTCCTGCGGCGCCCGCTCGCTGCGCTATGGCACGATGCGCGACAACGTGCTGGCGATGCGCGCCCTGCTGCATGACGGCGAGCCCTTCGCCTTCTCGCTCACCGGCAACGACGCCACGGGCGTGTCCGGTTCGGCGCGAGCCGAAGACCTCGCGGCGCGGATGCTGCGCCTCGCCCACGAACACCGGGACGAGATCGAGGCGCGCTACCCCAAGGTGCAGCGCCGGGTCGGCGGCTACAATCTCGACGCGCTGGTCCTGGACCGGCCGAACCTCGCCCATCTGCTGGTGGGCTCCGAGGGGACGCTCGCCGCGACCACGGCGGTGACGCTGAAACTCTCGCGCCTGCCGACCCACCGGGTGATGGGCGTGTGCCACTTCCCCTCGTTCCGCGCGGCGATGGAGACGACGCGGCACCTTGTCGCCCTCGATCCGGTGGCGGTCGAACTCGTGGACAACAACGTCCTCGTGCTCGGGGCCGACATCCCCCTATTCCGCACGACGCTCGCGGAAATCACCCGCGGCCAGCCGAATTGCCTGCTGCTGGCGGAATTCGCAGGCGACGACCTCGACGCCCTCAAGCGCGACCTGAAGCGGCTCGATGCCTGCATGGCCGATTACGGCTTCCCGAACGCGGTGGTCGAGGTCATCGAGCCCGCCCGGCAGAAGCCGGTCTGGGAGGTGCGCGAGGCCTGCCTCAACATCATGATGTCGATGAAGGGCGACGCGAAGCCGGTCTCCTTCATCGAGGATTGCGCCGTCCCCCTCGAACACCTCGCCGACTACACCGATGCGGTGACGGAGGTGTTCACCAAACACGGCACGCGGGGCACGTGGTACGCCCACGCCTCGGTGGGCTGCCTGCACGTTCGCCCGATCCTCGACATGAAGCAGGGCGGCGATGTCGCCAAGATGCGCGCCATTGCGGAAGAGACCTCGGATCTCGTGCGCCGCTACAAGGGCTCGTATTCCGGCGAGCATGGCGACGGCATCTCGCGCTCGGAATTCGTGGAGCCGCTGTTCGGCGCGACGCTGGCCCGCGCCTTCGAGACGGTGAAGGACGGATTCGATCCGGAGAACCGGCTCAACCCCGGCAAGATCGTGCGCCCCCTGCGCATGGACGACCGCAGCTTGTTCCGCTTCAAGCCGGATTACGCGGTAACGACCCCGGCCCGGACGGCCCTCGATTGGTCGGATTGGGGCGGCTTCGGCGCGGCCGTCGAGATGTGCAACAACAACGGCACCTGCCGGAAGCTCGCGGGCGGGGCCATGTGCCCCTCCTACCGGGTGACGAAGGAGGAGCTGCATCTCACCCGTGGCCGGGCGAATTCCCTCCGGCTCGCCATGTCCGGGCAACTCGGGACCGAGGCCTTCACCAGCCCCGAGATGAAGCGGACGATGGACCTCTGCGTCTCGTGCAAGGCCTGCCGCCGGGAATGCCCGACCGGCGTGGACATGGCCAAGATGAAGGTCGAGTTCCTGCATCATTACCATGCCCGGCACGGCCTGCCCCTGAAGGACCGGCTGATCGGGCTGATGCCGCATTATGCCGGCGTGGCCGCGCGGCTCGCGCCGCTCCTCAACCTCCGCGACCGTCACCCCGCCCTGGCGGCTTTGTCCGAGCGCATCGCCGGGTTCTCGACCCGCCGCAGCCTGCCGCGCTGGCGGCGGCCGTGGAAGGAGAGCGGCGAGCCCGCCCACCCGTCGGACGTCACGGGCGAGTTCCGCGACATCGTGCTGTTCGGGGACACGTTCAACCGCGCCTTCGAGCGTGAGAATCTGGAGGCCGCCGAGCGGGTGCTGGTAGCGGCGGGTTACCGCCTGCACCGGGTCTTCCCGGCCAAGGGCCGCCGCCCCCTGTGCTGCGGCCGGACATGGCTCGCCTCGGGCCAGACCGATCGGGCGCGGGCGGAGGCGAAGCGGACGCTCGACACGCTGCTGCCCTACGTCCGCGCCGGGGCGCGGATCGTCGGGCTGGAGCCTTCCTGCCTGCTCACCTTCCGCGACGAGTTCCTGTCTCTGCTGCCGGGCGAGGAGGCGAAGGTGCTGGCAGAGCAGTCCCTCCTGATCGAGGAATTGCTGATGCGCGATCTCGGGGCGGGGCGGATCAGCCTGCCCTTCGCCCATCAGGGTGGGCGGGTCGCGCATGTCCACGGCCATTGCCACCAGAAATCCTTCGGCCTGATGGGCTCGGTGGAGACGCTATTGCGGGCGGTGCCGGGTCTTGACGTGCGCGTCATCGAGTCGAGCTGCTGCGGGATGGCCGGGGCGTTCGGTTACGGCAAGGAGACGGTGGACACGTCCTTCGCCATGGCGGAATTGTCCCTGTTCCCCGCCTTGCGGAAAGCGGGGCCGGACGATCTCGTCGTGGCTGATGGCACCTCCTGCCGCCACCAGATCCATGACGGGCTGGGGCTCGGCGCGCGACATGTGATCAGTGTGCTCGACGAGGCACTTGCGCCTCGACACTGAATCACGCTGCACCTACACATATTGTTCTACCTGCCCGGCCATTTCTGGCCGCCGGTTCTGTGTGTGTGCATGAACAAGATTGAATCCGGCTTCGGCATCAGCCGCCGCTACCTGCACGACGAGGTGGCGGACCGTCTGCGCGAATTGATCCAGTCCGGCGACATGGAGCCGAAGGAACGGATCAACGAGAGCGAGCTCACCGAACGCTTCGGCATCTCGCGCACGCCACTCCGCGAGGCGATCAAGATCCTCGCCACCGAGGGGTTGCTCGAACTCCTCCCGAACCGGGGCGCGCGCGTCGCGAGCATTTCGCAGGATGAGTTGGAGGATGTGATCGAAGTCATCGCCGGTCTCGAGGCGACGGCGGGCGACCTCGCGTGCCGCACGATCACCGATTCCGAGATCGACGCGATCCAAGTGGACCACGACGCCATGGTCGCGGCCTTCAAGGAGAACGACGAGGCGGGCTACTTCGCCCGTAACCGCCTGATCCACGAGGCGATCATGGCGGCGGCGCGCAACGGCACCCTCTCGAACGTCTATCAGAGCCTGTCGGGCCGGGTGCAGCGCTCACGCTACCGCGCCCACCAGACCGAGGACCAATGGCAGAGGGCGATGTCGGAGCACGAGCAGATGATCGTGTTCCTGCGCGCCCGCGACGGTGTTGCCCTGAGCAGCCTGCTGCGCGAGCATATCCGCGGCAAGAAGCGCGTGATCGCCGCCAATTACGTGGATCACGGCGCCGCTTAGGGGGCTGGCCGTATCCTTTTCCGTCAGTGCTTCGCTGACGCTCGCAATGACGGGGTAGGGCTCTCTGAGGCCCCTCACGCCGCGTTGGACGCTCGCAACCCTGAGATCAGGTCGGCGAACCGGTCGCCTTGCACGAGGACATGGCTCCGCAGGCGCTCGGCCGCCGTCGCGTCGTCGCCCGCCAGGATCGCCTCGACGATGGCCCTGTGCTCGGCCAGCGATTGCGGCAACCGCTGGCGCACCCGCAATTGCAGCCGCCGATAGGGCGCGAGGCGGCGGTGCAGGCTCAGCGCCTGCTCGGCCAGGAAGGCGTTGTGGCTCGCCCGGTAGATCAGGCTGTGGAACACGTAGTTCTCGGCGTAATAGGTCTCGCAATCGTCCGAGGCCGCCGCGCAGGCGGCGAGCGCCGCTTCCAGGGCCGTCCGATCTCCCGCGCCGAGGCGCCTTGCCGCCAGCCGCCCGCAGGCGGCCTCGATCTCCGCCATGGTCTCGAACATCGCGATGAGATGATGCGGCTCCGGCGCGCTCACGATCGTGCCGCGCCGGGGCTTCGTCTCCACGAGGCCGCTGACCGCGAGTTGCAGCAACGCTTCCCGGATCGGCGTACGCGAAACGCCAAAACGCGTGGCGAGCTGGACCTCGTCCAGCCGTGCCCCCAGGGCCAACCGCCCTTCGACGATCTCGTCCTCGATCGTCTGCCGGAGATCGCGAGCGCGGCTCATCTCCCCTCCCGTTCGTTCGCCCGGGTTCGTCGACGCCCGGATTCGTTCCAGCATTATGCGAGGCGGTTGACAAAATATACAAGAGCCCGTTTTCTGCATACTTGAGCGGTACAGATGAATACCGCATCGCAAAAATAAACGCCGCATTCTTGTGCGGCGCGGGAGATGCAGATGACGCCGACTCGACGCAACTTCGTCGCCGCGACCCTCGCCGCACCCGCGCTTCTGCGGTTCGGCCTCGGCTCAGCCCAGGCGGCTACCACCCTCAAGCTGTCACACCAGTTCCCGGGCGGGACGATCGACGAGGGCGATTTCCGCGACCGTATGTGCCGGATGTTCGCCAAGCAGGTCGGCGAGAAGACCAAGGGCGCGCTCGATGTTCAGGTCTACCCAGGCTCGTCGCTGATGAAGACGAACGCCCAGTTCGGCGCGATGCGGAAGGGCGCCCTCGACATGTCGCTCTACCCGGCGCCCTACGCGGGCGGCGAGGTGCCGGAGATGAACATCGGGCTGATGCCCGCATTGGTGACTTCCTACGAGCAGGCCATCGCCTGGAAGAACGCCCCCGTGGGCCGCAAGCTCACCGAGATTTTGGCGGCGAAGGGCATCGTGCTCGTCTCCTGGGTGTGGCAGGCGGGCGGCGTCGCCAGCCGCGAGCGTCCGCTGGTCGGCCCCGCCGACGCCAAGGGCATGAAGGTGCGCGGCGGCTCCCGCGAGATGGACATGATGATGAAGGAAGCGGGCGCCGCCACCCTCTCCATCCCGTCGAACGAATCCTACGCCGCCATGCAGACCGGCGCGTGCGATGCGGTGATCACCTCCTCGACGAGCCTGATCTCCTTCCGCCTGGAGGAACTGTCCAAGGCCCTCACCTCCGGCCGGACGCATTCCTACTGGTTCATGCTGGAGCCGATCATGATGTCGAAGATCGTCTTCGACGGGCTCCCGAAGGACCAGCAGGACGCCATCATGGCGACCGGTGCCGAGTTGGAGGCGTTCGGCCAGTCCGGCGCGAAGGCCGACGACATCCGCGTCGAGGAGCTGTTCGGCAAGGCGGGCGCCAAGGTCGATCAACTCGATGAGGCGACGCTCGGCAAGTGGCGCGACCTCGCCCGCAGCACCGCCTGGAAGGACTATGCGGGCAAGAACGCCAATTGCGCCGAACTCCTGAAACTCGCCGAACAGGTGGCCTGACCGTCACTATCAGCGATCGGCCGCGCGAACGGGGATGAAACGCCGTCGTGCGGCCGTTTGAAGGTCTGCCGCAAGGTTGGCCGACGGCGGAACAGCGCCGCGTCCGATACAGGGGGGAAGCCGGTGATCACACGACGCCATATCCTTGGCGCAGCCTCGGCCGTGGGCGGCCTCGTCGCCTGTCCGGCCGTCCTGCGTGCGCAGGACGCGAAGGTCCTGAAGCTGTCGCACCAGTTTCCGGGCGGCACGCTGGAAGAAGGCGATGCCCGCGACCGCATTGCCCGCCGGTTCGCCGCCGAGCTCGAGAAGCGCACCAGCGGCGGGCTCAAGGTGCAGGTCTACCCGACCTCCTCGCTGATGAAGACCCTCGCGCAGTTCAGTGCCGTCCGGAAGGGCGCGCTGGACATGAGCCTCGTGCCGCTCTCCTACGCGGGCGGCGAGGTGCCCGAGACCAACCTCGCCCTCATGCCCGCCGTCGTGGCGAGCTATGGCCAGGCCGCGAAGTGGCGCGATGCCAAGATCGGTGAGGAGTTCTCGAAGACGCTTGCCGAGAAGGGCGTCATCATCATCACCTGGGTTTGGCAGTCGGGCTCCGTCGCCTCGAAGGTGAAGCCGATCCTCGCCCCCGAGGACGTGAAAGGCGTGAAGATCCGCGGCGGCGGGCGCGAGATCGACATGATGTTCCAGGCGATGGGCGGCATCGTCTCCACCATGCCGTCGAGCGAGATGTATATCGGCATGCAGACCGGCGCCCTGGAAGCGGCGATCAGCTCCTCCACCAGCCTGATCTCGTTCCGCCTGGACGAGATGACGAAGAACCTCACTGCCGGCCGTGGTCGCTCGTTCTGGTTCGTGCTGGAGCCGCTGATCATGTCGAAGATCGTCTTCGACGGTCTCAGCCCGGAGCAGCAGAAGGCGATTCGCGACGTGGGCCGGGAGATGGAGTCCTTCTCCTTCGCCGCCGCCAAGGCCGACGACGAGGAACTCGTGAAGATTTACGGCGCGCGGGGCGTGCAGATCCACGATCTCACCGATGCCAACATCGACAAGTGGCGCGACCTCGCCCGGGGGACGGCCTGGAAGGACTTCGCGGGCAAGAGCGCGCGTTGCGCCGAACTCCTCAAACTGGCGGAGCAGGTTTCGTGAGCCACGGTTTCGACGCGGCCACCGCCGCATCCGAGGTCCATGCTGCGCCCGAGCCGCGCATTCCGGGAGCGCTCGGCGTTCTCGACCGCGCGTCGAAGGCGATCAACCGACTCATCATGGGGCTCGGCGGACTGGCGCTGTTCGGGGCCTGCCTCGTCCTCAGCTACAGCGTCGTCATCCGCTACGTCTTCCACGAGCCCACCGAGTGGCAGGACGAGATGGCGGTGTTCCTCATCGTCGGCGCCACCTTCGGCTCCGCGGCGGCGGTGCAGGCCAAGCGCGGGCACGTCGCCATCGAGGCGCTGACCGGGCTGCTGCCTGCCTCGGTCAACCGGGTGCGCCTCATCCTCGTGGATTGCGTCAGCCTCGCCTTCTGCCTGTTCTTCACGTGGAAGAGCTGGTCCCTCGACCATGAGGCCTGGGTCGATGGGCAGGTCTCGCAATCGACCTGGGGTCCGCCGCTGTGGATCCCCTACACCCTCATGGCACTCGGCATGAGCCTGCTCTGCCTCCAGCTCGCGCTCCAGATCGCCGAGGCGATCCGCTTGGGCCCGAGCGGCGCGGGATGGGCCCGACCGAAGGTCGGCCTCGGCGCCGATATCAACCGCGACATGAAGGGGCGGCCCGACGTGACGCCTGCCGGTCCCGATCCGATGGGCAAGACCGTCCGCCCCGGCACGCAGGCCGCCAATGCCCGGACCCAATCAGGAGTGAAGCGGTGAGCGTCGCAACGATCGGCTTCCTCTACGCGGGGGCCACCCTCGGGGCGATGCTCTCGGGCATCCCCATCGCCTTCGCGCTGGGCGCGGTGGCCCTGGCCTTCATGCTGGCCTTCATGCCAGCCGCCTCCCTCGATACGGTGGCGCAGAACGTTTACGAGGAGATGGCCTCCATCACCCTGCTCTCGATCCCGCTCTTCATCCTGAAGGGCGCCGCGATCGGCCGCTCGCGGGCGGGGCAGGATCTCTATTCGGCCATGCATGCCTGGATGCACCGCATCCCCGGCGGGCTCGGCATCGCCAACGTCTTCGCCTGCGCCCTTTTCGCCGCCATGGCGGGCTCCAGCCCGGCCACCTGCTCCGCCATCGGCTCGGCGGGCATCCCGGAGATGAGGAAGCGCGGCTATTCGCCAGGCTTCGCGGCAGGCATCATCGCGGCGGGCGGGACGCTGGGCATCCTGCTGCCACCCTCCATCACCATGATCCTCTACGCTGTCGCCGCCGAGCAATCCCTCGGGCGGCTGTTCCTGGCAGGCATCGGGCCGGGTCTCCTGCTCGTCGCCCTGTTCGCCGCCTGGGCGATGTTCCGCTTCCGTAAGGAATACGCGACCGCCAAGGAGGTGCTGGAGCGCGGCGGTCCGGCCTCGCCGATCCTGGCCGACGAAAACTACAGCATGGCCCAGCGCTTCTCGACGCTGCCGCGCGTGCTGCCCTTCGTCATCCTGCTAACCGGCGTCATGGTCGCCCTCTACGGCGGCTACGCCACTCCCTCGGAGACGGCGGGTCTCGGCGGCCTGCTGGCGCTCGCCCTGATCGCGGCGATCTACGGCGTGTGGCGGGCGAAGGACGTGAACCCGATCCTGACCGCGACGCTGCGGGAATCCACCATGCTGATGCTGATCATCGGCATGTCGCTGCTCTACGCCTATGTGATGAGCTACCTGCACATCTCACAATCGGCGGCGGCGGCGATCGTGGCGATGCAGCTTTCGCCCTGGCTGCTGCTGGTGACGATCCTCGGTCTCGTGATCGTGCTCGGCTTCTTCCTGCCGCCGGTCTCGATCATCCTGATGACCGCCCCGATCATCCTGCCGCCGCTCAAGGCGGCCGGGTTCGATCTGGTGTGGTTCGGTGTGGTGATGACCATCACCATGGAGATGGGGCTCATCCACCCGCCGGTCGGCCTCAACATCTTCGTCATCAAGAACATCGCGCCGGACATCCCGCTCTCGGACATCATCTGGGGCACGCTGCCCTTCGTGCTGCTGATGGCGGTGGCGATCCTGATCCTCTGCCTCGTGCCGGGCATCGCCATGTGGCTGCCGGACCTGCTGCTGAGTTCGACGCGGTAGAGGGGAGACTTCCTCTCCCACCCACCATCCTCATCCTGAGATGCGGCAAAGCCGCCTCGAAGGAGGGCTCCAGAAGGCTCGGCGATCCCTGGAGCTCTCCTTCGAGGCCCGCCGAGGCGGGCATCTCAGGATGAGGGGGAGGACGGGACGGCCGAGAATCGACGCCTCAGGCCCGCTCGATCCCCGTTCGGTCGAGTTTGGCGAGCGCATCGCGCACCCGCTCGCCGCCGATCGTGAGATCGGGGGCGAGGTCGGCGAGCGGCACCAGCACGAAGGCCCGCTCGCGCACGAAGCGATGCGGCAGGACGAGGCGCTCGTCCTCCACCGCCGCACCCTCATAGGCCAGGATGTCGATGTCGATGATCCGGGGTCCCCAGCGCTCCTCGCGCACCCGGCCGAGATCCCGCTCGATGGTCTGGCAGGCGTCGAGCAGGGCGTGCGGAAGGAGATCGGTCTCGATGGCGACCGCTCCGTTGAGGAACCAGGGCTGGTCGGTCTTGCCCCAGGGCGGGGTGCGGTAATCCGGCGAACGGGCCAAGACCCGGATACCGGGAACGGAGGCGAGCCGTTCGACCGCCTTGTCGAGGGTGACGGCCATGTCGCCGATATTGCTGCCGATCCCGAGCCAGGCCTTCACCGTGCGCCCTCCCGGCGGCGGGTGATGGTGACGCCCGCACGGTCCAGGATCGCCGGGATCGGCGCGCTCGGCTTGTCGACCCGTACCGTGATCGCGGTGATCGCAGGAAAACCCGCCAGGATCTCCTGCGCGATGGTCTCGGCCAAAGCCTCGATCAGATTGAAACGGCGCTCGGTGGCCACCGCAACCGCGATGGCCGTGAGGTCGGCGTAGCTCACCGTCAGAGCCACATCGTCCGCCCGGCCGGCGGGGGCGAGGTCGAGCTCGGCATCCAGGCCGAGATAGAAGCGCTGGCCCAGCACCTCCTCCTCCGGCAGCACGCCGTGCCGCCCGAAGATGGCGATCCCCTCGACGCGGACATGATCGCTCATCGGCGGCTCTCCGGCCGCATCACCGCATCGACGACGCGCATCGCATCCACATGGGCGCCGACATCATGGACGCGCACGATATCGGCCCCGAGCGTCCCCGCCACGGCATGGGCGGCGAGCGAGCCGTAGAGACGGTCGGCGGGCTTGGTCTCCTTGTCGTGCAGCCGCCCGAGCAGGGATTTACGCGAGACGCCCACGAGGAGCGGGAAGCCCAGGGCGCGGATCTCCGGCAGGCGGCGCAGGGCTTCGAGATGCTGCTCCCAGGTCTTGCCGAAGCCCACGCCCGGATCGAGCACGATGTCCCCATCCGGGATGCCCGCCTTGCGGGCAATGGTCAGTGATCGCTCGAAGAAAGCGAGCATGTCGGCGACGATGTCGATCGCGGGATCGATCGTCTCGCGGTTGTGCATGATCATGACCGGCGCCCCGTGCGCGGCGGCCACGGAGGCGATGTCCGGCTCGCGCTGGAGGCCCCAGACATCGTTGACGATCTTGGCCCCGGCCGCGAGGGCGAGGTCGGCGGTGGAGGCCTTGTAGGTGTCGATGGAGATCGGGATCGGCAGGCGTCCGTCGAGGGCGCGGATCACCGGCAGGACACGTGCCTGCTCCTCCTCGGCGGGGACGGGCGTATGGCCCGGCCGGGTCGATTCACCCCCGATATCGAGGATCGCCGCGCCCTCCGCCACCAGCCGTTCGGCCTGGGCCTGAGCCTCTGCCTCACCCCGGAACAGGCCGCCATCCGAGAAGGAATCCGGCGTGACGTTCAAGATGCCCATGACAAGACTTCGCCGCCCGAGATCGGGCACCAAGCGGGGCAGGGCGGGGGTGCGGGGCGTAGGGTCGGTCACGGGACCGGTGTGAGGGAAACGGGGGCGCCACGCAACGGGCGAAAGTCGTCCGTCCGCCCCTCTGCCACCCTCATCCTTCGAGGCTGCTTCGCAGCATCTCAGGATGAGGGGATCGGCAGGATAAGCGTGTGCCGATCCCCTCTCTTTTCGCGGCCGTCAGCCCCGGTAGCAGCGGATCTCCGCCTCGGCCTGAGCGCGGCGCAGGTCGGCGACCTTGTCGTCGAAGACCTTGGTCGACTTGAACTCGTTCGCCCGCTGGCCGATGCCCTGGCGCATGGACAGGATCGTGCTCGCCTGGACGTACTTGTCGTAAGGCAGGATCGCCGCGAGCTGATCGACCGAGCAGGAGCACTTCTCCAGGCTGTCGCGGGTCTGCCCGTTGGCGGCCATGCAGCCGAACACGTAATCCACCCGCGCATTCGTCGGGTAATCGTTCTCCTCGGCGGCCCGGCCCGGCGCAGCAGCGGCGGCGAGACCGAGGGCGGTGAGGATCGCGAGACTAGCCAGCCTTCTGCTCATAGCCGAGCTTCTCCTCCAGCAACTCGCCGCCTTCGCCGTTCTTCGAGGCGGCTTCCATGGACACGATCTCGCCCGGCACGGAGGGCGAGGTCACGAAGGTGTAGGTGAGGGTCTCGAGGCCGCGCATGCGCTGGCTCTGCGGATCACCCGCGAAGGGCTTCATCTCGATGCGCCACGCATCGACGTCCTTGCCGCCGAAGCTCACCTTGATCGGCGTCACGGTGGCCTTCTCGCGCAGGCCCTTGCGGATCGCCAGCTTCAGATAGCGCGGATTCGCTTCCAGCACCTTCGAGAGCGCCATGACGTGGTTCTCAAGGAAGAGCGGCACGATCGGGTTGCCAGTCATGTCCTCGAACGGACCCGCCGGGCGGCGGTTCAGACCGGAGAACATCGTCACGTCCATGTCCCGAGCGTCGGGCTGCTTGCCCTTCTCGACCTTGATTGTGATCGTGTCCTGAAGCGGGGCGCCGAAGGGACCCTTCGCGATGCCGGAGCGGCGCAGGTAATCGTAGGTGATGGTGCTGCCGGGAGGCGCGTTCTTCATCTGCGGTTGCTCGAACAGCAGGTCGCCGGCGTTGGGCGCGGTGGCCGTGGCGTTGACGGGGGCCGGCGCGGGAACCTCCGTGGCCGAAACCAGGGTCGGCGCGCAGAGGATCACGGCGAGGGCGGTCGCGACGTGCGTCAGTCTCACGAAGAGGCACCTTCTTTCAGCGGCGAGCGGATGTTGCTGCCGATCGTGCGGTAGACATAGTCGGGAGGCGTTTCGGCGGCCTCCTCGACGGCGAGGGCACGCACCTTGGCGTGCAGCGGGGAGAGGGAGCAGGCTGGATCGGTCGCCGCCGCATCGCCCGCGAGCGCGAGCGCTTGGCACCGGCAGCCGCCCCAATCCTTCTCCCGGCGATCACAGGAGCGGCAGGGCTCCTTCATCCAGTCCGTCCCGCGATAGGCGGTGAAGGCCGGTGACTCGCGCCAGATCTCCCCGAGGGAGTGATCCGTCACGTGCCAGAATTCGAGGCCGGGGATCGTCTCCGCCGCGTGGCAGGGCAGCACCTTGCCCTGGGGGGTGACGTTCATGAGCTTGCGGCCCCAGCCGCCCGCGCAGGCTTTCGGGTATTTCGCGTAGTAATCCGGCACCACGAGGTCGATGACGAGCTGGCCCTTCAGCCGTTCGCGCGCCGCTTCGACGATCCGGATCGACTCGTCCACCTGTGCCTTGTTCGGCATCAGGGCGGCGCGGTTCACATAGGCCCAGCCGTAATATTGCGTGTGCGCGACTTCGAGGCGCTTGGCGCCCAACTTCACCGCGAGGTCGATGAAGCCCTGGACCTCGTGGATGTTGCCCCGGTGGATCACCGAGTTCAGCGTCAGCGGTAGACCAAGTTGCACCACCTTCTCGGCGAAGATCATCTTCTGCGGCTGGGCGTTCTTCAACCCGCCGATCTTCTCGGCATTGGCCGCGTCGACGCCCTGCACCGAGAGCTGCACATGGTCGAGTCCGACATCGTAGAGCGCCTGGAGCTTTTCCAGTGCTCCTCCGACGCCGGAAGTGATCAGGTTCGAATATAGGCCGAGATCGGCGCAGGTCTTGGTGATCTCGACGATGTCGTTGCGGGCGGTCGGCTCACCGCCCGACAGGTGAACATGCAGCACGCCGAGCCCGGCCGCCTCCGTCAGCACCCGCTGCCACGTCGCCGTGTCGAGCTCGCCGGAACGCCGGTCGAGTTCGAGAGGATTCGAGCAATAGGGGCAGCGCAGGGGGCAACGGTGGGTCAGCTCCGCAAGGAGCCCCACCGGTGCCGGTACATCCGGGCGGATCGGCGTGTCTGCGTTCATCGCTCCAACACTCGCTTCTCGGCGAGGCCGTCGAGCATGGTGCAGATATCCGCCTCGATCGCGCGCGGATCGGCAGCGTAGACCTTGCCCAACTCGTCGGCGATCTGGGCCACGTTCCGCGACCCGTCCACCAGCTTCAGGACGGCGACGGCGTTGTCGTCGAGGTCGAAGGTGCGCTCGGGGGCGAGCAGCACGTACTTGCCGCGCGTCTCGTCGTTGCGCAGGCGCACGCCACGCGGCAGGCGCGGGACGTCCGTTGATTGCGTCTTCTTCGGCCCGGTGGGAAGCGGCGCGCCATCGGCACCGGCAACGAGGCCGACGCCCGGCTGCCACGCATCCGGCGGGATCATACCGGGGGACACGTAGGCGAAGTAGAGCGCGTCGAGCTGCACCCAGAGCACGTTGCACTTGAAGGTCAGCGCCGCCATCGCCTTGCGCTGCAATTCCGGTGTCGTCGCGTGCCGCTTCACGTAGTCGAGGGCGAAGTCGGCATCTCGCGGCGCCTGGGTGAGACGCTTGTCGAAATAGGCGAGCGTCTCCTTCGTGATGAAGTCGTAGTTCTTCAGCATCCCGGCGACGCGCTCGGAGATGATGGTCGGCGAGAACATCTCGGTGAGTGAGGATGCGATCGCCTCGAGCAGCGTCCGCTCGGACACGAAATGGACGTAAGCCTCCACGGCGAACTTCGTCGCCGAGAGGATGCCGTCGGTCGAGAGGACGTAATCGCGCTGGAAGCCGACGCCTTCCGCGAGCTTCAGCCAGCGTTCGATACCGCCATCGCCGGGGGCGTCGCCGTCATGGTCCACGATCCGCTGCCGCCAGATCCGGCGCAGTTCGGCATCGTGCATCCGGGCGAGGACGGCGGCGTCCTTCACCGGGATCATCGCCTGGTAATAGTAGCGGTTGAGCGCCCAAGCTCGGACCTGATCCTTCGACAGCTTGCCGTCGTGAAGCAGCCGGTGGAACGGATGGAGGATGTGATACCGCCGGGCGCCGATGTCGCGCAAAGCCGCTTCCAGTTCCTCCGGGGTCAGGAGGCGTTCGCTCTCGGCGGCATCCGGGGTCGGGAAAATGGCGTTCATGGCGTTTCCGGCGTCCGTTCTCGGCTCGTGCCCGATGAGGTTCTTTGTCCGGCCCCTTGCGGGACCACCGATGCCTTGTTGCACAATGTAGGGATGCCACGCGCAGACTCAAACCGGCGCGGCTTTCGTACTCACCCCGTCGCTCGCGCGAGGGACGCTACAGATCCAGGCTCAGCCCGTCATGGGCGACCGTCCAGCCCGCGGATTCCACGTCGGCCCGCTCGGCAGAGCCTTCCACGAGGACCGGGTTGGTGTTGTTGATGTGGACGAACACCCTCCGCCCGATCGCCACGCCCGACAGGGCCTCGATCGAGCCGTTCCCGCCGCGCATCGGGACATGGCCCATGCGCCAGCCGGTCTTGGTGCCGACTCCGGCGCGGATCATGTCGTCGTCGTGCAGAACCGTCCCGTCGAACAGCAGGGCATCGACGCCGTCCAGACGGCCTCGCACCTCGTCGTTCACCAGGGCGCAGCCCGGCACGTAGGCGAGGCGCTTGCCGCCCGCCTCGATCATCGCTCCGACCGTCGTTTCGGTCGCCGCCCCGATCTCCACCTCGGCCCCTTCGAGCCAGAGCGGAACCTTCCCCGGTACGGCGAACAGTGTCACCCTGAGGCCGGGCAGGGGTTCGAAGGGCGTTTCCAGAGCCACGTTCGCGCGGGCGACGACGCCCTCCGCCATCACGTCGAAGACGCGGTTGGCGTTCACGGACTCGAGGATGCCGGATGTGGCGTAGAGCGTGTAGGGCTGGCCCTCGCGCAGGGTCAGGAGCCCGGCCACGTGGTCCACGTCCCCATTCGTCAGCAGAACCGCACGGATCGGGGAATGGCGTAGCCCCTCGCGCGGGTGCATCGCCGGATTGTCGAACAATTGCTGGCGAATGTCGGGCGAGGCATTGATCAGCAGCCAATCGCCGCCATCGGCCGAGACCGCGATGCTCGACTGCGTCCGGGGCCGGACGCGCTCAGGCTCGCTGCGGGCGAGGGAGCAGATGGGGCAGCGGCAGTTCCATTGAGGAAGGCCGCCGCCCGCGGCGGAGCCGAGAACTACGACGCGCATGATGCGTCTCCCGTGTTCCCGGCCCGCTTGAACTCAGTTGAACGTGTCGATCTCAGCCGACTCGTAGCTCGTCACTTCCATGCCGACGCAGATCTCGGACACGACGGGGGCAGCCCAGGCCATGGTGTTTCTCCTTAGTAATTAGTTCACCACCATCAAAAGATCGTTCCTAAGAAGACCCTAAGACACTGATGGCGCTCTCGTTTCTGGCGCAGAACCGATATTGTCCATTTGCCGGTCGTATTCAAGCACCAAATTGCCGGATCATCCCAAATTTTTCGTGACAGAAGGCAGGAAAGGCTTGATCTGTCGGAATAATTCTGCCTGGCACGCCGCGTGTTGGACGAAAGTCGAAGAAGGGGGGACATCATGCCCGGAAATCCGGCCCCCTCGGCTCCAGCATGAAGCCCTTGCCGCGCACGGTGGTGAGGATGGGCCCGCCATAGCGGACGAAATCGGACATCTTCGAGCGAAGATAGCCGATATAGACGTCGACCACGTTCAGCGAGAGTCCGCCCTGGCTGGCCCAGAGCCGGTCGAATATCTCGGCGCGGGACACCGGCTTGCCGAGACTCTCCATGAGCATGGCCAGCAAGTCAGCCTCGCGCGGGGTGAGCCGGGCATTGGCCTCGCCACAGGTCATGAGCCGGGTATCGAGGTCGAAATGCAGCTTCCCGGCGACGAGGCGCGAGCGCGGCGCCTCCGCCTGCTGACGACGCATCAGGTGCGTGCGCAGCCGCGCCACCAACTCGTCGAACTCGAACGGCTTCACGATGTAGTCGTCGGCGCCGATGGCCAGACCCTCGGCCCGGTCGCGGATCTCATCGCGGGCGGAAAGGAACAGGATCGGCCCCGCGAAGCCGCCCTCGCGCAAGGACCGGCAGACATCGTGGCCCGACCCGTCGGGCAGGCCGACATCGAGCAGCACGGCGCTCGGCGCGGGATCGCGCGCGGCTTTCAGCGCATCCCCGACGCTGTCGGCGGTGCCGACCTCGAACCCCTCCGCCTCGAGCCCGCGGGCCAGAAGCCCACGGATGTCGATATCGTCCTCGACGATGAGGATCCGCGTCATGCGGCCGGCTCCCTCAGCTGCCCACGGATATCCGGATGCCCGGACGCGTGTTCCATCCACGAAGTCTCCGCGGCGGGCAGGTCGAGTTCGACACGGGCACCTCGTCCCGCCTCGGCCTGACCGAGCCGCATCGCGCCACCATGTTGCTCCACCACCCAGCGCGCTAGAGCGAGGCCGATGCCGAAGCCGGTTTCGTCAGGAGTGGGCGCCCCGTCGGCACGCTTGCCCCGCTTGAACCGCTCGGTCAGTTCCGCCTCGTCCGCGCCAAAGCCGGGGCCGTCGTCGCTGATCGCGATGCGCGCCGTCCGTGCCTCCACCCGCGCCAGCGCGACCTCGACGCGGGTGAGGCCTGTCGCGTGGCGCAGGGCGTTGTCGATCAAGCTCTCGACCGTCTGACGCAGCCATTCCCCGTCGGCCACGCATTCCACGTCTTCCGCGCCGGGAAGCCACGTGAGGGCGACGCGCCGCCGCGCCGCTTCCGAACTCATCGTGTCGACCGCCTCGGCCAGCACGGCGCCGACGCTCAGCGGGCGGCGGTCGAGCTCGATCTCGCCCGATTCGGAACGGGCGACCCGCAGCAGATCCTCGACACGGCGCTTGAGCCGCTGAGCGCGCTTGCGGATGGTGGTGAAGGCGGGAACCGGATCGGCGGCGCGGGCGGCGCCGCGCATGGCGATGTCGCATTCGCCCAAAATCACGGTGAGCGGTGTCCGCAACTCGTGGCTGACATCGGCGAAGAACCGGCGGCGGGACTGATCCACGGCTTCCAGCCGGGCATTGGCGGCCCGCAGGTCGGCGGTGCGGGCGGCGATGGTCGATTCGAGGGCGGCCCGGTCGGCGGCGACATGGTCTTCGCGCCGGGATAGGCGGGCGGCCATGCGGTTGACGTTGGCCATGAGGAGGCCGAGCTCGTCGCGGGATTGCACGGGCAGGCGCGTATCGAGGGCGCCGCGTCCGATGGCGCTGGCGGCGAGCCGCACCTCGTTGATCCGCGCCAGGATCGGCCGCGTGAGGGTGCGGTAGAGGATCACCAGCAGCGCCAGGGCGACCGCGACGGCCACCACCGATGCGAGCCGCAGGCGGCTCGACAGGTCCCGTGCCGCGTCGGAGCTCTGCGTCATGCTCCGGCGCTCGGCCTCGATCAGGAAGGAGAGCGGCTGCCCGGTCATCGCCCCGAAGCCGTTGAGGGCGCCCTTGATCGAGTCCTGCCGCTTCTCGGGGTCGGTCTGGCGGCTGATCAGGGACACCTGCCGGTCGAGCACCGCCCGTGCCCCGCGCAATTGCGACATGGGCCGCGAGCGCATGGCGTATTGCATCCGGTCGCTCGGATCGGCGCTCGGCGGGAAGCTGCGGGCCATGGCCTCGTCGACGGCGACAAGCGCCTTGTCTACGTTCACGCGGGCAATGGCCATCGCCTCGGGCTGGCCGTCCGGGTTGCCCACCGTCTCCACGGCGGCGAGGCCGAACTGGGTCAGGCGGCCCGAGAGTTCGGCCAGGAGTTCCAGGCGTCCCTGGGCGGCGAGCGTCCGGTCGACCGTGCGCTCGGCCACGCCGATCGAGGCCAGCACGGCCACCGCCGCCAGCAGCACGAGGACGGCGCTGCCAGCGAACAGGATCGCGAACCGGGCCTTCAGGGAGCCCATGGCGACGAACCCCGCCTTACCGCCGTCCTTGCGAGCGACAGCGAAGCAATCCAGGGATCCGCGACGTTCGGAAACGGACCGCTGCCCTGGAATGCTTCGCTTCGCACGCAAGGACGGTGCGGGGACATCGTTTGACTCATCTCTTCGCTGAGCAGCGCCATTTCTGGACATGCCATTCGGGATGCTCGTCCTGCCATTGGGCGAGGACGCTCTGCGAATTGCGGAGGCAGATGAAGGCGTTCGCCGCGCCCCCGCCCACCGGGATCTGCTCCTCGCGGCAGTTGGCGGGCTGGGCGATAAGGCAGGCGGACAACAAGAGCAGCAACGCGAGACCTCCCGGATGCCGGCCATCGTCTCGGGCCGGCTTGGGGCGCAGCATAATCCGGCCCATCCCGTCCTGGACAGGCCCGGTGCCCGCGCCCCGGCGGCGCAGGCACCGTGGGGGCCTTCAGGCCGAGACCCAGATCTCGCCCTTGGCGATCGTCGCGAGGTCGCCGGAATAGCGCCGCAGGGGCTTGGCCAGCAGGGCCGCATGGGCCTCGCTGAGGCTGCCGAGCTGCTTGGCGAGCAGACGCAGGAACACGAGGTCGTGGCTGCCGGTCTCGACGAAGGTCGGCGACAGGGCGCCGTGCTTGCCGACGACCAGGGTGCCCCGGCGCATGCCGTAGCCCGGCAGGTCGCCCACTTCGAGGGCCGCGATCGTGCCCGCGATCATGCGCGATCCGGCATGGGCGCCCGCCCGGCCCGTGAGGATCAGCCCCCGGCGCATCCGGTCGCCCAGATGCGCGCCTGCCCGGCCCCGGATCACGAGGGTCGCCCCGTCGAGCCCGGCCTTGGCGGCGTAGATCGCGCCGCCCGCGTAATCGCCCGCGTCACCCTCGATGGTGATGGTGCCGCCCGTGGCGCCCGAGCCCGCATAGGGACCCGCATTGCCGGTGACGGTGAGGGTACCGCTCGCCATGCCCGCGCCGAGGCGCTGGCCGACATCGCCGACGACGCGGATCGTCCCGCCCGAGAGGGAGGCGCCGACCCGGTCGAGCCGCTCGTGGCCGCCCTCGATGGTCAGGCTGTCCGATCCGTCAAGGGAGACGGAGAAGCAGTCGCCCAGCTTCACGCCCTTGCGGCTGGTGCCGATTTCGAGGCGCTCGGCTTCGGCCTGGGACAGGCCGCTGAGCGACAGGGGAGAGATGGAGAGGAAGTCGAGGCGCTCCGGGGGCGCCTCACGTAAGGAGAGGGTGCTCAAGGCTCAGCCCTCCTGGCCGCCGGTCGGCGCGAGAAGGTCGCGCAGATGGTAATGGTGGCGGCCGAGATTGCCGCCGTAATTGCCCGCCGTGACGGCGATCAGCCCATGCCGCTCGCCCACTTCGGTGGCGGCGTGAAGCCCCGCGCGCATTGAATCGGAGACGGCCTGCGAGGTCAGGGCGTCGATGACGATCTCCAGCACCACGCCGCATTCGGGCGGCAGCGCCGATCCGGCACGGCCCTTCAGGGTCGGGCAATAGGCGTCGTTGGTGGAGGCCATCATGCCCTTGGTCCGGCCGCCGACCTTCGATCCGGAGCGGACGATGCCGCCGGGGAAGGGCAGGATCGCACCGGGAATCGACGAGGCCGCCTCCACCGCGATCTCGGCGACCTTCAGCGTCTCCGCATGATTGCGGCCGAGGAACAGCAGATTGCCGCCGCCCACGGCGCCCTCGACGGCGCGGACCGAGTCCTCACAGAGGAATTCGCCGTCCATCACCGGGATGCGCCAATAGCGGCGCTCCTTGCCCGTGGCGTCGGGCACGCGCTTGGCGATGGCGAAGCCGTCGCCGAAATAGCGGATCGCGCCGCCGAGCTTGATCTTATTCGGCCCGTCGACGCCCGCGTAGCAGGCCGTGCCGGGGCAGGTGAGGATGCACTGCCCGACCCGCTTGATGAGCTGGTCCTTCAGACCGTTCGGCTCGAAGCCGAACAGCAGGATGCGCACGCCCGGCCGACCGTCCGGCGTGTCCTCCGGCGAGAGGATGGCGTCGATGCCCGCCTCGGCGCCGCAGCCGATCACCGAGGTGGCGAAGCCGGTCATGGTCGTGGCGGCGATCATCGCCCATTTCGGCGTGTCGTTGGTGACGACGATGGCCGTGCCGGCGACGTCGAACGCCTCGGCGAAGGTGTCGATGACGCGGATGCCGTTGAGGGTGAGGTCAGACATCGTGATGAGGCTCGCTGGTCACGCCCGGCATGGCACGGCCTCGAAGGTCGGGCGGTCGAAGGCGGCATCCGGCACCGTGAAGCTGTCGAGCCCCGTGCCGAACCTTTCGGTGAGGTAGGTGTCGGTGCGCTTTTCCATCGCCTTGTCCGACTCGACCGTGAGGGAGAGGGTACGACCCGCCCGCCATTCCACGACCTCGCCATCCTCGATGATCGGCACACCGTCCTTCAGCACCAGCTTGGCGGCAGTGAACATCGCCGTGCGGTTCGGATCGTCCCGGTAGACCGCCACATCCGCCCGCGCGCCTGCCCGCAGATGCCCGCGATCGGTCAGGCCGAGGAGCTTGGCCGGACCCGAGCGGGTCAGCTGCGCGATCTCGGAGAGCGAGTATTCCCGATCGATGCCTGGCAGCCCGCTCCGCTCGCCGACGATGCCCGGAAGCGCCGCGATCTCACGCTCGCGCTCGCCCTTGTCCATCAGGAGATGGATGATGCGCGGATACTGCGTGAACGGGCCACCATTCGGATGGTCCGTTGTGAGGATCGTCCGCTCCGGATCCGGCGACAGGAGCATGATCTCCAGGCCGATCGCCCATTGCAGCGACGAGGTCGGGCCCTTCGGCCGGTACAGGAACGGCACCACGCCGCCGCCTTCGGCATCGCCCGCGTTCACCACCCACTTCTTCGGGTTGGCGCCCTTCCGCCCCGCGAACTGGCGCAGGATGTCGAGGGACACCGTCACCGTCTGGCCGAACACCACCTGCCCGATATCGAGCGTGGCCTGCTTGTTGTCGCCGATGGCCCGGGCGATCCGCTCGGCGGCCGAGCGGAAACCCTTGCCGTCATCGGTGGCGCCGTAGGCGTAGAATTGCGCGTGGGCGAAGTGGATGCGCCGTCCCTCGGCGGCATCCAGCGTCGCCATGAACGAATCGTCCGCGCCCGGCAGGCCGAGATTGTTGCAGTGGACGTGCAGCGGATGCGGCACGCCGATCTCCTCCACGGCGTCGAGGAGCGCGCCCATGATCTTCCGGGTCGTCAGCCCGTAGCAGGGGATCTCGTCATCGAGGGAGAGCTTCAGCGCGCCGTCCTTGAAGGCCGAGGCGCCGCCTGCGTTGATGCACTTGACCCCGAGCCCGCGCGAGGTCGCGACGTTGAGGGCCACGAGGTCGCGAACGGCGTTCCTGCCCTCGCCCTCGCGCAGGATCTGCAGCAACTGATCGTCGTTGCCGAGCACCGAGAGCGCCCCCCGGTCGAGGAGCGGGATGTCGGCGAGTTCGAGCTGCGTGGCGAGCGCATGGGTCGGCGGCATGGCCGGCTCGACGGCGGTGGTGTAGCCCATCCGCGCATAGGTCGAGCCGATCCAGGCGGCGGCCCCGCCGGCATGGGCGAAGGGGTGCCCCTCGGGCGCGGCCTCGCTCACGTAGAGCTCGGGCAGCAGCAGCCGTGAGGTGATCACGTTGCCGCCCGCGATGTGCGAATGCACCTCGACGCCGCCCGCCATCACGACACAGCCGGCCGCGTCGATCACCCTGTCGGGCTCGCGCCCCGGCGCATCGATCACCGTGCCGTCCTCGATCCAGACATCGCCGACGGCGTCGCGGGACGCGGTCGGATCGACGACGCGCCCGCCCCGGATCACACTCAGCATGCGGTGCCACTCCTCGCCGCAAGACGCTCGTTCAGCCGCCCCAGAACGGAGGCGGCCGAGGGCAGGTCCGCCGGGGCGGATCCTCCCGTCTGGGCCGGCCAATAGGTCAGGGCGCCCCGGGTCTCGTTCCACAGCACCCCGCCGATGTCGCGGCCGGGCACGCCCACCGCGATCACCACCTCGGCGGCATCGGGGTCGGCTTCGCCCACCAGGGCGATCGACGGCACCTGGCCCAGCCATTCCGGCCGGTCGGTGGGAAGGGAGGCGATCCACAGGGCGGCGTCGGCCTCGCCGGAGGCCACCTGCCGCGCGGCGTCGAAACGCCAGGGATCGTGCTCGGGCACCCGGCGGCCGAGTCCGACGCGGGGCGCCTGACCGGTCGTCCAGGCCGACACGGGCACCACGGCCCGATCCTGGTTCCGCCCGCCGGACACGGCGAGGGAGAAGGCGCGCGTCCTGTCGTTCAGATCGACCACGAGACCCTGAACGGTTTCGACGCCCATCTCGCCGATCTCGGCGGGGTCGTAGAGCACCGCCACGTATTGCGCAGCAGGGAGCTTGGCCGCCAGCGCGCCGACGGGCGATTCCTCGGCGAGGTGCCCCCGCAGATAGGCCCGCAAGCGCGCCAGCTCGGTGAGTACGCCGCCTTCGTTGCCGCCGTTCAGCCGTAGCAACTGGCGAGCGGCGCCCGCAGCCCGGCCCCGTGTCGGGGCGGAGGCCTCGATGCGGCTGAGAAGCTCGCTCTTCGCGGGGGATGTCCCGAGCACCAGCACGGCATCGGCTCGGCCGACCACCTCGGCGGGGGTCGAGGTCATGGCGCCGACGCGGCTCAGGGCGCCGAGTTCGGCATAGGTGCCCGCTGCGCCATCGGTGTCGAGGGAGGCGCCCACGCGCCCGGCGAGATCGAAGGCCGCGCGGATCGCGGAGACTTCGGCGTTGAGGCCGGCGATGACCGGCGTCCTGGCCGCGCCCAACAGATCGGCAGCCGCTGCGATGGCGGCCTCGATATCTGTCGCCGCGCCTTTGACCCAGGCTGGCATAGCTCCCCTCGCTCGATCTTTCTTTCGACCCAGGGACCGGAGGGCCCGAGGAATCGTGAATGTCTGTCGGGCGGGCGACGGCCGTAAGACCGGATGAGCGGGCTCCCCCTCGAGAAATCCCGCCGGCTCGGAATGGCCTGCCCGCCCCGTGGTGCGGGGCGAACGGCAAACTCGGCGCGCCGTCGCGGCCGTAGGTTTGCCTTCATCGAACGCATCCGGCAAGGGCTCTTCGCCGGGAAACCCCCACTCGCCGGGAGCGGTTGCCCCGCCGGAGCTACCGTGTGAGAAGCGCGCCGGATTCGCCGCGAGGACCGGGAGGAAGGGGATCGCCGTGACCGACGCCCCCGATTCCGACACCGGCACCGTGCGCATCGAGGCGCCTGCCCGGCTGCATTTCGGCTTCCTCGACCTGCATGGCGGCCTCGGCCGCCGCTTCGGCAGCGTCGGGCTCGCCATCGATTCGCCCTCCCTGTCGCTGACGGCAAGGCGTGCCGCCTCCCTCCATGTCGAGGGGGAGGAAGCCGAGCGCGTCCGCCGCTACGCCATCGCTGCGGCCGACCATCTCGGGATCGGCACGGAGGTCTCCCTCCGCCTCGAACGGGCCATTCCCGCCCATGCCGGGTTCGGCTCGGGCACGCAGCTCGCGCTGGCCGTCGCGGCGGCCCTGGCGCGGCTCGCCGGAAAGCCGTTCTCGCCGGAGGATTTCTCCAACGCCCTCGATCGCGGCAACCGCTCGGGCGTGGGATTGCGGGCCTTCACCGAGGGCGGGCTCATCGTCGATGGCGGGCGCGGGGCCGATTCCGCTCCGCCGCCGGTCATCGCGCGCTTGGCCTTCCCGGAGGCGTGGCGGCTGGTCCTGATCCTCGACACCACGATGGCGGGCGTCCACGGCACGCGAGAGGTCGAGGCGTTCCGCGATCTGCCGCGCTTCCCGGAGGCGCAGGCCGCCGAGATCTGCCGCATCGTGCTGATGCAGGTGCTCCCGGCCTGCGTGACCGGCGATGCCGACGCCTTCGGCGCGGGCATCACCCGGATGCAGGATCTCGTGGGAGATCATTTCGCCCCGCACCAGGGCGGGCGCTATGCCAGCGCGGCGGTGGCCGGGGTGCTGGAAGAGGCCGCGCGCCGGGGCGTCGCGGGCTACGGGCAGAGTTCATGGGGGCCGACGGGCTTCCTGCTGGCGCGCTCCGAGGAGGAGGCGCATCATCTGGTCACCTCCCTCGACAGGGGCGGCCCCTTGCGGTTCCTCATCGCGCGCGGTCGCAACACGGGTGCAACGGTCGCCGGGGGGATCCGCGCCTGACGCGGGTCCGCTTCGCTTGACCGGGGCGTCAGTGGAAGACTTCCTTGAGGGAAACGCCTTTAAAAGGCTCAAGCACTAAAAGAGGGAGAGGTCGAATGGCCCGCTCGATCCTGCATATGCTCACGCCGCTCCGGCACATGAGCCCGTTCGACGTGAACATGGCCGTCGATGCCGGCTTCGAGACCCTGGTCACCTATACCGAGGTGAGCCTGTCGGACGTGGTCTCGCTGACCCAGGATTCGATCTTCTCCCGCTCGCCGCAGGACGGCACCCGCACCGGCATCTTCATCGGCGGCAAGAACGCCGAGGACGCCCTCGACATGGTCGACCGGGCGAAGAAGGCCTTCGTGCCGCCCTTCGTGAACCACGTCTTCGCCGATCCGGCCGGGTCCTTCACCACCGGAGCGGCCATGGTGGCCCAGGTCGCCCGCGCGCTGCGTGTGAAGTTCGGCACCGATCTCAAGGGCAAGCGCATCGTGATCTTCGGCGGCGCGGGCGTGGTCGCCTACGTGGCGGCGGTGATCGGCGCGCTGGAAGGCGCCCAGACCGTCCTCGTCGGACATGACGGCGAGGAGCGCGTGTCCAAGATCGCCTTCACCATGAAGTGGCGGTTCGGGGTCGAGGTCGGCGCCGTGGACGGCACCGCCCCGGCCGACCGGCGCAAGGCGATCCAGGACGCCGACGTGATTCTCTCCGCCGGTCCCGCCGGCATCCCGATCCTCACGGCGGACGATCTCGCCCACGCGCCGAAGCTCCTCGTCGCCTCGGACGTGAACGCAGTGCCGCCCGCGGGCATCGCTGGGATCGACGTGAACGCGGTGGATGTCGAACTGCCCGGCGGCCGTGGATTCGGCATCGGCGCCCTTGCGGTGGGCAACGTGAAGTACCAGACGCAGCGTCGCCTGTTCCAGCGGATGCTCGAATCGGACACGCCGCTCTGCCTCGATTTCCGCGACGCCTATCCCCTCGCCGTCGAGATCGCCGGCTGATCCGGGCCCGAATGGGGGATGCGATTCTGATCGCGGCGCAGTCCGGCCGTGCCCTCGCACAGGCGGCGCGGCGGGCGGGCCTGCGCCCCTACGTGGCCGACCTGTTCGGAGACGACGACACCTGCGAACTCGCCGAAGCGGTCCGGGTGATGCCCGGCCGTTTCGGCCGGGGCATGGTGCCGGAAGCCGCGCTGCTGGCCATTGACGCCCTGGCGGACGAGGCCGGGGCCAATCTCGGGCTCGTTCTGGGGAGCGGCTTCGAGGACGATCCCGGCCTCATCGCGGCGCTGTCGCGGCGGCACCGGCTCCTCGGCGCCTCGGCCGAATCGGTGGCACGGCTGAAGGACCCCTTCGCCTTGGCCGCCCTCTGCGCCCGGCTCGGCATCCCCCATCCCGCCGTCACCACGGAGGCGGTCGCTGATCCGGCGAACTGGCTCGTAAAGGCCATGGGCGGCTCGGGCGGCGGCCATATCCGTGCCGCAGGCGAGGGGCCACCGCAGCCCGGCCATTACCATCAGGCTCGCGTCGCGGGTCGGCCCTATGCCGTGAACGTCCTGGCCGGGGCGGGTTCGGTCGAAGTGCTGGCGGTGACGGCGCAATGGGCCGCGCCCGCGCCGGATCGCCCATTCCGCTACGGCGGCGCGCTGGCCTTCGCGGTGGGCGAGCCGCACCCGTTGCCGGGCTTCGTCCGCGATTCGGTGATCGACGCAGCCCAGCGGATCGCCGGGGCGACCGGTTTGACCGGCCTCGCCAGCTTGGATTTCCTCAGCGACGGGGCCACGTGGTGGCTCACCGAGATCAACCCTCGCCCGGGGGCGACCCTCGACCTGCTCGACCGCCGCGCCGTGCCCCTGCTCGCGGCTCATATCGAGGCATGCGTTTCCGAGGGCGTGCCGCTGTCAATTGGCTCGCCGCCGGAGGATGCGGCAGCCTCGGCGATCTGTTACGCCCTCGCGGACCATGCGCCGGTCCCTTCCGTCGCGTGGCCCGCCCATATCCGCGACCGGCCCGCCGCCGGAAGCACCGTGCGGCGAGACACGCCGCTCTGCACCGTCTTCGCCACCGGTGCCGACGGCGAATCGGCTCGCACCGCCCTCGCGATGAAGACGGAGCGGCTGCGGTCGGCCCTGAACGAGAACATGAGAACCGAGGAAGCCCGAGTATGAGCGACAGCCAGAGCCAACCGAGCCTCAACGCCCTGAGCGGCCCCCTGGTCGAGCGCCTCGTCGCCGATGCGCAGGCCCTGCGGCTCGCCGTCTCACAGGCGCCGGGCGGTGCGCGGATGGTGGATGCCGGTTCGACCGCACGGGGCTCGATCGAGGCCGGACGACGGATCGCGGAGATCTGCATGGGCGGTCTCGGCACCGTCACGGTTGTGCCCACCGGCCCGGTCGCCTCCTGGCCCTACACGCTCACGGTCCACTCGGCCGATCCGGTGCTCGCCTGCCTCGGGAGCCAGTATGCGGGCTGGAGCCTCGCGGACGAGACCGGCGGGACGGGCTTCTTCGCCCTGGGCTCCGGCCCCGGCCGCGCCGTCGCCGCCGTCGAGGAGCTTTACGGCGAACTCGGCTACCGCGACACCGCCACCAAGACCGCCCTCGTGCTTGAATCGGCCGGCGGGCCGCCCGAGAGCGTGGTCGCCAAGGTCGCCGAGGCGTCGAACGTGCGGCCCGAGGACCTGACCTTCATCTTTGCCCCGACCCAGAGCCTTGCGGGCTCCACCCAGGTCGTCGCCCGCGTGCTCGAAGTGGCCCTGCACAAGGCGCACACTGTCGGGTTCGACCTGCACGCCATCCTCGACGGCATCGGCTCGGCGCCGCTCTCGCCTCCGCATCCGGATTTCATCAAGGCCATGGGCCGCACCAACGACGCCATCATCTATGGCGGCCGGGTGCAGCTCTTCGTGGATGCGGATGATGCCGATGCGAAGCAACTCGCCGAGCAGCTTCCCTCCACCGGCTCGGCCGATCACGGCGCGCCCTTCGCGGAGATCTTCTCGCGGGTGAACGGCGATTTCTACAAGATCGACGGCGCTCTGTTCTCCCCGGCCGAGGCCATCGTCACCTCGGTGCGCACAGGCGCGACCTTCCGCGGCGGTCGCCTGGAGCCGTCCCTGGTCGATGCGTCCTTCGCCTGAGCCGCGATGAGGATCGCCCTCGCGGCCGATAACGGCAACTGGCACAAGTCCCGGCTCCTGGCGGCCCTGCGGGCGCAGGGCGTCGAACCGGTGCTGTTCTCGCTGGCCGACGTCACCATCGAGACCGGTGCCGGAGAACCCCTGCGGGTGCCGGGCTTCGACGGCGCCCTGCCGGACGGGGTGCTCCTGCGGACCATCGCGGGGGGCACCTTCGAGGCCACGACCATGCGGCTCGGGGTGCTCCACGCCCTGGTCGCGGCGGGCTGCGTGGTGTGGAACTCGCCCTCCGCCATCGAACGCTCGGTGGACAAGGCGGCGACCTCGCTGCTCATCGCCCGCGCGGGCCTGCCGACGCCGCAGACCTGGGTGGTCTCCACCCGCGAGGCGGCCTCGACCGTCGCCGCGCGGGAGGCGAGACCCGGCAATCCCCTCGTGCTCAAGCCGCTCTTCGGCTCACAGGGGGAAGGGCTCGCCCTGATCGAGCGGCCCGAGGATCTCCCGGAAGAGGACGCGGTCTCGCGGGTCTATTACCTGCAACGCTACGTCCCCCGGCGGGACGGGCTGTGGCGCGACTACCGCGTCTTCGTCTGCGATGGGCGGGCCGTCGCGGGAATGATTCGCGAAGGTGATGGCTGGATCACCAACGTCCACCGGGGCGGTCGACCGTTGCCCTGGGCCATGCCCGCCGTCGCCGCCGAACTGGCGGAGGCCGCCGCCGCCGCCGTGGGCGTCGCCTATTCCGGCGTCGACCTCGTGGAGGACGGGGAGGGCGGCTATGCCGTGCTCGAAGTGAACTCCATGCCCGCATGGTCCGGTCTCCAGACCGTCTGCGAGACCGATATCGCGGCGAGCGTGGTGCGCGGCTTCCTCGCGGCTGTGAGGGCCGAGACCCGTCCGCGCCTCGTCGTGGCGTGACATGTCACCTGAGTTGGAGCCCGCCCGGATTGCCGACCTTTACCGGGCGGCCTGCCTCGCGGAACTCGATGCGCTGAAGATCGGCAACGTCCATTCCTATGCCGCCGGGCACCGGATGGAGGTGGCCGATTTCGCCCGTAGCGCCGAGGTCTCGGCTCCGGCGCTCGCCCGGGCGGATGTCGGGATCGGAGCGCGGGTGGTTGCGGGCGTCGCCGCCACCCGCGAGGCGGTGGGGCAGAACACCAATCTCGGTATCCTGCTCCTCTGCGCGCCCCTGGCCTTCGCCGCGGAGCACGGCCTGACCCTGGCCCAAGCCCTCGACGGCCTCGGGCCGGAGGATGCACGCGATGTCTTCGCCGCCATCCGCCTCGCCTCGCCGGGAGGGCTCGGGCAGGCCGCGCGCTACGACGTGACCACTGAGACGACCGAAACGCCCCCGCTTCTCGCCGCCATGGCGGAGGCCGCCCCGCGCGACCGGATCGCCCGCGCCTACGTCACCGACTACGAAGACGTGAAAATCGTCGGTTTGCCGGCTCTGGCCGCAGCCAGAGCCGCAGGACTCGACGAATCCTGGTGCGCAAGCGCCGTCCACCTCGATTATGTGAGCGCTGTCCCCGACAGCCATATCCTTCGCAAGCACGGGGCGGCCATCGCCGAGGACGTGCGCGCCGAGGCCCAGCGTCTCAAGGCGGCGATCGACATGGCCGCCAAGCCTGTCGCGCAGCTTCTCGCCGTCGATACGGTCTTGAAGGAGCGGGGCATCAATCCGGGGACAAGCGCCGACTTCACCGTCGCCACGCTGTTCTGGCAGTCGCTGATCGAGGCGGGCGCCCGGCTGGCATGAACCCCTCCCGGTTAGAGCCGTTCTTACGCCGGCATAAAGATATTCCTCGAAATCAGGGCGTTGCGCGCCTTGTGACAGCAGGGGCCCCGCTGTAGGGTCCGCCGCGCTATCCGGCCCAACCGGCCCAGCCAGCTCCCCCGGGGGGCTCGCGGGGCGCCGATAACAAGGATGGCTTTTCGGCAGCGGCTCAGCCCGGCGCCGCAGCCTCTTTAACGGATTCAGGGAGAGACACCGAATGGCGAAGATCAACAAGGTCCTGGTCGGCGAGGCTCTCGTCGGCGATGGCAACGAAGTCGCCCACATCGACCTCATCATCGGACCGCGCAACTCGCCGGCCGAGACGGCCTTCTGCAACGGCCTGATCAACAACAAGCACGGCTTCACCAGCCTGCTCGCCGTGATTGCGCCGAACCTGCCGTGCAAGCCGAACACGCTGATGTTCAACAAGGTCACCATCAACGACGCCCGTCAGGCCGTCCAGATGTTCGGCCCGGCTCAGCACGGCGTTGCCAAGGCTGTGCAGGATTGCGTGGCCGAGGGCATCATCCCGGCGGACGAGGCCGACGACCTGTACGTGCTGGTCGGCGTGTTCATCCACTGGGAAGCGGCCGACGACGCCAAGATCCAGCAGTACAACTACGAGGCCACCAAGCTGTCGATCCAGCGCGCTGTGAACGGCGAGCCGAAGGCTTCCGTGGTCACCGAGCAGCGCAACTCGGCCAAGCACCCCTTCGCCGCCAACGCTTAGATCGGGGACGGCCCTGGGCAGAGCGCACCTCCGCCCGCACCGCGGGGTCTGCTCCAGCGGCTGGCTTCGATCTTCCTCGGCCGTTAGGGCGTGACGCGAGAGACCGGTATCCGGTTTTTCGCGGAACGACACTGAGGAAAAAAAGGACACGCTGACGCCTGCGAAGGTGACGGCGTGGTCCGGGCGGTGCTCCGCCCGGGGCGTTTCAGGGTTGGGCCGAAGGCCCCGACGGAACACGACTCAACGGGGTGGCGCGAGCCATCCCGTTTTTCGTTGGCGACGCCTTCGTTGCCGGGGAAGCGCGGCGACCCCATGTGTGGGACGCGTTTCCCGTCACGCGCTCCCAGCGCCCAACTCCGGTTGCCCCGATGCCGAAGCCCCTCATCGTCGACATTCCGCACGATCTCGGACAGGCCGAGGCCAAGCGCCGCCTCATGGAAGGCACCGAACAGGCCCGTGCCATGCTCCAGAAGAGCGGCATCACCATCGACCAGCTCGGTTGGACCGGCGACCGGCTCGATTTCGGCGTCTCGGCCGTCGCCCAGAAGGTCGCGGGCACCATCGATGTCGGGCCCGAGAGCGTCCGTCTTGAAGTGAAGCTGCCGTTCCTGCTCGCGCTGTTCGCGGAGAAAATCCAAAAGGTCGCGAGCAAGGAAGGAAACCTGCTCCTCACCAAGAAATAGGCGGAACATCCGGCATTCGCGGGCCGTTCGCTGGACCAAGTCGGCCCCGCGTGAAGGGGCCCGCAGCGAGGAGGCCCGCCATGGCGAATCCGTCGAATCCCGGCACCATCCCCGAGGTGCCGCAGCCCGCGCCGACCCCGGCGCCGGACACGCCCTACGATCCGCCGCAGGTGCCGACCCCCAGCCCCGCGCCGGAGATTCCCGGCAACACCCCGGCCGAGGCGCCGGGTATCCATCCGCCGGAGATCCCGGTGAACGATCCCGGCAGCCAGCCGATCAGTCCGCCCGGCCCGGCCAACCCAACGGCGTGAGGCCACCCGTCATTGCGAGCAACGCGAAGCAATCCAGGGACGAAGGTTCGCTTTCCGAACGTGACGCTTCCCTGGATGGCTTCGTTGCGTTCGCAATGATGAGACGTATTTGAAGACGCGCCCCAGCGCTGCCATAAGCGCGCCATGGCCGCCCCCCCGCTTCTCACCCTTCAGGATGCCGCGCTGACCTTCGGCGGTACGCCGCTGATCACCCGCGCCGACCTCACCATCGCTCCCGGCGACCGGACCTGCCTCGTCGGCCGCAACGGTTCGGGCAAGTCGACGCTCATGAAGATCGCCGCCGGGCTCGTGGAGCCGGACAAGGGTCGCCTCTTCGTCCAGCCGGGCACGACGATCCGCTACCTCGCGCAGGAGCCGGATTTCTCGGGCTTCTCCACCACCCTCGACTTCGTTGAGGCGGGCCTCGCGCCGGGCGATCCGGTGCATCGTGCCCGCTATCTCCTCGAAAGCCTCGGCATGACCGGCGAGGAGGACCCGACCAAACTCTCGGGCGGCGAGGGCCGCCGCGTCGCGCTCGCCCGTGCCCTCGCGCCGGAGCCCGACGTGCTGCTGCTCGATGAGCCGACGAACCATCTCGACCTGCCGGCGATCGAGTGGCTCGAATCCGAGCTGAAGGGCATCCGCGCCGCCCTCGTCCTGATCAGCCACGACCGGCGCTTCCTTTCGTCCCTCTCACGGTCGACGATCTGGCTCGACCGGGGCGAGACGCGGCGGATCGAGCAGGGCTTTTCCGGCTTCGAGGCTTGGCGCGACGCCTTCCTCGAGGAGGAGGAGCGCAACCAGCACAAGCTCGAGCGCAAGATTGCCGACGAGGAGCATTGGCTGCGCTACGGTGTGACCGCCCGGCGCAAGCGCAACGTGCGGCGCCTCGGCAACCTCCATGCCCTGCGCAAGGACCGGCGCGACCATCGTCGCCCGGTCGGCTCGGTGAGCATGCAGGCGGGCGAGGCGGAATCCTCCGGTGCGCTGGTGATGGAGGGGCGTGGCGTCTCGAAATCCTACGGCGAGCGCAGAATCGTCGACACCCTGTCGCTCCGGGTGATGCGCGGCGACCGCCTCGGCATCGTCGGCGCCAACGGCGCGGGTAAGTCTACCCTCATCAAGATGCTGACCGGCGAGCTTGGCCCCGATTCGGGGGACGTCGTGCTCGGCACCAACCTGAAGCCGGTAATTCTCGACCAGGGCCGCGCCGCCCTCGAACCGGGCATGACCGTCACCGATGTGCTCACCGGGGGGCGGGGCGACAGCGTCGTCGTGAACGGACGGAGCCGACATGTGATCGGCTACCTGAAGGACTTCCTGTTTGCGCCGGAGCAGGCCCGTACGCCGGTCTCGGTTCTCTCGGGCGGCGAGCGCAACCGGCTGCTGATCGCCAAGGCCCTGGCGCAGCCTTCGAACCTGCTGGTGCTCGACGAGCCGACCAACGATCTCGATCTCGAAACCCTCGATCTGCTTCAGGAGATGCTGGACGATTACGAGGGCACCCTGCTCCTCGTGAGCCACGACCGCGACTTCCTCGACCGGGTCGTCGGCAGCGTCCTCGTCTCGGAAGGGGAGGGGCGGTGGGTCGAATATGCCGGCGGCTATTCGGACATGCTCACCCAGCGCGGCAAGGGCGTCGAGGCGCGGGCCGTGGCGGGCAAGAAGCCCGACAAGGCCGAAAATGCCGAGCCGCGTGAGCGCGCCGCCCCGCCCGCAGGCAAGGCGAAGCTCGGCTTCAAGGACCAGCACGAGCTGAAGACCCTGCCGGACCGCATCGCCAAGCTCGAGGCCGCGATCACGCAGCTGAAGGGCATCCTCGACGATTCCGGCCTCTATGCCCGCGACCCGGCGCGATTCGAGAAGGCGAGCACGATGCTCGCCCAGGCAGAGACGGAACTCGCCGCCGCCGAGGACCGCTGGCTGGAACTGGAAATGCTGCGCGAGGGGTGAAACCCGCGCTCGCCCTCATGCTGCCGGAAACGGTCTGTGCTATAGGGGCGAGCCTTTCAGTCGGACCCCATCCGTGCCGCAGACCGAGACGTCCGCCCGAGCCCTGCGCCGCGTCGGCTGGCTGGTCGGCCTGGTGCCGCTCGTCGGCCTCTGGGCCGGTGTCGCCTTCTGGACCGCGCCCGGCATCGCCGCGCGGGTCGCGGGTGAGGGCGAAGGGATCGCCGCCGCCACGGCGGTGGGGAGCGGGGAGCCCTGGCTACGCATCGCCGCGCGGGGACGGGACCTTGTCGCCCTGGGCGAGGCGCCCGATGAGGCGTCGCGCGCCATCGCGATCGCCCGGCTCAACGCCCTCGAAAGCCCCCGCCGCATCGTGTCCGAAATCGGCCTCGTGGAGACCGCCGCGCCGTTCCAATGGGCCGCCACCTGGACCGGGCATTCCGGCGTGACCCTGGAGGGCAGCCGCCCCGTCGAGATCGGCCGCCGCGCCCTCGAGGTCGAAGTGACCGGCGCCATCGGCGCGGGCACGCCGTTGCGTGATGCCGCCCGCGCCGCCAAGGGCGCCCCGCCGGATTTCGCCGCCGCCGCCACCTTCCTCGCCGCACGCCTGCCAAGCCTCGCTCCCGGCGGCAAGGCCGTGCTCACCGATACGGTGCTTAGCCTCTCCGGGGAGGCTCTGGACCTCGCGGCCTACGATGCCCTGCGCAATGCACTGGCGCGCCCGCCGGAGGGTTTCAGCCTCGGCCGGATCGACGTCCTGCCGCCGCGCATCACCGAGTACCGCTTTGCCCTCGCCCGCACGGGGTTGGGCGTGACGCTCTCCGGTTTCGTCCCGTCCGAAGCCGTCCGGCAAGCGGCCTTGGCCCTGGCGCGTCTGACGACCGAGGGCGGCCCGGTGGAGGACCGGCTCCAGGCAGCACGCGGCTTGCCCTCGGGGGTCGATCCGCTGGTGCTGATCGATTTCATGGGCAAGTTCGCCGCGCTGATCCAGGCGGGCGAGGTCGCCTACGAGGGCGGCGCCGTCTCCGTGCGCGGCGATGCCATCGACCCGCAGGCGATCCCCGACGCGCAGGCGCTGATGCGAGACGCCCGCCCCGCCGGGATCGGCGCGGGCACCGTGTCGCTGGTGGCGAAGCCGCTCTCGCCGTACCGGGTCAGCCTGCGCCGTACGGCCGAAGCGGTGACGGTGAGCGGCCATCTGCCGGACGAGGACACCCGCCGCAGGGTCCTCGCGGCCCTGCGCCAGAGGGTCTTCCGCGAGCCCGTGATCGACCGGACCCGCCTCGCGGAGGGCGCCCCCGCCGGGCTCGCCCCCGCGCTGGAAGCGGGCGCCGGTCTGCTGTCGACGCTGGCCACCGGCGAGGCGACGGTGATCGACCGGACCCTCAATCTGTCGGGTGAGAGCCTCTATCCCGAGGCTGCCGCGCGCGCGCCCGAGAAGGTCGCCGCCGTCCTCCCGCCCGGCTGGACGGGTGAGGTCGCCGTCGATGCGAAGGAGCCGGAGGCGAGGCGCGACGGGGATTCGTGTCGGCAGGGCGTAGCCGCCGCCACCGCCACGGCGGATCTGCGCTTCCCCGTCGGCAGCACGGCCCTCACGCCCGCCTTCTACCCGGCCCTCGATGCCCTGGCTGCCCTGGCCAAGACCTGCCCGGACCTGAAGGTGGCGGTGTCCGGCCCCGCCGATCCGCCGGGTGCCAAGCCGCCGCCCTCCGACGATCCGAAGCCGCCGGAGAAGAAGACGGCCGCCAAAGCCAAAGCGGAAGCGACGAAAACGGAGAAGTCGAAAGCGGAGAAGGGTAAGCCGGACAAGGAAAAGGCTCCCGAGCCCATCGCCGAGGCCAAGCCGCCGGAGGACGAAACGTCGGGCCTCGCCCGGCAGCGCGCACTCGCCCTGGTGGAATACCTGCTTCAGGCGGGGATGCGGCCGGGGCAGATCGCGGCCGGGCCCGACAAGGGCGCGGGGCCCGCCACGGTGGCGCTGGCGCCGTGACGCTCCTCCTCTCCGCGTTCTGGCCCGGCCTTGCCGGGGCGGCGGCGCTTGGCGGCCTCGTCGGCTTTCTCTCCGGCTGGCCCACCGGCAAGACGGTGCCTCTGGGCCTCCTCGGCCTCGCTCTGGTGCTGATGCTGCTCGCCGTCTTCCGGATCGTGCCGGGGGCCGCCGGGCTCTGGCTCGAAGGCGCAGCGTTGATGCTGCCGCTCTATCTCGCGGGTTGCGCCTTGGGCGCCCTGGGGAACCGAACCACCGGCACGGGCCGTTGAAGGGGCTCCGGTCGCAGGGGAACGGGAGAGTGCCATGGGCATGCTGGAATCGGTGATCGGCGGCGTACTCGGCCAAGTCTTCGGCGGAAGCCGCCAGGGCGGGGGGATGTCGCCGCTGGTGAAAGCGCTGCTGATGCTGCTCCTCGCCAAGGGTGCCAGCGGCGGCTTCGGCGACATTTTCGGCCGTGGGCACCAGGGCGGCGAGCCCGGCCCGGAGGCGGACCGTTCCGGTGGACCGCAGCGCGCGCCGCTGCCGCGAGACGATTCGGGCGATATCGGCGGGTTCGATCAATATGGCGGGCGCCGCGACACCGGCCCCGCCTCTCAGGCACCTCAGGACGATTCGCTGCCCGGCAGCGGCTTTGACGATCTGTCGGGCATGCTCGGCGGCGAGGGCCCCACCCGGCCGCAGGCGGAGGAGGTCGGCGGCCTCGGCCCCCTGGTGGATCGCTTCCGCAATGCCGGTCTGGGCGATGTGATCGGCTCGTGGATCGGCCACGGTGCCAACCACGCCATCGACCCCAACCAGCTCGAACAGGCCCTCGGCGGCGATACGGTCTCCACCTTGGAGCGCGAGACCGGCATGGACCGCTCCGCGCTGCTCAGCGAGTTGGCGCAGGTGCTGCCGGAGGTGGTGCACCGCCTGACGCCAGACGGGCGGATGCCGCGCTAGAGCCGTATCCGACCGAGTTGAGCCGACCCCGTCTGGGGATTCCCAGTCGTCCTTGCTTCGCTGACGCTCGCAAAGACGGAGGCACGTGAGCCAACGTGGTCGAAGACGGCTCTAGCCGAGAAGGTCTGCATTCCCCTCTCCCCGCAAGCGGGGAAAGAGGGACACCGCACGACTCCGAGGTGAGGGGATCAGCGTGTCCTGCCCCCGTACAAACGTGAGACATGAGCCTTCCCTTGGGAACGGATACCCGTTTCCCCTTGACCACCACACCGTCGGGGGGCCTATTGACGGGTGGAGCGGTACGCGCCGCCCTGGGGTTGGGAAGCCTCTCATGAGACGGCTTGGAGCCCGCTGGTTTGGGTTCCGTTGTCCTTGACCCTTACGGTCGGGGAGCCTGCGACGCATGTCCAGGCGCTCCGGTGCTAAAGGTCGTAGGAGCCGGTCTTGTGCGGTTTTCCCACTCCCCGACTATGGGTGGTTCGAGGCTCGTTTGCGGGGGCGCACCGCGGACACGGGCCTTTTGGATACTGGGGATGACGAATCTCATCGACTCCGCGCAGCGCCTCGCGATGCTCCGCGCTGCCGTCGAAGCCTTGCCTGCCTCCTGGCCGAAGGATCCGACCCGCTGCCGCATGCGGTTGATGCTGGCTCACATCATGACGCTGCTCGCCCGGCCCGCCGAAGGGCCGATGCGGCGGATGTAACGGCGGCGCTGACGGATGATCGCGCGCCCCTGACCCTCTGGCGTCCTTGCGCGCGGAGCGAAGCCGGACCTGTCCGCGCGCTGTCGGGGTCGTTTTAGACCCGCCGCATCACCAGCGAGGCGTTGGTGCCGCCGAAGCCGAAGGAGTTCGACAGGGCGATATCCACGCGCTTGCGCTTGGCCTCGTGCGGAACGAGGTCGATCTTCGTCTCGACGCTCGGGTTGTCGAGGTTCAGCGTCGGCGGGATCACGCCGTCGCGGATCGTCAGGACGGAGAAGATCGCCTCCACCGCGCCCGCCGCGCCGAGCAGGTGGCCGACCGAACTCTTGGTGGAGGACATGGTGGCCTTGGCCGCCCCGTCGCCCAGCAGGCGCTCCACCGCCTTGAGCTCCAGCTCGTCGCCCATGGGCGTCGAGGTGCCGTGGGCGTTGATGTAGTCGATATCCGCCGGGTTGATCCCGGCGCGCTTCACGGCCGCCGTCATGCAGCGGAAGGCGCCATCGCCGTCCGGCGAGGGAGAGGTGATGTGGTAAGCATCGCCCGAAAGGCCGTAGCCGATCACCTCGGCATAGATCTTCGCGCCGCGCGCCTTGGCGTGCTCGTACTCTTCCAGCACCACGATGCCCGCGCCCTCGCCCATGACGAAGCCGTCACGGTCCTTGTCGTAGGGGCGGGAGGCCTTCTCCGGGCTGTCATTGAAGCCGGTGGACAGGGCGCGGCAGGCCGAGAAGCCCGCGATGGAGAGGCGGTTCACGGGCGATTCGGCGCCCCCCGCCACCATCACGTCGGCGTCGCCCAGCGCGATTAGGCGGCTGGCATCGCCGATGGCGTGCGCGCCGGTCGAGCAGGCGGTGACCACAGCATGGTTCGGGCCCTTCAGCCCGTGCTTGATCGAGACCTGTCCTGAGGCGAGGTTGATGATGCGGCCGGGGATGAAGAACGGGGAGATGCGACGCGGCCCCTTGTCGTGCAGGGTCACCGAGGCGTCGTAGATGCCGCCGATGCCGCCGATGCCGGAGCCGATCAGCACGCCCGTGGCGCATCGCTCGTCCTCGGTCTGCGGGTGCCAATTCGCATCGGCCAGGGCCTCGTCGGCCGCTGCTACCGCGTAGACGATGAACGGATCGACCTTGCGCTGCTCCTTCGGGTCCATCGCGGAATCGGGGTTGAACGTCCCGTTCGTCCCGTCGCCGAAGGGGATCTGGCAGGCGATACGGCAGGGCAGATCGGCAGATTCGAAGCCCTGGATGGTCCCGGCGCCGCTATCACCCGCGATCAGACGGCTCCAGCTGTGTTCCACCCCGCTCCCGAGCGGCGTGACCATGCCTAGACCCGTGACCACAACCCTCCGCATCGCGTCCGTCCCGTTTTGTCCCTTAAAAACGAAGAACGGCGCGGGGGCGAAACCGCCTCAACCGCGCCGCGTGAAAACTCGCGTCGACCCCTCAGGCGGCCGAGTTCTTCTCCAGGAACTTCACCGCGTCCCCAACCGTCTGGATGGTCTCGGCGGCGTCGTCCGGAATCTCGACGTTGAACTCCTCCTCGAAGGCCATGACCAGCTCGACGGTGTCGAGGCTGTCGGCACCGAGGTCGTCGATGAAGTTGGCGCTCTCGACCACCTTCTCGGGCTCCACGCCCAGGTGCTCGACAACGATCTTCTTCACGCGCTCAGCGATATCGCTCATCGGTCTTGCGTCCTCGTCCTTGCTGATCTGTTCGCGTCTTTTTGTGTGCCGTGGCTCATCATGCCTGAGGGCGCTTCTGAGCCGGTGTTCGATCGCGCGTGTTTCGAGCTGAACCGGGTTATCCCCGAGTCAGGGGCCTTGGACTGAAAACCCGCTGAACCGTCAACCCCCTGTACGGCTGAACCGGGTGGTAGCACAGGGTTCCGGCCCTGGCGAGAGCCCGTTCACAAAGCGTTCAGAGGTGTGGTTTTTCAGTGCCTTGACCCCGTTTGCATTCAGATCATCGCCATGCCGCCATTCACGTGCAGGGTCTGGCCGGTGACATAGCCCGCCTCCGACGAGGCTAGGTAGAGCGTGGCGGCGGCCACTTCCGCGCCCTCGCCAAGGCGCCCGGCGGGCACGCGAGTCAGGATGCCTTCACGCTGCTTCTCGTTGAGGGCGTCGGTCATCGGCGAGGCGATGAAGCCCGGCGCGATGCAATTCACGGTGATTCCGCGCGAGGCCACTTCGCCCGCCAGCGCCTTGGTGAGGCCGACGAGGCCCGCCTTCGCGGCGGCGTAGTTGCCCTGGCCCGGGTTGCCGGTGGTGCCGACCACCGAGCCGATGCCGATGATCCGGCCGTAACGACGGCGCATCATGCCCTTCACGGCGGCCCGCGACAGGCGGAAGGCGGCGGTGAGGTTCACGGCGATGACCGAATCCCACTCCTCGTCCTTCATCCGCATGAAGAGGTTGTCGCGGGTGATGCCCGCATTGTTGACGAGGATGTCGATCGGGCCGATCGCCTCCTCGGCGGAGGGTACCAAGGCCTCCACGGAGGCGGTGTCGGCGAGGTTCGCGGGCACGATCGCCGTGCGCTCGCCGAGTTCGGCGGCCAGGGCCTCCAGCGCCTCGGCGCGGGTGCCCGAGAGGGCGACGGTGGCGCCCGCCGCGTGCAGGCTGCGGGCGATGGCCCCGCCGAGGCCGCCGGTCGCGCCGGTGACGAGGGCCTTGCGGCCGGTCAGATCGAACATGGGTCGGTTTCCGTTCGTGTTCAGAGCGCGAAGGCGGCCACGTCGGCCGGGGTGCCGACCGAGACGGCCGTCGCGCCGGGGGCGATGCGCTTGACGAGGCCCGCGAGAACCTTGCCCGCGCCGAGTTCGACGAAGCTGTCCACTCCGGTCGCGGCCATGGCGGCGATGCTCTCGCGCCACCGGACGGTTCCGGTGACCTGCTCCACCAAGGTGGTGCGGATCTCGTCCGGCCCGGAGACCGGAGCGGCGGTGACGTTGGCGTAGAGCGGCACGCGCGGGGCGTTCAGGGTCACGGCCGCGAGCGCCTGCGCCATCCGCATGGCGGCCGGCGCCATCAGGCGGCAATGGAACGGCGCGGAGACGTTCAGCATCACCGCGCGCTTGATGCCCTTCGACGGGGCGAGGGCGACGGCCCGCTCCACCGCGGCGCGACTGCCGGAGAGCACCACCTGCCCGCCGCCATTGTCGTTGGCGACATCACAGATCTCGCCCTGTGCGGCCTCTTCGGCCAGGGCGTGGGCACCGGTCAGATCGGTGCCGATCAGCGCGGCCATGGCACCCGCGCCCGGGGGCATCGCCGCCTGCATGGCCTCGCCCCGGATGCGCAGCAGGCGCGCGGCGTCGGTGATGGACAGGCTGCCTGCGGCGGCGAGCGCCGCGTATTCGCCAAGCGAATGCCCGGCGACGCAGGCGACGTCGCGGGCGAGGTCGAGGCCCTTCTCGGCTTCCAGCACGCGCAAAGCCGCGAGGCTCGCCGCCATCAGGGCGGGCTGGGCGTTGGCGGTGAGGGTCAGTTCCTCCACCGGCCCTTCGGCCATGAGATGGGAGAGCTTCTGGTTCAGGGCCTCGTCGACCTCGTCGAGCACGGCCCGTGCCTGCGGGAATTCCGCCGCAAGATCCTTGGCCATGCCGACGGCCTGGCTACCCTGACCCGGAAAGATGAGTGCGCGCATCGCTGCCGCGGCGCCCGGCGCCGCCCCCTCCTGGGTGCCCCTCCCGGCGCGGCGGAGACCCCCTCGTTAACGAAGGCGGCGCAGTCGCACCCGTTGCGGCGCGTTGTCAACAACGCGGCGCACAATCGAGGCGACGATCACGAAGGCTGCCAAGCGCCCGCGACCGTGGCAGAGAACGGGGATGATCGTTCGCCCGCGCCCCACGCTCGTCACCGTGATGTTCGCCCTGCGCGGCTCCATCCTGCCGCAGGTGGCGCCGACGGTGATCACGCTCACCGCCTTCTCCGTGGTGGTGGTCGCCGCCGAGCAGCGCTGGCCCTGGGCCTTCCCGGTCACCGCCGGGGTCGGGCCCTTCACCTTGATCGGCCTTGCCCTGTCGATCTTCCTCAGCTTCCGCAACAACGCCTGCTACGACCGGTGGTGGGAGGCGCGGAAGGTCTGGGGCTCGCTCATCGTCGAGACACGGGGCCTCGCCCGGACGATCCCCGCGCTGCTGCCTGGCGAGGAGCACGCCGCCCTGCGCCGTACCTGCCTCTTACGGGTGCTCGCCTTCACCAGCGCCCTGCATGCCTGCCTGCGCGGCGGCGACGAGGCCAAGGCGGCCGCGCCATGGCTACCGGAGAATGAGGCCGTGGCCCTGCGCGAGCGTCCGAGCCCCGTGGATGCCACGCTCCGCCCGATGCTGGCGGATCTCGCGGCGGCGATGCGGGCGGCAGCACTGACCGACGTGCTGTTCGGGCTCCTCGAACGGAAGGTCTCGGATCTCTGCGCGATCCAGACCGCCTGCGAGCGGATCCGCCATACCCCGGTCCCCTTCGCCTACACGCTGCTCGTCTACCGCACGGCGTGGCTCTATTGCCTGTTCCTGCCGGTCGGGCTCTCGGGCTCGCTCGGCTGGGCGACGCCCTTCGCCGTAGCGCTCGTCACCTATACGTTCTTCGGGCTCGATGCCCTGGGCGACGAATTGGAGGAGCCGTTCGGCACCGCGCCGAACGATCTCCCCCTCGATGCGATGCTGCGCACCGTCGAGCGAACCGTCCTCGACGCCCTCGGCGACCCGCTGCCGCCGCCCGTCGCGGCGGATCGCTACTGGCTGCGCTAAGGCGCGCAGCCTCGCGCCCGTCATTGCCGCCGGCGGTAAATGTCGAAGAAGGTTTGCTTGAGCCTGAACCAGCGGGTGCCGGTTTTCGGGTCGTGCCCGTTCGTGCCGTAGGATTTCGCGATCTGTCGAACCAGACGGTTGGCCAGGGTGACACTGTCGATGTCGTAGGCAATCAGCTCCGGAGGGCGGCTCAACCCGGCCTTCCGCTCTCGAATGAAAATGGAATGCGACATAGGGATCACCTCTTGAAGATGGCGATGCCTGCTAACGTGAATCAAATTCCGATGTTCATCTCGAAAAGACACATGGGTTAATACATAGAATTGTGTTCAAATGTTCGAAAAGCAAAAGGTTCAAAATCTAAAGCTGTCTTCGACAAAGACGGCTGGGACGCCATCGACGGGAGCGGCTCAACTCGGTCGGATACGGCTCAAGCTTGTCTGGATTTATTGCAGCGCGAAACGCCGAGCCCCGTCATCCGCCCGAGCCAAGCTCCGATGACCGATAAAGCTTCAAGGCCGATGTTCGATGGATTGGCGGACCCGCCGGTTGATCGGGTCCTGTCCCTTCGAAGAGAATGGTCGGAGTGGCGGGATTCGAACCCACGACCCCTAGTCCCCCAGACTAGTGCGCTAACCGGGCTGCGCTACACTCCGACGCCCCGAAGGGTCCGCGGCTCTTAGCGTCTCCGGCGCGCAGAAGGCAAGCCCTGAAACGCAACTCGGCGTGCATCTGGCCCCGGCCCGCCGGGACCGCTAGGCAAGGGGCTCCTTCGCCCAGCATGCGAGGCCCGCGCCCTGACCCTCACGATCCAGCGTCCCAAAGCCTTCGACCTCACCCGCCTCCTCACCCGCTTGCGGCATTCGAGCCCATCGGGAATCGACCGGGTGGATCTCGCCTATGCCCATGCGGTCCTGGATGAGCCGGGCGAGAGCGTCGGCGTGGTCTCGACGGTGTTCGGACCACGCGTGCTTGCGCGCGAGGAAGCGCGGGCCGTGGTCGCGACGGTGGAGGCGGGGTGGGTCGAGGATCGCCCGGCCGAGCAGGATCCGGCATTCCGGCGGCTCGCTACGCGCCTTGGCTCGCCGCTGACCGGAGAGCGCGAGATTCACGCGCCCCCGGCTTTCTCTGCGCGAGACCGGCGCCTGATCCAGGCCCGGACGGCGGCGCGCCTCCTCGCCCGCTCGCGCCCCATCGCGGCGCTGCCGCGCGACAGCCTTTACCTGCACACGTCGCATCTACGGCTCGACATTCCCGGCCGGTTCGACTGGCTCTACGACCGCCGCGACGTCCGCGCGGCCTTCTTCGTCCACGACGTCATCCCGATCAGCCATCCGGAATATGGGCGCGACGGCGAGGCCGCCCGGCACGAGACGCGGATGCGCACGGTGGGGCGGCATGCGGCGGCGCTCCTGGTCAATTCGCAGGATACGGGGCGGCGCACCCTCGGCCTGCTCGACGCCTGGGGCTTCCCACGCCCGCCCGTCGCCGTGGGGCATCTGGGCGTGGAGCCCGCCTTCGGGCGCGAAGGCCTGCGTCTCGCTCCGCCCGGGCCGGTCTTCCTCGCCTGCGGCACCATCGAGTCGCGCAAGAACCACCTGCTGCTGTTCCAGCTCTGGCGGGAACTGGCGGAGCGGCATGGGGCGTCGACGCCGACCCTCGTCGTCGTCGGGCGGCGGGGCTGGGAGGCCGAAAGCGCCATCGACATGCTGGAGCGATGCCCCGGCGTGAAGGCGCATGTCGTCGAGGCCTCCGGTCTCTCGACCCATGGGCTCGCGGCCTTGATGCGCTCCTGCACCGCCCTGCTGATGCCCTCCTTCACCGAGGGCTACGGGATCCCCGTCGTCGAGGCCGCTGCGTCCGGTCTGCCGGTCGTCGCCTCGGACATTCCGGCCCACCGGGAGATTGCGGAGGGGCTGGCCCTGTTCCGCGATCCCCTCGACGGGCCCGGCTGGCTCGCGGCGATTGAATCGCTGTCCAAATCGGGCTCTCCCCGGAGGGCGGACCTCGCTTCGCGCCTTGAGGGCTACCGCCCGCCGGACTGGGCCGGTCATTTCGCGGCGGTGGGGCCGACCCTCGCGGCCCTGTGATCCCGTGAGTTGCGTCCCCCGTCGCTGACGAATATGAAAAAGCGTCAGCACCACGGATCGGCCGTGCGGAGGAGCGACGTCGCATGAAGGTGGTCGACCTCGATCGCGAGACGGTCAAGCAAGGTCTCGCGGATGGGTCGGTTCTCGTGATCGACGTACGCGAGGCGCACGAATTCGAGGCGGGCCATATTCCCGGCGCCGTCTCCCATCCTCTCTCGGAATTCGACCCCGCCGCCCTCGGTGATCTGGTCGAAAAGGATGGGCGCAGGCCTATCCTCTCTTGCGCTGCCGGCGTCCGCTCGGTTCAGGCTCTCGCCCTCGCACAGAGGGCAGGACTCAATCTCTCCGAGCACTACCGGGGTGGTTTCAAGGATTGGTACTTAGCGGGCGAGGATATCGCCTAGAGTTTCCTGCGCGTTTGTGTTGCGAATGCCGCCATGTGTGTTCGCGCACAAGCGTTTTGGCCGGCGCGGGAGTAGCGCGCTATTGCCAAGGGACCCCAGAAGAACGATGCGCAGCCGGCTCGCACGCACTCTCACGCTCCTCGTCGGCTTCGCCGCGGCAGCGACCTCCGCTCACGCCCAGGCTCCGGGCGGCCCGCCGCCGAAGGTGACGGTCGCCAAGCCCGTGTTCCGTGAGTTCGTTGAGAAGGACCAGTATACCGGTCGGTTCGACCCGATCGAATACGTCGAGGTCCGGGCGCGCGTCACTGGATATCTGGAGAAGATCAACTTCGTCGATGGCCAAACGGTGAAGAAGGGCGATGTGCTCTTCGTCATCGATCGGCGTCCCTACAAGGCCGCGTTGGAGCAGGCCCAGGCGGCACTGGCCTCGGCCAAGGCGCGCCAGAGCTTCTCCGTCACCGACTTGGAGCGTGCCCAGACGCTCTCGAAGAGCGGCAACATCTCCGAGCAGGTCACCGATCAGCGTCGGCAGGCGTCGCAGACCGCGCAGGCCGATGTCGACAGCGCCCAGGCCGCCCTCGACAACGCGCAGCTCAACTTCAACTTCACCGAGGTGAAGTCCCCCATCGACGGGCGGATCAGCCAGCGTCTCGTCACCGAGGGCAACATCGTCATCGCCGACCAGACCATGCTGACGACGATCGTCTCGCTCGATCCGATCTATTTCAGCTACTTCGTCGATGAGAAATCGTTCCTGAAGTATCAGAACTCGCTCGGCATCGGCATGGGGCAGACCCAGCGCGGCAAGGGCGCACCGATCCTCATCGCCCTGTCCGGCGAGGCGAAGCCGACCCGCAAGGGCACCCTCGACTTCGTGGACAACCGGGTCGACAACGCCACCGGCACGGTGCTGCTGCGCGCCACTGTTGAGAACCCCGACAAGTTCATCAAGCCCGGCCTGTTCGGTATCGTCTCGATGCCGGCGACCAAGCCGATCAAGGGTATCCTGCTGCCCGACGAGGCGGTGGCGGCCAACCAGGACAAGCGGATCGTGTACGTCCTGGGGCAGGACAACGTGATCCAGCAGCGGGACGTGAAGCTGGGGCCGAAGGTCGACGGCTACCGGGTGATCCAGGAGGGCGTGAAGCCCGAGGATATGGTGGTGGTGAATGGGCTGACCCGCGTCCGCCCCGGCGCCAAGGTCACCCCTGAGACCACCGAACTCCCGCCGAGCAAGACCTGAAACGGGACGAGGCGCCTCCGGCCCCTAAGGGTCGACGCGACTCCATGAGGTTCGACCGATGCGTTTCGCCCATTTCTTCGTCGACCGGCCGATCTTCGCGTCCGTCACGTCGATCGTCTTCCTGATTTTGGGCTTCGTCGCTTACGAGACGCTGCCGGTCTCTCAGTATCCTGAGATCGTGCCGCCGACCGTGACCGTGCGCGCCTCCTATCCGGGTGCCAATGCCGAGACCGTGGCCGCGACCATCGCGACCCCGATCGAGCAGGAGGTGAACGGCGTCGACAACATGCTCTACATGACGTCGTTGTCGACCAACGACGGCAACATGCTGCTGACCGTGACCTTCAAGGTCGGCACCAACCTCGATATCGCGAACGTGCTGGTGCAGAACCGGCTCTCGGTGGCCCAGCCGCGCCTGCCGCCGGACGTGCGCAACCTCGGCGTCACCGTGCGCAAGGCCTCGCCCGACCTGATGTTGGTCGTGCACCTGCTCTCGCCGAACAAGACCTACGACCAGAACTACCTCGCCAACTACATCTACCTCAACATCCGCGACGAGCTGCTGCGCCTCGACGGCGTGGGCGACATCTCGATCTTCGGCGGCAACGAATACGCCGAGCGCATCTGGGTCGATCCGAACAAGCTTGCCGCCTACGGCCTGTCCGTCACCGACGTGACCACCGCCCTGCAGGAGCAGAACGTGCAGGTCGCGGCGGGTGCGCTCAATTCGCCGCCTGCCGCGTCTTCGGCGGCGTTCCAGCTCGTGGTGCAATCCCAGGCGCGATTCAAAACGCCCGAGGAATTCGCCGAGGTCATCATCAAGGCGCAGAATGGGCGCCTCGTGCGGGTGAAGGACATCGCCCGCGTCGAGATGGGCCAGAAGGACTACACGACCAACTCGTTCCTGAACGACACGCCCGCCGTGGGCATCGGCGCGTTCCAGCGGCCCGGCACCAACGCCCTCGATGCCGCCGCGTCGGTCAAGAAGGTGATGGAGCAGGTCAAGAAGAACTTCCCGCCCGACGTCGAGTACCGCATCGCCTACAACCCGACCGAGTTCATCGAGGAATCGATTCAGGAGGTCTACAAGACCCTCTACGAGGCGGTGGGCCTCGTGGTCCTCGTGGTTTTGATCTTCCTGCAGAGCTGGCGGACCGCGCTGATCCCGGTCATCGCCATCCCGGTTTCGCTTATCGGCACCTTCGCGGCGATGGCGGCCTTCGGGTTCTCGCTGAACAACCTCACCCTGTTCGGGCTGGTGCTCGCCATCGGCATCGTGGTCGACGACGCGATCGTGGTGGTGGAGAACGTCGAGCGCAATATGGCCGAGGGGCTCTCTCCCGGCGATGCCGCGCACAAGACCATGGACGAGGTGGGCGGCGCGGTCATCGCCATCGCCCTGGTGCTGGCGGCGGTGTTCATCCCCACCGCCTTCATCCCCGGCATCTCGGGCCAGTTCTACAAGCAGTTCGCGTTGACCATCGCCGCATCGACGCTGATCTCCGCGTTCAATTCGCTCACTCTCTCGCCCGCGCTCTGCAAGCTGCTTCTGAAGCCGCACCACGAGCAAAAGCCGCCGCGCTTCTTCCTGGCGCGGTTCGTGAACTGGCTGGCGAACGGCTTCAACCGCGCCTTCGACGCGACCTCCAACGCCTATGGCCGGGTGATCCGGGGACTCACCGGAGGCATCGTGGGCCTCGGCGTGATGCTGCTGGTCTATGCCGGCGTCATCTGGGGCACGCTCCATCTCGCGCAGACGACGCCCACGGGCTTCATCCCGGATCAGGACCAGGGCTACCTCATCGGCGTCGTGCAATTGCCGGCGGGCGCCTCCCTCGACCGCACGACGAACGTGGTGCTGCGGGCGGCGGCCGAGGCGCGCAAGGTCGACGGCATCACCAACGCCGTCATCATCGCGGGCTTCGACGGCGCGACCTTCACCAACACCACCAACTCGGCGGTGATGTTCCTCACCCTCAAGGGGGCGAAGGAGCGCGCGGAGCATGGGCGCAGCGCGGCGGTCATCACCGGTGACGTGATGAAGGCGACTGCCAATATCCAGGAGGCGCGGGTCATCGTCATCCCACCGCCTCCGGTGCGTGGTCTCGGTCAGGGCGGTGGCTTCAAGCTCCAGGTGGAGAGCCGCCAATCCTCCGACATCAATGGTCTTCTGGCGGCAGCGGGCGAGCTGATCGCCCAGGCCAACCAGAGCCCGGACGTGACGCGCGTGTTCACGACCTTCGGCAACGACACGCCGCAGCTCTACCTCGACATCGACCGCACCATCGCGCGAATGCTGAACGTGCCACTGGCCAACGTCTTCTCGTCGGTGCAGGCGGATCTCGGCGGTACCTATGTGAACGACTTCAACACGCTGGGCCGCATCTATCAGGTGCGCCTGCAGGGCGACGCGCAGTTCCGAACCTCCGAGCAGGATATCTCGCAGATCAAGGTCCGGTCCTCGACCGGGGCGCTGGTGCCGATGGGGACGCTCGCGAGCGTGCGCACTGTCGCCGGTCCGCAGATCGTGCAGCGCTTCAACCTGTACTACTCGGTGCCGGTGCAGGGCGTGGCCAAGCCCGGCGTCTCGACCGGTCAGGCGCTCCAGGCGATGGAGGACCTCGCCAAGAAGGCCCTGCCGGACGGCTTCGCCTATGACTGGACCGAGATCGCCTATCAGCAGAAGGCGGCGAGCGGCACGGCTGCCTACGTCTTCGCGCTAGGCGTGCTTCTCGTCTTCCTCGTGCTCGCCGCGCAGTACGAATCCTGGGCCTTGCCCCTGGCGATTCTGCTGGTGGTGCCGACAGGGGTGCTCGCGGCCTTGGGCGGCGTGCAATTCCGGGGTCAGGACAACAACATCCTCACCCAGATCGGTCTGATCGTGCTCATCGGTCTCGCGGCCAAGAACGCGATCCTGATCGTGGAATTCGCCCACGACATCGAGCAGCGTGAGCGGCGTGGGCCGGTGGAGGCGGCGGTGGAAGCCTGCCGCCTGCGCCTCCGGCCGATCCTCATGACCGCCTTCGCCTTCATCCTCGGCACCCTGCCGCTGGTGATCGCGACGGGGCCGGGCGCCGAGATGCGTCAGGCGCTGGGCACGGCGGTGTTCTTCGGGATGATCGGCGCGACCTTCTTCGGCCTGTTCCTCACCCCGGTCTTCTACGTGGTGATCCGCCACTTCTCGATCTGGCTCGGCAGCTTCCGCCGCAAGAAGTCCGACCATGGTGGGGGAGGGGCGACGCCCGCCCACACCTGATGCGCCTTCTCGGGCGCATCCTCCTCGGTGCCTTCGCTCTGCTCCTCGCGGTCCCCGCGGGGGGCATCGCGCTGAGCGTTGCGCTCCTGTTCGATCCGGGGGCGAATGCGTGGCTGACGAACGGCGCGCTGGCGGGTCTCGATGTCGCGCTCGGCGACCTCGCCGCCGGATTGCCGCCCGAAGGCTTCCTTCTCCTCGTCGCAGGGCTTGCGAAGGCTCTGTTCGTGCTGCTGTTCGTTCCCCCCGCCCTGGTAGGGCTCGCGGGTGAGGTCTCGGGAGCCCGGAGCCTCGTCTGGTACGGCGGCGGTTGCGGCCTGCTCACGGCGGCCCTGCCCTGGCTGATGCGCGGGGCGCCCAGGCCCGGCGCATCCGGCCTTGCAGCAGCCGAGGCGCGGCTGACGCTCATCCTGTTCGTGGTCGGCGGATGTGCCGGGCTGGTCTATTGGCTGATCGCGGGCCGCAGCGCCGGAAACGCGCCCTTGGAAGCAGGGCAGACCCCGCGCTAAAGGGAGCCGATGCTCGCCCTGCGCTCCCTCGCCTTCAATCTCTGCTTCTACCTGACGACGACGGTGGTCGCCATTCTGGGCCTGCCGTTCCTTGTGTCGAGGCCGGGTGTGTTGCGCGTGGCGCGGGTCTGGGCGCGGACCACCCTGTGGTTCATGCGGGTCGTCGCGGGCACCGAGGTGGAGTTCCGGGGGCTCGAGAACATCCCGCCCGGCCCGATTCTCGTGGCGGCCAAGCACCAGTCGGCGCTGGAGACCCTGGCGCTGTGCATCGTGTTCCCGCACTTCGCCTATGTGCTGAAGAAAGAGCTTCTGGCGATCCCGCTGGTCGGCTGGTTCTTCCGGCGCGGCGGCATGGTGGCGATCGACCGCTCGAAGGGCACGCGGGCCATGAGCCTGATGAACGCCGCCGCGGCCGACGCCATCCGCGACGGCGCGCAGCTTATCGTCTTCCCCGAGGGCACGCGCCGTCCGCCGGGTGCCCCGCCCGCCTACAAGCAGGGTCTGTCGCATCTCTACACGGCGCTGAACGTGCCCTGCCTGCCGATTGCCCTGAACACCGGCCTGTTCTGGCCGCGCAACGGCTTCATGCGGCGGCCGGGCAAGGCGATCATCGACATCCTGCCTCCCATCGCCCCCGGCCTGCCCCGGATGGAGTTTCAGGCCCTGGTTCAGGAGCGGATCGAAACTGCCTCGAATGCCCTCATCGGGAATGGTCTCTCGGGTCTGTCGGGGGCGGCTTACGAGGTCTCCGTGAAGGAGGCCCCGGCGGCCTCACAGCGCCATTGAAACCCCGGCGGAGGACCTCCTCCAGCCTTGTGGATAACTCCTCCCGACACCACATCTCCGTTAGCGCCTCAGCGTCCTTGACGCCTGTGGAAAACACGTTCTAATTGAGAACAAATGACGAACAGACGGGCCCTGTCCTGGTCGGCCGCGCTCCGCGACCTGAAGGACGATCGCTTACGGAGGCAGGACGTGCGTGAGGAACGTTTGAGGACGGCTCAAGGCCTTCGGGGCTCTCCGGCCCTGGCCCTGTCAGCCTGGCGTGGCCGCTCGGGCCGCCGCTACGTCGTGGGCGTGCATCCTGCGGTCGAGTTCGACCCCGAGGACATGTCTGATTCGGTGGCGATCGCCGTGCGGCGCGACGGGTCGGGCATCGCGCAGATGGTCTCGGTGGCGAGTTCGGGGGAAAGCCCACGCGAGCACCTGCGGAGGGTCTGGCTGGACCGCGTGCGCAAGGGCGGAGCGACCGAGCTCCATATCCACCGCCTCGCCGAAGACGAGCGCGAGCGCGGCGCCATCGTGGACGACCTCCGCTCGGAGACGGCCGAGCCGCGCCAAATCTGACTTGGCGGTCTGCCTCGGCGATCTGCCTCGGCGACGGCACGGCCGCTTGTCACGACCCCTTGCGCCGCGGCGGCTTGGCGGGATAGGCCCCCGGCCTGGATTGACGGCCCTGGGGAGGGACGGCGCGCATGACGCAGGGGATGGACGGCCGCAACGGGACGGCGCAGCTACAGGCTCGCACCCGGCGGCGGGGGCGGCTCGGGCTGTTCCTACCCTACATCCTCCTCGCCCTCATCGTGGCGGCATGGTCGGGGGCGTGGTTCTGGATCCGCGGAAAGGCCGAGGGCGAGATGGACGCCTGGATGGCCCGTGAGGCGTCGGCAGGCCGAACCTGGACATGCCAGGATCGCAGCCTGACCGGCTTCCCCTTCCGCCTCGAACTGCGATGCGCCGAGTTGGCCCTCAGCCGTTCGGACGGCAGCTTCCGCCTCGGCCCGACGACCGTGGTGTCGCAGATCTATCAACCCCGCTTGGTCGTGTTCGAGAGCAAGGGACCGTTCCACGCCGAGCAGGGCGCTCTGACCGGTGACGCGTCGTGGGGGGCGCTTCAGGGCAGCTTCCATGGCACGGCCGACGGCTTCACCCGCGCCTCACTGGTGGTCGACGCGCCGAAGGTGAGCGTTGCAGGTGCCGAGCCGCAGCCGATCACCGTGCAGGGGCGGCACCTCGAGCTTCACGCCCGGCCGTCACCCGCCCGCTACGCGTCGGATGGCGCCGTGGATACGAACCTCCAGCTGTCGCAAGCGGCGGTCCCGGCGCTCGACGCGCTGACCGGCAGCGGCGCGCCGGTCGACGCCTCCCTCGATGCCACGATCACCCGCGCGACGGTGATCGGCACCCGCGCCCTGCCGCGCGAACTGGAGACATGGCGCCAAGCGGGCGGTGTCCTGGAACTGACCTCCCTCGCGCTCGCCAAGGGCGACCAGCGCGTCCAGGCCAAGGGTGAGATCGCCCTCGACGACGCGCACCGGCCCACCGGCCAGATCGATCTGCGTGCCGCAGGGGTCGATGCGCTGATCGGCAGCATCGTCGGCCAGCGTTTCGGCTCGAAGGAGGGGGCGCTGGTCGGCCAACTGGTCGGCGGCCTGCTCGGGCTTGGCCGGGGCGCGGCGCGGCCGGATCAGGCCCCCCAGGGCTCCGGCCCGCCGCTCAAGCCGCTGCCGCCCCTCAAGCTCGTGGGCGGACAGGTGCTGTTCAGCGGTTTCCCGCTGCCGAACGTGCGGGTGCCGCCGCTGTACTGAGCGCGATGTGGTGAAGCATCGGCAACCCCAGGGTATCTTCTATAACCCTGGTTCGACGTCGGTTCAGATCGGGCTCAGGGATCGTCACGCCTTTGCGCCGTCCTCCGCCGGGCGTGGGCGGCCGAAATCCGGAGCTGCCGTGTCCTGTCCCAGCGCGACGATGCTGCGGCGGATGGCGCGGGTGCGAGTGAACATGGCGTGCAGGGCCTCGCCATCGCCCCAGCGCACGGCCTTGGCCAGTGCCGCGAGATCCTCATTGAACCGCCCGAGCATTTCGAGCACCGCGTCGCGGTTGTTCAGGAAGATGTCGCGCCACATCGTCGGGTCGGAGGCGGCGATACGGGTGAAGTCGCGAAAGCCGCTGGCCGAGAACTTGATCACCTCGGATTGCGTCACCGCTTCCAGATCGGCGGCGGTGCCGACGATGTTGTAGGCGATCAGGTGCGGCACGTGGCTCGTGATGGCGAGCACGAGGTCGTGGTGCTCGGGGCTCATGGTCTCGACCAGCGCGCCCATGCCCTCCCATAGGGCACGCACGCGCTCGGCCGCGTCCTCGGGCGTGCCCTCCGGCGGGGTGAGGATGCACCAACGTCCGGCGAACAGGGTCGAGAAGCCCGCATCCGGCCCGGAATATTCCGTGCCCGCGATGGGATGGCCGGGCACCAGATGGACGCCCTCCGGCAGATGCGGCTGGATCGCGGCGACCACCGAGCCCTTCACCGAGCCGACATCGGACACGATGGCGCCGGGCTTCAGATGCGGCGCCATGGCCTCCGCGACCGGGCCCATCGCGCCCACCGGCACGCAGAGCACGACGAGGTCGGTGCCCGCCGCGCCCTCGGCCGGATCCCCCGTGACGACATCGGCGATGGCGAGTTCGCGGACCCGGGTCCGTACGGCCTCGTCGGCATCGACGGCGACGATCTCCCCGGCGAGGCCGTAACGCCGCGCCGCACGGGCGATGGAGGAGCCGATCAGTCCGAGGCCGACGATGGCGATCCGGCCGAAGACCGGCGTGGCGGTCGCGGCCTCAGGCACCGGTGCCTCGCACGAAATCTCCGAGCGCGGCGAGGAAGGCCTCGTTGGCCTCCGCGCCCGCCACCGTCACGCGCAGGGCGTGGGGCAGCCCGTAGGCGGTGACGCGCCGGGTGATCAGGCCGCGCTCGGTCAGGAACGCGTCGGCATCGGCGGCGGTACGGCCGGGCTCGTCGGGGAAGTGGATCAGCACGAAGTTCGCCACACTCGGCGTCACGGTCAGGCCGAGCGCCCGCGCGCCTTCCGTGAGCTTGGGGAGCCATTCGGCATTGTGGGCGGCCGCAGCGGCCATGTGGCCCTCGTCCGCGATGGCCGCCGCGCCCGCCGCGATGGCGAGGCTCGACATGTTGAACGGGCCCCGGATGCGGTTCACCGCGTCGGCCACGTGGGCGGGGGCGAGCATCCAGCCGATCCGCACGGCGGCGAGGCCGTAGATCTTCGAGAATGTCCGCGTCATCACGACGTTCTCGGCTTCGAGCGCGAGTTCGAGCCCGGCCGTGTAGTCGTTCGCCTTCACGTATTCGGCATAGGCGCCGTCGATCACCAGCAGCACGTGCGGCGGTAGAGCCGCGTGAAGGCGGCGAATCTCTTCGAAGGGCAGATAGGTGCCCGTCGGATTGTTCGGGTTGGTGACGTAGACGATCCGCGTGCGCTCCGTGACGCGGGCGAGGATCGCATCGACATCGGCCGTCAGGTCGCGCTCGGGGGCGACCACGGGCGTGCCGCCGGAGGCGAGGATCGCGATCCGGTACACGAGGAAGCCGTGCTCCGAGTAGATGCCCTCGGCCCCCGGCCCGCAATAGGCATAGGCCAGCAGCGACAGCAGCTCATCCGAGCCCGCGCCGCAGACGATCCGCGCCGGATCGAGCCCGAACCGCTTGGCGATGGCCGTGCGCAGCACGGTGGCCTGCCCGTCCGGGTAGGTTTCGAGCTTGGTCGTGGCCTCGTGCAGCGCGGCGACGGCCGCCGGGCTCGGGCCGAGCGGCGTCTCGTTCGAGGAAAGCTTGTAGACCTTGCCCGGACCGGGCCGTCCACTCTTGCCGGGTACGTAAAGGTCCACCGCCATCACGCCGGGGCGCGGTTCGGGGCGGTTCTGGGAGACGGGCTTCGGGTCGGAGGACATGCCAGGAGGCCAATCGGCGTTTCGGATGCGACGATGCGGTCCCTGTACAGCATTTCGCCCGGCGGTGAAGCTCGGCCGTTCCGCGACGATGCGTCTGCCAGATCCGTGTGAGGGCGAGATTTCACGGGGCCCGGAAGAAATGTCGCGGGGCACCGGCCATGTTTCGGCCTGTTGTCTTTCCGTAATGCCCTTTTCCCGCTCGCCTGTTGGGCGCCGGGTCCGCACGGGGTGCGCCAACGATGCTGGACGATTGCCTTCCAAGCATGCTCTTCGTTCTCGGAATTCTCGTCTCCGTGGCGGCTGAGTTGCGTCTGCGACGGGGCGACAAGGGCTCCCTGTCGAACGGGTTCATCACGGCGGCCGGTGTCGGGCTCGTCTTCGTGGCCTGTGCCACCGCGATCCGCTGAAGCAGCGGCGCCACCGCGTTGACGCTGCGGGGGTGGGCGATTACCTCCGGCCTGTGCCGCAGGGCGTTCCGCTGACGGCGGCGCCGTCGAAGACCCGGACATGGATACCCGACTGGACACGGCCCCCGGGCCGGACGCCCCCGAACGGATGGCCCCGCCTGTCGCGGAGGCCTCGCAATCCCTCGATCCGAAGAGCCTCGTGGCGCGCTTCGGTCCTGACAGGCCGCTCCTGACGGATGCGGGCGTGCGCCTTGCGCCGTTCCAGATCGCGTACCAGACCGCAGGCACCCTGAATGCGGACCGGTCCAACGCCGTTCTGATCTGCCACGCGCTGACCGGCGATCAGCATTTCGCGCATACCCACCCGGTGACGGGAAAGCCCGGCTGGTGGGAAACCCTGGTCGGTCCCGGTAAGCCGGTCGATACCGATCGCTACTTCGTCGTCTGCTCGAACGTGATCGGCTCCTGCATGGGCACGACGGGCCCGGCCTCGATCGATCCGGCGACCGGCAAGCCCTACGGGCTCGATTTTCCCTTGGTGACGATCCGCGACATGGTCCGGGCGCAGGCGATGCTGCTCGATCATCTCGGCATCGACCGGCTGTTCCTCTGCATCGGCGGCTCGATGGGCGGGATGCAGGTCCTGCAATGGGCGGCGCTCTATCCCGAGCGCGTGTTCGCCGCCATGCCGATCGCCACGGGCGCACGCCATTCGGCGCAGAACATCGCCTTCCACGAGGTCGGCCGGCAGGCGATCATGGCCGATCCCGCCTGGATGGATGGCCGCTACCTCGAAGAGGGCACGCGGCCCTCCAAGGGGCTCGGCGTCGCGCGCATGGGCGCGCACATCACCTACCTGTCGGAGCCCGCGCTCCACCGTAAGTTCGGCCGCCGCTTTCAGGGCGGTTCGGCGCCGACCTTCTCGTTCAACGCCGATTTCCAGATCGAGAGCTACCTTCGCCACCAGGGCCTGAGCTTCGTGGAGCGGTTCGACGCCAACGCCTATCTCTACCTCACCCGCGCGATGGACTATTTCGACCTCGCGGCTGACCATGGCGGTGTGCTCGCCAACGCCTTCAGGGGCACGACGACCCGCTTCTGCGTGATCTCCTTCACGTCGGACTGGCTGTTCCCCACGGCCGATTCGCGGGTCATCGTTCACGCGCTCAACGCGGCGGCGGCGCCCGTCGCCTTCGTGGAGGTCGAGACCGACAAGGGCCACGACGCCTTCCTCCTCGATGAGCCGGCGATGTTCGCGGCCGCGCGGGGCTTCATCGACGCGGCCGCCAGGGCGCGTGGCCTGTGAGCGGCGGGACGCCGAAGGCCCGCCCCTGGGAGGCGGCGGAGGAGCTGCCACGCGAGGGCGCGGGCGCCCGCGTCGATCACCTCGTGGTGCTCGATCTCGTGCCCGCCGGGGCGCGGGTGCTCGATATCGGCTGCGGCGACGGCGCCCTGCTCGCGCTGCTGCGCGACCGGCGGGGCATCGACGGGCGCGGCATCGAGCTGTCGCGGGAGGGCGTGAATGCCTGTCTCGCCCGCGGCCTGCCGGTGATCCAGGGGGACGCGGATACCGATCTCGCGAATTACCCCGACGGTGCCTTCGACGTGGTGGTGATGTCGCAGACCATCCAGGCGACGCGCCAGCCGCGCGAGGTGCTGGAGCACCTGCTGCGCATCGGGCGGCATGTCATCATTTCCTTCCCGAATTTCGGGCACTGGCGCGTGCGGACCGAGCTCGCCCTGCGCGGGCGGATGCCGGTCACCGATCTCATGCCCGACGCGTGGTACGAGACCGCCAACATCCATCACTGCACCATCCGCGATTTCGTCGGCCTGTGCCGGGTGCTGGGCGCGCGGATCGAGACGGCGGCGGCGCTCGACTCGCGCGGGCGCGCGATGCGCTTCGCCCTACCGTGGTGGGTGTGGAACCTGTTCGGCGCGCAGGGCGTGTTCCTGCTGAGCAGGGAGGGGCGTGACGGCGCCGACGAGAGCCCGTTCAGGCCTGGCGGCTCTCTTCCAGCCAGGCGATGACCTGCCGGGCACTCTGATCCGGCGGGAAGACCGGATCGAACAGATGCGTGACGACGCCATCGTCGATCACCAGGGTGAGGCGCTTGAGCAGGGTCTCACCGCCAGCCGCGAAGGTCGGCAACCGGGCCGCCATCGTCAGGGCTCGGTGCGCATCGGAGAGGATCGCGAAGGGCAGGTGCAGCCGCGAGACCGCTTCCTGCTGGTAGGCGCTGGTCTGCGTCGACAGTCCGTAGACGTGATCGACCCCGAGACCCTTCAGGTCGTTGAAATGATCGCGGAAATCGCAGGATTGCGGAGTGCAGCCCCGCGCACCCGGGATCGCGTCCCAATCGGGCGTGAAGGTCGGCTTCCCCGGCTCGCCGGTGCGCGGATAGGCGTAGGCCACCGTGCGACCCTTCAGCTTGGCCAGGGAGATGGTGCTGCCATCGGTGGCACGGAGCGCCACATCGGGCAGGCGTGAGCCGCGCAGGTGGGCGGCGGCGCCATCGTCCTCCGGCACCGGCAGGTTGTCCGGCAGCGTGTTCGGATTGGCGCTCATCTCGCTCTCCCCGTTGCTCGAGCCTTTTGTTATGGCGCGCATTCTTGCGACGAAGCGGTATTCACTCCGTCGGAATGCGCTTTAACCCCGGTCGCGCAGCAAGCGGGCCTGATCCCGCTTCCAGTCGCGCTCCTTCGTCGCCTCGCGCTTGTCATGGGCCTGCTTGCCCTTGCCGAGGCCGAGTTCGACCTTCGCCCGGCCCTGCTCGTTGAAGTAGATCTTCAGCGGGACGACCGTGTAGCCCTGGCGCTGCGTGGCGCCGATCAGCTTGTTGATCTGGCGGCGGTGCAGCAGCAGGCGTCGGGGCCGCTTCGTGTCGTGGTTGAAGCGGTTCGCCTCCAGATATTCCGGAATGAACACGTTGAAGAGCATCAGATCGGTGCCGGAGGGGCCGGCATAGGCCTCCCCCAGCGTCGCCTTGCCGCTGCGCAGGGATTTCACCTCGGTGCCGGTCAGGGCGATGCCGGCCTCGAACGTGTCCTCGATGGAATAATGGTAACGGGCGGAGCGGTTGTCGGCCACCACGCGCCGTCCGGGCTCCGTCTTCGGCGCCATGCGATGCGGTCTTTCTCTGTCTCGATCAGCCTTCGATCAGGCCGGCATGACGTAGGGCGGCATCGACGAGGCGACGGGTTTCCGCCGAGATCGCCACGAGGGGAAGCCGAAGCTCCTCGCTCATGAAGCCGAGCCGCGACAGCGCGTACTTGACCGGGCCGGGATTGGCCTCGGCGAACAGGTTGGTTTGAAGCGGGAACAGCCGGTCCTGGATGGTCAGGGCCTTGGCGTAGTCGCCCGAGAGAGAGGCGTCCTGCAGGTCCGCGCAGAGGCGCGGGGCGACGTTCGACACCACCGAGATGCAGCCATGGCCGCCCTGGGCGTTGAAGCCGAGCGCCGTCGCATCTTCGCCCGAAAGCTGGACGAAGCTGCCGCCCATGGCCTGTCGCTGAGCACTGACGCGGTCGATCTTCGCGGTCGCGTCCTTCACGCCGACGATGTTCTTCAGTTCGAAGAGCCGGGCCATCGTCTCGACGCTCATGTCGATGACGGATCTGGGCGGGATATTGTAGATGATGATCGGAATGCCGATGGCATCGTTGATCGCCTTGAAATGGGCGTAGAGACCGCCTTGCGTTGGCTTGTTGTAGTACGGCGTCACCACGAGGACGGCATCTGCGCCCGCACGCTCGGCGTGCTGCGCCCGCTCGATGGCCTCGGCCGTGGAGTTGGAGCCCGCGCCCGCCACCACGGGCACGCGCCCGCCCGCCTCGTCGATGCAGGCTTCGACCACACGGTCATGCTCGGCATGGGTGAGCGTGGGGCTCTCGCCGGTCGTGCCGGTGGGGACGAGGCCGTGCGTCCCCTGCTCGATCTGCCAGCGCACGAACTTTCGGAAAGCCTGCTCGTCGAAGGCGCCATCGCGGAACGGCGTCACCAACGCGGTCATCGAGCCCCGCAAGCGGGCGGTCGTCTCGGTCATCTCAGGCGTCCCAGGGGAATCTTGCGGTCGTGGCGCCGCGATTTACCCGCGCCCATCCGGCGCGAGCGCGCAGACATAGGGGTTCGCGCGCGCCTTCGCAAACGGATCCCGGACACGGTTAACGGGCTCTTAATCACTGATTGTCCAAGCTGTGTCCTTCTTGCTGCCGTTGCGGAGGGGTGAGGTCGTGATCCGAGCCATCGCCTGGAAGCGCCCGCACCTCACGCTTCTCGCCCTCGCGGCGGGTGCCGGGGCGGCCCTGACGGGGCCGAACCTCGCCGGGGCGGCGGGGCCGGAAGCCTCCGCCCTGCACGCGCAGGAGAGCGCCGAGTCGGCGCTGGAGACGCCCAAGGCTGTCGCGGAGGAGGCCGAGCACAGGCCCGCCGCCGCCTCGGCCTACGCCTCCGCCGATCCCGATGCGCCGATCACCTTCCCCCTGCCGGATGCGGCCGTGGCGCCCGCCGCGCCGGTGCCGGACGTGCCGGACATCGCCCGGCCCAAGATATCCGGCGAGACCGACCTGACGCTCCTGCGCGGCGCGATCGACCTCTACCGGAAGGGCAAGGTCGCCGATGGCGACCGGATGAGCGAGGGCTTCTCTGATCCCGCCGTGCGCGCCCTGCTGCAATGGGTGGCCATTCGCGCTGGCGCCGGAATCGGCTTCGAGCGCACGGTGGCCTTCACCCGCGCCAATCCCGATTGGCCGGGCGGCCCGCTGCTACGCCGCCGGGCGGAAGAGACTCTTCTCAGCGAGCGCAAGGCGCCCGCCACCGTGCGCGCCTTCTTCGCCACGGCCAAGCCGTCGAGCGCGCCGGGCAAGTTCGCCCTCGCGCTGGCGCTGCGCGCCGATGGGCTCGAAGCCGACGCGGCCGACCTCGTGCGCGACCTGTGGCGGAGCGAGGGCTTCGGTCGCAACCTCGAAGCGAAGGTGCAGGACGCCTTTCCCGCCGTGCTCACCAGGCAGGACCATCGCTACCGGATGGAGCGGGCGCTCCTGAAGGAGGACTGGGAGATGGCGGGCCGTGCGGCGGGCTATGCCGGGGGTGGCTATGCCAGCCTCGTGCGGGCTCGCCGGGCGGTGGAGGACAAGAGTTCCGGCGCCGCCTCGGCGCTCGCCGCCGTGCCGCCGTCGCTGCGCACCGACACATCCTACCTCTTCTCGAAGGCGCAGTTCTTCCGCCGGGCCGACAAGCCGGTGGAGGCCGCTGCCGTGCTCGCCAACGCCCCGACCAACCCGGACGTGCTGGTCGATGGCGATGAATGGTGGGTCGAGCGCCGCATCGTCGCCCGCAAGCTTCTCGATGCGGGCGATGCCAAGACCGCCTACGCGGTGGTGAGTGGCCACGGCTCCCGCAGCCCCGAAAAGAAGATCGAGGCCGAGTTCCACGCGGGCTGGATCGCCCTGCGCTTCCTCAACGATCCCGATCGGGCGTCGGGGCATTTCGCGCAGGTCGCGGCGCTGGCCGAGAGTCCGAACTCCCTGGCGCGCGGTGCCTACTGGCAGGGCCGCGCCGCCGAGGCTGCTGGCCGGGCGGACGAGGCGCGGCGGTTCTTCGAGAAAGCGGCGGCGCAGCCCGTCGCCTATTACGGGCAGGTGGCGCGGGCAAAGCTCGGGCAGACGAGCCTGCCGCTGCGGGCCGCCCCGGCTCTGGAGGGTGCCGAGCGGCAGGGTTTCGAAGACAGGCTGTCGGTCCGTGCCCTGCGCCTGCTGGAGCAGGCCGGTCTCACGGACCTCGCGCTGCCGCTCTTCATCGATTCCGCGCGGGCTCTGAACGACCCTCGCGAGTTGCAGGCGCTCGGGGACGTCGCCACCGAGACCAAGGATGCACGAGCCCTGGTGGCAGTGGGCAAGCTCGCCCTGCACCGGGGCCTGCCCCTCGACGCGCATGCGTTCCCGACCATCGGGATTCCGGCCTACGAGACCTTCACCGCCGTGCCGCAGGTCGAGCGGGCGATGGTCTATGCCATCGCGCGGCAGGAGAGTCAGTTCGATCCGCGGGCGCGCTCGGGCGTGGGGGCGCGGGGGCTGATGCAGATGATGCCCGCCACCGCCATGCGGACGGCCAAGCGCGTCTCCACTGCCTTCGACCCGGACCGCCTCACGAGCGACCCGGCCTTCTGCGCCAAGCTGGGCCAAGCCCATCTCGGCGAGCTGATGGAGGATTGGCGCGGCTCCTACATCCTCGCCTTCGCCTCGTACAATGCGGGCGGCGGCAACGTGAAGAAGTGGATCGACGCCTACGGCGATCCGCGCAAGGGCGATGTCGACGTGATCGACTGGGTGGAGCGCATCCCCTTCACGGAGACGCGCAACTACGTCCAACGGGTGATGGAGAACCTTCAGGTCTACCGCACCCGCCTCGACAGCCGCAGCGCGCTTCTCATCGACGGCGACCTTCGCCGGGGTGCGAAATAAGCGGAACCGGTTCTCCCGGTCCCGCCCGTCTCGTCACTCGTCGTCCTGATCCGGCTGGCGGATGCCGTAGCGGTTTTCCAGGGTCGCGCCACGCGGCTCCGCCCGGTGGCGGGTCGGGGACTCGCCGGTGGGACGAGCCTGACGCTCGCTCGGCTCTCGCCCGATCCGGGAGGCGAGGGAAGAGAGATCTACGAACTCGTCGGCCTGACGGCGCAACTCGTCGGAGATCATCGCGGGCTGCGTCTGGATGGTGGAGATCACCGTGACGCGGACGCCGCGCCGCTGCATCGCCTCCACCAGCGAGCGGAAATCGCCGTCGCCGGAGAACAACACCATGTGGTCGAGGCGCGGGGCGAGTTCGAGGGCGTCGATCGCCAACTCGATATCCATGTTGCCCTTGAAGCGGCGGCGGCCGGCGGAATCCGTGAATTCCCGCACCGGCTTGGTCACGACCCGGTATCCGTTGTAATCGAGCCAATCGACCAACGGACGAATCGACGAGTACTCCTGATCCTCGATCATCGCCGTGTAATAGAAGGCGCGGATAAGGTTTTCGCGGGTCTGAAAATCTTTCAGGAGCTTCTTGTAATCGATGTCGAAGCCGAGAGCTTTGGTGGTCGCATAGAGATTGGCGCCATCAATGAAGACGGCGCACCTTTGTGCTGATGACATGAATAACTTTCCAAAGAACGAGATGATGAATATCTGGCGTTCGGCTTTGTCTTCTCACCGACCGCTAAATGATTGCTAAATGACTCTCACGCAATTGAAGGAGCAAACATACGATAAGAGGCACGACACGCTGTTCAGGCGCTTCTCAAAATCGCGGACAGTCTTCAATGAGTCAAGTTGGCTCTAGAGCCAACCTAGAGTTTCAAAAATAACTGGTCTCTCTCATCCATTTACGCGTTGGACGCTGCTGACGGGGCGCTTGCTGCGAAGCTCCGCGACGATGGCGTTGAGATGCTGGAGATCCCAGACCGACAGGTCGAGGGTGATGTCGGTGAAGTCCTGCGTCCGTCGCTTCATCGAGATGTTGTCGATGTTGCCGTCATGGTCGGCGATCACCTGAGCGATCTGCGCGAACACGCCGGGCTCGTTGATGGATTGCAGCGAAAGCCGCGCGGGGAAGCGCTCGCTGCTCGAGGCTTCCGTATCCCAGCGCACGTCCAGCCACCGCTCCGGCTCGTTGTCGAAGGCGGCGAGGGCCGCCGACTGGATCGGATACACCGTCACGCCGACGCCGGGGGTGAGGATGCCGACGATCCGGTCGCCGGGAACGGCGCCGCCATTGGGGGCGAAGGTCACCGGCAGGTCGCCCGCGAGACCGCGGATCGGGATCGCGTCCATCGACGCCTCGTCCGACCCGTTGAAGGTCAGGCGCATGGTCTGGTCGGGAGAGCGGACGAGCCGCCCCGCGCCGTTGACCGGCGCCTGCCCGGGGGTGGGGCGGCGCTCATCCCGGTGGTCGGGATAGACCGCGCGTACCACGTCGCCGGAGAACATTTCCCCGCGCCCCACAGCGGCGAAGACGTCCTCGACGGACGACCGGGCGAGGCGAGGCAGGGCGCCGCGAAGCTTGTCCTCGGAGAAGCTCTTGGCCGCGCGCTCGAACGCGCGCTCCAGGATCTGCTTGCCGAGACCGGCATATTGCCGCCGCACCGCCGCGCGGGTGGCCCGGCGGATGGCCGAGCGCGCCTTGCCCGTGACCACCAGGGATTCCCAGGCCGCCGGTGGCGAGGCGCCGTCCGAACGGCTGATCTCGACCTCGTCGCCATTCGCGAGTTCGTGCAGCAACGGCACCATCCGGCCGTTGATCTTGGCGCCGACGGCGGAATTGCCGACATCGGTGTGCACGGCATAGGCGAAATCGATCGGCGTCGCGCCCCGGGGCAGGGCGATGAGCCGCCCCTTCGGCGTGAAGCAGAACACTTGGTCCTGGAAGAGTTCGAGCTTGGTGTGCTCGAGGAATTCTTCCGGGCTGTCGCCTTCCGCGAGCAGTTCGATCGTGCGGCGCAGCCATTGGTAGGCGCCGCTCTCGGTGGCCAGCTTCGGGTGGACGCTGCCCTCGACATCGCGCCCGCTCACGTCCTTGTAATGGGCGTGGGCGGCGATGCCGTATTCGGCGATGTCGTCCATCGCCTGCGTGCGGATCTGCAGTTCGACGCGCTGGCTCTTCGGCCCGATCACGGTCGTGTGGATCGAGCGGTAATCGTTCTGCTTCGGGGTCGAGATGTAGTCCTTGTACCGGCCCGGAACCATGGGCCAGCTCGTGTGGACGATGCCGAGCGCCGCGTAGCAATCCTCCAGGGTCCTCACGATCACCCGGAAGCCGAAGATGTCGGACAGTTGTTCGAAGGCGAGCGACTTCCGCTCCATCTTCGACCAGATCGAGTAGGGGCGCTTCTGTCGGCCGGTGACGTCGGCCTCCATGCCCCGTGCCGAGAGCTTTTCAGACAGCACCTGCTCGATATCCTCGACCATCCGGCCGGATTTGGCGGTCAGCCGCGACAGGCGCTCGGTGATGGTCGCGTAGATCTCGGGTTCGAGATAGCGGAAGCCGAGATCTTCCAGTTCCTCGCGCAATTCCTGCATACCCATGCGGGCGGCCAGGGGCGCGTAGATATCCAGGGTTTCCTTGGCGATGCGGCGGCGCTTGTCGTCGCGCATGTGCTCAAGGGTGCGCATGTTGTGCAAACGGTCCGCGAGCTTCACGAGGAGCACGCGCACATCCGCCGCGACGGCCAGCAGCAACTTGCGGAAGTTCTCGCCCTGTGCGGCCTGCTTCGACACGAGGTCGAGCCGCTTGAGCTTCGTCAGTCCATCGACCAGCGCGCCGATCTCGTCGCCGAACAGGCGGCGGATCTCATCGAGGGTCGCCTCGGTGTCCTCGACCGTGTCGTGCAGGACGGCGGCGATGATCGTCGCGTCGTCGAGATGCAGGTCCGTGAGGATGGCTGCGACTTCGAGGGGATGGGCGAAGAACGGATCGCCGGAGGCCCGCTTCTGCGTCCCGTGGGCCTGCATCGCATAGACGTAGGCGCGGTTCAGCAGATCCTCGTCGGCTGCCGGGTTGTAGCGCTTGACCCGCTCGACGAGTTCGTACTGGCGCATGATCCGCCGAGAAATCGTTGCCTCCTGAACGCAGCGCGCCCCCTCGGCCGCCGGGAAATTCTCCCGCAATGCGGTGGCCGACACCAGAGGCAAGGCGCCGCAATCGGCCTGCCGAATGCTTTTTTTGAACCGTTGCCGTCATTGCGAGCGCAGCGAAGCAAGCCAGGGCTGCGCTCCATCCTGCGACGGCACGCTTCCCTGGATTGCTTCGCTTATGCTCGGAATGAGGATGTGCCTTGAGGGGCCCGGCGAATCGCCGGGTCGATCACTCGGCCTCTTCGTCGGTCTCGACCGGCGGGGCGAGGTTCTCAAGGCCGCGGAGCAGGTCTTCCTCGCTCATGCGGTCGAACTGCACGCCCTCGTCGCTGGACGATTGCGGCGCGTGGGCCGCAGCGGCTGGCGAGCTCGACAGGAGCGGCACGGCCTCGGCCTCCGGCTCGTCCACCTCGACGTACTTCTGGAGCGAGTGGATCAACTGCTCCTTCAAGTCCTCAGAGGTGATCGTGCCATCGCCGATCTCGCGCAGGGCGACAACCGGGTTTTTATCGCGGTCACGGTCCACGGTCAGCGGGGCGCCGGCGGCGAGAAGGCGCGCCCGGTGGCTCGCCAGCAGGACGAGCTCGAAGCGGTTCTCGACCTTTTCGATGCAATCTTCGACGGTGACGCGCGCCATGCCTGACGGCTCCTTCGCGGAACGAATTCTTTCGGGATGGGGCGCGTCTTACACCGGATGCGGTTTGGCAACAAGCTGAGAGACTTGACGGTGAGCCCTGAGGCCAGGCCTCATACCGGCTCAAGGCTTCCTTAAGGGCCCTTGGCCAGAGTTCGGCCACAAGCCTTTCAAAGTTGCGCACCACGCACGCAGTTGCCCGGCTTTGACGCGCCGCGGCATTCGGTCTAAAGATTAGGCACCAGAGACAAGCAAGAACCGTGCCGGGGCGTCGCGCCTGGCTTATGAAGATGCAAGTGCGGATCGGGGCGGGGTTATGAGTCTGCTGCAAAGGCTGGAGGTGCGGCAGGGCCAGGCCCTGGTCATGACCCCTCAGCTCCTGCAGGCGATCAAGCTCCTGCAGCTTTCCCACCTCGACCTCGCCGCCTATGTCGAGGCGGAGCTTGAGCGCAATCCCCTCCTGGAGCGTGCCGAGGCCGAGGCTCCCGCAGAGCGGGACGCCACCGAGGCTCCCGATACCCGTGACGGTGCGTCGGGAGAGGATGGGTTCGACGGCGCGGAAACCGATTCGTGGTCTCCGGAGGAGTTGAACCCGAGTCGCGGCGAGATCGAACGCGACAATGACGTCCGCCTCGACAACGTCTTTCAGGACGAGGTCCCGACCCGCACCCGCGAGTCGGAGGCGGGCGACATGCTGAGCCTCACGCCCGCCCCTTACGGCAACACGGGCGGCAGCTTCGATTCCGAGGCCCCCGATTTCGAGGCGACGCTCACGGCCGAAGTGAGCCTGCGCGAGCATCTGGCCGCGCAGCTCGACCTCGCCACACGCGATCCCATCGAGCGGCTGATCGGCGGCTTCCTCATCGATGCCGTCGATGAGGCGGGCTACCTTCGCGAGACGGTGGAGGCCGTGGCCGAACGGCTCGCGGCGGATCCGGCGCTCGTCACGAAGGTGCTGGGCGTCGTGCAGAGCTTCGATCCGGCGGGCGTCGCCGCCCGCGACCTCGCGGAATGCCTCGCCATCCAGCTTCGCGAGAACAACCGCTTCGATCCGGCGATGGAGGCCCTGGTCTCCCGCCTCGACCTCGTGGCCAAGCGCGACTTCGCGGCGCTCCGCCGCCTCTGCGGCGTCAACGACGAAGACCTCGTGGATATGCTGGCCGAGATCCGGCGCCTCGATCCCAAGCCCGGCCGGGCCTTCGGGTCCAGCGCGGTAGAGGTATTGGTGCCGGATGTCTTCGTTCGCGCCGCGCCGGACGGTTCGTGGCTCGTCGAACTCAACGGCGAGGCGCTCCCCCGCGTTCTCGTGAACCAGAGCTACTACGCCCGCGTCTCGCGCACCGCCCGTGCCGAGGGCGACAAGGCCTTCCTGTCGGAGGCGTTGCAGAACGCCAACTGGCTCACCCGCAGCCTGGAGCAGCGGGCGCGCACCATCCTGAAGGTCGCCACCGAAATCGTGCGGCAGCAGGACGGCTTCTTCGCCCATGGCGTCGCGCATTTGCGCCCGCTCAACCTGAAGACGGTGGCCGAGGCGATCGGCATGCACGAATCGACCGTCTCGCGCGTGACCTCGAACAAGGCCATCGGCACCAGCCGGGGCACGCTGGAGATGAAGTACTTCTTCACAGCCGCCATCCCCGGCGCGGCGGGGGCGGCGGCCCATTCCTCGGAGGCCGTGCGCCACCGGATCAAGCAACTGGTGGACGGCGAGACCGCCGACAACGTGCTCTCGGACGATGCCCTGGTGCAGAAGCTTCGGGACGAGGGCGTCGACATCGCCCGCCGGACGGTGGCCAAGTATCGCGAGTCCCTGCGCATTCCCAGCTCGATCGAGCGGCGGCGCGAGCGGTCCGCCCAAGCCGTCCGGGTGCTTGCCTGATCGGCCGGTTCGGCCCATGCGTGGCCGAGCCTTCGATCGGACTTCGTGATGACGACATCTCCCTCGCCGCGCAGCCTCACCGCCATCGTCCTTGCCGCCGGCAAGGGCACGCGGATGCGCTCCGATCTGCCGAAGGTGCTCCACAGGGTCGCCGGGCGGACCATGCTCGGCCATGTCCTGGCCGCCGTGCAGGCCGCCGGGGCGACGCGGGTCGGCGTCGTGGCCGAGCCCGGACGCGCCGACGTCGCCACCGAGATCGAGCGTCAGGCGCCGGGTGCGGGCGTCTTCGCCCAGGCCGAGCGGCTCGGCACCGCCCATGCAGTGCTCGCCGCCCGCGCCCTGCTCGCGGAAGCCGCCGACGACGTGATCGTCGCCTTCGGGGATACGCCGCTCATCACCGCCGCCACCTTCACCCGCCTGCGCGCGCCCCTGGCGGCGGGCGCTTCCGTCGCGGTGCTGGCATTCGAGACCGAAAACCCGACCGGCTACGGGCGCGTGCTCACCGAGGGTGATCGGGTCCTGGCGATCCGCGAGGAGAAGGATGCGACCCCGGCCGAGCGGCAGGTGAGCCTGTGCAATGCCGGGCTCATGGCTCTGTCGGGCGCCCATGCCCTCGCCCTGCTGGACCGGATCGGCAACGACAACGCGGCGGGCGAATATTATCTCCCCGATGCCGTGGCTCTGGCCGTGGCGGACGGGCTCTCGGTCGCGGTGGTGCCGGTGGACGAGGCCGAGGCACAGGGCGTCAACGACCGGGTGCAACTCGCCGCCGCCGAGGCGGTGGTGCAGGCCCGCCTGCGCCGGGCGGCGCTCCTCGGCGGCGCAACCCTGGTCGCCCCGGAGACGGTGTTCTTCAGCCACGACACCGTGCTCGGCCGCGACGTGACGGTGGAGCCGAACGTGGTGTTCGGCCCCGGCGTGAGCGTGGCCGACGGCTGCACCGTGCGCGCCTTCGCCCATCTGGCCGATGTCCGCCTGGAGGCAGGGGTGAAGATCGGCCCGTTCGTGCGGATGCGCGGCGGCGCGGTGCTGGAACAGGGCGCCGAGATCGGCAACTTTGTGGAGCTCAAGAATACCCGCATGGGGCCGGGCGCGAAGGCCGCGCACCTGACCTATCTCGGCGACGCCGAAGTGGGGGCGAAGGCCAATGTCGGCGCGGGTACCATCACCTGCAATTACGACGGCGTGTTCAAGCATCGCACCGCGATCGGGGCGGGCGCCTTCATCGGCTCGAACTCGGCCCTCGTCGCCCCCGTCACGGTGGGAGCGGGTGCGTTGGTCGGCGCCGGGTCGGTGATCACCAAAGACGTGCCGGACGGCGCGCTGGCGGTGGCGCGCGGTCGGCAGGATACGAAGCCAGGGCGGGCCGTGGCGATGCGCGAGCAGCTTCAGGCGCTCAAGGAACGTCGTAAGGGCCGATGATCGCGGTCAGCGAAGGGAAGATCCGACATGGCTCATGAATTCCGCGTGGTCGAGGGCGGCAAGGTCGACCTCGACGCCATCGACCGGGAAGCCCTGTGGCAGGCGCGGGTGGATCTCGCTGCCTGCTTCCGCATGGCGGCGCGCTACGGCCTGGAAGAGGGCATCTGCAACCACTTCTCGGCCATGGTGCCGGGGCGGAACGACCTGTTCCTCGTGAACCCCTACGGGCTGGCCTTCTGCGAGGTCACGGCGTCGAGCCTGCTCGTCTGCGATTTCCACGGACGCGTGGTGGAGGGCGAGGGCCAGCCGGAGGCGACCGCCTTCTTCATCCATGCCCGCTTGCACCGGAACCTTCCGCGTGCGCGTGCGGCGTTCCACACGCACATGCCCTATGCCACGGCGCTCAGCATGACCGAGGGCGAACCCCTGGCCTATGCCGGGCAGACGGCGCTGAAATTCTACGGCCGCACGGCAGTGGACGACACCTATAACGGTCTCGCCCTGGATGAGGCCGAGGGCGATCGCATCGCCGCGACCCTGGGTGACGCCGACATCGTATTCCTGCGTAACCACGGGGTGATGGTCACCGGCCCGACGATCGCGGAAGCGTGGGACGACCTCTATTATCTCGAGCGCGCTGCCGAGGTGCAGGTGAAGGCGCTTTCCACAGGCCGGAAGCTCCTGCCGGTCGATCCGGCCATCGCCAAGGCCGCCGCCGCGCAGATGCGCGAGGGCGATCCCGAAAGCGCCCGTCTCCACCTCGCCAGCATCAAGCGCGTGCTCAGCAGCGATGGGGAAGACTTCGCGGAGTAGGGTGACGAGATCGGCGCGATCCCAACCCAGGACCTCGTCTTGACGTGCCGTTGCGGAGCGGCGGCCTCGAAGGAGGCTTCCAGGGATCGCCAAGTGTCCTGGAGGTCTCCTTCGAGGCCCGCTAAAGCGGGCACCTCAGGATGAGGGCAGGTCTTGGGACGGGTCCCGGAACCGTATTGGATACCGGGTAGTGCGATGCGGTAACCTCGACCGCATATAAGGGTTCGGCCCCGGCCGGGCGGGCCTGCGAATGGAAGACGGAATATGTGCGGCATCGTCGGCATCGTCGGGCGCGACGCGGTAGCGGGGCAGGTGATCGAGGCGCTGCGGCGGCTCGAATACCGCGGCTACGACTCCGCCGGCATCGCCACCCTGGAGCATGGCAGCCTCCAGCGTCGGCGCGCCTCGGGCAAGCTCGCAAACCTCGAAGCCAAGCTCGCCGAGCAGCCGCTCACCGGCACGATCGGCATCGGGCACACCCGCTGGGCGACCCACGGACGCCCCACGGAGGTGAACGCCCACCCCCATGCCACGGCGCGTCTCGCCGTCGTGCATAACGGTATCATCGAGAATTTTCGCGAGTTGAAGCAGGAGCTTGAGGCGGACGGCATCCGCTTCGAGAGCGACACCGACACCGAGGTCGTCGTCCAACTCGTCAGCCGCCTGATGGATCATGGTAAGGGACCGGTCGAGGCCGTGGCCGCCGCCCTGCCGCGCCTGCGCGGCGCCTTCGCGCTGGGCTTCATCTTCTCCGGCGAAGAAAACCTGCTGATCGGCGCCCGGCACGGCGCGCCGCTGGCGGTCGGCTACGGGCAGGGCGCGAATTATCTCGGCTCCGACGCCCTGGCGCTCGCGCCCTTCACCGATGCCATCGCCTATCTCGATGAGGGCGACTGGGCGATCCTGACCCGCGACAGCGTCGAGTTCCGCGACGCCTCCGGCGCCGTGGTCGAGCGCGCACGCCAGACCATCGCCACCCAGGCGTTCCGGGTCGACAAGGGCGAGTACCGCCACTTCATGGCGAAGGAGATCCACGAGCAGCCGGAGGTCGTCGGCCGGACCCTCGCCCATTACGTCGACATGGCCGAGGGCCGGGTGATCCTGCCGGAGGCCTTGCCCTTCGATTTCGCCAAGCTCAGCCGCGTCTACATCACCGCCTGTGGCACGGCCTTCTATGCCGGGCTCGTCGCCCGCTACTGGTTCGAGCAGATCGCCCGCCTGCCGGTGGAGATCGATGTCGCCTCGGAGGCGCGCTACCGCGAGGCGCCGTTGGAGAAGGACGGGCTGACCCTCGTCATCTCGCAATCGGGCGAGACCGCCGACACCCTGGCCTCCCTGCGCTACGCCAAGTCGAAGGGCCAGCACACGCTCTGCGTGGTGAACGTGCCGACCTCGACCATTGCACGGGAATCCTCCGTCGTGATGCCGACGCTCGCCGGGCCGGAGATCGGCGTCGCCTCCACCAAGGCGTTCTCCTGCCAGCTGACCGTGCTGCTCTGCCTCGCCATCGCGGCGGGCCGGGCGCGGGGTACCCTCGATGCCGAGGGCGAGCGGCGGCTGATCGACGGCCTCATCAAGGCGCCGGGCCTGATGGCCGACGCGCTGGCGCACGAGCCGGCCATCGAGGGCCTCGCCCGCGAGGTCGCGAAGGCGCGGGACGTGCTCTATCTCGGGCGCGGCACGAGCTACCCGATGGCGCTGGAAGGCGCCCTCAAGCTGAAGGAGATCAGCTACATCCACGCCGAGGGCTACGCGGCGGGCGAGCTGAAGCACGGGCCGATCGCGCTGATCGACGAGAGCGTTCCTGTCATCGTCATCGCGCCGCATGACGCGGTGTTCGAAAAGACGGTCTCGAACATGCAGGAGGTCGCGGCGCGCGGCGGGCGCATCGTGCTGATCGGCGATGCCAAGGGAGCGGCCGAGCACGGGCTCGAAACGCTGGCGACCTTCACCATGCCCGCTCTCGATCCCGTCGTCGCACCCATCGTCTACGCGGTGCCGGTGCAATTGCTCGCCTACCACGTCGCCGTGGTGATGGGGAAAGACGTCGATCAGCCCCGCAACCTCGCCAAATCCGTCACGGTGGAGTGAGCGCTCACTTCAACTCGTGCGGGTTGTGTCCGGCGAATAAAGTCGGGTGAAAAAATAAAGTCGGGTGAAATAATTAGTCGAGTGAAACAAGCGGGAAAATAAAGTCGGGTAAAACTGAACCTCCCACAGGGGGCGGCGGCATAGGGCTATTTTATCGCCTCCCTTAAAGCCGCGCCCCAATTTTGTTCCCTGGGCACGAACGCCCAACGCAAAGCCGCCGGGCTCGATCACCGGATGTCGGTTCTAGGCGGTCCTGACTGCGGTGACGCTGCCGGAGGAACCTTCGGTTGGGCTGACGACGGTATCGGTGGTGCTGCGATAGGAGCCGGACTTGTTTGAGGTGTCGCCGACTTCTCTTGAAGCTTATCCGGCACGACCGGCGTCGGATTTGGTTGGGCAGGCGTCTGTCCAGGCGGGTTAGGCGTTGTGGCTATCGTAGGACCCTCGACCGACAAACAGCTCATGTACGGAACGTTGGTCACTCGGTTCGCAACGAACGTAGCCACCCCGGCCCCGACGACTGCGAGTACGCCAACAAACCCCAGAAACCGCCGCTGCCATTTGATCCGACCGGCGAGGGTGACAAAGATCGTGTCGAATTGATCGCTGAGTGCCCTAAAGTCCCGCTGAAACTTGGTTTTTTGGCGCGCGACATCGTCGGAGATCGACGCCAGAGTTGCCCACTGGTTCCAGATCGCGATCGCCAAGAGAGCGACGAAAATCCACGCTCCCACGACGACGGCGAAGTTGATCCAGAACTCGACGCCGCAGGCCGATGCGACTTTCAGCTGCGAGGCGACGATGACCGTCGCGACGGGGATGCCGAGCAACTGAGTTTGAATATCGATGATCGTTTTGTGGATCTTGTTGAGATAATCGATGCGCGCGGCTTCGATCTCGTTGCGGATCTTCGAGTAGGAGAAGCTGGACGCGAATAGCTTGTAGCCGTTGCGGACCTCCTCATTCACCGCGCCGAGGTTCGCGATGAGGTGTCGAAATCGACCGGCAACCGGCTGAGACGCGCAGATCCCGATGACGGCTTCGGCGAGGATCGCGAGCTTCTGATCCCGGTGAATTTCGTCGGCACACGCCTTGAGAATGGCGTCGGCGTCGGAAACGCTCACACGGTCCAAGTCGGAAGCCGTGTATGCCAGCGGAACGCTGAACTTGCCGTCCTTGATGAAGATCAATTCCCTTTTGGATTGATCGACATAAGCCGCCGCTTCGCCGACAAGCTTCGTGAACTCAAGGACCTTGCGATAGGTCGCCAAGCGCTCGGGGCAGGGCGCGATGTCCGGAGTGATACCGCCGTCGATGACGAAATAAGCGCGTGGCTCTTTGACCCGCGCATCCGGCGTATCCAACAATCCGTCGAAGTCACGAACCAAGGACCCGAGCGCAGTCCGCGGGGGGCCAACGCGGACTGATACGATTTGGCCAACGCGAAGCGCGTCGACGTCCTCAACCACAGCGATGTCCGCGTCAGCGGCCGCGTCGTGGTCATCTTCGATGAGTTGAATGACGTTCCGGACTTCGGGGGTCGCAATCGACAGCCTTCCCTGATCGCCGTTCTGATCGAAGGCGATATGACGATACAGCAGGGTCAGTTGGTCGAACGTGATCCTAGCCATCTTGGCTGTACTCGGCACGCAACTGCGCTGTGAGATCCTCGGGCAGGCCCGACAACGTGAGGGTGTTGTCCTCAGCGTTGAACCGCACGTTGCCGCGGGTGATCGCGTCTCGGTTGAACTCGATGCTCCACGTCGGGGTCTTCCCCTTGAATTTGACGAGCGATCCAAGGGCTCGGCGATCGGGCACGAACCCATCGTTGAGGCGCAGATCCGGATTGGCCAGAGCGGTCATGAGCCTCTCGGGATCCTGAGGGCTCAATTCGTTGGCGAGAGCCTCGAAGCTGAGTTCCTCCTGGGCCTTGGCCGAACGCTCGCAGATGGTTTTCGCACGGGCGAGGAAGTCATCCTTGACCGACGTGTCCATGGCTTCATCGGTGGCGAACGCCATCAAAGCCTGGACGAGATCGGTCGTGTCACGTCGGTTCTCGACCGTGAGATCACAGCCAAGGAACTCCTTGAAGTACTCGGAGACTTCCCGCTTACCCTTCAGGAAGCCGATGTAGCGCTCCTCTCCATTATCCCAGCCGGTCATGTTGATGCGGCCCGCGAACCGAAACCCATCCATGTCGAGGTGGCGGACATCTCGAACATCAAGATCGCTTGTCATCGACGCACCGAGCTTCTCGTTGACGATCGCGATGAGGAGGTACTGCCGTTCTTCGCGCTCGAAGTGGGCGAAGAAGACATGGCCGCCGGTGGCCGCGCCTTTGTAGCCCGCCTGGGCTTTCAGCGTTTCCATCATCTTGTGGGTCAGCGTCGTAAAATCACTGGGCTGGGCGTCGAGGTAGGCGCGAAGATGCTTTTTGGTGGGAAGCCGATCTTCATCGACCGCGAATTTGCCGTAAGATTTCGAGGTCCGCTTGGCGTAGAGGGCGGTGAGATCGTCGATCACGCGTTGCATGGTCTGAGTGATCTTCAGATCGCTTTTCCCGTGCGTGACGACAAAAGCTCCCTGGGTCTTGGTCAGGTCGTGGATCGCGACGCGGATAATGGTGTTTGTCACCTGTCCTCCCAGCGGCGAATGCGACCACCTCAGGTGTCGTTCGCTGCGGCCGAGATTGGCTGGGCGCAAGGACGCTGACAACCCAGACGATACGATCGAGCCCCTGTCTCTCGCTTTTCCCAACTCGAGTTCGAACGCGCAGGCGCTAGGCCCGCGTTCCACGTGACCTCCTATTTACACCTCGAACAAAACAAGAACAAACGTCGCTGGGCAGCTGCGCGCCTGCTACGTAGATGCGCAGAGGTCTCCTCTGCTGATTGCAAAAGCGGATTTTGCAGACAGCGCATTTTCTGGCGTCAGACTGTGAGGGGGGTCGACCGATTTGGCCGTCTTGTCGCGCGCTGATCGAGTACCAAACCCGGTGGCTAAATCGCTGAATTTAGTAGATATTCGCGCCTCATGCTGATGCGTTCATCCCCATTCTCCACACCCCCTTGATCAAGGCCAGCTTCGAGCAGCGCCAGACCTTGATGTAGAACAAAGAGTGAACAGAATGCGCGAAGCCCTCGGTCCCTTCGCATCGGCGGAGAGAGGTCATTCGCGTTCACGGAGGCGGCACAGCGGCGATGGGTGCGATCTGCGAAGTCTGTGGCCGCCGACATATTATCATGGCCAATCCGAGGTTGTGCCTCGCCTGCGCGGTCGGCCTCACTCATCGGTGCCCGAGATGCCAGACGGTCGTGCCCGGGTCCGGGAATGCTCCCTGTTTCCCTTGCACTCGCCGTCGTCTTGCCTGGTTGGCGATCGGGGCGGAAGCCCGAACGATCTCCCACCCGTGGCTCGCCGAATTATTCAGGGCGTTCTGCAAGAGTGGAAGCATCCCGCTCGAGGCTAAGATCGCGGACGATCGGATCGCCCGCGCAGCCGCCGCCTGCCGTCGCATCGCGCTTCACGTTACAGATCCCACGGACCTCGCGCTGGAGGCGGTCTTCTCGGCACTCGGAGCGCAAGATCTCCGACGTGTCGCGCCCATGATCGCCTATTGGGCGACGATCGGTGCGCTGGAGTGGGACCAGGCCCGGCTTCGAACCCTGACCGAACACGAGCGGGTCACGGCCATCTTGAAAACGTATGGCAATGGCCCTCATGGGTCCGTGCTCTACCGCTATCGCGATCACCTCGCGATCCGAGACCAAAAGCCGGTCAGCCAGCGGATTGCCCTGACGGCCGCCGCTACTCTGCTGGCGGCACTCGGTGACGCGCCGATCGCAAACCTCAGCCAGCACCACGTCGCCAACGCGCTGCGTGCGCGTCCCAGGGACCGGACCTCTCTGCAAAGTTTTTTGAGCTTCCTCGCATCCGAGGGCGGTCCCAAACTGACGATCGCTAAACCGCGCCAGGATCCAGCGGCTTTAAAGAGACGGCTTCAGGCCGATATCCGCAAATGCCGGAAGCGCTTGCACAACACCCGCGATGTCATTGAGGCGCGCGCCCTGATCGCGGTCCTCATCGCCCGGATCTTCAGCCTCCCACTCTCGCGCGTCCTCTCCCTCAAACGCTCTGAGGTGGCCGTCTCATCGGAGGCCGTCACGCTCTGGCAGAACGGTGAAGCGCTGACACTCGATAAGCCACTCGCCCACGCGTTTCGCGAATGGGTCTCATTGGCAGGGTCGTGGCGCTCGCCGGGGCACCCGTGGGTCTTTCCTAGTCGAGACGGGCTTCGGCCTGCGTCCGAGGGGGCGATCGCCTACCAACTGAGAAAGCCATCGCCGCGGGGTGAAGCCGATCCCGGCCCGTCATAAGCGGCCGCTGTAGACCACCAGCGGATCCGGCCCGCTGTGGGAGAACACCCAACCGCAGTGCGCTACCGATTTGGTGATCCGGTCTTTCGGTTTGTCGGCCAGCCGCGCACGGAGCTTGGCCTCCACTCCGTCCGCGGTCGCGCCGGCCCCCACTGGGTCGGCCCATTCGAGGCTGTCGTAGTGCTCCGGTTTGGTCGGTCGGGTCCTGCTGCCTGGCCCACAATAGCCGTGAAGAACGAAGGCGCGGTACCGCAGGGCGTGAAGCGCGTGCATCTCCGGGAGCGATCCCGCTTGGCTGTCGGTGAGCTTCGCGATGAAATTCGGCGCATAGAAGATGTTGCGCAGGTCTGTGTAGGCGTCTGGATCGTTCGAACTCGCGTAGAGGTGGCAGCAGGTGAGGTCGCGTGTCGTGGCGCGCTTCAATCCCGTGCTCCATTCGAAGGCCGCCGCCGGGCTCGCATTGTCGTCGATCATGACGCCGTCGATGATCGCGCCCCGATCCGCCATGCGACCCCGCACGGTGCGAAAGACCGCCCGGTGTCCTGTCGCCGCGACGATGTCGGGATGAGCGAAGACCGACAGGGATGCGATCGCCTGATCGATCGATCCCCAGGGGGAGGCGGCGATCAAGGCATCGAGCACCGCCCTCCCGTCGTAACCGAAGGAGGCCAGCGTTTTCGAAGCAGTTTGCTCGCTCGGAAATGGCGGCTTGAGCCAGCTGGCTACGGGTTGGACTACCACACCCCCGAAGCGGGCTTCCCGCGCCCAGCAGGTGATCCCGTCGACGAAGATCGGGGTGTCGTCATCGACGACGACCTCCTCGTCGTTCGAGACTTGAATGCCGGTCCCGAGGAGGGACGTGTTGGCGATATCGACCGGTCGGCCGGCCCAATCGACGAGATGCGTCTCGCAATCGCGGCAGATCGCGGCGGGGTACGAGATCGATCTCCGTCCCTCGCCCTCGCAGACCGGACACATCTCGCCGCCCGGACGCCATGTGACCATCCAGAATCCCTCCGCTTGCTCGTCTGTGAACCACGCTTGGCGGGGGCGTCAAAGGCCTGTGGCATTCGGCCGATGAGGGAGACTGACGCGATTGGGGGCCGGATCCCGTGATGACGTGGTTCGGCCCTGAGCCGTTCGGCTTTCGAGCCGCAGCGACTGTCGCGATGTAGTGCCCCCACCGGCACAGCCCTTGAGCGGCGATTGCTGAGACGCACACCGAGCACAGGGCTATGTATGCAAACTGAAAATTTGCATACACCAAAGTTCGCAATGGTCAGACCACTCTCGCTCGCCCAGCACACGCTGTACGCCGACCTCACCGAACAGGGGAGCGATGCCGTGTTCGATCCGGAATTCCCAGAGAATGGCAGCATCATCGTCCGGGGAAACCGACCTGGCGCACCGGCCCTTCATGCGTACTACCAGGGCTATCGCGCTCGTGCCGGCGCTGCCGGTCAAGGCCAACGCTTCGCCCGCTACCTCGGGCGCGCCGACGATCCGGCAGTGGCGGCGCGGATCGCACGGTTTCAGCGGATCAAGGCGGTGCGGGCGGAGCGCGCCACGACCGTGCGCGCCCTGATCGGAGCCGGGATGCCGAAGCCAGATCGAATGGCGGGAAGGATCGTCGAGGCTTTGGCCCGTGCCGGACTGTTTTCCGACCATGCCGTTCTCATCGGCGATGCCGCCGTCCAGACCTACGGCGGCGTCCTCGGGGTGCGTCTGCCAAAACCCCGCAAGACGTTTCAAAGCGATCGACCCGCCGTGGAGATCGCGATCCCTGATCGAAGCCAGCGGTCGAGCATTCTCGACATTCTGCATACGATCGACCCGAGCTTCGCCATTGTCACCGGCGTTGCGAAAACCTACCGCTCGGCGGAGGGAAGCGAGGTCATCGTCACCAGCCCGGATTGCGCCGACGAGGCGACGTCCGCGATCTCAGGCTTCCTGGTCACGCGGGCGGTGCAGGCGATCGTGTTGTACGGGCCTGGCATTCCCGTGTCAGTGCCAGTGCCAGAGCGATATGTCGCTTACGCGCAGATTGCCTATCGCACGGCGATTTCGACGGGGCTCCACGATCTGATCGACGCCTTCACGCTCGCTGGACGCGAAGGACGCTTAGCCGAAGCACGGGCAGAATTAAGGTCGCTTCTGCGCTGATCCTCGCCGCCCTTCGCGAGCGTAAGCGGCGCGTCTTCACCGGGCGGCAGCTTCCGCATTTTGCAAGTGGCCGACTCGCCCACACGCCCTTCCGCAAAGATGCCTGCGAAATCGTCATCGAGGCTGGTCTCCGCGAACTAAAATCCGAGCGCAAAGGTCCCGCCAAGGGGCGCGGGCGCGACGAGTATTGCGTCAATTCGATCGACTTCGGGATCCAGGCAAATGCAGTCTCCGAGGCAAAGTTGGCGGGGCCACCGGTCGGCCAAGCGGCTTGAAAGCCAACGCTTCAGTCGCTTTTGACCCTATTGTCGGTGCGCCGGAGGACGGACAACGCAATCTGCTGACCGTCGGTCGTACCCAACGCCACCGACGCGAGGACAAATCGGACAATCCTGACAATAGGTCAGATGCAGCACGAACCCGAACTGTGCACTCACACCGGGGTGAATTCGCCCCACGTATCGCCATTGCAACCTAGCTGTGATGCCGCGAGCACGGGCATCGGCATCACATTGACCGCGCCGACCAGTCCAAGGAGCAGTTCCACATGCGTCCCGCATTCTCCGGCGTCCTGCTCGTCTCGTTGACGGCAACATCGGTTGCTGCCACCGCGACAGAACGCTGGACAGCTACCAGCAGGACGGCGACCTCCATAACAGGCGACATCGAACTGTCGCCGTCAAAGCTCGTCGCTGCGGGGAAGACCTTCCCACTGGCAGTCGCAGCCGACGTCGCAGCCTTCGAGACGAGCGGGGGCCCAAAGTCCGCGCGCATCATGCGCGTAACCCGGGAGGTCAACCCGATCCTTCTGCGTGGGAACACCCTATGCTCACCAGCGGCACGATGGATCGCGCTGTATCGAAGCGATGCCGGTAAAGGGCTCGCCTTGGCGGTGTTTTCCAGCCAGACGCAACCGCAGGGCGAGAGCGATGCTGGTCTCTGCGCCACGTATTACTACACGCGCTGAGGGCGACCGCGAACTGACGTGCTAGCGGTTGACGTCACTGTCTTGGCGATCGGCGCGGGCACGTTCCAAGCTGCGATTGGATGATCGTGGTCACATCCTAGAACGAGGATGGAGGCCAGCGCAGGCAGCGACTGCCTTGGATCTGTACCGATGATCCGCTCGCGTTGACTCACGGGTTCGTGAAGCGTTAGCTGGACCGTGACGGTTCCCCTCGGGGATCAAAAGGGAACGCGGTGGGGTGCAAACCTGAAGCCGCGGCTGCCCCCGCAACTGTAAGCGGCGAGCCCTTCACCACCACGTCACTGGATGAGCCTCATCCGGGAAGACGGTGCCAGGGCGACGACCCGTGAGCCAGGAGACCTGCCGTCAGCCGTGGTCACACGCGAAACACGTCGGGCGGGGTGTCCTGACGGGTGTCGAAGCGCCACCCGTGAGGTGGTCGCCCAGGCCTCGTTCGCGGTGACGTGCCACTGCCGTCCCGAGGTCTCAGGCCCGTGTTTCGTCCCACTCTGCCATGGCGACGCTGCGCATCCGTCGCGTCGCTCGCGTTCGCCATCCAAGAGATGACCCCCGCCATTGCTCAGATCTCGCCCAGCGAGGCCGGGGCGGCGTCGGTCGTTCTCGATCCGCTGTCAGTCGAAGGCAGCTTCACGGCCGCCCCTACCTACCAGGTCAAGGATCTCTACAGCGGCTCAAAGACGATCACGCCGCGGCTCTCGCTGCCCCAGCAGGTCGACGTCGTGCCCCAGGAGGTGCTGCGCGACACCGCCGCGACCCGCGTCGAGCGGGCGCTCGATTACGTGCCGGGCGTCAACAAGCAGAACGACTTCGGCGCGCAGAACTTGGCGCTCTACTCGGTGCGCGGCTTCGCCACCCAAGACATTTTCTTCAACGGCTTCAACATCGCCCGCGGCTACAACGGCTCGCCGGACACCCAGAATGTCCAATCGATCGAGGTGCTGAAAGGGCCGAGCGGGGCGCTGTACGGGCGTAGTGACCCGGGCGGCACTGTCAACATCCTGACCAAGCAGCCCGTGGCCTTGCCCTTCGTCGAGATGGGCACACTGTTCGGCAGCTTCGGCACGGCGCGCACCACGGTCGACGCCGGCGGACCACTGAACGAGGAGGGCACCGTCCTCTACCGGTTCAACGGTGCGCTCGCCCGGCAGGACAGCTTTCGTGATTTCGTCGACGGCGACCGCGTCCTGGCCGCGCCCGTGGTGAGCTGGTTGATCAGCCCGGACACCAAGCTCACCGTCGAGGCGCAGTACCTCCGCAACCGCCAGACATTCGACCGCGGGACGGTCGCGGTAAACAATCGCCTCGGTCTCGTCCCGCGCTCGCGCTTCTTCGGGGAGCCACGCGATAACTCCGTGTCGGAGGCCGGGATCGTGCAGATCCGCCTGGACCATGCCTTCAACGCAGACTGGCAGCTCCGCGTCGCCGGGCATTTCAACACCGGCAGCCTGACCGGCCTGCAGACCGGCGCGACCGGCCTCCTCGATGACGGTCGTACCCTCCTGCGCGAGTTCCGCCTCCACGACTTCACCTGGGGCGTGGCCATCGGGCAGGCCGAGCTCGTCGGGCACTTCGACACCGGGCCATTCGCCCACACCCTGCTGCTCGGCCTGGAGCACGAGCGCTACAACAGCACCGAGAACCTGCTGCGCTCGACGCCGCGGATCGATCCCTTCGCCATCGACCTGTTCAATCCGGTCTACGGCCAGCCCAAACCGCCCTTCACGCGGCGCTACAGCGCGAGTGAGAACGTCGGCAACACCGCCGTCTACGCCCAGGATCAGATCGCGCTGAGCCCCGAGTGGAAGCTCCTCCTCGGCAACCGGACCGACTTCTACAACCAGACTTTCCGCGACAAGGTCGGCAACGAGCGCACCGAGCAGGACCGGACCGGCTTCTCGCCCCGCGCGGGCCTCGTCTACCAGCCGCTCTCGTTCCTCTCGTTCTACGGCAACGTGGCGGCCTCGTTCCGCCCCAACACCGGCTTCGACATCGCGACCCGACCCTTCGCCCCCGAGACCGGCTTCGGCTACGAGGCAGGCGTCAAGCTCGACCTCTTCACCGGGCTGAGCGTGACCGGCGCGGCCTTCCACATCGAGAAGGAGAACGTCCTCACCACCGACCCGCGCGACTTCTTCTTCCAGATCGCCGCCGGGGCTGTCCGCAGCCAGGGCTTCGACGTGAGCCTCGTCGGACAGGTAACGCCCGAATTCCGGGTGATCGGCGGCTACGCCTTTATCGACGCCGCCGTGACCCGCGACGAGGTCTTGCGGGTCGGCTCGCCGCTCCTCAACATCCCGCGCCACTCGGGCAGCCTTCTCGGCGTCTACGAGATCCAGGCCGGCGACTGGAAGGGCTTCGGCTTCGGCGGCGGCGTCCGGGCTGTCGGCTCGCGTCTCGGGGACAGCGGCAACGAGCGATTTCGGCTCCCCGGCTACGTGCTGACCGACGCCCTGGCCTACTATCGCTACGAAAACCTGCGCTTCGGGCTGAACGTCGATAACATCTTCGACGAGACCTACTACGAGCGCTCCTACAACGCCTTCTGGGTCGGCGTCGGTGAGCCCCGTCGGGTGACCGTCAGCATGACGGCACGCTTCTGATGGGCGTGCATCCGGGGACGGTCAGGGCATCGACAGGTGCGTCGGTCACGACCGGACGCATCGCCTCCATCGATGCCCTGCGCGGGCTGGTGATGGTGCTGATGCTCCTCGACCACCTGCGCGAAACGTGGTTCCTGCACGTGCCGGTCGCCGACCCGATCGATGCCAGGACGGCGCTACCGGCTCTGTATTTCGCCCGCCTCGCGGTCAGCCTGTGCGCGCCCATCTTCATCGTGTTGACGGGGGTGGCCGCGTACCTGTTCGGCACCCGGCACACCCTGGCGGAGACGCGCACCTACCTCGTCAAACGGGGTCTCGTCCTGATGGCGCTGGAGGTCTTCTACCTCTCGGAGCTGTACTGGGGCGTCGCCAGCCCGACGCTGTGGCTTCAGGTGATCTGGTGCATCGGCGTGTGCATGATCGTCCTGGCCGCGCTGATCGGCCTGCCGCGGTCGCTTCTCCTCGCCATCGGGATGCTGCTCGTTTGCGGGCACAACCTCCTCGACCCGATCCACCTCCGGCCCGATGATCCCTTCTTCGCTATCTGGGCCATGCTGCACCAGCGCGACGTCATCGCGCTCCCATTCGGTCTGGTGGCCAAGACGACCTACCCGGTGCTTCCCTGGATCGGGGTCATCGCGCTCGGCTACGCCATCGGTCCATGGTTCCTGCCCGGCGTCGCCACAGGTACGCGCGAGCGCCGTTTTTTTGCCATCGGCGGGGCGATGCTGGTCGCCTTCGCGGTGCTGCGTCTGGCAAACGGCTATGGGGACAAGCCCTGGTTCGTCGTCGACGAGAGTGGTTTGCGGACCGCGATGAGCTTTTTCGCGCTGACGAAATATCCGCCCTCGCTGCTGTTCCTGCTCCTGACGCTCGGAATCGGAGCGCTGTTGCTCGTCGCGCTGGAGTGGATGGGCGACTGCCTGATCGTTGCATTGCTGGCGGTCTTCGGCGGCGCGCCGCTCTTCTTCTACGTGTTTCACCTGACGGTTCTGCGGCTGCTCTACCACGGCGCGTTCGCGCTCTGGGGCCCGACGCAGGGCACCGTGTTCGGCGTCGATAACTACGTGTGGGTCGTGGTCTGGTACGCGGCGCTGATCCCGCCCCTCTACGCCCCGACGGCCTGGTTCTCGCGCCTCAAGGCGTCGCGACGCGACATCGCTTGGCTCAAGTACCTTTAGGGTCAGACCCATCAGCTCGGCTGCGCGACGGTCTGCTTGCGACCCTATTGGGATGCTCGACCATTATGTTTCAGCCTCGGTGTCGGATACGGAGGCCGGAGAGCACCGCAGAGCAGGGCGGACTAGCTGGAGATTGGGTTCCGCTCGCGAAGCGCAAGCTCTTGACGCAACTGTTCCTTGACTGCGTCGCGTACCGCCGGGCTTTGGAGCTTCCGCAGGAGGCTTTCCTTGGTGTGACCTTCAAACGGCCGCTGACCCTGCCAACGCCGCCGTGTCATCCCGATAATGGACTCCGTCAGCATCCCGCCCTCCCTGGCAGGTGCTGCTAATGCAACAGCGGGCGACAGACCAGAACCAATGAACCACGCAAAGCGAGGACGCGGATCGCGACATCCTCCAGCATGTCGGTCCTGGCAGCCTTTGCGCATCTCCGCCGGAAACCGAGCAGGCGAGAAACCATCCATCTACGACGATCAGGCAAGCGCTCGTTGTTGGCCGCGAAGGGACGGGTCGCAGTCGCCGCTGGGACACACCCGTGGGATGAAGACCCGTGGTCAAACGTAAATCTGACTTCGCGCCTTGACGGTCTGCGGAGCCGGGATGCTAGGCTCTGCTTGACGGTTCCCCTCGGGGATCAAAAGGGAACGCGGTGAGGGGCAACCCGAAGCCGCGGCTGCCCCCGCAACTGTAAGCGGCGAGCCCAGCACCACCGCGTCACTGGATGATCCTCATCCGGGAAGACGGTGCAAGGGCGGCGACCCGCGAGCCAGGAGACCTGCCGTCAGTCGTGGTCACACGCGAAACGCGTCGGGCGGGGTGTCCTGACGGGTGTCGAAGCGCTGGGCTCATGCCCAACGAAGCGACGTCATTCGCGGTGACGTGCCACTGTCGCCCTCGAGGCCCATGTGTCCCGTCGTTCCCTTCGCGCCCTGCTGGCGCTGTCGAGTTGTAGCCTCGCTCTGACGAGCGTCGCCCATGCCCAAGATAGAGCCGCCGGGGCTGCGGCCACCTCCGAGACGACGCTGGAGGAGATCTCCGTCACCACTGATGCTGCGGTCATCAAGACGCAGGCCGGTCCTTCGGCCAGCGCCGGCTACGTCGGCGGCGTCACCGGGATCGGCGGCTCCCTGCTCACGGTCGATTCCGCCAGCGCCGGGATCCTGACGGGAGCTCAGGTCAACAACCGGCCGGTGACCCGCCCCGGCGAGGTGCTGGAAGCCGTGCCGGGCCTGATCGTCACTCAGCATTCCGGCGAGGGCAAAGCCAATCAGTTCTTCCTGCGTGGCTTCAACCTCGACCACGGCACCGACATCGCCCTCTTCCTCGACGGCATGCCGCTCAACATGCGCACCCACGCCCACGGGCAGGGCTACGCCGACATCAACTTCCTGATCCCCGAACTCGTCGGCGCTGTGGAATTCCACAAAGGGCCGTACTTCGTCCGGGACGGCGACTTCGCCTCCGCCGGCTCGGTGCGGATCGATTACCTCGACAGCACTCCGAAGAACCTCGCGCTCACCTCCATCGGCTCGTTCGGCTATAAGCGCGCCCTCAACATCGTCTCGGCCCCGCTCGCCGAGGGCAACCTGCTCCTGGCGGCGGATGCACAGCTCTACGACGGGCCTTGGGTTGTCCCGGACGCACTTCGCAAGATCAGCACGGTCGCCCGCTATAGCCAAGGCACGGCGCTCGACGGGTTCTCCGTCACCGGCATGGCCTATGCCGCCCGCTGGACCGCCACCAACCAAGTCCCAGAACGCGCGATCGTCTCCGGGCTGATCAGTCGCTTCGGTACGATCAATCCGACCGATGGAGGCGACACGTCACGCTTCTCCCTGTCGGGACGATTCAGCGCGACGGACGACACTGGCGTGACACGGGCCTCGGCCTACGTGATCCGCTCGCAGCTCAACCTGTTCAACGACTTCACCTATTTCCTGAACGACCCGGTAAACGGCGACCAGTTCCACCAGCTCGACCAGCGCATCATCGGCGGCGGCGAGGCCCTGCACATCTTCCAGGGCGACCTGTTCGGCCTGCCGATGGAGAACGAGATCGGCGTCCAGACCCGCACAGATTCGATCCGCGTTGGTCTGTTCAATACGACCAACCGGCAATACCGCTCCGGTATCCTCGATGACCGGGTGCTGGAGACGAGCGGGGCGTTCTACTTCGACAACCGGGTGCGTTGGACCGACTGGCTGCGCACCAGCCTCGGCTTCCGGGCCGATGGTTACTACGCCAGCGTCGTCTCGGACACACCGGCCAACTCCGGCAAGGCGCGGGACGCCATCGTCAACCCGAAGCTCGGCCTCGTGCTCGGACCCTGGTTCGACACCGAGCTTTACGTGAACTACGGCGGCGGCTTCCACTCGAACGACGTGCGCGGCGTGACCGCCACCGTCGATCCCACAAGCTCCCTGTTCAACACCACCCGCTCACCGTTCCTCGTGCCCTCGACGGGCTACGAGATCGGCATCCGTAATCGGTCCATCGCCGGGCTGGAGACGAGCCTCGCCCTGTTCCGGCTCGATTTTGCCTCCGAGAACCTGTTTCAGGGCGATACCGGGACCACCGAGCCGAGCCGTCCGACCCGCCGGTTCGGCGTGGAATGGACCAACCGCTACGCGGTGACGCCGTGGCTGTCCCTCGAGGGCGACCTGACGATCACCAATGCGCGGTTCTCGGATTACGACCCCGTTGGCAACCGGGTGCCGGAGGCTCCCACCACCATCGCTTCGGCGGGCGTGACCTTCGGCGAGCCGCTCGGCTGGTTCGGTAGCTTGCGCTTCCGCTATTTCGGCCCGCGTCCCCTGATTGAAGACAACTCGATCCGTTCGCGCCCGACAGCGCTCTTCAACGGCCGGGTGGGCTACAACTTCGAGAACGGGGTCAGCGTGTCGCTCGACGTGCTGAACCTGACGAACAGCAAGTCGGATCAGATCACCTACGCCTACGTCTCGCGTCTACCGGGCGAGCCGGCCGAGGGGCTGATCGACCGCGTTCTCCATCCCGTCGAACCCACGGCCGTCCGTCTGACCATTGCCGGGCGGTTCTGATGCGCCCCCGTCGCTCGTTCACCGTTGTACCCAGGACGACACGGGGTCAGGGGGGCGTTGCAGCCATCGATGACGTCCCCCGTGCCCGATGCGGCGAGGCCGGGCGTCGCGCCGGCTCGGCCCGCGCGCAGGGCTACATCACCGCCATCACACCGGTGTTGGAAGCGATCATGCGCGAGCGGGGTCGCACCGCACGGGCGATTGCGATCGAGCTCACGTGCCGCGCCGTCCGAAAGCCCCGGGGCGGGGTGATCTGGACATCGGCGGACGCGCAGAGGCTTCTGCGGCGCTTGAGCAGCGCTCCCACGACCAATTGACCGGATGGGCAAGCCGTCGGTGATAGGACGCCCCCACGGCGCACAGCGGCCGGCAGATCGGGATAGGTATGGCTGAGAACGCTACCTCGGATCGCACGATGCCCCACGGACTTCGGCAGCGTGTGGGCTTGCTCTACGTCGTGTTGATCACGGCCAATGTCGCCGCGTGGCTGTGGGCCTACAGCCTCTTCGCAGGACAGCCAGCCCTACTCTCGACCGCGCTGCTGGCCTACGTCTTCGGTCTGCGCCACGCGGTCGACCCAGATCACATCGCTGCCATCGACAACGTCACCCGCAAGCTCATGCAGGCCGGGCAGCGGCCGGTCTCCGTCGGCTTCTGGTTCGCGCTCGGTCACTCCACGATCATCGTCATCGCTGCCACCGCGGTGGCGTTCGCAGCTCAGAGCCTGCTGACGGCATCGGAGGGCTATCGAGAGCTCGGAAGCCTCATCAGCACGAGCGTCTCGGCCGCGTTCCTCATCCTCATCGGCTTGGTCAATCTCGTCGTTCTTGCCGGCGTCTGGCGCACATTTCGGCAGGTGCGTCGGACGGGCCGCTACGTCGAGGAAGACCTCGACATTCTGCTCGCCAATCAGGGCTTTCTCGCGCGACTGCTCCGTCCGCTGTTTCGCCTCGTGACCCGCTCCTGGCACATGTACCCACTGGGTTTCCTGTTCGCGCTTGGCTTCGACACGGCGACCGAGGTGAGTCTGTTCGGCCTCTCGGCGGCAGAGGCCAGCCGGGGGACCGGTATCGGGACGATCCTCGTCTTCCCGGCTCTGTTCACCGCCGGCATGGCGCTGGTGGACGCGACCGACGGCGTGCTGATGCTCGGTGCCTATAGCTGGGCCTACGTGCAACCGATGCGAAAGCTGTTCTACAATCTGACGATCACCCTGGTGTCAGTCGCGGTCGCTCTGGTGATCGGCACGTTGGAAGCTCTGAACCTCATCGGTGACAAGCTCGGCCTCCAGGGCAGGTTTTGGACCTGTATCGGTGCGATCAACGACAATTTCGGCGTTCTCGGCTTCGCCATCGTCGGCCTGTTCGCGGCGGCATGGCTCCTGTCCTATCTGGTCTACCGCCTCGGTGGCTTCGATAAGATGGTGGCCGCACCGGCCGACGCCGGCTGAGTTCTGACAGTGAGATCGGTCATGCTGTCGCGAAAGGCACAGCCCACACGAACCTGTCAGCGACTGTTGACGCGTCGTTTCACTATCGCCTAGCCTGAGGGTGACGGTTCCCCTCGGGGATCAAAAGGGAACGCGGTGAGGCCATGCCCGTGAGGGTTCGGTCGATGCCGCGGCTGCCCCCGCAACTGTAAGCGGTGAGCCCTTCATCACCACGTCACTGGGCGGCCTCGCCCGGGAAGACGATGAGAGGGCGGCGACCCGCGAGCCAGGAGACCTGCCGTCAGCCGTGGTCACACGCGGAGCTTGCCGGGCGGGGTGTCCTGGGAGGTGTCGCGGCGTCGTGGTTCCCTGGAGGACGCGACCGCCGAGGCCTCGTTCGCGGTGACGTGCCACAGCCGTCCCCCGAGGCCGTCCCGTGTCCCGTTTTCTCTCCCCCACGCTCCGGCGTGCGCTCCATTCGTCCTGCCTCGGCAGCGCTATCCTGTCCGTATCTCCTGCCCTGGCCCAACAGGTGGCCGCACCGTTCGCCGATGCGCCTACCCAAGCGGCAGCGGCCGAAACCGCGGTCAGCCTCGCCGAGATCTCGGTCTCGGCCACCGGGCTGCCGACGCCCATCGCCGCCACGGGATCGAGCGTCACGGTCCTGACCGACAGGGTGCTGGAGGAGCAGCAGCGCCGCACCGTGCCGGACGCCCTGCAACAGGTGCCCGGCCTCAACGTGGTGCAGACCGGCGGGCCCGGTGGTCAGACCTCGGTGTTCATCCGTGGCGCAAACTCGAACCAGACCAAGGTCCTGATCGACGGCATCGACGCGACCGACCCGTCTAACGCGAACGGCTCGTTCGACTTCGGCCAGTTGCTGACCGACGACCTCTCGCGCATCGAGGTCCTGCGCGGGCCGCAGAGCGGCCTGTACGGCAGCGACGCCATCGGCGGAGTGATCTCCTTCACGACCAAGCGGGGCGAAGGACCGACGCGGGTCACCCTGCGCACCGAAGGCGGCTCGTTTGGCACCTTCAACCAATTCGGGCGCATCAGCGGGGCGCAGGACGGCTTCGACTACTCTGTGTCGATCCAGCACTTCCGTGCGGCGGCGACGCCGGTGACGCCGCGCGACCTCGTGCCCTTCGGCCGCCCGATCCACCCGAACTACTACGACAACGAGACGGTCTCGGCGAAGCTCGGATACCAGTTCACCGACACGTTCCGGGTCAACTCGACCACGCGGTTCATCAACTCGCGTCTGCTGTTCACCGGCACGGACTTCAGCACCTTCCCGGCTTTTCCGGCGGCGGTCCGGAGCGCGGCTGACGTGCAGCAGCTCTACACCCGCAACGAGGCCGAATGGACGCCCATCGTCGGCTTTCACAACATCTTCGCGATCAACTACTCGAACCTGTTCAACCGGCAGCAGCAGAACGAGTACGACCCGTTCGCCATCCAGCCGACGACCGGCCTCGGCGAGCGCCTGCGCTACGAGTATCGTGGCGATTACCTGCTCTCGCCCGGCAACCTCGTCCTGTTTGGGGCGCAGCGCGACGAGGAGAGCCTGCTGACGACGGATCCGAACGCGTTCGGTGCCGGCACCCTTAAAGCGCGCAACGGCAACACGGCGGGCTACGGGGAGGTGCAGCTGACGCCGTTCGATCGCGCCGCCCTGGTCGCCAACATCCGGCACGATGAGAACGATCAGTTCGGGCCCGCCACCACGTTCCGTGTCGCGCCAAGCTACATCCTGCCAGGCACTGAAACGCGCCTGAAGGGCAGCGTCGGCACCGGCTTCAAGGCACCGACCTTGAGCCAGCTCTACCAGAACTTCCCTGCGTCCAACTTCTTCGGCAACCCGAACCTCAAGCCGGAAGAGAGTTTTGGGTTCGACGGTGGCCTCGAACAGCCGCTCGGCGAGCGCGTCCTCGTCGGCGCAACCTACTACCAGAACGACTTCAGGAACCTGATCAACACCAACGCGACCTTCACGTCGAACGTCAACGTCGGGCGGGCGACGACCTACGGAGCGGAGGCCTTCGTCTCGGTCCGGTTCACCGACACGCTGTCCGGCCGGATCGACTATACGAACACGGTGTCGAAGGATGAGATCGCCAACCAAGAGCTGTTGCGCCGGCCCCGGCATAAGGGCAGCGCGAACGTCTTCTGGAGCCCGCTGCCGGGTCTGACCTTCACCGGGACCCTGATCGTGCTCGGGCCGTTCGTCGACGGCAACCGGGATTTCTCCGTGCCCCGGCTGAAGAACCCCGGCTTCACGATCGTGAACCTGTCGGCCAACTACGACATCAACGAGAATGTCGGCCTGTTCGTCCGGGTCGATAACCTGTTCGACCGCCGGTACGAGAACCCGACCGGCTATCTCGGCCCAGGCCTCGCCGCCTACGGCGGCGTGCGGCTGACGGCGTTCTGAGGGCGCTATGCCGAGCCGCATCCGCGCCGTTGTCACCGTGCTGGCTTCGCTCCTCTCCGCAGCCCCTGCTGCGGCGGAGAGGCTGTCGTGGCCCGCACGCGATCCACCGGCCCATCCGCAGCGCGTCGTCTCGTTGAACCTCTGCGCGGACGAACTGGTGCTGCGGCTGGCCGACCGCGATCAAATCGCGGCGGTCACCTATCTCGCGCGAGATCCCCGCGGCTCGACGGTCGCCGCGGAGGCGAGTTCGATCCCGTGGACGCGCGGACTGTCCGAGGAGATCGTCGCCCTGAAGCCCGACCTCGTGATCGCCGGGGCGTTCACGACCCGCACGACGGTCGGGATGCTGCGACGCGTCGGCTTTCCGGTCCTCGAACTCGGCGTACCGACCGACTTCGACGGCGTCCGCGCGCAGATCCGTACGGTCGCGAGCGCGCTGGGGCAACCTGACCGAGGCGACGCGATGGTCGCCGATTTCGATGCTCGCTTATCCGCGGCGATGCCGTCGAGCCCGACGCATCTCAGGACACTCGTCATGCGCCCTAACGCCTTTACGGTCGCGCCCGGCAGCCTGGGAAACGCGATCCTGCAGGCGGCCGGTCTCGTGAACGTCGCCGCCGAGATCGGCCAAGACCGTCTGGGGCAGGTGCCGCTTGAAGCCGCGGCGCTCGCGGATGCCGACCTGATCGTCCTCGATGCCGCCCAACCCGGATCGCCCTCGCTCGCCGATGCCCTCCTGCGCCACCCTGTCCTCGCCGCTCTCGCGCGACAGGGCCGCACGGTCTCGATCCCGAACCGGCTTTGGACGTGCCCGGGGCCGCAGATCGCCGACGTCGTCGCCCGTCTAAGCCAGGCCGCTCGCGTGAGGGTCGCGCGATGAACGCGCCTCTCATCCGATACAGCGCCGGATCCTACGAAGGCCGGCGTAACCTGCGCCGCGGCGGGATCATCGCCGCGCTCGCCTTGACCGTCGTCGCGCTGCTCGCCGCCTCGATCACCATTGGGTACGCCGCGTTCGACGTGATGGCGGCCGCCCGTGATCTGGTGGCAGGTCGCACCACGCTGCCCGCCCTCGTTCTCTGGGAGTTGCGAGTTCCCCGGGCGCTCCTCGGCGCGCTCGTCGGCACGAGCCTGGGCCTGACGGGGGCTGTGCTGCAGGGCTATCTGCGCAATCCGCTCGCCGATCCCGGCGTGCTCGGCATCTCGTCCGCAGCGGCCCTCGGCGCGGTTCTCACCTTCTATAGCGGCCTCGGCGGCATGCTCAGCCTCGCGCTCCCCCTCGGCGGCATCGCCGGAGCCGCCGTCGCCGCGCTGCTTCTGCTGCTCCTCGCGGCCGGCGGGCGCGGCTCCCTCGGGCTGATCCTCGCCGGCGTCGGCCTCTCAAGCCTCGCCGGGGCGCTGACCGCGCTCGCGCTCAACCTGTCACCGAATCCGTACGCGGCCCTGGAGATCGTGTTCTGGCTGATGGGCTCCCTTGCCGACCGCGGCATGGACCACGTCTATCTATGCCTGCCGCTGATGGCGGTGGGTTGGGCGCTGATGCTGTCCTCCGCCCGTGCCCTCGACGCTCTGACGCTCGGCGAGGAAACCGCCGCCAGTCTCGGCTTCAATCTCGCCTCCGTGCGGCTGCGGATCGTCGCCGGGGCCGCGCTGGCCGTTGGAAGCGGGGTCGCCGTGAGCGGCGCGATCGGGTTCGTCGGTCTCGTCGTACCCCATCTCGTTCGACCACTCATCGGATCTCGACCCGGGGCGATCCTGCTGCCCAGCGCGCTGGCTGGCGCTGCCCTTATCCTGGCGGCCGACATCGCGGTGCGCCTGCTGCCGACGCGCCCCGAACTGAAGCTCGGCGTGCTCACCGCGTTGATCGGTGCGCCCTTCCTGGTCGCGATCCTGTGGCGCAACCGGAGCGTCGTCTGATGCGGATCGTCGTAGAAGAGGTCACCATTCGGTTCGGGCGACGGACGGTCCTCGACCGGGTGTCCATCGCCGTGACGTCGGGCGAGATGGTCGGCTTGGTCGGGCCGAACGGTGCCGGCAAGACGACCCTGCTGCGAACGCTCGCCGGTCTGATAGACTGTGACGCCGGTCAGGTGCTTTGCGACGCGCGAGACATCTCGGCGATCCCGGCCGAGACGCGGGCGCGGCGGATCGCCTGCCTCTTCCAGGCTGCGGCCGCGGGCTGGCCTATGCCGGCCGAGGAGATCGTGGCACTCGGCCGCCTGCCACATCGGTTGCCCTTCGGCGGGTTGCGGGCGGCCGATCATCAAGCCATCGATCGGGCGATGCAGGCCACGGACACGCTGCATCTACGCGGTCGACCGGATAGCGTGCTCTCCTCCGGCGAGCGGATGCGCGTCCTGCTCGCACGAGCGCTCGCCGTCGAGGCCGAGTTTCTGCTCGCCGACGAGCCCGTCACTGCGCTCGACCCCGGCCATAGCCTCGACACCATGGCGCTGCTGCGAAGGCTGGCCCGAGCAGGCACGGGCGTCGTCGCCGTGCTTCACGACCTGACGCTGGCGGCGCGCTACTGCGACCGTGTGGTGATGCTCGACGAGGGCCGCATCATCGCGGACGGCCCCCCCGCCACAGCGCTGACGGACGGCGTGCTGAGGGACGCCTTTGGCATTGAGGCCGTCCGCGGCACCGCCGCTGGCGAAGCCTATCTCATCCCCTGGCAGCGGACCACAATGGCCGCGTCACTCCACGAGGACCGCAAGTAATGATGCCACAGCCTGACGCCGTCGCAGCGCTGCTGCGCACCGCCCTCGAGGATCCTGAGACAGCCTGGAGCATGGGCAGCTTCGGCGCGATCGCCGAGTTCATGCGCGATCCGGACGAGGGCTTCGCCGATATCACCGATGGGCGGCTCGGCCTCGTCACGCGTCGCGGCGGTCTCGCCCTCAAGCCGATCCCAGGTCTACGCCCCATCGCCTATGAGACCGCGGTCAGTTCAGGCTGGAACCACGCCGTCGCCTTGTGCCTTCCCGAAGACGCCTGCGCCATGTCCGGCCGGACCGTCATCACCGAACTCGGACAGGATGACGAGGCTCTGCGCGCCGAGGACCGGGCGGGGATCCTGTTCGATCTCGGCTTGGGCCTGCTCGCGGTCGATGCCTGTGTGCGCACGTCCGACCCCGACACGATCGCCTGCCTCAGAAGTGGCCTCGGACGCCCGCTGTTCGAACTAGGCAATCCGGTCGGACCTCGTCTGGTGACCTTAAGTCCGCACCGCGTGTTCCTCACGCGTATCGGCCGTGTCGAGGTGTTCTCGGCGATCCCAGGCCCCTCCGAGACGAGCCCCGAAGGCCCGCACACCCACGTGCTGCCAAAGCTCCTGCGTGCCAGTCGAACCCACGCGGCAACGACGCCCATTCCCGACGGCTTCGTGCCCTGTGGCGCTCTGCATCCGGCCCACCCATACAAGGACGCACTCGGGCAGCGCATCCCCTTCGTCCGGGAGCGTCACGACGCCTTCCAGCGCCTTCTCGAGATCTGGGGAGATCCAGAACTCCTTGGCATCAAGCGCGCCACAGACGATGCGCGGGAGCACGCCGACATTCGGACGGCGCGACCACGCTTCGTTCAAGCCGCTCGTCGCATCGCTGAAGTGCAGGCGTCGCATCTTCGCGGCGATGTCGTCGATATCCCTATGACTGACACCGATGACGAAGAGCGCGGTCACACGTGATCGCGTGAGCGCGCCAGCTCCACATCGCAGATTCCGACAAAGGAGTGGAGGTACGACGCACGACGGTCTTCTGTCGCTATTGACCCTATTGTCGGACGCTCCCAGGTTGCACGCAACCAGATCAGAAGCTCACCACGATCAACCCCTTCGCGTTGGTCGAGCCCTGGTCCGACAAACCCGACAATTCTGACGATAGGTCTGTGAGCCGCAAACCTTGGTCAGAGGCGCACTCGGCAACTTGCTCGACCGCGTTGCGATCGCGGTCGACAAACACTTCTTGAAAAGAGCCTCGCTTTGACTGGGACGCCGAGCGACGAAGCCCGCGAGCAGACCGAGTCACCGCAACATTCGCCTCGGCGGAAAACCAAGGTACTTGATTTATGTTAGGTCGCCCGCGGGCCGCCGACCTTGCGCTACTTGAGGCTGTCCTCATACAGTCCAGCTAAGGACAAGGGGGAAGCCGTGCAGGACGGTATCCAAATCACGTGCTCGGTCACGGAGCACGTCAGTCTCGCCTACCACGAGAATGCGGTTCCGGTGATCCGCGAGGTGGTGGTCGAGAACACCTCCGAGCAGGAGTTGTCCGAGGTCCGCGTGCGGATCGAGAGCCGACCCGCTGTCGTCCAGCCGCTCACGCTGCGCATCGACCGCATCCCAGCGGGATCGAACCACCACATTGAATTGCCCGACGCGCGGCTCGATGCGGCCCTGCTCGCCGGCTTCACCGAGGCGAGCCGTCTCGAACTGTCGGTCATCGTCGAAGATGCCGCCGGCGAGAGAGCCCGCCATCTCGAGGAGCTTCGGGTCCTGCCGCCCTCACACTGGGGCGGCGGCCGAAGCGCGCCCGAACTCCTCGCGGCCTTCGTCCGCCCCAACGACCCCGCCGTCGACGTCGTCCTGCGCGATGCCGCGACCAAGCTCGGCGAGGCTGGGCGTGAGACGGGTCTCAACGGCTATACGACCGCCAAGAAGTCCCGCGCCTGGGAGTTGGCAGAGGCGATCTGGGCGGCGATCGCGGACCGGCGGATCGCCTATGTCCTGCCACCCGCGAGCTTCGAGCGGGCCGGCCAGAAGGTGCGTGGGCCGAGCGACGTGCTGGAGCGCAAGGTCGGCACCTGCCTCGATCTCTCGCTGCTCTACGCCGCCTGCCTCGAGCAGGCCGGGCTGAACCCTGTGCTCGTCCTCACCGTGGGACACGCCTTCGTCGGCGTCTGGCTGCAGGACGACGACTTCGCCAGCGCGACCGTCGACGACATGCAGTTGCTCCGCAAGCGGCGCGACCTCCAGGATCTCGTCTTCGTCGAGACGACCTTGCTCACGCCGGATCCGCCGGCGACGTTCAAGGTCGCTACCACTCAGGGCAGCGTTCAAGTCGAGGACGAGGCCCCCGCGACGCTGGAAATCGCCATCGATGTCCGGCGCTGCCGTCGGCGGGGCATCCGTCCGATGGATCTCGGCGACGGAAAGCCGACCGGCATCGCGCCTGCGCCGACCCAGCCGATCAATCAGACGATCGGCGCGCCGCCGCCCTTCGACGAGGAGACACAAGCACCGGTCGACGAGGCCCCCGAGACGCCGGTCGGTCGCGTGGAACGCTGGAAGCGCAAGCTTCTCGACCTGACGCTCCGGAACAAGCTGCTGAACTTCAAGCCGGGCAAGGGGTCCGTCAGCCTCGAATGCGCCTCGCCTGGCGCGCTGGAAGACGGCCTCGCGGCGGGCACCGAGTATCGCCTGAAGCCGCTCTCGGACGTGCTGACCGGATCCGACGAGCGCAGCGCGGACCTCTACGCCCGCCGCCACCACGACGATGGCCGCCGCAGCTATCTGGAGGCCGCACTCGCCCGGAAGGAGATCTACACGACCTCGACCGAGAGCGATCTCGATCGTCGCCTGCTCGATCTCTACCGGCTCGCCCGCAACGGCTTCGAGGAGGGCGGGGCCAACATCCTGTTTCTCGCCGTGGGCTTTCTGTCATGGACGAAGAAGGAGGGTGAGGCCGCCTATCGGGCCCCGCTTCTGCTCGTCCCCGTCACCCTGAAGCGGTCGAGCGTGCGCGCCGGCTTCAAGCTCGCCCTCCACGACGACGAGGTGCGGATCAATCCGACCCTGCTCGAGATGCTGCGCGAGGACTTCAAGCTCCGAATGCCGGAGTTGGAGGGGGACCTGCCGCGGGATGGGTCCGGGTACGACGTCGACGGCATCTTCCGGATCGTGCGTCAGCACGTGAAGGAATTGCGCGGTTGGGAAGTCGTGCCCGACGTCGTGCTCTCGGCCTTCTCCTTCACGAAGTATCTGATGTGGAAGGACTTGGTCGACCGGGCGGAGGTGCTGAAGCGCAACCCCGTCGTTCGCCATCTCATCGACACGCCGAAGCACTCCTACGGTGACGGCACGCCGTTTCCCGAGCCGACCCGCCTCGACCGGGAGCATCCTCCCGAGACCGTGTTCGCGCCGCTGTCGGCAGACTCCTCGCAGCTCTCGGCGGTACTCGCAGCCGCCGGCGGCAAGGATTTCGTGCTGTTCGGGCCGCCCGGGACCGGCAAGAGCCAGACGATCGGCAACATGATCGCCCAGTGCCTCGCACAGGGGCGCACCGTGCTGTTCGTCTCGCAGAAGACCGCCGCCCTGGAGGTCGTGCAGCGCCGCCTGCAGGAGATCGGCCTCGGCGACTACTGCCTTGAGGTCCATTCGACGAAGGCGCAGAAGTCGGCCGTCCTCGGCCAACTGCGCCGGGCCTGGCACGAGCGCTCGACGCCGTCGCAGGGCACCTGGGACGCAGCCACAAGCGAACTCGCGAGCCTGCGCGAGGAACTGAACGGCCTCGTCAACGCCCTGCACCGGCGACGCGAGAACGGGCTCTCCGCCTATGAGGCCTTCGGGCGTGTCATCGCGGCCGGGGGTGGCGAGCCTCCGCTGGTCCTGACCTGGCCGGATCACCTCGCTCACAACGAGACGACGCTCGCCAACCTGCGGGCGGCCTGCCGCGGGCTTCGCCCCGTGCTGGCCTCGGTCGGTTCGCTGGTGGATCACCCGCTTCAGGGCGTCGAGGCCACCCAGTGGTCTCCGGTCTGGCGCGACGACATGGGAGCCGCGATCCGGGCAGTCGAGCAGACGCTCAACGCACTCCGGGTCAGCGGACAGGCATTCGCCGAAGCGATCGGCCTGCCGTCCCTGCTCGCGACCTATGCCGGCACGCGCGGGCTGGTGGTGCTCGGCAACTACCTCGTGCGCTCGGAGGCGCGCTGCGGAGCCGCCTTCCTCGCAGACGGGGCCGGGGATCTGCGACGGGCCGTCGCCGCGCGCGAGCGCTTCCAGACGACGAAGGCCCAGCTGCTGGGCCGGCTCACCGGCCGGTACGGTCCGGGCATCCTCGATCAGAATCTGAGCGCGCTGTTGGCCGAGTGGGTCGCCGCGCAGGGGTCGAACTTCCTGGTGAAGGGCGGCAAACTCAGACGCGTGGCGACGCAAGTCCAGCCCTACGCCGAGGGACCGCTGCCCCCCGATCTCGGGCCGGATCTCACAGGGCTGATCGAGGTTGCCAAGCACGTCAAAGCCGGCTGCCTGGAAGAGTTGATCCTCGCCCGGCTCGGGTTGCCGTGGAGCAATCCGGATTGCCCGGCCTCCGAGTTCGCCTCGGCGATCACCTGGGCGGAGAAAGTCGAGCAACTGCTCGACATCCTGGGGCCGCTGTCCCTCGGGATCGACGGATTGCGCGATCACCTCGTGAACCTCGTCGAGCGCCAGGGCCGTGCGCTGGCCGACGGCGGGCGCATCGCGCAGAGCTACGCCACCTTCGCGCAGGACCGGGCCCGGGCAAACGAAGCGATGAAGGCGCTCGGCGTCCTGGCCGGCCGCCCCGATCCGGAAGAGCCGCTCGCCGCCGAGGCCGATTGGATCGAGCGAAGCTGCACGATCGCGCGACGCTTGAGTTCGGGTCTGAGCCGCGCCCAGGGGTGGTGTGCGTGGCAAGCGGCTGCGCAGAGCGCTCTCAAGACCGGCCTCGCACCGCTGATCGACGCCCTGGAAGACGGCCGCGTCGCCTCAGACCGCGCGGAGATCGCCTTCGAGACCGCCTATGCGCGCTGGTGGATCGACCGCGTCGTCAGCGATGACCCGGTGCTCAGGCGCTTCCTGCCCGCGCGCCACGAGGACGCCATCCAGCGCTTCCGCGCCGCCGATGCCCGCGTCACCGAACTCTCGAAGCAGGTAGTCCGCTCGCGCCTCGGCGGCGGCATCCCGGGGGCGACCGCCTTCGGGGCCGACCCGGAATGGGGCACGCTCTCGCACGAACTGACGAAGAAGACGGCGCACATGCCGTTGCGGAAGCTGTTCGGCAAAATGCCGACGGCGCTGACCAAGCTCACCCCCTGTGTGATGATGAGCCCGCTCTCGATCGCGCAGTACCTGCCGCCCGACAAGGAACCGTTCGACGTCGTTATCTTCGACGAGGCCTCCCAGATCTCCCCGTGGGACGCCATTGGCGCGCTGGCCCGCGCGAAGCAGGTCGTCATCGTGGGCGATCCTGAGCAGTTGCCGCCGACCAACGTCGGCGACCGTGGCGTCGACGACATCGAGGACGGCAGCGACGTCACCGACCAGGAGTCCATTCTCGACGAGTGCCTCGCCGCCAACATCCCCCGGCGAAACCTCGACTGGCATTACCGCAGCCGCCACGAGAGCCTGATCGCGTTCTCGAACAGCCGGTACTACGGCGGCCGGCTCGTCACCTTCCCGTCGCCGGTCACCGACGATCGGGCTGTCCGGCTCACTCTCGTGCCGGATGGTGTCTACGAGCGTGGGTCGGGCCGCGTGAACCGGCCTGAGGCCCGCGCTGTCGTCGCCGACATCGTGCGTCGCCTGCGCGACCCGAGCTTTGCAGAAGAGCGACGCTCGCTCGGCGTCGTCACCTTCAACGGCGAGCAGCAGCGCCTCATCGAGAACCTGCTCGACGAGCAGCGGCGGTCCCATCCCGAACTGGAGCCGTTCTTCGACAGAGACCGCTGGCACGAGCCCGTGTTCGTGAAGAACCTCGAGAACGTCCAGGGCGACGAGCGCGACGCCATCATCTTCTCGGTCGCGGTCGGGCCGGATCAGACCGGGCGTCCGGTCAGCACGGTGTCGTCGCTCAACAAGGATGGCGGCCACCGCCGTCTGAACGTCGCGATCACCCGCGCCCGCCGCGAGCTCGTCGTGTTCGCCTCGATGAGGCCGGAGCAGATCGATCTCGGCCGCACGCGGGCGCGGGGCGTCCGCGACTTCAAGCACTTCCTCGAATTCGCCGAACGCGGCGCGCGGGCGCTGGCCGAGGCCTTTGCTCCGACCGGGGGCGATGTCGAATCTCCCTTTGAGGCCGCTGTGATGGCGGGCCTCGAAGCGAGGGGCTGGACCGTCCACACGCAGATCGGCGTGTCCGGCTTCCGGATCGATCTCGGCATCGTCCACCCCGACGCCCCCGGGCGCTACCTCGCCGGCGTCGAGTGCGATGGCGCGACCTACCACAGCTCAGCCACGGCCCGGGACCGCGATCGCCTGCGCGAGCACGTACTGACCGACCTGGGCTGGCGCATCCGCCGCGTGTGGAGCACCGAGTGGTGGATGGACGCCGAGGGCGCGCTCGCCAAGCTCGATCAGCGCCTGAACGAAGACCTCGAAGCCGATCGCGCCAAGGCCGCCGCCGCCGCAGCAGAAGCGCCTTGCGACGTAGCTGTCGAACCCGAGGCGGTCGAGCAGGAGCATGACGAGCCGACGGTGGAGCCCGAAATCACCCCACCCGTCGACACGGTGCCGAACGAGCCGGCAAACGACCCGGAGCCCGTCACCGACGCCATTACGCAGCGTCTCTACGCCGATCAGGTCGTGCCGGTGCTGCCGCGAGATCCGAGGCCGGCCATCGAAGGCGGCGCGCGGGACTACAAGATCGCGGATCTGAACGATCTCGGCCGCTCGGTCGAACCCGGTCGCTTCTACGATGCCTCCTACCGGCAGGCGCTCAGCGCCATGATCGACCACGTCCTCGCCGTGGAAGGGCCGATCTACGAGGAGTTGCTCATCAAGCGCATCGCTCGGGCGCACGACATCCAGCGGGTCGGACCACTCGTCCGGGAGGCGATCGCCGACCGGATCGATGCCTCGGTCGCCCGAACCGAGGATGATGGACGGCTTGTCCTCTGGCCCCGTGGCGAAGAGCCCCGCGAGAGCTATCCTCACCGGCCAGCCAGCGCAGCCATCCGCAATCACACCGACACGCCGATGCCGGAACTCGTCGGCATTGCGATGACCCTGCCGTCCAACGCCTCAGAAGCCGAGCGCGCCAGGATGATCGGCCAGCGTCTCGGGCTGTCACGCATCGAAGCCTCCGCGCGGGCTCGGTTCGAGCGGGCGAGCGAACTCGCCCGCCAGGCCGCGGTGGCGTGAGGCGAGAATGCGCGTCGCGATCGTCACGGCTCTGGTTCTGCTAAGCAGCTTCGAGGCAGCGATCGCACAAGGTGTTCAGGACGATCCGCGGCGCAGGCGGTTTGTCTTGCCTTCGGTCAGGGAGGCGACCGACTGCATCGCACGTGAGACTTTAAACGAGCCCGGGATCGAGGGCGCGACGAGACCCGGCCAGTTCCGGGCCGCTCTCGCTCAGCCCATGCGCCGATGCGCCGACGAAGTCGACGCGATGATCGCGGCGTACGATCAGGTCTACTATCCCGGATACGGCGAGGCCTTCTTCCAAGGGCCCTACCTCCAGGACCTCGTGCGGGCCATCCAAAAGCGGATCGGTCCCGAACTCGCGCGACGCGCCTCGGAAGCCGCCGAACGCGCTGCGGCCGCACAACAACCGAACCCCGGCTTACAGGTCGCCCAGCCGGCTCAGAAGCCGTTCGATCTGACCGCCGAGCAGGCTAAGCGCGAAGCTGAAGAGCGCGAGAAACGCGAAGTCGACGCGATGTGGCAGCGGACCCGCCAGGCGAACGCTGCGCCCGCACCAGCACCCACGACTGCGCCGGCGATGAGTACGCCGGCGGCACACTCGGAGCCGCAACCGACTTCGACGGATCCATCACGCGGCGGAGGATCTGCCCTCGGCGGGTTCGTTGCGCTGGTGATCGGTGTCTTCGTCTTGCGCGAGGCGGCCAAGCGCCGAGCCAGGAAGCGCCGCTACGACCGCTTGATGGCGAAGTACGGCGACGCCTCGATCGTCGACCGGATCATGGCCGCTGAGATGTGGCAGGGCATGACCGCAGAGATGCTGACCGACTCGTGGGGAAGACCGGTCGATCGTGATCGTGAGGTCTACAAGACCCGGACGACCGAGACCTGGAAGTACAATCAGACCGGAAAAAACCGTTTCAAGAACCGCGTGGTCGTCGAAAACGACGTGGTCGTCGGGTTCAGGCGGAAATAGCCCGCTGTTGAAATGAAGCGAGCGAGGCGCAACAACCCGGCTTTTGTCCCTATCGGACCTATTGTCAGACGCCACTGTCCAGCGAAGCTCGCTGGCCCGGTCGTCGTACCCACTCTGCGGAGTGGTGGGACACAACCGACAATTCTGACGATAGGTCGGTGAGATCGCCCAAACGAAAAGGCCCCGGCGATAAGCCGAGGCCCCTTCCAGTCCGCGAGCCGTCTGATCGCAATCAGTACGAGCGCGAGGTCGTCGTGGTCGTGGTGGCCGAACCCGTCGAGGTCGGCACCGCGTTGGTGGTTGTGTCGCGGTTGGCGCGATGATGGCCGATGGCACAGCCGGCGGCCGCACCGGCAACACCGTGGCCAACCATATGACCGGCCAGACCGCCGACCACGGCACCCTTGATGCAGCCTTTGGCTTCCGCCTGGCCGAGGCCGGCGACCGCGGTAAGGGCAAGAACAGAAGCGATCGTCAGAGCACGCATGATGTCTCTCCGAGATGAGATTTCGGCACCCAACGTGCTGCTACGATCGTCCGTTCGCTCACGCTTTAGCGAGCCGTCGCTTCGACGAGGCGGCGCGGAGCCTCAGGAGCGGCGCGCACGAGGCTGGGCGTCGTCGTGATTTCGGACGCTGCTCGGACGGAGGCAGTCGGACGTGCCTGCTCGCGGTAGAGCGGCGGCGTGAAATCGATCCGGTCGCCGGCTGAGGCCGAACTGACGGCGGACACGACGGCGAGAGCGGCGAAGGTGAAAGCGCGAATGGTCATGGTGATCGTCCCTTGTCTGCCGGGGTACGCCCCGGTTTGTGAAGGGAAGATGCGCCGCACCGCACCATCATTCAAACAGATCTGATCGATAATCGATATCGATAAATCGATCTTGTGCGAGATCTCAGCCCTTGCCGAGCCGCCGATGGTTGGCCTGCACTTTCCTCCGGTAGCTGCGCACGACCTTGCGCGGCGTCCCGCCCATGGCGATCGTCAGCGCAGCCTCGCCGGCGGCCTTGACCTTCTCGGTCACCATCAGCTGCGCTTCTTTGCGCGCCTTGGGTCCGCCGAGCATGAACATCGCCATCCGCTGGCCGATGACCATCTGCGCCTCGACGCCGAGCATGGCCAGTTCGGTGCCCATCGTCAGCAACGATGCGGTCTTCTTCGATGATCGACGGCGGGATCGCATCGCGCTTCTCCGGTCTTCGGTATTACGCATAAACGCGCGTCAGACCGCTTCCTTCCGCCTTTCGGCGTTAGCAACCAACAGCCCAGGCTTTTAGCTTAGCCCGACTAGCCTTTGATGAAAGATTGCAGACGCTACACGTTCCGACCGTGGTGCATCATGGTGGTCGACCAATTGATGATCCTGCTGGTCGCAGCCATCAAAGTTGCCGGCATCACCTTCACGGCCGACTGGCTGGCAGGTCATGCGCGACGCGATGGCAAACTAGCGGAAGTCCTACCGGGCTGGGGCGGCCGGGAGGACAGCGGCATTTGTGTAATCATACCGTCGGGGCGGCTCGTACCCACCGAGATACGCCTGTTCGTCGACGAGGTCGCGGAAGAGATCAAGACGGGGTGGGGACGATAGGAGGCGTCCGGCCCTAGATACGCAGGGCGATCGGCATTGCGGGTTAGACCGCATGAGCGCTTGGTCGAGGAGCATACGATGGCCGTCGAGAACGTCGCGATCCAAACCGGGGATGGAGTGTGCAGAACGCGCGTCGCTACGCCGGACGGCGAAGGGTCGTGGCCGGCTGTGATCCTGTACATGGATGCTGGCGGTATCCGGCCCGCACTCGTCGACATGGCCGAGCGGCTCACCAAGGGCGGCTATGTCGTCCTCTTGCCGGATCTCTTCTATCGCTACGGCCCCTACGAACCCTTCGTTCCTGCAGAGGTGTTCAAGGGCGACTTCCGCGCGATCCTCGGTCCGCTGATGGCGACGACCGACAATGTGAAGGCGGCAAGGGATACCGAAGCGCTGCTCGCCTATCTCGAGACACGTCACGATGTGGCCGGCTCTTCGGTCGGGGCGGTCGGCTTCTGCATGGGCGGAGGTATGGCCCTCACGGCAGCTGGCACCTACCCGGATCGGTTCGCAGCCGTCGCCAGCTTTCACGGAGGCAATCTCGCGACGGACGAGCCCACGAGCCCCCACCGCCTCGCGCCGAAGCTGAAAGCAGAGATCTACATCGCGGCGGCTGAGAAAGATGGAAGCTACCCTCCTGAGATGGCCGAACGGCTGGAGGCGGCCCTGTCCGAGGCAAATGTGCGTTTCAAGGCGGAGACCTATCCCGCCGCGCACGGCTGGATGATGCCGGACTTCCCGGTCCACGATCACGACGAAGCCGAGCGAGGCTGGACAGCAATGCTCGCGTTGTTCGATGCCACCTTGCACCACGGTGCCTGAGCAGCGACGGTCGGAGATGACCGGCACACGGTGATTTTCGACCGTCCGCCCGACGACAAGGGGTCTCGATGAAATCGATCGCCGTCGCGTCCGTCGTGATGCTCGCATTGGCCGAACCCACGCACGCCGCTTCGTGTCAGGTGGCCGACATCCTGTTTGGCGACATCCAACTCGATATCCTGAAGAAGCCCGACTACGAGACGGCCATCGTCAGGTCGGCCACTTTCAAGGATCCGAAGAAGAACTACGATGCGCTTCTTGGTGAGATCACCGTCGACCGAGGGGGCTTCGCGATCCACGATCCCAATCAGGTGGTGGTCGGCGTGATCTCGCCCCAACTCGTCGTCGAAGGATGGGACGACGTGTGCGACAAACGCACCAAGGTCGTAATCAAACCGGTCCAGCCGGGCGTCTACATCATCCTCAGCGGCGGTAGTCCGGTAGGGACGATCAAAGGTCGTTTTCCGAAAAACAGCTTCGGGGTGAAGTGAACCCAGGCTGGGCTATGTCACTGTCGCGGCGTGCGCCCGTGGGGACCGACACTGCGACGGCGGGTCGATGCCCACAGGAGGCTCAGCGCTTCGCAAACGTCGCGTCGAGCGCCTCCGAAACGCTCTTCAGGGTTGCGACACGGGCGGCCTCGTCTGAACCAATATGTGGATCACGCTGCACGCACGGATCGGCATAGGTGAACGGCGTGTCCTTCGGCCCCTCGACGATCACGCCGTCCGCCGCCTCGTGGAGCGAACACGACCGCACCGTCTGCGCGCCCTTGGCGACCGTCGGCTGCGGCGGCCCGGCCGGATTGTCGAAGACGTGCTGCGCCCCGGGAAACACCGTGAGATCCACGTCTGCACCCGCCGCCTTTAGCCGCTCGGTGTAGGCCGCACAGCTCGCCGCCGGATTGTAGTCGTCGCCGCCGCCCCCGAACATCCGGATCGGGCTCGCGACGACAGCGGTGTCGTCCCGGAAGCGGATCGAACAGTCCGGATAGACCGGCAGGAAAATCGCCGGCGTAATCCCGGAGCGGTTCCAGGCCGCATCGAAGCGCTTAATGCTCGCGTACAGCGCCGCCTGCCCACCGCGCGAAAAGCCCATGACCGCGACGCGCGTCGGATCGACCCGGGGGTGCTTCGCGAGGACGCCGAGCGCCCGGTAGATGTCGAGGATCAGGTTCGTGCGACCCAACAGGCTCTGATCGGTGTTGACCGAGGTCAGGCCGCGACCGGTGAAGCCGTCGAGAGCGAACGTCGAAATCCCGCGCGCGCCGAGTGCCCGCTGCCAGAACTCGATGTTGCCGCTCAAGCCGCCCGAGCCATGCATCAGGATGACCGTCGGCAAGCGCTCCGTCCCCGCCTTGGCGATGCGCAGGACGCCGGTGACCGTCACGGGCTTCGCCCCTTCCGATGTGCCGGTGAGGAACTGCTTGTCGGTCAGCGTCAGGCTGTCAAACGGATGGATCTCGACGCGGGCTGCATAGCTGCCGAGGTCGGCGACGCCATCGCCTGCAGGCTCGGCGATAGCTTGGGTCAGATTACACGCCATGAGGCCAGCCGCGAGCAACAGGATCGATCGGCGCATCGCATGAACCTCCGCAAACCGCCGATCATAACGGCCGCCTACGAAGCCTGTCCGGCGAGCGATAACGAAGCTTGTGTCGCAAACGCCCCTATTGTCAGTCGGTGCGCCGTGGAGATCCGCTACGCCTCGAGGCTTGCGGGCTGCGCGCCGCAGCTGACGCAAACGACAATCCCGACAATAGGTCCGACCGCCGTCAAGCCGAAAGTGTGTGAGGTGGCATTGCGGTGATCTCGGGTACGACAGTGTGGGGATCGTGAGCCAGCACGGCCGTCGTCAGATTGGCCGGATCGACATCATGCCGCGTGCGCCAGTCGAGCAGATTCTGGGGCCGATATGCCGCGTTGGCGCGCCATCGCTCGAAAACCGAGGCATCGATCGTCTCGTTGACCGTCTCGTCGTGTCCACCCGCGAACGGACGGGGAGCCTCACCAATCTCACGATAGAACGGCTTGTGACGCTTGGCCTGCGCATAGAGCCCCCACGCGAATTCCTCGAAGCTATTCGAGATCTCGGCCCCGAGCATCTCAGGGCTCGGCTCGACCGCCCCGCGAAATGTCAGCCCGAGCCGTTCCGCCTTCTGCATCAGCCACTGCAACGGCCGCTGGGCCAGCAGGTCGCTGCGACAGCCGCCGCCGACATTCGCGTGTGCGCCCACGAACCAGCGCTGCTCGACACTCTCGATCGGGCGGGGGGCTGCGATCTTGGATGCCGGGATGTGGTCGTGAAACTTTTTCGTCCACAGGGTTGGTGCGAACGCCTCGCGGTGCTCATCGATCGCGACCGCGTGGTAGGCATTCTCGATCGGGATACGCAGACCCGTGTGAAGGAACTTGAACCCGGAGCGACTAATCCCGGGAATGTTGCCGAACGGGATGCCAAGCGCTCCGACCGTGTCCCAGACCCCAACCATCTTGATCGAGACCGGCCGCGCGTCGGAGATCATCCAACGTTCCTCGATCCCGAGCTTCGCGATGATCGAAGGCGGCATCTGCAACAGCGTGTGGATCGTCGAGACCGTGTCGTCCTTACGATACCGGTCAAATAGCTGCTTTACGCCGAGCGGTGAGCCTCGTCGCAGCAGGCCGCACTTGGCGATGAACCCTGCCAGAGAGCGGGCGGTGTACGCACCGCGGCTGAAGCCAAAAATGAAGATCTCATCGTCGGGCTCGTAGACCTCTACGAGCCACTCGTAGGCATCGGTGATCGCCCGGTCGAGGCCGTAGCCGAACATGCCGCCGCGGACCTTTTCGCCCGAACTCGTGCCAACGCCCTTGCTGTAGTAGGCGACCTGCCGCAGGCCGTCCGCGCTGCGTTCGGCACACAGCGCCTTCAGTCGCCAGACATTGGTGTTGTCGCCGACCGTGTTCCATGTGCCGTCCAGGAAGACGGCCAAGCGCTTCCGCTGCGGCGGCTGCGCCGTCTTAATGCCGTTCGTCATCAGATTTTCGGTATTCACCCTTGTACGACAAGGTTAACGCAGATCTCAAACAAGCGTTGCTTCAGATTTCACGCGCAGGCGATCGGCAAATCCGAGACCTGCGTCGTGTACCGGGGCGTGCGCATCTCGAACTTCGTATTCCACTCGCGTTTGGTCGCGACACCGGCTCGGGCAGGCACGACTGATCCGCGGCCCCACCGGGCGTTACACGCATCGAGCGCTGCCATCAGCGTCCCCGACCGCTCCCGGTCGAGCCGCCCGATTAGCGCCCGGGGGCTCTCGGCCAGCGGGACCAGATCGGTGGTGATCACCCCGGCCTTGGAGTAGCGCCATGGGATTACCCCCTGCTCACGCCATGTCTTGGCGACGCCGTAGGTCGCGGTCTTGATCAGGGCGAGGCTGTCGTTCGTCGCCTCGGGCAGGGTCACGACCGTCGAGACCGCGCGCATCGGGTCGCCGCGGTCGTGCTCACTGGTATGATAGAAGACCGTGACCTGATCCGTGCCGAGCCCGTCCCGGCGCAGCTTCTCGCCGAGCCGCGACGCGTGGGCCGCGACCGCCTCGTCCAACGTCTCCCGGTCTGTCACCCGGCCAGAGAACGACCGGGTGACCGCACAGCCCTTGCGGCGCGCCGGGACCAGTTCCAGCGGCAGGCAGGCTGTGCCGCGCAGCTCGTGGATGATGCGCTCGCCCACCACCGTCAGCGCCTTGCGCACGGGCCGAGGGTCTAGATCGCGAAGATCCGCGACGCTGTCGACGCCCATCGCCTCGAGCTTGGCGAGCGACGCCCGGCCGATGCCCCAGAGCTCGCCGACGTGGATCCGGCAGAGCCAGTGGTCGTATTGGACCGGATCGGTCAGATCGCAGACGCCGTTCAGGGCGGGCACCGTCTTGGCGATGTGGTTGGCGAGCTTCGCTAGGGTCTTCGTCGGCCCGAGCCCGACGCAGGTCGGGATGCCCGTCCAGGCGCGCACCGTCGCACGGAGATCCTGGGCCATCGCCAGCCGGTCGCGCTCGCGCACGTCCGAGAGATCCAGAAAACTCTCGTCGATGGAGTAGATCTCCACGTCGCGGGCGAAGTCGCGATACACCGCGTTCGCCCGAGCCGACATGTCGCCGTAGAGCGTGTAGTTCGACGAGAACACGCGCACGCCCTGGGCATGGCACATCTCCCGGATCTTGAACCAGGGATCGCCCATCTTGATGCCGAGCGCCTTGGCCTCGGCGGTCCGAGCGATGGCGCAGCCGTCGTTGTTCGACAGCACGATCACCGGGACCCGGGCGAGCTTCGGGTCGAACACGCGCTCGCACGAGCAATAGAAGCTGTTGCCGTCGATGAGCGCGATCGCGCGGGTCATCGCTTGAGCGCGGCCTTGGCGGTGTGCCAGCGGATCGTGAACCGCACGACACCCCAGATCACGCCGTCGGACAGATCGTCGACCGCGAACACCGGGAGGTCGCGGTTCTCGAAGGCCAGCCAGGCGCGTTTGCCGTCCTCGCGATAGCGTTTGACTGACATCTCCCCGTCGATAGCCGCGACAACGACGCTGCCGTCGCTCGGCGTCAGGCTACGGTCGACGCAGGCGAGGTCGCCGTCGAAGATCCCGGCTCCGCGCATGCTGTCGCCGGCGATCCGCCACAGGAAGGTCGCCGGCGGGTTCGGCGCGAGCCAGCGCGGCAGTTCGAGCGCGCCCTCCAGGAAGTCGTCGGCCGGCGACGGGAAGCCCGCGCACAGGCTCTGGCCGATCAGCGGGATCCGCACCGCGTCGGGGCCGCCGGGCTGAAGTTCTTCGATCCGTGCGACGGCCATTGCGCCTCTCCCTTTCTGGAACAGAACGCGAACAAATGCGCTGCCGGTTCCAAGCGAGGCAAGGCGGTCGGCGCGGCGAAAATTTCGGTCTGGGGACGGCTGTGGACAACTCGTGGCGAGCGATGACGCGCAGACGGCTACAAGGTCGCGACCATTACGCCGATCCGGCCGACGATTGCGACTATAGCTCTGGCGTGTGTCGCGTGGACCGTCACGGTAGAGCGAGACACAGCTGAAGGCCGACGACGAGGGCGCGCTCGCCGCCTTCATGGCGCTCGATCAGCTCGATGCCGCCGATCCAGAAACCGGTGTCCGGCCCCGCCCTCTGGGCGAGCCGAAGCGCATTTCCTGTTCGCCCGCGGCCACAGATCTGCTCGAAGCCTACGGACAGGCCGTGATGGATCGGTGCGAGAACGCGTCCGCGTGGTACGCGTCGACCGTCAACAAGGCACCCGGCTTAGCCTTGCGGCTCAGTCTCGTTCTCACCTACCTCCGCTGGAGCGTCGAAGGCGACACAGCTGAACCACAGGAGATTGACGCTGCCAATATGCAGCGCGCGATCACCCTCATGGATGAATATTTCTTGCCTCAAGCCGAGCGCGTTCGTGACTGCGCTTCTCTGGGCGATGCCGAAAACGATGCCCGGGCCTTGATCGCTCTGATCCGCAAGCTCGGCCTCGATCGCGTGACTGGCCGTATGATCCATCGCATCGCCAGCGGACGTCTGGCCGATACTCGCATCCGCAAGGCTGCGTTCGATGTCCTCGTCGATGCAGGCCTCCTGCGCGAGGCATTCACCCGAAAAGGAAAAACGGCAGGGCGTCAGAAGGAATGGTACCTCGTCCATCCGCTCGTCTTGGGCAATCAGGCGACCTCCGAAGAGGATAACCCGACGTCCGGACCGTCGACGGAGCGCGCTGCATAGATTGCGACACATGTGGCCGAGGCACGCCGTCGGCTCCTCGGTCACATCCATCAAGATTTCTGCCGGTGGGCAAGTCGACACTCCGATCGACCTGCTCGGAACTGTCGTAGCCAACCGTTGAAGACTGGCCCCAGGCGGCGTTGAAAAACGACGCGACACCTTCGCAAGATCATACCGTGCAGCCGACAGTTCCTGCGCTGCAACTTGCCCAGCCAGTCGTCCTCCTTTCGCAAATAATCGCAGCGCGGGACATTCATCCAGGGGGACAGGTTCATGCCTCAGCAACTGTCACTGACACAATTTCCCCAACCCTATCCCGATGAGTTGCTCTATAGCGTCGTCGCCCGCTACGTTCGCAGAGCGGGCCTGAGAAACATCAATACGATCAATGCGAACCTGTTTGGCTTTAATCACAATGGAAATGTGATAGACCTTCCAAGCGGAATCGCGGCGATCGCGTCTGTCATACCAGCGGGACAGCAGATCTCAGCTGATAAAATTATCGCTGACCACACGCTCTTTAATTTTCACACCGCGTATGCGGACAGCGCGTATCGCCAGAAAGTCTTCGACGACATGCTGGCATCCGTAGCCCCCGACAAACGGATCGCCCTTCGACGAAAGACCCTGATTGAGGCGACAAAATACCTTCGGTTCTGCCCAGCTTGTCAAAGCGACATGATCGCGACATTCGGCGAGGCCTACTGGCGTCGTGATCACCAGTTGGCGCACGTCGTCGTATGCCCCACGCACCGCGTCGCTCTGAGCGACAGCACAATCGAGCTCCAGGCGCGCTCGTCGCTCTATTATCGAGCCGACGATACTTCCTGCCCTACAAACGCACCCCCGGTCATCGACGATTTGTCCGACATTGAAATCAATATCTTGTGCCGCATCGCAGACCGCAGCAAGCAACTGTCGCAAAGCGTCCAAAAAGATCATCCCGAACTCGATATTCGTGCTTTTTACCTTGATTCGCTCTGGCGTAAGGGTTTCTTTCGCGCTCAAAAGCAGATTAACAAGGAATTTCTCGGGATCGTCCTGCAAGATTACCTCGCTGATTTGGCGCGAGTTTGGCCATGTGTAGGTGATGACACTGACGATCCGCCAACCTGGGCTCTATCGTTGCTCAAGAAGCAAGGCTTTAACACGCCGACTGTCTATCACATTCTGTTTCAAGATTTTCTCGAGCAGCAGCCGGATGTAAGGGCTTCACAGGGACGCATCGATCGCAAACCTAAGCCCAAAGAAGCGGACATCGGCGGAAAGCCTTGGAAGTGCTACAATCCGCTGATCTCCGATCCAGCACACGCTGACGTCCGAGTCGCCCATGTTCGCTATGCCGGACCGGATCTGCTCATTCGCTTTCGCTGTGCTTGCGAGTACGAATACATTAGGAGAAAGAAGCCGGACGGAACGTTCACAAAGGCGACGTTCTTCAATTTTGGCAAGAGCTTGATCCCCCATATCGAGCAAGCGGTGCGAGAGGGATGGGCTCTGAAGAAAACGGCACGACTGGCAGGTTCAAACCCCAAAACACTTCTGAGGCAAGCTGAAAAACTCGGAATCGCCAATCTGCCGACGGCGAAGGGGTAACGAGGTGTGCGAGCTATCGGACCGATGCGGCACGTGCGTTCGTTCTAAAGTCGGGTGAAAATCGCAGGCCGTTTGACCCGACTTTATTTTCACGGTGTCGCGAGCAAGGAGGGCGAACGTGTCCGTTTCACCCGACTTTGAGCTGGATTTCAGGCAGGAAACGACGGCTTTTGGGGGGTGTTTTCACCCGACTCTTTTTGCCAGGTACACGGGTAGAACTACTGACTTTGCAATTGACCATGCGCGGGGCGAGACGCCAATGTCCGCCCCGCCGCCCGACCGGCGCGGCATTCTTTCGGGTAGAGCATGCGCGCAGCCCTCGTCCTGCCGATCCTGTTTGGTCTCGCGGCTCCGGCTGCCGCGCAGCAGGCGGCCCCCGATCCGGGTATGGCCCCTTCGGCCCCCGCCCCGACGTCCGCCCGCCGCGCCGCGCGTAAGCCGCCCCAGGCGCAGTCCCAGCCGATCATGGTCTATGACGCCCGCATCGAGGCGGGCGACCTGCGCCTGTCTGGTTCGGTGCGGAAGCCCGGCGCCATCGTGGAGATGGACGGCGACATCTCGATCCAGGCCGACAAGCGGGGCCGGTTCGTGTTCAAGCTGCCCTATAAGCCCTCGACCTGCGTCGTGACGCTGAAGAGCGGCGAGGACGAGCGCGAGGCGGTCGTGGCCAATTGCGCGCCGGAAGGCGCCCCCGGTCCCGCCGGTCCGCAGGGCATTCCGGGCCCGGCCGGCGAAAAGGGAGAGACCGGCCCGCGGGGCGAAGCCGGTCCGCAGGGAGAACAAGGCCCGCGTGGGGAAGCGGGAGCCCGTGGCGAGCAGGGTCCCGCCGGGCCGAAGGGCGAAGCGGGTCCGAAGGGCGAGGCGGGTCTCAAGGGTGAGGCCGGTCCCAAGGGTGAGGCCGGTCCCAAGGGTGAGGCAGGCCCGAAGGGGGATGCAGGGACCCCCGGCCTGCCTGGCCCGAAGGGTGATACGGGCTCTTCCGGTCCCCGTGGCGCCGTGGGCCCAAGCGGACCGGCCGGACAGCCGGGAACTTCGGCTTCATCCCCGATCAGGATGCTGCGGAAGACTGCCTGCAACGGCCCTTGCATCGCCACCTGCGAGCCGGGCGAGGCACTGGTCGCCGCCCGATGCCTCGGCGTTGGGGCTCCAGCCTATGACGGCGAGGGCGTGTCCTGTCCCACCGAGGCCGTCGGCATCGTGGGCTTCTGCTTGAAGCCCTGATCCGGCCCGAGCCACCGCAGCAGACCTTCGGCGGCCGCCCGGCCGCCGGAGATGGCGCCTTGCAGGAGGTAGCCGCCGGTCGGCGCCTCCCAGTCGAGCATTTCCCCGGCCAGAAACAGGCCGGGCCGCGCCTTCAGCATGGCATTGCCGTCGAGGGCATCGAGCACGACGCCGCCCGCCGTCGAGATCGCCCGGTCCAGCCCCATCGTTCCGGTTAGGGTGAGCGGCGCGGCCTTGATCAGTCTCGCGAGGGCGGTTGGGTCGGTCGGCAGGGCCGCGCCTGCCGCCTCGCGCAGGAGGCCGATGGCGACAGGGGGCAGGCCCGCCGCCTTGCGCAACCGGGCCGAAAGGGAATCGCCCTTCCGCCCGCCGGAAAGCCGGTTGGCCAGCGCCTCCACGTCGAGATCGGGCCGCAGGTCGATGACGAGCTGCGCCTCGCCCTTCGCCAGGACGGCCTCGCGCAGCTCCCGCGACAGGGCGTAGACGGCCCCGCCCTCGAGCCCTGCCTGCGTGACGATCGCCTCCCCGCGCACCGTGCGACCGGCGAAGGCCAGCGCCACGCGCTTCAGCGGCGTGCCCGCGTGCCGCTCTCGAAAGGGCGCAGACCAGGAGCACGCGAACCCGGCATTGGCCGGGCGCAAAGGCGAGACTGGCACACCCAGGGCTTCGAGGAATGGCACCCAGGCGCCGTCCGAGCCGAGGCGAGGCCAACTCGCCCCGCCGAGGGCCAGCAGGGTCGCGGCGGGGCGGACGGTTTTGGGGCCATCGGGCGTCTCGAAGATCAGGTCCTCCCCGGCGATTTCCGTGAGCCGATGGCGCGGGCGGATCACGACGCCGCGTTCGCCGAGGCGCGCGAGCCATCCGCGCAGCAGGGGCGAGGCCTTGAAGCTTTCCGGAAAGACCCGGCCGCTCGACCCGACGAAGGTCGTCTGGCCGAGGCCATCGCACCATTCCCTCAGGGAAGCGGGCGGAAAGGCCGTGATGGGACCGTCGAGACTCCCGGCCGGATGATAACGGCCGAGGAAGGCGGGCAGAGGCTCGCTATGGGTGAGGTTGAGACCGCCCCGTCCGGCCATGAGGAACTTCCGGCCGAGCGAGGGCATCCGCTCGTAGACCGTTACCGCGCGGCCGGATGCCGCGAGCACCTCCGCCGCTGCCAGACCGGACGGGCCGCCACCCACCACGGCGATATCGACACCTTGCACCATGACGCCGAGAGGCGCGCCGAGTCCGCGCCTGTCAAGCCGGGGCGCTGCGGGCAGGCTCTGCGGTGGGCATCTGCGGGCGCGCCCTTGATTCGCCGCCTTCTGCTCCTTAGGTCGGCGCCATCGGCTGCGGGCCCCTCTGGCGGACGTTCCTTGAAGCGTCCGTGATGTCGGAGTCGATGCTTTCCTCCCGGAAGGAACATCAGGTCCCGCCTATGGTCGATTTCCTATTTGTCGAATGGCTCGGCAAACCGCTCTGGATGTGGCTCGGCTTTCACGTCCTGATCGCGGCGCTTCTGGCTTTCGATCTCGGGCTTCTGCACCGGGACAAGGAGCACGAGATCGGCGTGCGCGAGAGCCTGGGGCTCACCGCCTTCTATCTCACCCTGGGGCTGGCCTTCGGCGGCTTCGTCTGGTGGCAACTTGGCTGGTCGTCGGCCGAGGAGTACGTGACCGGCCTCGTGGTCGAGAAGTCGCTGTCCATGGACAACGTCTTCGTCATCGCCATGATTCTCACCGGCCTCGGCGTGCCGCGCACGGCGCAGCACCGGGTGCTGCTCTGGGGCATCCTGGCGGCGGTCCTCCTGCGCGGGCTGATGATCGGCCTCGGCGCGGCCCTGGTGCATCAGGTTCACTGGATCCTGTCGCTCTTCGCCGCCTTCCTCATCTATGCGGGCCTGAAGATCCTGTTCTCCGGCCAGGAGGAAGAGAGCGATTTCGGCAACAGCGCCACGGTGCGCTGGATCAAGCGCCGCTTCCGCGTGACCGAGGAACTGCACGGCCAGAAGTTCACCGTGCGCAAGACCGACCCGAAGACCGGCCGCAAGGCCCTGTGGTTCACACCGCTGGCGCTCGCCCTGGTTCTGGTGAACGGCGCCGACGTGATCTTCGCCGTGGACAGCGTGCCCGCGATCTTCGCGATCACCACGGACACGTTCGTGGTTTACACCTCGAACATCTTCGCGATTCTGGGACTGCGAGCCCTGTATTTCGCGCTGGCTGCGATGGTGGACCGCTTCGCCTACCTCAAGACCGCGCTCGCCTTCATCCTGATCTTCATCGGCGCGAAGATCGTGGTGGCCGATACGTTCGGCCTCCTGAAGGTGCCGCCGTGGGTGTCGCTGGTGGTCACCCTGGCCCTTCTGCTCGGCGGCGTCGCCTACAGCCTGTGGCGGACCCGCGGGGAGGTGAAGGGCGAGCCGAACGAGGCTCTGCCGGAGCGAGAGGCTCGCGCGCACCGGGCTTGAGGCCGAGTTGGCTCACGGGCCTTCGTCATTGCGAGCGTTAGCGAAGCAATCCAGGGCAACGGGACGCCTCAGAACGGTGCGCCGCCCTGGATTGCTTCGCTGCGCTCGCAAAGACGGCTGGGAATCCATCGACGGGAGCGGCTCAACTCGGTCGGATACGGCTCTAGCGCGCGGGCAGAGCCGCCAACAGGTCTCGCAGGGTGGTGATGGTGGAGCTATCGGCGACGCCATCGACCCTCGCCTGCCGGAAATGCCGCTGGAAGGCGGTGACCACCGCCTTCGTCCGGGCGTCGAACGTGCCGTTCACGTTCAGGTCGTAGCCGTACAGGCCGAACATGGCCTGCAGTGCCTCGACCGGCTGGCCGAAATCGCCCTCGGCGAAGAAGCGCCCGTCCCGCAAAGGGGCAGGCGGCACGGCATGACCAAGCCCAGCCTGGGCGAGGCGTAGCCACGGGAAGGTCTCGCCGGGATCTTCCTTCCGCTCCGGCGCGATGTCGGAATGGGCGAGCACCCGCTCCTTCGGAATGCCCCAACGCCCTGCGATATCGAGGCCGAGCGCGAGGACAGCCTCGATCTGGGCATCGGGGTAGGGCGGCAATCCTCCGGCATGGCCGGGATGGACGATCTCGATGCCGATGGAGCGCGAGTTGATGTCGCCCGCGCCCTTCCACGATCCCGCCCCCGCGTGCCACGCCCGCGCGGCTTCGGCCACGAGCTGCATCGTGCCGCCATCCTCGAACACGACGTAATGGGCTGAGACCTCGCTCAGCGGATCGCGCAACCGCGCCAGGGCCGCCGCGCCGCTCGCCATGCCGGTGTAGTGGAGCACCAGCATATCCGGCCGCAGCCCACCGCGCCGCTCGCCCTGGTTCGGGGAGGGCGCCACCTTCCGGGCGAGGGGTGTGTCGGGGGTGAGGGTCATGGGTGGCTTCTGTCCTGCGCCGAGCCTGACTTACCTGAGGCCCCGCTCCTTCGCGATGAGGTCGTAGGCGGCGTTGATCGCGGCGAGGCGCGTGCTGGCGATGGCGACCGCCTCGGGCGGCAGACCCCGGGCGAGGGCGCGGTCGGGATGGTGCTCCAGGACGAGGCTGCGGTGACAGGCCTTCAGCGCGGCATCGTCGGCCTCGCGGTCGAGCCCCAGCACCTCGTAGGGATCGTCCTGCAATCGCACGTGTCGGGCGGCGATGCGCCGGAACGCAGCCTCGTCGAAGCCGAAAATGGCGGAGACGGCGCGCAGATACTGCTCCTCGGATGCATGGATGGCGCCGTCCGCCCCCGCGATCTGGAACAGGCCGTCGAGCACGTCCTCGAGCAGACCCGGCTCGTCGCCGAAGGTCATGGCGAGCTGCCGGGCATAGGCCTCGAAACCGTCCGTGGTGCGCTTGGCGAGGTCGAACAGGCGGGTCACGCCTGCCTGCGCCGCCGGCTCGACATGGACGACACGGGCGAAGGCATCGACCTCGGACGGGGCGACCACGCCGTCCGACTTGGCCATCTTGGCCGCGAGGGCCACGAGGCCGGTGGTGAAGATCACGTCGCGCGGGGTGGGGCCGAAGGGCGCGCCGACTCGGTCGACGAGGAAATGTCCCGCAACGCCGCCGATGAGGGCGCCGAGGGGACCGCCCACCGCAAGGCCGATCCCGGCGCCGCCGAGCTTGCCCCAAATTCCGGAAGCGCGGGGCGAGAGCGTCCGGCTTTCTTGCATCATCGGGCGGCTTGCAGGGTCATCCGCCGGGATGCCCCGGCCGCCCCCGGATAGACCGGCGGCGCCCGGGGTGGAAGGGCCGGGATGCGCCCGGCCCGGTGCCGATTAGCGGCAGTACACGTTGCCGTAGGCGTCGCGGTAGGTGCCGTAGGGGCAGCGCGGCGCGGTCGAGGCGCCGACGATGGCGCCGCCGGCGCCGCCGATGGCCGCACCCGCCAGGGCGCCGCCGGCCCGGCCGGTCGCCGCCGCGCCGATCGCCGCACCGGTGAGGGCGCCGAGGCCAGCGCCGCCGAGGGCGCGATCCTCAGGCGTGTTGCAGGCGCCGAGAGAGAGCGCCGCGAGCCCAGCGAGGGCGGCCGCAATGGTCTTCTTCATATCTCTACAACTCCCCTATGCACCCGTTTTCGGGTTTTGCCGTTGTGGATGCGAATCGAGCTTAGCAGGAACCGAACGCCTTCCTAAGGCCAAGGTTCCGCCGAAGCGTGGCAGCTTTGCGAGAGCAGTTGCGTCACGTGTTCCTCCGGTCCTATGCCACTGGCCTGAAGCGGCCCGCCCGTGCCGCCGCCGGATTCCGAGGCCTCCATGCTGAAAGCCACCACGATCGTCCGCCGCCCGGCCGTGCGCGCCGACCGCGTGACCGACACGGTCGAACTCGACCATGGCGGCCGCGCCGCCCTGCCGGAGACGCTGACGGCTGTGGGCGGCCTCGCCTTCGCTCCGGCCCTGCCCAAGGCTGGAACCCTGGAGGATGGCGATGCCCTGCGCCTGGAGGATGGACGTCTCGTCCTCGTGAAGGCGGCCGCCGAACCGCTTCTCGAAGTGCGCGCGGAGAACCCGGCCCGGCTGATGCGGCTTGCCTGGCAGCTCGGCGGGAACCACGTTCAGGCCGAAGTCGGGGCCGACGTGCTCTACATCCCCGCCTCGCCCGCCAATGCGGAACTCGTCCGTGGCGGCGGCTGCGTCGCGACCCCGGTGAGCCGGGCTTTCAGCCCGGAGAAGGCCGCACACGATCACAGCACCTGCGGCCACGATCATTCGCACGATCACGCCCACCACGACCACGCCCATCACGATCACGATCACCAACACGACCATTCGCACGAGCATGCGCACAGCCATTCCCATGACCATGACCATGACCATGATCACGGTCATTCGCATGGCCACTCGCATCGCCATGACCACGATCATCCGCACGATCACGGGCACAAGCATCACGGGCATGAGCACTGAGGGGCCGCACAGGCGGCGTATCGCGCTCTCGGCGGGGCTGATCGGGCTGGTGCTCGCCTTCCCCGCCGCGGCGGGACCGGACCCGACCCGCGACGTCCTCTGGATGGCGCTGAAGACCTGCGTGCTGGCGAAGAAGGTGGCGAACCGAACCTTCCCGTGCCTCTCGGTCGATCTCGGGGGCGAGGATCGGCCGGGCACGGCGGTGTTGCGGGCACCGGGAGAGCGGACGCATCTCGTCCTGATGCCCACCGATACGGTCTCGGGCCTGGAATCTGCGCGTCTGCGCGGAGCTTCAGGCTTGGCCTATTGGCGGGCGGCGCTGGCGGCCCGGCGTCTCGTCTCCGACTCCCTCGGGGACCGCGTGCCGGTCGCCGATATCGGTCTGGCGGTGAATTCCGCCTGGGGACGCAGCCAGGATCAACTGCACATCCATCTCGATTGCCTGCGCCCGAAGGTGCTGGAGGCGCTCGGTGTCCATGGTCGCGGTGTGCGCAAGGCCTGGGCGCCGTTCCCCGTGCCCCTGGCGGGCGACCGCTTCCAGGCGATGCGCGTGCGCGCTGCCGAGGTCGAGACCTTCAATCCCTTCGCCGCCCTCGCGAGCCTCCCCGGACGACGCGACCTGACGCGCACGAGCTTCGCGGCCGTGGCGACCCGGCCCGATGACCCGGAACCCGGCGTGATCCTCCTGGCCTATCGTGCCCGCCGTGCGAGCGCCGAGGATATCATGGACCACACCTGTGCCATCGCACAGCCCCGCAGCCCGCGCCCTACAGGTTGAGGGCGGCGGTCGTTCCCCAAGACTGAGCTTGTCAAGTCTTCAGGCGTGCGAAGCGGAACCATTAGCTTGGCCGCTCGTTGAAGCGCCATGGAACACTTCAAGTCCACCATCGCCACGACAGCGATTGCAGCTTTCGGCCTCTTCGCCGCAGCGCATATCCTGCATCCGGGCAACTTCGAGCGCACGACATACCCGTCGCGGCCCGTCGCGACGGTGGCAGCTCAGGCGACGTCTTGGACCAACCCGCCCGCCCTCGAGCCGGTTGCCAAGCAGGCCGAGCTTTCGGTGCCGGTAAAGGTCGAGGCTCCGGCTCCGGCTCCCGTGGCCTGGACCTCGGCCAAGGCGGACGCTTCGTCGCCTGCTCCGGCCCGCCTTGCCGATGCCGCGCCCGAGCTCCGCCGGAAAGCCGGCGCCCACCGCCGCAAGGTCTCGCAGCGCCCGGCCCCGGTCCGTCAGGCCGCCCTGGAGCGCCCGGCGAAGCCGGTGGTGACCGCAACCGTTCCGGCGGCCAAGGAACAGCGCATCGACCCGATCGGCGACATCATTCGCGGTCGCGGGCTCGGCAGCGACAGCTGAGCCGCCGAGCCCGGCTCCGTCACCGTTCCAGGCGGGCGACGAGGCTCGACGTATCCCAGCGGTTGCCGCCCATGGACTGCACCTCGGAATAGAACTGATCGACCAGCGCCGAGACCGGCAGCTTGGCGCCGTTGCGCCGGGCCTCGTCGAGCAGGATGCCGAGATCCTTGCGCATCCAGTCCACGGCAAAGCCGAAGTCGAACTTGCCCTGGTTCATGGTCTTGCCGCGGTTCTCCATCTGCCAGGATCCGGCGGCGCCCTTCGAGATGACGTCAAGCACGGCTTCCACATCGAGGCCCGCGCGCTTGGCGAAGTGCACGCCCTCAGAGAGGCCCTGCACCAGACCGGCGATGCAGATCTGGTTGACCATCTTGGTGAGCTGACCCGAGCCCGCCGGGCCCATGAGACGGCAGGCACGGGCGAAGCTCGAAATCGCCTCCTCGACCTTCGCGTAGGTCTCGGGTTCGCCGCCGCACATCACCGTCAGCACGCCGTTCTCGGCACCGGCCTGTCCGCCGGAGACGGGAGCGTCGATGAAGCCGAGCCCCTTCTCTGTGGCAGCGGCCGCGAGTTCGCGGGCGACTTCCGCCGAGGCGGTCGTATGGTCCACGAAGACCGCGCCAGGCTCCATCCCGGCGAGCGCGCCGTCCTCACCCAGGACGACACTGCGCAGGTCGTCGTCGTTGCCGACGCAGGCGAAGACGATCGAGGCCCCCTTGGCGGCCTCGCGCGGCGTCGCGGCATGGGCGCCGCCATGGGCCTTCACCCAGGCTTCCGCCTTGGCGCCCGTGCGGTTGTAGACCGTGACGTCGTGGCCCTTCTTCGCGAGATGCCCGGCCATCGGGCCGCCCATCACGCCGAGCCCCAGGAAAGCGACCTTGGCCATCATCCGTCTCCACCCGAACGCCGCGGACCCTTCACTGCGGCCCGCTTTTGCCTGTCCACCGGTCGACGGCGGACTGTCGACCTATAGCAGCCCGGCGCGGGCGAACAACGAGCCCCCGTTTGTCTGTGGCGGGATGCGTGAAAATCTTTGCACGGCGTAAAATTTCCGGCAAAACGCGGCCAGATCACAGGCCCTAGCAGGGGCAAGCGAGTGTGGGCCGGGGAGGCCACGCCATGACCGCCATTCAGAAGCACGGGCCATGGGCCCTCGTGGGCGCGCTCGGTGCCGCCGCCCTGTCCATCGTCGCCACCGAGCGCGGCGAGGCGGTCAACGCCCTCTGGATCGTCGTCGCGGCGGTCTGTGTCTACCTGATCGCCTATCGCTATTACTCGAAGTTCATCGCCGACAAGGTGATGCGCCTCGACCCGAAGCGCGAGACCCCGGCGCTGCGCCACAACGACGGTCTCGACTACGTTCCCACCAACAAGAGCGTGCTGTTCGGCCACCACTTCGCGGCCATCGCGGGTGCGGGGCCTCTGGTCGGCCCGGTGCTCGCCGCGCAGATGGGCTACCTGCCCGGCATGCTGTGGATCCTGGCGGGCGTGGTGCTCGCAGGGGCGGTGCAGGATTTCATCGTCCTGTTCGTGTCCATGCGCCGCGATGGACGCTCGCTCGGCGAGTTGATCCGCTCGGAGCTCGGCCCGATCCCGGGCGTCATCGCCCTTATCGGCACCTTCCTCATCATGGTGATCCTGCTGGCGGTGCTGGCGCTGATCGTCGTGAAGGCGCTGGCCGAGAGCCCGTGGGGCACCTTCACGGTGATGTCCACGATCCCGATCGCCATCTTCATGGGCCTGTACACGCGCTACATCCGGCCTGGTAAGATCGGTGAAGTCTCGATCCTCGGCTTCGTCCTGCTCATGGGCGCCATCTTCGGAGGCGGGCAGATCGCGGCGGACCCGTATTGGGGCCCGGCCTTCACCTTCACCGGCACGCAGCTGTGCTGGATGCTGATCGGCTACGGCTTCGTCGCCTCGGTCCTGCCGGTCTGGCTGCTGCTCGCTCCGCGCGACTACCTCTCGACCTTCCTCAAGATCGGCACGATCGTCGGCCTCGCGCTCGGCATCGCCGTGGTTGCGCCGCACATGCAGATGCCGGCCATGACCAAGTTCGTGGACGGCACCGGTCCGGTTTGGGCGGGCAGCCTGTTTCCGTTCCTGTTCATCACCATCGCCTGTGGCTCGGTCTCGGGTTTCCACTCGCTGATCTCGTCGGGCACCACGCCGAAGCTCATCGCCAACGAAGTGGATTCCCGTTTCGTCGGCTACGGCGCGATGCTGATGGAATCCTTCGTGGCGATCATGGCCCTGGTCTCGGCCTGCGTGATCGATCCGGGCGTCTACTTCACCATGAACTCCCCGGCGGCCCTGGTGGGCACCACGCCGGAGACCGCCGCCGCCGCCGTCACCAAGCTCGGCTTCGCGACGACGCCGGAGGTCATCACCCAGACCGCCGCCGATGTCGGTGAGCACACCATCATCTCCCGCGCGGGCGGCGCCCCGACGCTGGCGGTCGGCATGGCGCACATCATCTCCTCCGCCATCGGCGGCAAGGGCATGATGGCCTTCTGGTACCACTTCGCCATCCTGTTCGAGGCGTTGTTCATCCTGACCGCCGTGGATGCGGGCACCCGTGCCTGCCGCTTCATGGTGCAGGACCTCGTGGGGTTGATGGCGCCGGGCTTCAAACGCACGGATGCCTGGGTGCCGAGCATCCTCGCCACGGCCATCTCGGTCGGCGCCTGGGGCTACTTCCTCTACCAGGGCGTCACGGATCCGCTGGGCGGCATCAACACCCTGTGGCCGCTCTTCGGCATCTCGAACCAGATGCTCGCGGCCGTGGCGCTGACTCTCTGCACCGTCGTGATCTTCAAGATGAAGCGCGAGAAATACGCCTTCGTCACGATCATCCCGACCGTGTGGCTGTGCATCTGTACCCTGACGGCGGGCTACCAGAAGATCTTCTCCGCCGACCCGAAGATCGGCTTCCTGGCCCATGCCGACCGCTATGCCACGGCCGCCGCCGAGGGCAAGCTGCTGCCACCCGCCAAGAATGCGGGGCAGATGAGCCAGATCATCCTCAACGACCGGATCGACGCCGTGCTCGCCGCGTTGTTCATCGCGCTCGTCGTGGCGATCGGGGTGTTCGGCATCATGGCCTGCGTGAAGGCCCTGCGGGCCGATCGTTGGACCGCGCTGGAGACCGAGCCGCGCATGGTGGCGGCGGAGTAAGGCGATGGCGCAGGCGCTCGGATTTCGCGACCGTCTCAAGACGCTGTCGAAATGCGTCTGCGACGGGGCCCGGCTGATGGTGGGGCAGGGCGATTACACCGCCTATGCCGAGCATATCCGCCGGACCCATCCCGACCGGGAGCCGATGACCGAGACGGAGTTCTTCCGCAACCGGGAGAACGCCCGCTTCGGCGTGGGCAACACCTCCGGCTTCCGCTGCTGCTGAGGGGAAGCTTGACTCACGTGTCTCTTCTCCCGCCATCTTGGACCAACGGGAGAGGGGCATGAGTATTTTCCAGGACGCCATCCTTCGCTTCGGCCGGACGATCATATCCTATGCCGGCGATGCGATGTTCCTCCAGGCGGCGGTCTCGGCGGCGGCCAACGTCATCGTCGCGGATGGCGACGTGGCCGAGGAAGAGGTCGAGGCGGCGATCGTCGGCATTCGCGGCAACCCGATCCTCGAGAAATCCTACGACACCCTGCGCGTCGAGCAGGAATTGTACGAGGCTATCGCCCGCGCCAAGACCCGCGCCGGGCGCATCGAGAATCTGCGCGCCGCCGCGGCCATCGCCGGACGCCCGATCGAACAGCGGCAGGATGTGTTCCTGATCGCCGCCGATGTCGCCGACCTCGGCGGCATCAGCGAAGTCGAGCACAAGGCGCTCGATGAGATTGCGACCGCGTTGGAGGTGGAGAAGGCGGCGCTGCTGCGGTAACCCCCGGAATCGTCATTGCGAACGGAGCGAAGCAATTTAGTAGCGCCAGGTTTGCAAATGTCCCGCAGCCTGGATTGCTTGGCTCCGCTCGCAATGACTGAAGTGTTTCTGCTAGAAACAACTTAAGAGCGCCTGCGGCATCGCGCAACAGTACTTGCAGGCTCCGACGCGCTAGCTCATTCCGGGTGCAGGCTGGGCTGGGGGCCGGGAGATCGCATGGGCCTCGTCCTCTATGCCCTGAAGTTCCGCATCACGACCTACGTGCTCGCGGTGCTCATGATGCTCGGCGGCCTGGGGGCCGTCGTCGTCATGCCCAAGGACGTGCTGCCCGTCGTCGACATCCCCGTGGTCGTGGTGGTCTGGACCTATAACGGCCTGTCCACGCCGGAGATGGAAACCCGCGTCACGACCTATGCCGAGTTCGGCATCTCCAACAACGTCAACAATATCCGCCGCATGGAATCGACCACCCTGCAGGGCACGGCGGTCCAGCGAATCTATTTCGAACCGAGCGTCAGCATCGACCTCGCCATCGCGCAGGTGGTGTCGTCCACGAACTCGATCCGGGCGGCGATGCCGCCGGGCATCCAGCCGCCGGTGATCGTGCGCTATTCGGCCTCCTCCGTGCCGGTCATCCAACTGGCTCTGTCCTCGGCGCGTCAGAGCCTGAACGAGATCTACGATTACGCGCAGTACCGCATCCGCCAGACCCTGGCGCAGGTGCCGGGCTCCACGCTGCCCGCGCCCTTCGGCGGCGCACCGCGCCAGATCATGGTCGATCTCGACCTCAACGCCCTTCAGGCGCTCGGCCTCACGCCGCTCGACGTCACCAACGCCATGACGGCGCAAAACCTCACCGTGCCCTCCGGACTCGCCAAGATCGGCGAGCAGCAATACCCGATCCAGCTCAACGCCACCCCGCCCTCGATCGAGGCGCTGAACGTCGCGCCGATCAAGGTGGTGGCTGGTCAACCGGTGCTGGTGCGCGACGTGGCCTTCGTCCGCGATGGCGGCCCGCCGCAGATCAACGTGGTGCGCGCGGACGGCAGCCAGGCCGTGCTGATGCAGGTGATCAAGAACGGCAACGCCTCGACGCTGAGCGTCGTCAACAACGTCAAGGCGGCGATGCCGACGATCCACGCCGCCGCCCCCGAGGGCATGAACATCAAGCTGCTGTTCGACCAATCGGTCTTCGTGTCGAACGCCATCGAAGGCGTGCTGCACGAGGCGGCCATCGCCGCCGCCCTCACCGGCCTCGCGATCCTGCTGTTCCTCGGCTCCTGGCGCTCGACGGTGATCGTGCTGATCTCGATCCCGCTCTGCGTGATGACCTCGCTGGCCGTGCTGGCGGCGCTCGGCCAGACCATCAACATCATGACGCTGGGCGGCCTCGCCCTGGCGGTGGGCATCCTCGTCGACGACGCGACGGTCGCGATCGAGAACACCTACCGCCTGTTCGAGGAGGGTGAGGAGTTCCGCGAGAGCGTGGTTCACGGGGCGGCGGGCATCGCCAAGCCCGCGCTGATCTCGACGCTGTCGATCTGCGCCGCGTTCACCGCCGTCTTCGCCCTCACCGACACACCGAAATACCTGTTCACGCCGCAGGCGCTCGCGGTCGTGTTCGCGATGCTGACCTCCTACCTGCTGTCGCGGACCCTGGTCCCTCTCCTCATCGACGTGATCGTCGCGCCGGAATACGCGGCCAAGCATGCCAAGGATCGTAAGACCGAGGGGGAGGCGCCGCGCAGGACGCGGATCGGCCGGGTCGTCGACGTGCTGGGGGCCCCCGTGCTCCGCTTTGCGGGCGCCTTCCACCGCGGTTTCGAGCGGTTCTTCACCCGCTTCCATCGTGGCTATGTCGGGCTGCTCCACGCCACCCTGCGCCATCGCCTCGCAACCCTGGCGGTGACGGGCGTCGTGCTGGCGCTCGGCGGGACACTCTTCGTCTTCACCGGGCAGGATTACTTCCCGGAGATCGAATCACGTCAGATGACGATGCATCTGCGTGCCCGCGCGGGCCTGCGCATCGAGACGACGCAACAAGTCTTCGCACAGGTCGAGGACGTGGTGCGCGAGGTCATCCCCGAGCACGAGCTGGAGCAGATCCTCGACAATATCGGCGTGCCGTCGATCAACTACAATTTCGCGTTCTCGGACGGGTCCTTCGTCTCGTACAACGATGGGCAGATGCTCATCAGCCTGAAGGAGGAGCACGGCTCGGTGGCGGGCTACAAGAAGCGCCTGCGCGAGGTGCTGATGCAGCGCTTCCCGGACCTGATCGTCTATTTTCAGCCCGCCGACATCATCACGCAGATCCTGAACTTCGGCGTGATCACGCCGATCGATGTGCAGGTCTCAGGCCGCCACAAGGAAAAGGATCTGGAGGTGGCCCGGAACATCGTCCGCCGCCTGCGCGACACCAAGGGCCTCGTGGACGTGCATCTCCAGCAGATCGTCGACGTCCCGCAATTCTATGTCGATGTCGACCGCCGCCTCGCCTCGGAACTGGGCCTCACCGAGCAATCGGTGGCGCAGAACATGAACATCTCGCTGTCGGGCAGTTATCAGGTGACGCCGAACTTCTGGCCCGATCCGAAGACCGGCATTCCTTACCAGCTCTGGGTGCAGACGCCGGAATACCGCAACGCCTCCCTCACCGATCTGCGCAACACGCCGCTCTTCGTACGCGCGGGCGTGACGGCGGGCTCTGGGCCGGGCGTGCTCACCCTGCTGTCGAGCGTGGCGGATCTCCGCCGGGTGCCGACGCAAACGGTGATCAACCACGTCAACATCCAGCCGACCTACGACATCTTCGCCTCTGTCCAGGACCGCGATCTCGGCTCGGTCGCCCGCGAGATCGACCGGATCGTGCAGGAGGAGCAGAAGAATCTTCAGGCCCCCGACAAGATCACCGTGCGCGGCCAGATCGAAAACATGCGCTCGGCCTTCCTCCGGCTCGGTATCGGCCTCGGCATCGCGCTGGTGGCGGTCTACCTGCTGATGGCCGTGAACTATCAGAGCTGGGGTGATCCGTTCGTGGTCATCGCCGCGCTCCCCATCGCCTTCTGCGGCATCACCACCGGCTTGTTCATCACGGGCACGACCTTCTCGATCCCCTCGATCTTCGGGGCGATCATGTCGGTGGGCATCGCGTCCGCGAACTCGATCCTGCTCGTCACCTTCGCGAAGGAGCACCGGGAGGCGACCGGGTGCAGCGCCCGGGAGGCCGCGATCGCTGCCGGGGAGACGCGGCTTCGGCCGGTGCTGATGACCGCCTCGGCCATGTTCCTCGGGCTGATCCCGATGGCCCTCGGGACGGGGGAGGGCGGCGAGCAGAACGCGGCGCTCGCCCGCGCCGTGATGGGCGGCATCGCCTTCGCGACGCCCGCCACCCTCCTGCTCGTGCCGTTCCTCTACACGCTGATGCGCGGCGGCCCGGCACAGCCGGTGGAGGATTATCTGCCTCCGGATCACGCCAGGGCCGGTTGATCGCGGCCCCGAAACTTCGGTCTCGGGGCTCGCGGGACTTACGCGGCCGCGGCCTGGGCCTCGGTGAGGGCGGCCTCGAAGGCCTGGAAGGCGGCGCTGGCCTGATCCCAGCGAGACCCCTGGACGTGGGACATCATCGCGCGGCACTCGGACCGAGCCTTGGCGAGCGCCGTTTCCACCTTGCCTTCGAAGGCCGGGTGGGGGGCGATCTCGCCCTGGTCGATGTCGGCCCGGCGCATCCCGATCAGCACGGTCGCGAGGCGGCGGCGCCAGGCGGCGCAATCCGCCGGGAGGCGCGCCCGGCGCAGCATCGTCGTATCGCCGGTCTGCTTGTCGAGGAGCGCTTGGCTCAGAGACTCGATCCGGTCGATCCGGTCGATGGCGTCGGTGATCTCCTTGCGGGCCTTTTCGGCACCGGCCGAAACGCGTCCGACGCTCTCGGCGATTTCGCTCGTCGCTTGGATCTGCTGGTCGAGGAGGCTCGCAGCGACGCGCATCTCGCCGGAGACGGCGGCGACCTTGGCGCTTTCAGCCTCCACGCGGGTACTCGCCTGCGACATGGCCTGGGCGCCGGACTTCACCGCCTCGCGGCTCTCGCTGACGGCGTTCCGCATGGCGGACATCTCGTCCCGCAGGTTCTTGATGCGCTGGTGGATCTCGTCGGTGGCGCGGGCGGTCTGGGCCGAAAGGGCCTTCACCTCGGCGGCGACGACGGCGAAGCCCCGTCCGGCAGCCCCGGCGCGGGCGGCCTCGATCGTCGCGTTGAGGGCGAGCAGGTTGGTCTGGCCGGAAATCGCGGCGATGGCACCGGCCATCTCCTCGATGCGCGCGGCGGCCTGCGAGAAGCCGTCGAGGCGTCGGCCGATCTCGTCGGCGCCGCCCTCGATCCGGCGCATGCCGTCGGAGGCACGATGGATGTCGTCGGCGCACGCGGCGATGCCGCCGCTCGCCTCCTCGGCGCCGCTGGCCACATCGGCCGAGCGGGCGGCGATCTCGCGGGTCGTCGCGGCCAGTTCCTCCGTCGCGGCGGCCATCAGGCGCGCCTGCTCGGCCATGCCCGACGAATCGAAGGCCATCCACCCGAGCGACGTTCCCGCCTCGGAGGCCGCCGCCGACAGTAGGCCCGGCAGGGCGACGAGTTCCTTGTCCACGATGACCGCGGCCGGGGGGGCAGCCGGAACGGGTGTGAGGGTGGCCGGGGCTGCGGCGGAGGTCTCGCTGATCGAACCTGGCACTGTGACCGGGCTCAGCTCGGCGGTTCGGGGTTTTCTCTGAAGACCGAACATCCGGTGCCTCACCTCAGATTTATGCGCTTCTCCCGAAACAATGCTGGATGGCAGTGAAGGAAATGTTCACGCCGCGTGAGAACCAGAGGGTCCTCTATGGTGGACTGGATGCCAAGCATTCACGCTGCCGGGCACAACGGTCGATGTCTTTCGCTCAAGAAAGGTGTGCTGTGCTCACGCTATAGGGGCCTACACCCTGAAACGAGAGCGCCCCGTCCCGGACTGATCCAAGACGGGGCGCATTGTGGATAGAAAGATCACTCTCCCGTGAGGGCGGCCTTCGTCCGGGACCACCAACCGGCCCGCTTCGGGCGGTTGGGGTCGGAAGGCGGGCTGAGGACCACCGCCACCGGCTCCGCCGGGGGCTCGGTCGGGGCCGGCGCGGCAGGCTCGGCCGAAGCGGTTTCTGCCGGAGCAGGCTCTGCCGGAGCGGTCTCGACCGGAGCGGCCTCGACCGGGGTCGACTGGGCCGAGGCCTGTCCGACGTCCTCGGCGCTCACCGGCTGCTCGGTTGGGCGGGGCGGTGCGGAGGCCGCCACAGCCTCGATGGCCTCGGCACTCACAGGCTCCTCGGCTGCGATGGCGGCGGCCACCGGCTCGTCCGAGCCTTCGGACGACTCGCTGTCGCCCTCGGCCTCGTCCTCGCGCTGGCCATTGCGATCCAGCCGGCCGCGACCGCCACGGCGGCCACGGCGGCGGCGGCGGCCCTTATCGCCATTCCCGGACGGTGACTCCTCGCCCTCGGCGGGAGCGGCCTCGGCGGCCTCGGATGTCTCGCCCGACTCCTCGTCGCCCTCGGTGGCGGCGTCGTCCTCGGACTCGTCATCGCCCTCGTCGGCGCCGGCGTCGCGGGCCTCCTGGCCATCGGCGCGACCACCACGGCGGCGGCGGCGACGGCGGCGGCGGCGGCCCTCGCCGTCCTCGCGCGCTTCCTCGGTCCCGGCCTCTCCGGCGGTGGCTTCGGAAGCCTCGGCGGTCTCGGGCTCGTCGGCCTCGATCTCGTCTTCGAACTCCATGGACGGGGAGATCGCGGTGGCGCGCACGCCCGTCACCGGACCCTCAGCCCGCTGGGCGGGATCGCCCCGGTCGAGCTGGAAGGCGGAGGTCGCGGGCAGACGCTCGTCCGCGGCGATGGTGACCGTGACGCCGAAATGGACCTCGAGCTCACGCAGATGCGCGCGCTTCTGGTTGAGGATGTAGAGCGCCACCTCGGTCCGGGTGCGCAGGATGAGGTTGTGGCTCGCGGACTTGAGCAGAGCCTCCTCAATGGAGCGCAGGATGTGCAGGGCGACCGAGGCGGTGGCGCGCACGAAGCCCGAGCCACCGCAATGCGGGCAGGGGATCGAGGAGGATTCGAGCAGGCCGGTGCGGATGCGCTGGCGGCTCATCTCCATGAGGCCGAAGGGCGAGATCCGGCCGACCTGGATGCGGGCGCGGTCGTTCTTCAGGCACTCGTTCAGCTTCTTCTCGACGGCGCGGTTGTTCCGCTTCTCCTCCATGTCGATGAAGTCGATCACGATGAGGCCCGCGAGGTCGCGCAGGCGAAGCTGGCGCGCCACTTCCTCGGCGGCCTCCAGGTTCGTCTTGAGGGCGGTATCCTCGATGTCGTGCTCGCGGGTGGCGCGGCCCGAGTTCACGTCGATCGAGACCAGCGCCTCGGTCGGGTTGATGACGAGGTAGCCGCCCGAGCGCAGGGAGACATGGGTCGAGAACATCGCGTCGAGCTGCTGCTCGACCCCGAAGCGGGCGAAGATCGGCGTGGTGTCGCGGTAGGGCTTCACGACCTTCGTCTGGTCGGGCATCAGCATCCGCATGAAGTCCTTGGCTTCGCGGTAGGCGTCATCACCCGCGACGAGGACCTCGTCCAACTCCTTATTGTACAGGTCGCGGATCGCTCGCTTGATCAGCGAGCCCTCCTCGTAGACCAGCGTCGGCGCGATGGAGGTGAGGGTCAGCTCCCGCACCGATTCCCACAGGCGCATCAGGTACTCGAAGTCCCGCGCGATCTCCGGCTTGGAGCGCGAGGCGCCCGCCGTGCGCAGGATGACGCCCATCCCCTCCGGCACGTCGAGATCGGCCACGACCTCCTTCAGTCGCTTGCGATCCGCCGCCGACGTGATCTTGCGGGAGATGCCGCCGCCGCGCCCGGTATTGGGCATCAGCACGGAATAGCGTCCGGCGAGCGACAGGTAGGTCGTGAGGGCCGCGCCCTTGGTGCCGCGCTCTTCCTTCACCACCTGGACGAGGATGATCTGGCGGCGCTTGATGACCTCTTGGATCTTGTAGTGGCGGCGGGGCGCACGGGGACGCTCGGGGATCTCCGCGAGCGCGTCGCCGTTGCCGCCGACCTGGGCGATCTTGGGCTCGGCGTCCGGATCGTCGGAATCCTCCTCGCCCTCGTCCTCCTCGTCGTCTTCCTCGTCCTCGTCCTCGTCGTCCGCCTCGTCTTCGTCGTCGTCCTCGTCGGACTCGTCCTCATCCTCGGCGGCTTCGTCCGCCTCGTCGGTCTCGACGGCGTCCGGCTCGGCGGCGGTCAGCTCCTCGGTGACGGCGATCACCGCCTCCGGAGGAACCTCGGAATCGAGTTCGGTGGCGGCGGCCACGGGCTCGCCCGGGGCGGGCTCCTCATTGGCAGCGGGCGTTTCGGTGCCCTCGACCGGCTGACCCTCGGTCGCCAGTTCCTCGCGCACGGCCTCGGCGTTGTCGGCCAGGGCATCCGGCAGGTCGGTGGTCAGGATCTCGTCGCCCGCGACGGCGGGGACGGCCTCGGCGTTGTCCTCGGCGCTCACGGTCTCGTCGCGGCGCGAACGGGCCTCGGCGCGGCGTCCGCGCGAGCGGCGGGGCGAACGGCGGCGGCGCTCCTCGCGCTCACGATATTCCTCGGCCTCGCGGGCCTCCTCCTCAAGGAGGGCCTGCCGGTCGGCGAGGGGAATCTGGTAATAGTCGGGGTGGATCTCGTTGAAGGCCAGGAAGCCGTGGCGGTTGCCGCCGTATTCCACGAAGGCGGCCTGGAGCGAGGGCTCCACGCGCGTGACCTTGGCGAGGTAGATGTTGCCCCGCAGCTGCCTGCGGCTGGCGGATTCGAAGTCGAACTCTTCGACCTTAGAACCTTGGACCGTGACGACCCGGGTCTCTTCCGGGTGCATCGCGTCGATGAGCATCTTGTTGGCCATGACGAACTCTCGGCATGGCGGCCGACGTCTCGTTCCGTGCCCGGAGCCCCGGCGGCGCCTCGCCAGCGGGCAAAGCCGCTCGGCATGGTGCCGGCCTCGTCACCGAGGCCGCGGGGAGGAGGGATGGGATTGTGCCGTCAACCGCCTTCTGGCGCCCTGGGCGCCTGGGGTTGAAACTGGCCGGGTGGATGAAGACGACGGCGCGGCGCGACGTGCGTGCGCGCGGAGCACGAGCAGCGGCAAGCGGTGCTGTGCGTCCCTCCATCCTCTCCCGACCTCACGAAAGCATCTCGGCCGGTCTTGTGCCCGGCCGTGAATTCCTGTGCGGCGAACATCGCCGCATCGTTCGACCCCATCCGGACTTTGAAAGGTCCGCCATCGACCGAGCGGGCTAAAGCCCACCCCGACGCCGCGTCCGTCTTCACATCGAAACTCGGCCGCGTCCGCGGGTCGCATTGGCGACAGGCGAGACCGGAAAGGGGTCCATACCATTACAAACCGTGGCAGCGGTTTGGCAAGGGCCGCCCGCGCGATCATGTCACGCGTTTGTCATTCCGCAGCCGCGAGATGCGGGCGGTGAGCCACGAGCGCGGCGGGCTTCGGACCGCCGGTCGCCCAATCGAGCAATTCCACCGTGTGAACGATCGGGATGGCGGTTCCCTTCCCGATCTGCGTCGCGCAGCCGATATTGCCGGTGGCGATCACGTCGGGGCGGATCCGCTCGATATTGGCGACCTTCCGCTCGCGAAGCTTCTCCGCGATCTCCGGTTGGAGGATGTTGTAGGTGCCCGCCGAGCCGCAGCAGATGTGACCCTCCGGCACGTCCTTCACCGTGAAGCCCGCGCGGGCGAGCAGCGCCTTCGGCTCGGTGCGCAGGCCCTGGCCGTGTTGCATCGAGCAGGCCGAGTGGTAGGCGACGACGAGGTCGCTCTCCACCACCGGCTCCGACAGGGGCAGGGTGGCGCAGAACTCGGTCACGTCCTTGGCCAGGGCCGACACCCGCGCCGCCTTCTCGGCATAGGCGGGGTCCTCGCGGAACATGAAGCCGTAATCCTTGATCGTCGTGCCGCAGCCGGAGGCCGTCACGAGGATCGCATCGAGACCCTTGGCGATCTCGGCGTCCCAGGCGTCGATCGCCTGCTTGGCGAGGGTGTGAGAGGACTCCTCCTTGCCCATGTGGTGGGTCAGCGCGCCGCAGCAGCCCTCCTGCGCGTGCACCACCTCGACGCCGTGGCGATTCAACAGGCGGATCGCCGCCTCGTTGAAGTCGGGCCGCAGGACGCTCTGGGCGCAGCCGCGCAGCAGGGCGACGCGCTTGGTCGCCGTGCCGCCCAGGGCCGGGAAGGTGCCGGGACGGTTCGTGGCGTTGGCGGCGGGCATCGCGGCCGGGGCGAGGTCCAGCATCGCGGCGAGCCGCCGCCCGACCTGCGGCAGGCGGGCGACGAGGCCCTTGAAGGGCTGACCGAGCTTGGCCGCGTACAGCGCGAGCCGGAACCGCGCCGGGTAGGGCAGCACGAAGGCGAGCAGGGCCCGCAGGAGACGGTCGCCGAGGGGGCGAGGATAGGTCTCCTCGATATGCGCGCGGGCATGATCGACGAGGTGCATGTAGTGGACGCCCGAGGGGCAGGTCGTCATGCACGACAGGCACGAGAGGCAGCGGTCGACATGGCGCACCACCTCCGCGCTCGCCGCCTTGCCGCCCTCCAGCATGTCCTTGATCAAGTAGATGCGTCCGCGGGGGGAATCGAGCTCGTCTCCGAGCAGTAGGTAGGTCGGGCAGGTCGCCGTGCAGAAGCCGCAATGCACGCAGGTGCGCAGGATCTTCTCCGACGCGGCCATGGCGGGGTCGGCGAGCTGGGCGAGGGTGAAATTGGTCTGCACGGTGTGATCCTGCGTCGTCTCGTCCGCGTCGTCGCGAGGGTCGGAGGGCGGGCGGTTTAGACGCCCGCGTACATCCGGCCCGGATTGAAGATGCCGTGCGGGTCGTGCGCCGCCTTGATCCCCGCCGTCACGCGCATCAAGGCGTCCGGCAGCGGCTCGAAGACGGGCACGGCGGCGCGCACCGCATCGGGCGCGCGAACCAGCGTCGCGTGACCCCCGTGCGCTCGCAGCGCGGTGCGGATCGCCTCCGCCCCGGCATCGCCTGCGGCGGAGGTCGAGAGCCATACGAGCCCGCCCCCCCAATCGAAGAACCAGCGCGCCTCCCGCTTCGCGGCGATGGCGGCGGTGAGGGCAGGGCCCTTCGAGGGTGCCGTCGAGATCCGCCACAGGGCGTCCTCGCGGGGCTCGGCCAGGGGTAGCGCGTCCCGCACCCCGCGCCATAGGGCGGCGCCCGCCTCGCCGTCGAGGGTTTCCGGCGCGCCGAACCGCTTCAACAGACGGCGCAGCTCTCCGAGCCGGTAAGTGATCGAATCCGCAAAGCCCTCGATCCGCACGAGCGTCCGCGCCTCGCTGCCGCCGATCCCGGCGGGCAGGTGGGCCGCGCCGGTCGGCTCGAACGGCGAGCCCAGGGCCGATGCCAGGGCTTCGATCGCGCGGGCGTCGTTCAGGCCGGGGAAGACGAGCGTCGCCACCCGCTCGTTGGCGGGCAGCACCTTGAACGTCACTTCGGTCAGCAGCCCGAGGGTACCGTGCGCCCCCGCCATGAGCTTCACGAGATCAAGCCCGGTAACGTTCTTCATCACCCGGCCGCCCGACTTGATCGCCTCGCCCTTGCCGTTGACGAAGCGCACGCCGATCAGGCTGTCGCGGGCCGCGCCCGCATTGATGCGGCGGGGGCCGGAATTGTTGATCGAGGCCACGCCGCCGATCGTCGGCTCGCCGCTGGTGCCGTAGAGGCCGCGATAATCCATGGGCTCGAAGGGCAGCATTTGGCCCTTCGTGGCGAGGAGGGCCTCGACTTCGGCGAGCGGCGTGCCCGCGCGGGCGCCGATCACCATCTCGGCGGGCTCATAGAGGGTGATGCCGGTCAGGCCCCGCGCCGACAGGCTGGCCTCGTCCTGTGGCGGGCGCCCGAGGCCCGCCTTCGTGCCGCTGCCGACGATCCGCAGGCGCTCTGGCCGGGCGGCCGCCGCGCGCACACGCTCGCACGCTTCCGCCTCGGTACCCGGCTCGGTGCCGCCCATTGTCTCCCGCCCTTCGTGTCTTTTGGATCAAGTCCAGAGAAGGGGTGTCGCCGGAACGGCAGGCGGTTTCAAGCCAGGCAACAGGCCGCGCTTGTCAGGTGGCGTCTTTTCTCACGCGGGTGCGCAGATTCGTCGCGTCCGGCCGAAGGGAGAGTTGGGCTTTCTGGATGGATGAAAGGGCTGCCGATTGTTGCTAGTATTGGCGCTATGGAGAAGATCGCGGCAAGTATCGCACAGATTGCGGCCGAGGCTTTGCTCAAGGCCGGCGCTCAGACCGGGGCTGCGGAGCTTCCCGCCCCGGTGGCGGACGGTTTGCGCGCCTGGATCGCCGACCAGCCCGAGCCCCGGCCGTCCTTGCAGGAGGCCATGGCGCGCGGCCTGTCCGAATGGCTCACGGCTAAGGGCTACTTGCCGCCCGTGCCCTGAGACGGACTTCCGTAGCGCGCCAGGAACAGGGCGACCGCCTCATCGACACGTCCATCGATCTGCTTACGAGTCATGGGTCGTTCTACGGGCCGCAGAAGGTTCATGAGCGTGGCGTTGCCCATCACGGAGCCGATGTAGAACGAGGCCGCCATCGCCGGATCTTCGCCGTGGAAATCCCCGCGGCCTTTCGCCGCCGCGAGATAGTCCGCGAGCCGCCTTGCCGTCCGGTCGGGCCCGGCGGTGAACAGGGCGAGTCCCAATTCCGGATTGCGCACGGTCTCGGTGATCACGATGCGCAGGAGCGGGATCACCGACGCCCCACCCATGCGTTCGAGCAACCTGCACCCGGTCTCGCGCAGCACCACGGGGAGGGGGGCTCCGCTCTCGAAACTCGCGTCGAGCGCCTTGCGCAGGTCGCTGGTACGGGCGAGCACGATCTCGAGGAGCAACTCGTCCTTGCTCTTGAAGTGGCGGTACAGGGTCTCCTTCGAGGCGCCCGCTTCTTCCGCCACGCGCTGCATTGTCGTCTCGGCGAACCCGTGATCGAGGATCAGCCGCTCGGCCACGGCCAGGACCTCTTCCCGCCGCCGCCGCCCCCTCGGAACGGGGCTCTTGCGCCGCCCTGGAGGCGGCGTGTCCGCAATTGACATTGTCTTCGCCGCCCCTCTTATAAGCGTACCTATCGGTTCGGTTGTGCGGCGGCAATCAGCCTTCGAACCGATCCCACGACGAGTTCCGGGCATGCGTGAGAGCGACGACGACGAGCGTGTTCAGCGCCGGGAGCGTAGCCGCTCGGCTGCTCGGCGTCGGGACTATCTCGATCTCGGCGCCAGCAGGGACGAAGAGGGTGAGGACGACGGCGACGCCTCGTCCGACGAGAGCCCTTCGACCGAGAAGAGCGGAAAGAGCGGCGGCAAGTCCGACGAGAGGAAGTCCGACGAGAGGAAGTCCGCGGATAAGACGTCTTCCGGGAAGGACGCATCCACGTCCGGTCAGGACGACGAGGACGAAGCCCAGGCGCGGCGCAAGAAGCGTCGGCCGCTGGTACTCGGCATCGCGGCGCTCGTCGTCCTGCTGTTGGCAGGCGGTGGCGTCTATTACTGGCTGGCGAACCGCGGCAAGGCCTTCACCGACGACGCCTATACCGACGGCAACATCGTCACCATCGCGCCCCAGATCTCGGGACAGGTCGTCAGCCTCGACGTCACGGACAACCAGTTCGTCCACAAGGGCGATCCGTTGTTCCGCATCGATCCCCGGCAATACCAGTTCAGTCAGGAGCAGGCGCAGGGCCAGCTCGACACCACCAAGGCTCAAGCCGTGAGCCAACGGCTCGGCGTCGAGATCGCCCGCAAGAACTTCCCCGCAGCCCTCGATCTCGCCAAGGCCAATCTCGACGCGGCGAAGGCCAATCTGCAATTGCAGCAGGCCAATTACGACCGGCAGAAGAGCCTGCCGAAGCTCGCTACGACGCAGCAGGAGATCGACACGACGGCAGCCAACTACGCCCAGGCCAAGGCGCAGGTGGAGCAGGCCCAGGCTCGCCTGATCCAGGCCGAGCCCGTGAAGCAGAACATCGCTCAGTCCGAGGAGCAGGTCAGCCAAACCGAGGGGCAGATCGAGCAGGCGCAGGGGCGCCTCGATCAGGCGAAGCTCAACGTCGAATGGACGGTGGTGCGCGCGCCGCAGGACGGCTGGGTGACCCGCCGCAACGTCAATGCCGGCAATTACGTCTCGTCGGGGACGCAGGTCATGTCTCTCGTTACGACCGATGTGTGGGTGACGGCGAACTACAAGGAGACCGAACTCGACGGCATGAGGCCGGGCCAGAAGGTGACGATCACCGTCGATGCCTTCCCCGATCTCGACTTGCACGGCCACGTGGATTCGATTCAGCGCGGGTCCGGCTCGAAATTCTCCGCATTCCCGGCCGAGAACGCCACGGGCAACTTCATCAAGATCGTCCAGCGGGTTCCGGTGAAGATCGTGATCGATTCCGGCCTGAAGCCCGAGGAGCCGCTGCCGCTCGGCATCAGCGTCGAGCCCACGGTGATGCTCAAGTGAGCGCGGCGGCGGACCAGCCCTGGAAGCCTGCTCACAACCCGTGGTTGATCGCCATCGTCGTGACGATGGCGGCCTTCATGGAGATCCTCGACACGACCATCGTCAACGTGGCGCTGCCCTACATCGCGGGCTCGCTCGCCGCCTCGAACGACGAGGCGACCTACACGCTCACCGCCTACCTCGTCGCCAACGGCATCGTGCTCACCATCGCCGGCTGGCTCTCCGACACGATCGGGCGCAAGCGCTACTTCCTGATCTGCATCGCGATGTTCACGGTCTCGTCCTTCCTCTGCGGCATCGCGCAGAGCCTGGGCCAGATCATTCTGTTCCGGCTGATGCAGGGCTTCTTTGGCGGCGGCCTCCAGCCGAGCCAGCAGGCGATCATCCTCGACACCTTCCCGCCCGCCAAGCGCGGAGCTGCCTTCGGCGTGACGGCGGTGGCGACCATCGTCGCCCCCGTGCTCGGACCCACGCTGGGCGGCTATCTCGTGGAGCACCTCGACTGGCGCTGGATCTTCTTCGTGAACGTGCCGGTGGGCATCCTCGCGGTGATCCTGAACGGCATCCTCGTGCAGGACCCGCCCCACGAGCAGGCCAAGAAGAACCGCAAGCGCGGGATCGATTATATCGGCCTGTCGCTCATCGTGATCGGCATCGGCTGCCTGCAGATCGCGGTGGATCGCGGGGAGGACGATGGCTGGTTCGGCTCGCCCTTCATCGTGACGATGACGATCATCGGCGGGCTCGGTGTGTTCTTCGCCATCTGCTGGCTGCTCACCGCCAAGAAGCCGATCATCGACCTCGACGTGTTTCGCGACAAGAACTTCGCCATCGGCTGCATATTGATCGGCGCGATGGGCTTCGCCCTCTACGCCAGCGCCGTCATCATCCCGCAATTCGCGCAGAACGTGCTCGGCTACCCGGCTCTGCAATCGGGCCTGATCCTCTCGCCCGGCGGCATGGTGGTGATCGTGATGATCCCCCTCGTCGGGCAACTGATGAAGATCGTTCAGACCCGCTACATCGTGATGTTCGGCTTCTCGCTGATGGGCGTGGCGCTCATGTATTCGAGCAAGCTCAGCCCCACCATCGACTTCAAGACCCTCGTGATCATGCGTTCGCTGCAAACGGCGGCGCTCGGCTTCCTGTTCGTGCCGATCTCGACGATCACCTACCTGACGCTGCCGCAGAAATACCGGAGCGATGGGGCGGCCATGTTCTCGATGTTCCGCAACGTGTTCGGATCGCTCGGGATCTCGCTTTCGACCGCCGCCGTCACCGAGCGGCGGCAGGCCGACCAGGCGCATCTGTCGAGCTTCATGACGCCGCTGCGCCAGGGCTACAACACCTTCGTCCAGGAGAGCGAGCACACCCTGCGCACGCTCGGCCGGGCGGCCGATTCCGTCCACCAGCAGGCGGTGTCCTATACCTACCAGACGTACATGAAGCAGGCGCAGATCCTCGCCTACGGCAACGTCTTCCAATACACGGCCATCATCGCCTTCCTCGTGGTGCCGTTCTGCTTCCTGATCTCGGCCAAGACCGCCCAGGGCGGCGGTGGCGGAGGGCACTGACATGGCGATCCGCTTCCTCGATACCCTTCTCGCGGGCGTCACGGCGCTGGGCCTCGCGGACATCCTCGGCGGCTGCGTCGTCGGCCCGGATTTCGTGCGCCCCGTGCCCTCGGTCGCGGCGTCGGCGACCTATGTCGAGCCTGCGCCGGGGCGGCCGGTCCACACCTCGCTGCCGCTCCTGCGCGGCACGACGGAGGCCCCGCCGGACGTGGAATGGTGGCGCGCCTTTCGCGATCCCGTCCTGAATGGGCTCGAAGCGCGGATCGCCGCCGAGAACCTCGACGTGCAGACGGCGGGCGCCCGGCTGCTCCAGAGCCGTGCGCAACTCGGCACCAGCGCGGCAGCCGCCCTACCGACGCTCTCCGGTACGGGCTCGGCCTATCGCCAGCAATTCAGCAAGAACGGCACGATCGGCCTGCTCTCGGGCTCTCTCGGCGGCCTGACGGGCGGAACCGACCCGACGGCTCCGCTCACCAACGGCTTCGAAAGCTACACGCTCGGTTTCGATGCCTCCTGGGAGCTCGACCTGTGGGGCCGGGTGCGGCGCTCGGTGGAATCCGCCCAGGCGCAGGCCGAAGCCTCGGCCGAGCGGCGCCGGGCCGCCCTGGTCTCGGCGCAGGGAGAATTAGCCCGCGACTATATCCAGTTGCGCGGCACACAGGATCTGATCCGCATCTATCAGTCCTACGTGCGGGTGAACCAGCAGATCCTCGACGTGGTCCGCATCCGCCAGCAGAAGGGCCTCGTCACCGGGCTGGACGTCGCGAGCGCCGCCTCGCAAGTGGAGTCGATTCAGGCGCAGATCCCCCAACTACAGCAGCAGGAGATCCAGCAGATCAATGCGATCTCGCTGCTGCTCGGCGAGCCGCCGCTGGCCCTCGCGCAGGACCTGACGGGCGGACGTGGCATTCCGCCCGTGCCCCCGAAGGCGCCTGTGGGCATTCCCTCGGATCTCCTGCGGCGCAGGCCGGATATCCGCCAGGCCGAGGCCAGCCTGCACGCGGCCATTGCCGAGATCGGCGAGGCCGAGGCGGAGTTCTTCCCGCGCGTCACGCTCACCGCGAGCCCGACGGTCAACGCCATTGATCCGGCCAAGATCTTCCGCGGCTCGTCGCTGCAATACATGAATATCGGCCCGTCCATCTCGATCCCGCTCTTCGAGGGCGGGCGGCTGCGGTCGAACCTCGTCCTGCGGCAGGCGCAGCAGCAGGAAGCGGCCATCGCCTACCAGAAGGCGGTGCTCCAGGGGTGGCACGAGGTGGTCAACGCTCTGGCTTCGCTTCAGGGCGATGCCGGGCGCCGCGCCCGCCTCGCCCGTCAGGTGGGCGATGCCCGCAGGGGCCTCGACCTCGCCCGGGCGCGCTACACGCAGGGCGTCGAGATCTTCACCACCGTCCTCCAGAACGCGCAGGTGGTGTTGCAGGCCGAGACGAACCTGTCGCAGGCCAATGCCGCGCTCTCGACCGATTTCGTCGCGCTCTCGAAGGCGCTGGGCGGCGGCTGGGAGGGCACCTTCCCGACGCAGCCGACCCCGCCCGGTCCGCCGGACTCGGCGCAGGTGCCGGCGGCCGAGATCATCCCCCGGCCGGTGCTTCCGTAGCCGGGGAAGCGCGGTGGACGACGCGTTCGCTCCCTTGAGCCACGACATCGGAACGTCCTAAGAACATCCGCGCCACACGGGTCCCGGATGCCGAGTTTTCAGTTCCTCCACGCCGCCGACCTCCATCTCGGCAGTCCGCTGACCGGACTCGCTGGACGCGATGCGGACCTCGCGCGGCGGCTCGCGGCGGCCGGGCGGGGGGCGTTCGAGGATCTCGTGACCTTCGCCATCGAGAAGGCGGTCGCCTTCGTCGTGGTGGCGGGCGACATCTACGACGGCGATTGGGCGGATGCCTCGATCGGCCTGTTCTTCGCCCGTCAGGTCGGGCGACTCGACCGGGCCGGCATTCCCATCGTGATGGTGCGCGGCAACCACGATGCCGAAAGCGTCATCACCCGCTCGATCACCCTGCCGCCCTCGGTTCACGTCTTTCCCGCGAACCGCGCAACGACCCACAAGCTCGAACCCTGGAAGGTCGCCCTGCATGGGCGCAGCTTCCCGAACCGGGCGGTGGAAGAGAACATCGCCCTCGGCTACCCCGCGGCGCTGCCGGGCTGGTTCAACCTCGGCGTGCTGCACACCTCCTGCACCGGCAGCACCCAGCACGCGACCTACGCGCCGTGCTCGGTGCAGGATCTCGCTCTACGCGGCTACGATTACTGGGCGCTCGGCCACATCCACGAGTATCAGGAACTGTCGCGCGACCCGTGGATCGTCTTCCCCGGCAACCTCCAGGGCCGGAGCGTGCGCGAATGCGGCCCACGCGGCGCCGTACTCGTCTCGGTCGAGGAGGGGCGGGTGCGTGAGGTCGAGCGGCTGGTCTTCGACCGGGCGCGCTTCGAGCGCCTGTCGGTCGATCTCTCCAGCGTGTCCGAGCCCTCGGCGGTGCATGAGCGGGTCGAGGCGGCGCTCCGGCCGCTCGCATCGGTCGCGGCCTCGCGCCTGATCCTGGTGCGTGTGCACCTGACCGGCGAGAGCGCCGCCCATGACCGTCTCTGCGCCGACCGCGACGACCTCGCCGCCGAGGTGCAGGCCGCCGCTCACCGGGTGCATGAGGAGATCTGGCTGGAGCGCCTGAAGGTCGAGACGCGCCGTCCCCGTGCCGCCATGCCCGCCCTCGCGGCGGGTTTGGACCCCGGTGAACTCATGGCCGAACTGGAGCGCGATCCCGATTTCCGCGAGCGTGCGAAGGGCATCCTTGCGGAGATCGTGCGCAAGATGCCCTCGGGTGTCGCGGAGGAGGCCGGGATCGAGGCCGAGTTCGACGCCCTCTGCGCCGAGGCGCAGGCCCTCGTCCTCGGGCGCCTGTCCGGCCGGACCTGCTGATCATGCGCCTGCTGAACCTGAGCTTCGAGCGCTACGGCGCCTTCACCGACCGCACGCTCACGTTCCGGCCGGATGCGCGGCTGCACGTGGTGCTGGGCGCGAACGAGGCAGGCAAGAGCACGGCGCTGTCTGCCGTGACGGATCTGCTGTTCGGCTTCGGCAAGGCGACGCCCTACGCCTTCCTGCACGACATGCCATCGCTGCGGATCGGCGCCGAGATCGTGGCGGCGGACGGACGGCGCCTCGCCTTCCGGCGCCGCAAGGGCAATGCCCGCACGCTGGTGGACGCGGCCGATGCGGCCCTGCCCGACGACGCGTTGGCGCCCTTCCTCGGCGGTCTCACCCGCCCGGTCTTCTGCCGCGCCTTCGGCCTCGATGCGGAGGCCCTGCGGAAAGGCGGCAAGGAGATGGTCGCCGTCGAGGGCGAAGTCGGCGCTAGCCTGTTCGCGGCGGGGTCCGGCCTGCGCGGTCTCACCGAATTGCAGGCCGAACTCGACGGGCAGGCCGAGACGATCTTCACTCCACGCAAGGCCGGGCACCGCACCTTCTACCAAGCCCTCGACCGCTGGCAGGACTCACGCAAGGCCGAGCGCGAGACCGGCCTCTCCACCGCCGACTGGCGGCAACTGAACGAGGCCATCGACGCGGCCGGGGCCGATCTCGATACGCTTCGTGCCGAGCGGAGCCGCCTTGCCGCCGCCCGCGCCCGGTTGGAGCGGTTGAAGCGCGCCGGGCCGGTCCTCGCCGAGATCGACGCGCTGGAAGCCCGGCTCGCGGAGGATCCCCTCACCGTCGAGGCGGATGGCGCCTGGATCATGCGGCTCGGCGAAGCCCTGGCCGAGTGCCGCGCGGCGGAGGCCGAGGCGACCCGCGCCGCCGCCGCCCTCGCCAGGGCGCGCAGCGAGGTCGAGGCCCTGCCGCAAGTGCCGCCGCTGGCGGAACGGGCCGAGGAGATCCTGGAGGCGTTCCGGGGCATCGGCCGCTACGAGAAGGACGGGGCCGATCTGCCGCGCGTCACCGCCGATACCGACCGGGCGGTGCAGATTCTCGACCGGCTCTGCACCCGCGTCGGTCTCGCGGATCGTGAGGCGCTCGCCGCCAGCCTGCCGACCGATGCCGCCCGCGTGCGGATCGAGCGCCTCCTGCGCGAGGGCCGCGATCTCGACGCCGCCGAGACCCAGGCGGCCCGGCAGGCGGAAGCCGCCCGCGCCGAATGCGAGCGCCTGACCCGCGAGGGCGAGGCGGCGGGCGCCGCCCTCGATCCGGCGCCCTTGCGCGAGATGCTGCGCCCCTTCGCGCGGTTGCGAGAGGTTCTGGCCCGGCGGGACGAGTTCGAGGACGGCCTGCGCACGTCCGTCACCCTACAGCGCAACCGCATCGGGCGCCTGACGCCGCCGGTCGCGGATGCGGCGACCCTCGCCCGCGCGCCGCTTCCCTCGGGCGAGGTCGTCACGACGTATCAGGCGCTCCTCGACGGCAAGGCGCGCGAGCGCGAGCGCGCGTCCGACCGGCACGCCGCCGCCCTGCGCCGGGTGGCCGAGATCCGCGCCCGCCTCGCCGAGCGCGAGGCCGAGCGCCCCGTCGCGACGCAGGAGCGGCTGGATGCCCTGCGCGCTGCCCGCGAGGAGGCCTTCGCGCCCCTGCGCGAGGCTTTGCTCGCGGACCGTACCGCAAATCCGGCCGATCTCGGCGCCTACGAGCGGGCCGTGGCGGCCGCCGACCGCTTGGCCGACGAGCGGGCCGCCGACGCGGCACGAGTCGCGGCGCATGCCGCTGACCTTCACCGGCTCGCGGGCGCGGAAGCCGAGGCTGATGAGGAGGCGAGGGCGCTCGCCGCCATCGACGGCGAACTCGATGAGGGCGAGGCCGCTTGGCGCGCGGAATGGGCCGGAGTGGGCCTCGTTCCCGCGTCACCCGCCGAGATGGTGCGCTGGCTCGCGGAGGCCCAGGTCGCCATCGAGGCCGAGCAGGACATCCTGGAGCAAGGCATCAACCGGGATAGGCTGACGGCGCAGATCGAAGCCGCGCGGGCACCGCTCGCCGCCTTGAGCGAGCGTGTGGGTCTGGAGCCGCTGTCCGGCCTCGAGATCGGCGGCGTGCTCGAACGGATCGAGGCGCGGCTCGCGGCTCTGGCGACCCGCTGGGAGGCGGAGCGCGAGAAGATCGGCCGCCTCGACGCGGCCCGGCAGGCGGCTGACCGCTTCGCCGCTGCCCTGGACGAGGCGCAGACACGCCGCGCCGCATGGCGCGAGGCCTGGGGTCAGGCCCTGTCCGCCCTCGGGCTGTCCTCCGGCGCAGGGCTCGACGAGGCCGAGGGCGCTCTCTCAGCGTGGCGCGAGGTGCCGGATGCCCTGGATCGCCACGCTGAACTCGCCCGCCGGGCGGCAGGCATCGCCCGCGACAGGGAGGCCTTCCGCACCGCCGCCGCCGGGCTCGTCGCAGACCTCGCCCCCGACCTCGCGGAGATGTCGCCCGGTCCCGGCCTGCGGACCCTGCACGGCCGCCTCGAAGCCGCCCAGGCCGAAGCGGTCCGCCGCACCGAGTTGACGCGGTTGCAGGACGCCGCCGGGCATGCCGCGGGCGAGGCGGCCCGTGGGGCCGAGGCGGCGCGGGATCGTCTGTCGTCCCTCGTGGCCGAGCGCCTGTCCGAGGCGGGACCGGATTCCCTCGACGGTATCGCCGCCCTGCACGCCCGCCTCGATGCCCGTGAGCGCCTGCGGGTGGACCTCGCCAAGTTGCGGTCACGCGACCTTGCCGCTGCGGGCGACGGGGTGCCGGAGGCCGACCTACGCGCCGGTCTCGCGGAGACGCCGCCGGAAGCGATCGAGGCGGGTCTCGCCGCCCTCGCGGCCGAGGCCGAGGAGGTCGAGGATCGCAGTCGTGTGGTCTATTCCGACCGGGAACGGGACCTCGCCCGGCGGCTCGAACTCGAAGGTGGCACGGGCGCCGAACTGGCGCTCGCCACCCGCAAGGGCGCCGAGGCCGAGATGCAGGAAGCCGCACGGTCCTGGGCGGTGCTACGCCTTGCCGGGCTGATGCTCGGCGCGGCGGTCGCCAAGCACCGGGCGGGCCAGCAGGATCCTATGATCGCCCGCGCGGGCGACCTGTTCCGCCGCCTCACCGGAGATGCCTTCGCCGGCCTCGCTCAGAGCTATGACGAGGATGACACGCCCCGCCTCGTCGGCCGCCGGGCGTCCGGGGGCGAGCCCGTCGGCATCGAGGCCATGAGCGAGGGCACGCGCGACCAACTCTATCTCGCTTTGCGCCTCGCCCATCTGGAGGATTACGCGGGCCGCGCAGAGCCAGCGCCCTTCGTGGGCGACGACCTGTTCTCGACCTTCGACGATGCGCGCACCGCCCATGGCCTCGAAACCCTGGCCGCAATCGGCGGATCGGTGCAGCCGATCCTGTTCACGCATCATCGCCACGTCGCGGATATCGCCACCGCCCGTCTCGGCGCGGCCGTGGATGTGCTGACGCTGTAGCCCACGGTCCTCTTCGGTCATCGCGAGCGAAGCGATCCAGGGTAGCGCCCTCGCCTGAAGCGTGGTTCTGGTGTGCTTCGCTGCGCTCGCAATAGCTGTGTGGCAGGTTATTTGCCGACTTAGGCGCCTCAATGGCCATATTCGCGCAATGAGCCGGCTAGTAAAAACTTGCAACGACCGGGCCAATAGTGCGGCTGTCGTGCACGGTGTCACAGAACATACAAAAATCACCCATACATCTGCTGTCGGCTTCGCATCGAGGCGGGCGGGCTCGAAGCCTGACGCCACCGCCTGAGAGAAGGTTTCGACACTTGGCCATCGGATTGGACAGCCGGGATCCCTCCCGGCCGGGCGCGCTCGGCGCTGCCTTGAACCGTGACGGCGTGGCGCGGGCCTATGGGCGCTGGGCTCCCGTCTATGATCTGGTCTTCGGGCCGGTCTTCGCGCGGGGCCGCAGCCTCGCGGCCTCGGCGGCTGAGCGCGTTGGCGGGCGGGTGTTGGAGGTCGGCGTCGGGACCGGCCTGTCGCTCCCGGCCTATGCCAAGTCCCGCAGCGTCTTCGGCATCGATATCTCGGCGCCGATGCTGGACAAGGCCCGTGCCCGTGTCGTGCGGCTCGGTCTGCGCAACGTCGAGCGCCTCGCGGTGATGGATGCCGAGCGTCTCGAACTGCCCGACGAATCCTTCGACGTGGTGGTGGCCCAGTATGTCGTGACGGCGGTGCCGAACCCCGAGGCCGCCCTCGACGAATTCGCCCGCGTGCTCCGGCCGGGCGGCGAGATCATCATCACGACCCGGATCGGCGCCGAGCGCGGCCTGCGCCGGATCATCGAGCGCACCTTGATGCCGATCACCAGCCGTCTCGGCTGGCGAACCGAGTTTTCCTACGCCCGCTACACCGACTGGGCCGCCGCCGCGCCCGGCATCGAGGTCGTCGAGCGGCGCGCCCTGCCGCCCCTCGGCCACTTCTCCCTCATCCGCATGCGCAAGACGGCCTGACCGGCCCTCAGCATCCCCACGGCAACGATTGAACGGAGTGACGAGGCATGGCCAGCTTCCGGGAGGCGCTGCGTACCCAGCGCTGGGACGACCACCGCTACTATCACCACAACATGATCAACCAGAGCCTGCATGTCGTCAGCGCGATCTGCTTCCTGGTGGCCTATGTGCTGGCGTTCAAGGACCCGGCCAAGGCCGCCCTGGTCGGCTGGCTGCTGGCGATGACCAGTCGTCAGGCGGGGCATCTGTTCTTCGAGCCGAAGGGCTATGACCACGTCAATCATGCGACCCACGAGCACAAGGAAGAGATCAAAGTCGGCTACAACTTGCAGCGTAAGATCGTGCTGCTCTCGATCTGGGTACTGTCGCCGCTGCCGCTGTATTTCGATCCGGGCTTCTTCGGCCTGCTCAGCCCCGCACAGGATCTGAGCGGTGTCATCCACAATATCGGCTGGATCTGGCTGTGGCTGGCCCTGGCGGGCCTGCTGTTCCGCGTCGGCCAGCTCTGCATCCAGCAGAGCGTGCAGACCGGCGTCGTGTGGGCGACGAAGATCCTCACCGACCCGTTCCACGACATCAAGCTCTACCATAAGACGCCCCTGCGCCTGCTCCAGGGCAAGCTGATCGACGAGGAAGAGCAGGCCGAGCACCACGCCTGATCGTTCTTCCACGACGCTTGGCCCCTCTCTCCGCTCGCGGGGGGAGGGGCTTTGCTGTTCTCGCCCTGGAACAGTCACGCCGGAAACACGGCAATGCGCTCGATCCTACCCTCCACCTCATCCTAAGGTGCGGCGAGGCCCGGCAAGCCGGGCGCCTCAGGATGAGGGTGACGCTGGGAAAAGGGGGTCTCGGTCAGGCTTTCAGGATGAGGCCGAGGGAGAGATGCCTATCTCCTTGGCGCCAGCCCCAGCCGCACCCGCGCGGCCTCCTTCAGCACCGAGCGGCGGATCGCCTTGTTCGTGGTCTCGGGGCCGTCCCACCAGCCATCGGCCTTCATCGCCGCGCAGGCGGCGGTGAACCGCTCGGCCACGGTGGCGAATTCCGCCTCCCCATAGGCGAGGCTGAAGATCAGCCGCCCCGTGCCGACCCAGGACAGGTGAAGTCCTGCTGCCCGCAGATAGAATTGGAGCATCCAATTGTAGCGGGCGGGCTTCGTGTAGAGCACGGTCCAAACGGTCGAGAGGTTGGCGACCCGCACCGGTAGGCCCTCGCCTTCGAGGTGGCGATTGAGCGCGTCGGCCCGCCCATCCCAGAGGGTGTCGAGGTCGGCGTAGAGCGCCGTCACCTCCGGTGTCTCCAGCCTGTCGAGGAAGGCGGCCATGGCGCCCATCACCTGCGGATGCGCGTTGAACGTGCCACGGGCGAAGCAGATATCGACCGGCCGGTCCTCGCGGTAGCGGCGCATCAGGTCGGCTCGGCCGCAGAGCACGCCGACCGGCAATCCGCCGCCCAGCGTCTTGCCGTAGGTCACGAGGTCGGCCCTCACGCCGAAATACTCCTGCGCGCCCCCCTTCGCGAGGCGAAAGCCCAGGAAGACCTCATCGAGGATCAACACGATGCCCCGCTGCGTACAGACCTCGCGGAGCTTGGCGAGCCATTCGGTATAGGCGGCGCGGTCGAAATGAGCATTCCGGGCGCTGTCGACGAGCGATGAATCGGACGGCGCGCCCGCATTCGGATGGAGCGCCTGGAGCGGATTCACGAGGATGCAGGCGATGTCCTTGCGGGTGGCGAGCACGTGCAGCGTCCGCTCGGACATGTCGGCGAGAGTCAGCGTGTCGTTGGCCGCGACGGGGTTGCCGATGCCCGGCTGCACATCGCCCCACCAGCCGTGATAGGCGCCGCAGAAGCGGATGATCCGCCGCTTGCCGGTGTGGTAGCGGGCGAGCCGCACCGCCTGCATCACCGCCTCGGTGCCGGACATGTGGAACGACACCTCGTCGAGGCCGGAGATCGCCTTCAGCCGGGCGACGTTGTGCGCCACCACCGGATGGAGCGGTCCGAGCACCGGCCCCAGGGCCGCGACGCGGGCGGCACCGTCCTCCAGGCAGGCGCGGTAGAAATCGACCCCGAACAGGTTCACGCCGTAGGACCCGGCGAGGTCGTAGAACGCGTTGCCGTCGAGATCGGTGATCGTCACCCCGTCTGAGGCCGCCATGAAGGCGCCCGCGCCGAGGTTGCGGCGCACGGGCTCCGCGAATTGGAACGGTACCCGGTAGAGACCGGTGAATTGAAGGTCCGACAGGCCGGAGCGCACGCCCTCCGTTTCCGCCCGGCTCTTCCCGTATCGCGTGCGGAACAGGTCCGACAGCCGGGCGAAGGCGGCTTCGCGCGCCTGCGCCACCGTCTCCGGCGGATCGTCGGCACGGAAGAACTGTCGCGAATCGTAGGCATAGGCGGGGATCTGACGGGCGATTCGCCGGGCCATCCGGGCATGGCCGGTCAGCGACGGGTGCTTCGCCCGTGAGAGCTGCAGGCGCCGCACGGCGGGCGGCAGGGCGAGGGCGACCGCCGCGGCGGCCGACAGGGAAGTGAGAATCGGATCCATCACGGATCGCGGCTAACGGGAACGGTTCACGGGATGATGACGCTTCGCGAAGGTCTCGGCCGCATCAGCGCGCAGGAGGACCTGAACTTCCTCCTCACCAACCGGCTGCCCCGCCGCCTTGCCACGCAGGTGATGGGCAAGGTGAGCCGGATCGAGCAGCCCCTGGTGCGGGATGCCTCGATCGGCTTGTGGCGGCTGTTCTGCGATGTCGATCTGTCCGATGCGAAGGAGACCCGCTTCAGGAGCCTGCACGATGCCTTCATCCGCGAACTCCGCCCCGGCGCCCGGCGGATCGACCCGGACCCCTCCGTGCTGGTCAGCCCCTCGGACGCGATCCTCGGGGCGAACGGCATTGTCGCCGCCGGGCAGGTGCTGCAGGTGAAGGGGAGCGCCTACCGCCTCGCCGACCTCGTGCAGGACGAGGCTCTGGCGCGCTCCCACGAGGGCTGCGCCTACGCGACGCTTCGCCTGACGGCGGGGATGTACCACCGCTTCCACGCACCGGCCGATTTGCGGGTCGACTCGGTGCGTCATCTCTGGGGCGATACGTGGAACGTGAACCCCATTGCCCTGAAGCGGGTCGAGGCCCTGTTCTGCCGCAACGAGCGCGCGGTCATTCGGATCCGGTTGCCCGACGGGGCGGCGATGACGCTGGTGCCGGTGGCCGCGATCCTCGTCGCCGGGCTGAAGCTCGGCTTTCTGCCCGAGGGCGGCAATCTGCGCACCACGGGCGGGCGGGTACTCCCCTGCGCCGCCGCCCTCGCGCGGGGCGAGGAGATGGGCTGGTTCGAGCACGGCTCGACCATCGTCGTGCTCGCGCCCCCCGGTTACACCCTCGATCCGGCCCTGAGCGAGGGCGCGCGGCTGCGCATGGGGCAGGCGCTGCTGCGGGCGCCGATCCGATCACATTGACCTCACCGTCCTTGCGAGCGAAGCGAAGCAATCCAGGGCAGCGCGACAGTCGGACAACGGCCCACCGCCCCTGGATTGCTTCACTGCGCTCGCAAGGACGGCGCTCGTAACTGCCCGGGAGCGACATGAGCGAACCCCGCTACGCGATCTATGCCTTGCCGGAGGCAGGATCAGCCTTGGAACACTTCGGCCGGTCGGTTCTCGGAATCGACAACGTCACCGCGGAGGCCGTCGCTCATCCGGCCGACCTGCCTGATCTCGCGGGCGTGACGGTCGCGCCCCGCGTCTACGGCTTCCACGCGACCTTGAAGGCGCCAATGCGACTCGTGCCCGGCTGCACCGAGGCTCATCTTTTGGAGCACGTGCAGCGCCTCGCCGCCGCGCATCCGCCCGTAGCGGTGGGAGAACTCGCCGTCGCGGCGCTCGGCCGCTTCCTGGCGCTGGTGCCGGTGGCGGCGCCTGCCGCCCTCGCCCTGCTAGCGGCGGAATGCGTCGCGGCCCTCGATCCCCTTCGGGCGCCCCTCACGGAGGCCGAGATCGCCAAGCGGAAGCCCGAGCGGCTGAGCCCCCGCGCCCGCGCGCTCCTCGACAGGTGGGGCTACCCCCATGTCTTCGAGGAGTTCCGCTTTCACATGACCCTCACCGACGCCCTACCGCCGGAGGCACAGGCCGATTGGAAGGCCCGCCTGACGGAGGCGTACCTGAAGAGTGGCGCGGGGCCGCTCACAATCCGGTCTCTCGGCATCCTGCGCCAGGACGGGGCGGCGCCGTTCCGCCTGCTGGCGCGCATCCCCTTCGGATGGAGCGAGTGATCGCGTCCGGCTCGGGATGATGATTCCCAAGCGCGATGAGAGGTCTTCAGCCAGGAGTCTGAGAGAGAAGATCGACGTCATCGCTGCGCAAAGCCGCCAAGACGACGGTGTCCCGCAATAATACTTCGCCGGCAATCGTCATCTAATCGTCGTGCAAGATGTGTCTACGGAACTACACAAGTTGTGGGTTCCCGAATGCTCGTCATCGACCATCTGACGCGCCACTATGGTGACCGTCGCGCTCTGGACGGCGTGTCCCTGCGCATCGAGCCGGGGAGCTTCGTCGGAGTGATCGGCCGGTCTGGTGCGGGCAAGTCGACGCTGCTGCGTCTCATCAACCGGCTCGCCGAGCCGAGTTCCGGCCGCATCCTGCACGGCGGGACGAATGTCACCGCCCTGAGCGGGCGTCAGTTGCGGGACTGGCGCGCGCGCTGCGCCATGATCTTCCAGCAATTCAATCTCGTCGGTCGTCTCGACGTGATGACGAATGTGCTGATGGGCCGCCTCAGCCATGTGCCGAGCCACCGCTCGCTCCTGCGGATGTGGTCCGAGGAGGATAAGGCCATGGCGCTGGCCTCCCTCGACGGGTTCGATATGGGCCAGTTCGCAGGCGTGCGGGCCGACCAGTTGTCCGGCGGCCAGCAGCAGCGCGTCGCCATCGCCCGCGCCCTGGTGCAGGAGCCCGAGATCATCCTCGCGGACGAGCCGGTCGCCTCCCTCGATCCGCGCAACACGCGCCTCGTGATGGACGCGCTGTCCGATGTGAACAAGCGCTACGGAATCACCGTGGTGTGCAACCTCCACTCGCTCGATCTCGCCCGCGCCTATTGCGACCGGCTCATCGGTCTCGTCGCCGGGCGGGTCGTGTTCGACGGGCGCGGCTTCGACCTCACCGAGGATGTGGCCCGCCGCCTCTATGGCCTGGAGGCGGGCGAGGTTCTGGACGACGAGGCGCCCATGCCGCCTCCGAACATGACGATTCCGGCGCGCCCGGCCCATCACGCGGCCCTCGGCGCCTGACAGACCGGACCTGAGGAAACGCCCGACTCTCGACCGGCAAGTGCCGGAACGATGACCTGCGAACGGAGACGATCGATGATCACGAGACGGACCCTGGCCGGCGCCGCCCTGGCGCTCGGGCTCTTCGGTGGCGTGGCCCATGCGGACGACGCCTGGAAGGCGCAGTATCTGGAGCTGACCCTGGCCGTGATCCCGGCCGAGAACGCCTCCGGCACGACGGATCGCTATGCGCCGCTCACCGAATACTTGACCAAGTCCCTCGGCGTGCCGGTCAAGCTACGCGTCGCCAACGATTACGCGGCGGTGATCGAGGGCCAGCGCGCGGGCAACATCCAGATCGCCTTCTACGGCCCGGCCTCCTTCGCCCGCGCCGTGCTGACGGGGGTGAAGATCGATCCGATCGTCAACCAGAAGCATGAGACCGGCGTGTCGGGCTATTACTCGGTCATCTATGTGAAGGCCGACAGCCCGTACAAGACGATCGAGGATCTGAAGGGCAAGAACCTCGCCCTGGTCGATCCGAATTCCACCTCCGGCAACCAAGCGCCGCGCTTCTTCCTGAAGCGGGCGGGTTACGAGGTCGACAAGTTCTTCGGCAAGACGGTCTTCGCGGGCAGCCACGAGAATGCAGTGCTCGCGCTGACGCAAGGCACGGCCGACGCGGCGGCGAACCTGTGGAACTCCGAGACCGACACCATGGTCACCCGCATGGCGGCCAAGGGTCTTCTGAAGAACGCTGACGGCACCCCGATGAAGCAATCGGATTTCCGTGTGGTCTTCAAGTCGGACTTCCTGCCCGAAGGCCCCTTCGCGATGCTGGACAGCCTGCCCGCCGACCTGAAGGCGAAGCTCCGTACCGCCTTCGAAGAGCTGCCCACCAAGGACAAGGCTGCCTTCGACCGTCTTTCCGACGGGAAGGACAAGGGCCTGACTCCCGTGACCATGAAGGATTACCAGCCGATCATCGACATGCTGAAGTTCAACGACGAGCAGCGCCGCAAGTCGTAGCGCCCAAGGGACCCCATCCAAACCCGTCATTGCGAGCAACGCGAAGCCATCCAGGGATCCGCCTCGTCTTAAGACGTCCCGCCCCTCTGGATTGCTTCGCTGCGCTCGCAATGACGGTCGGACACTTTTCCGCTTCTTCTCACCAAACGGCGAGCGACCGTTGCCGCGTCTGACGCTCCTTCCGCCTGAACGGGCCGCCGAACTTGTCGGACGTTACGCCGCCGCGCGGGCGGGCGCCCGGCGGCGGCTCCTCGTGGGCCTCGTCGTCCTGGCGGCGCTCGTTGTCCTCGCCTCTTACGCGGCCGAAGTGCGCCCGCTGGTGCTCGCCGGGAATATCGACAAGTTCACCGCCTACATCGCTCAGATCGTACCGGTGCTGCGCCCCGCCCAGCTCGGGGGCGATCTTGCCGAATGGTATTGGGGCCTGCCGAAATGGCTCTCGCTCCTCGGCGAAACCCTCCTGATGGCCTATCTCGGCACGCTGCTCGGGGCCCTCGGCGGCTTCGTCCTGTGCTTCGTCGCCGCCGGAAACCTCATCCGCAGCCCCGCCCTGCGCTTTGGGGCCAAGCGCTTCCTCGAAATCTGCCGCACCGTGCCGGAGATCGTCTTCGCGCTGATCTTCGTCATTGCCTTCGGCCTCGGGCCGATGGTCGGCGTGCTGGCGCTTGCCATCCACACGACGGGCGCGCTCGGCAAGCTGTTCTCCGAGGTGGTCGAGAATATCGACATGAAGCCCGTCGAGGGGCTCACCGGCACGGGGGCGACCTGGGTCGAGACCGTGCGCTTCGCGGTGCTGCCACAGGTCCTGTCGAACTTTGCCTCCTATGCGCTGCTGCGCTTCGAGATCAACGTGCGCGGCGCCGGCGTGATGGGCTTCGTCGGCGCGGGCGGGATCGGGCAGGAATTGCTGATCGCGATCCGCAACTTCTACTACTCTGATGTCAGCGCGATCCTGCTGATGATCGTACTCACCGTCTTCGCCATCGATCTCGGCACCGAGAAGCTGCGGCATCACCTGATCGGTCACGAGGAGCGGCGATGAGCGCGCGCGAACCGCATTCCCTCCGTAGGACGGCGCTCGCGGAACTCGCGGTCCTGCGCGCCCGCCACCCGGACCAGTTCCGCACCGACATCGCGGGCCGTCTGCGGGTGCTGGCGCTGCTCTCGGGCCTCCTCGGCTCGGCCGCCTATGGGATGTGGGCGCTCGATTTTTCGCTGGCGCGGATCTTCGGCGGGCTCGGGCGGCTCGCGGGCTTCGCCCTGGAGATGCTGCCTCCGAGCGCGGGCGGGCGGTTCACCCTGTTCCTCCATGCCCTCGCCGAGACGTTGGGCATCGCCTTCCTCGGGACGCTCACGGCTGCCCTGATCGCGTTTCCAATCGCCTTCCTCGCCGCGCGCAACGTCGTGCCGAACCCCTTCGCGCGCTTCGCCGTCCGCCGGGGGCTCGATGTCATGCTCTCCGTCGATGTGCTGATCTGGGCGCTCATCTGGATCAACGTGGTCGGGCTCGGCCCCTTCTCCGGGGCGCTCGCCATCGCGTGCTCGGATATCGGCGCGCTCGGCAAGCTGTTCTCCGAGGCGATCGAGACCTGCGACCGCAAGCCCGCCGAGGGCGTCGTCGCCTCGGGGGGCTCGTCGTTCCACCGCATCCGGTTCGGGCTCATTCCAGGCGTGCTGCCGGTGTTGGCGAGCCAGGTGCTGTACTTCTTCGAATCGAACACCCGCTCCGCGACGATCATCGGCATCGTCGGGGCGGGCGGCATCGGGCAGTACCTCACCGAGTTGATCCGCGTACTGGAACTCCAGCAGGTCGCCTTCCTCGTGTTGATGATCCTCGTGACCGTCTCGGCCATCGATTGGATCTCGGGGCGATTGCGCCGGGCGATCATCGGCGGCCCGGCGCATTGAGGCGCCGGGTCCTCCCGTCAAGGGCTCACCACCAGTTCCACCCGGTCGGCGGCGAAGGCCGAGCGGTTGGCCTGGATCGGAATGCCCGCCGCATCGATGTTGACGCTCGACACCACGATGACCACGCGCCCCGGCGTCAGGTCGAGACGGGCGGCCTCGGCCGGGTGGGCCGGACGGGCGCGGATCCGCGTCGAGAGGCGGGTATAATCGGGCACGCCGCAGGCCGAGAGCGCCCGCGTGATCGAGCCGGACACCGCGTAGGCCTCCGCGAAGCCGGAAAAGCGCGGCAGCGGCAGCCACGTCCGTGCGGTGGACAGCGGCACCCCATCCGCACGGTGGACGGTGACGAGTTCGATCAGCGGCGCGCCCTCGCTCACCTCGAGCATCGCCGCGCCTTCCGCGTCGGCCGTCACCTCGGTCTGCGCGACCAGTTCGCCCCAGGGCTCGCGACCGGCCCCCGTCACGATCTCGGAGAAGCGCGTGCGCCGTCCGATCGGATAGGCGAGGGGAGCCGCCTCCACGAAGGTGCCCCGTCCCTGGCTCGCGCGGATCAGGCCACGCTCGGCGAGCGTCGCCAGCGCCCGGCGCACCGTGTGCCGGTTCACGCCGAAGCGCGTCGCCAAAGTCGCCTCGGTCGGCAACTGCGTTCCCTGCGCGAGTTTGCCCGCCGCGATCTCCGCTTCCAGCGCATCTGCGATCTGCCGCCACGCGGCCAGACCTGCCCCACGGCTCAACGCCTCGACCGTCTCGCTCACCCGCCACCCGTCCCTCTTCAGCGGCGTCATACAAACTTCATTTGCGCGGCTCGCGCCAGTTGTCTAAACATATAGACAAGATCGGAGGCCGCGATGCCGGTGACGAATCGGGACACGCACACGGACGCGCGCAGGGCCATCATGACCCTGTGCGCCGCCGCGACGACGGACGAATTAAGCCGCGCCCTGACCGGCCTCGGCGCTCCGGAGGCCGAGGACCTGCGTGCGCCGGAGATCGGCTTGGTCATGGCGACGGGCCGGATTGGCGGCGACGGGCGTCCGTTCAACCTCGGCGAGGTCAGCGTCACCCGCGCCGCCGTGCGGCTCACCGACGGCCGGACCGGCTTCGCCTACCACCTCGGCCGCGACCGTCGCCGCGCCCGGCAGGCCGCGATCCTTGATGCTCTCTGGCAAGGCGACCGGCTCGGCGTCGAGGCGGCCTTGGCCCCCGTCGCCCGGCGACAGGCGCAGGAGGCGGTCGCCGAGGCGCGGCGCACCGCTGCGACGCAGGTCGATTTCCTGACGCTCGCCCGCGGGGAGGATTGAGATGCTGCGTCCCGGCTTCACCGATCCCGTCCACGAGGCTCAAGGGATCTTCCGTGCGGTGCTCGATGCCCTGGCCCGGCCGGGGACCATCCAGTCCGTGGCGGCAGGGCTCAACCCGCCCGCGCCGTTGACGCCCGAACTCGCGGCGGTCGCCCTCGCGCTCACCGACGGGGACACGCCGGTCTGGCTCGATCCGGCGCTGGCCGCTGCGCCGGATGTCGCCGCCTATCTACGCTTCCATACCGGGGCGCCCCTGACGGACGATCCCGCGCGGGCGGCCTTCGCCCTGGTGAGGGACACCGCCCGCTGCCCGCCTCTCGCCGAGTTCGCGCAAGGAGTGCCCGCCTATCCCGACACCTCGACCACGTTGGTTCTGGCCTTCGAGGCGATCGAGGCCGGGCTGGGCCTTCGCCTCGCCGGGCCGGGCATCCGCGGCACGGCCGATCTCGCCGTCTCGCCGTTGCCGCCCCGCTGGCCGCAAGACCTGCGGGCGAACCATGACGGCTTCCCCCTCGGGGTCGATCTGATCCTCACCGCGCCCGGCCGCCTCGCCGGGCTGCCGCGCTCGACCGCCCTGGAGGCTTGAGCCGATGTACGTGGCCGTGAAAGGCGGCGAGGCCGCCATCGACAATGCTCACCGGCTCCTCGCGGAGGTGCGCCGGGGCGATCCGGCCGTGCCGGAACTCACCGTCGCGCAGATTCGCGAGCAGATGGCCCTGCTGGTGGACCGGGTAATGGCCGAGGGGTCGCTCAACGATCCCGATCTGGCGGCCCTGGCGCTCAAGCAGGCGCGGGGCGACGTCGTGGAAGCGGTGTTCCTCGTTCGGGCCTTCCGCACGACGCTCCCGCGCTTCGGTGCCTCCGAGCCCCTCGAGACCGGGGCCATGACGTTGCGGCGGCGCATCTCCGCGACCTTCAAGGATCTGCCCGGCGGACAGGTGCTCGGGCCGACCTTCGACTACACTCACCGCCTCATGGATTTCGCCCTGGCGGACGAGACGGAGGCCGAGCCCGCCGCCGAGGCCGAGCCGCGTGAAGATGCCGCCGCGACGCCCCGCGTCACCGATCTCCTCGGTCGCGACGGGCTGATCGAGCCCTCGCCGCAGGAAGACGGTACGCCGCTGCCCGACATCACCCGCGAGCCGGTCGATTATCCCTGCGACCGGGCGGCGAGGCTCCAGGCGCTCGCGCGGGGCGACGAGGGCTTCATCCTGGCGCTCGGTTACTCGACCCAGCGCGGCTACGGCCGCACCCATCCCTTCGTGGGCGAGGTCCGGGTCGGCACCGTCGCGGTCGAGTTCGTGCCGGAGGAACTGGGCTTTCCCGTGCCGCTCGGCACCGTGCAGGTCACGGAGTGCCAGATGGTCAACCAGTTCAAGGGCTCGCGAGAGGCGCCGCCGCAATTCACCCGTGGCTATGGGCTGGTCTTCGGTCAGAGCGAGCGCAAGGCCATGGCCATGGCCCTGGTGGATCGTGCCCTGAGGGCGGGCGAACTCGGCGAGCCGCTGGCGAGCCCGGCGCAGGACCAGGAATTCGTCCTCGCCCATTGCGACAGCCTGCAGGCAACGGGCTTCGTGGAGCACCTGAAGCTGCCCCACTACGTCGATTTCCAGGCCGAGCTGGAACTGGTCCGGCGGATGCGCGCCGAGTTCGAGGCTGGGCGGGAGGCTGCGGAATGAGCGACGCCTACAACTTCGCCTATCTGGACGAGGGCACCAAGCGGATGATCCGCCGGGCGCTGCTCAAGGCGGTGGCCGTGCCGGGCTATCAGGTTCCGTTCGCCTCCCGCGAGATGCCGATGCCCTATGGCTGGGGCACGGGTGGCGTGCAGGTGACGGCGGCGATCCTCGGCCGGTCGGACGTGCTCAAGGTCATCGACCAGGGCGCCGACGACACGACCAACGCCGTCTCCATCCGCCGCTTCTTCGCCAAGACCGCCGGGATCGTCACCACGACCCGAACGGGCGAGGCCACAATCATCCAGACCCGCCACCGCATCCCGGAGACGCCGCTCACCGAGGGCCAGACGCTGGTCTATCAGGTGCCGATCCCAGAGCCCCTGCGCTTCCTCGAACCGCGGGAGACCGAGACGCGCCAGATGCACGCGCTCGCCGAGTACGGGCTGATGCATGTGAAGCTCTACGAGGATATCAGCCGCCACGGCCATATCGCCACGACCTATGCCTACCCGGTGGAGGTCGCGGGCCGCTACGTGATGGACCCGTCGCCGACGCCGAAGTTCGACAACCCGAAAATGGACGATTGCCCCGCGCTTCAACTCTTCGGCGCGGGCCGCGAGCGGCGGATCTACGCCGTGCCGCCCTACACGACGGTGCGCAGCCTCGATTTCGAGGACCATCCGTTCCGGGTGCAGCACTTCACCCAACCCTGCGCCCTGTGCGGCGCGAAGGGCCACTACCTCGATGAGGTGGTCACCGACGATGCGGGCGGACGGATGTTCATTTGCTCCGACACCGATGCCTGCGAGATGCGCCGGGAGGATCGACCATGACCCCGCTGCTCTCGGCCCACGGGCTGACTAAGACCTACGGCCCCCGCACGGCCTGCGCGGGTGTCGATATCGACGTCGCCGAGGGCGAGGTGCTGGCGATCGTCGGGGAATCGGGGTCGGGCAAGTCGACCCTGCTCTCGATGCTGGCGGGCGAACTCGCCCCCGATTCCGGCGAGGTGCGCTACCGCGACCGGCAGGGTCGCGTGCGGCCGCTGGCCGAGATCGGCCCGGCGGAACTCAGGGCGCTCGCGCTCACCGATTGGGGCTTCGTCCGTCAGGACGCGGCTCAGGGCCTGCGCATGGCGGTCTCGGCCGGCGGCAATGTCGGCGAGCGGCTGATGGGCCTCGGCGCGCGCCATTACGGAAACATCCGCTCCCAGGCGCTGGACTGGCTCGGCCGGGTCGAGATCGCCGCCGACCGGATCGACGATCCGCCGACGCGCTTCTCCGGGGGCATGCGCCAGCGATTGCAGATCGCCCGCAACCTCGTCACCGCCCCGCGCCTCGTCCTGATGGACGAGCCGACCTCCGGGCTCGACGTCTCGGTGCAGGCGCGCCTCCTCGACCTGATCCGGCGCCTCTCCGGTGAACTCGGGCTCGCGGTCATCATCGTGACCCACGATCTCGCCGTGGCGCGGCTCCTCTCCCACCGCATCGCCGTGATGCGGAGGGGCCAAGTGGTCGAGACCGGCCTGACCGATCAGGTGCTCGACGATCCTGCCGACGCCTACACCCAACTCCTCGTCTCATCGGTGCTCGCCGCATGATCGCCGCCCTCGAATTTCGCGACGTCGCCAAGAGCTTCACCCTGCACCTGCGTGGCGGCACCGTGCTGCCGGTGGTAGCGGGGGCGAGCTTCTCCGTGTCGCCGGGCGAATGTGCCGTCCTCTGGGGGCCTTCCGGCACCGGCAAGTCCTCTCTCCTGCGCATGGCCTACGGCAATTACCGCTGCGATGCGGGCGCGATCCTCGTCCGCGACGGTGAGCGCGTGGTGGACGTGGCGCGTGCGGCCCCCCGCGACGTGCTGGCCCTGCGGGCGCGGACCATGTCCTATGTCTCGCAATTCCTTCGGGTGATTCCCCGTGTCTCGTCCCGCGATGTGGTCGAGGCAGCGGGACGCGAGGGGGGCTTGAGCGAGGATCAGGCGCGGCAGCGCGCGGGCGATCTCCTGGCCCGGCTCAACCTGCCCGAGCGCTTGTGGGGCCTGCCGCCCGCGACCTTCTCCGGTGGCGAGCAGCAGCGCGTGAATATCGCCAAGGGGCTGATCGCCCCGCGCCCGATCCTGCTGCTGGACGAACCCACCGCCTCCCTCGACGCGCAGAACCGCGCCGTGGTGGCGGAACTGGTGGAGGAGCGCCGGAAGGCGGGCGCCGCCATCCTCGGAATCGTCCACGACGCCGCCATGCGCGAGGCGATCGGCGGACGGATCATCGACGTGACGCGCTTCGGCACGGCGCGGGCGGCGTGACGCCATCGACATGACACGCCGTCGTTGCGAGCGCAGCGAAGCAATGACGGGAGGACGGAAAAGGGACGGGAGCCCGATGAAGGATTTCGTGATCGAGAATGCCAGCCTCGTGCTACCCGACAGGGTACAGCAGGGCTGGCTCGCCGTGGTGGACGGACGCATCGCCGAGATCGGCGAGGGGCAGGCACCGGAGCGCGGCCTCGACCTCGGCGGCGATCACCTGATCCCCGGCCTGATCGAGTTGCACACCGACCATCTGGAAAGCCACTACGCGCCGCGGCCGAAGGTGCGCTGGCATCCGCTCGGCGCCGTGCTCGCCTACGATTCGCAGATCGCGGCCTCGGGCATCACGACCGTGTTCGATTCCCTGCGCGCGGGCAGCGACCCGGATGGCAGCGGGCTCGGCTCCGAACTCGATGCGCTCGCCGAGGCCATCGAGACCGCGCGGGCGGGCAATCTGCTCCGGGCGGAACACCGCACCCATCTGCGCTGCGAGTTGCCCTCGGAGGACGTGATCCCCACCGTCGAGGCCTTCGCCGCCCGCTACGCGATCGATCTGATCTCGCTGATGGACCACACGCCGGGGCAGCGGCAATTCCGCGATATCGGCAAGTACGAGACCTACGCCACGCGGGGCGGTCGCTCGATCGATCAGGTCCGCGAGGCGACCGCGTGGAAGATCGCGAAGGGGACCGAACTCAACGCCGTGAACCGCCCGGCCTTGGTGGACCTCGCCCGGTCCAGGGGCATAACCCTCGCGAGCCATGACGACACGACGCTTGCCGATGTCGCTCTCGCCTCGGACGAGGGCGTGGCCCTGGCCGAATTTCCCACCACCCGCGAGGCGGCCGAGGCGGCGCATGGGCGGGGCATTACCGTGATGATGGGCGCGCCGAACCTGCTGCGCGGCGGCTCCCATTCCGGCAACGTCGCGGCGCAGGATCTGGCAGAGGCCGGGCTGCTCGACATCCTCTCCTCGGATTACGTGCCCGCGAGCCTCGCCATGGCGGCCTTCATGATCCCAGAGCGGGTGCCCGGCATCGGCCTGCCCGCCGCCATCGCCACGGTGACCTCGAACCCCGCCCGCGCCACCGGCCTCACCGACCGTGGGGCGTTGCGGCCGGGCCTGCGCGCCGATCTCGCACGCGTGCGCCTCGCCTCCGGCGTTCCGGTGATGCGCGAGGTCTGGCGCGCTGGGATCCGGGTCGTCTGATGAGCTTCGTCCTCGTCGTCGGCCCGAGCGGAGCGGGCAAGGACACGCTGATCCGCATGGCGCGGGACAGCCTCGCCGGGGAGGCCGGCATCGTCTTCGCGCAGCGCCTCGTCACCCGGCCGCCCTCGGCGGACGAGGACAACGCGCCGATCGACGCCGACGCCTTCGCCCGCGCCGAGGCGGAAGGGCGCTTTGCCCTGTCCTGGCGGGCGCACGGGCTCGGCTATGCCGTGCCGAAGCGGCTCGGCCGCCTCGCTCGTAGCGGGCATGTGGTGGTGTGCAACGTCTCCCGCCGCATCGTCTGCGAGGCCCGCTCGCGCTTCGCCGGGACGCAGGTCGTGGAGATCACCGCCCCGCCGGAGGTTCTGGCGCAGCGTCTCGCCGCGCGAGCCAGGGCAGAGGACGGAAACCTCGCCGCCCGCCTCGCCCGGCGGGGGAGCGTGGTGCCCGATTTGACCATCGACAATTCAGGCGCGCCCGAGGCCGGGGCCGCGACATTCATCGACTACTTACTCCGACAGGGATCAAGCAGATAAAGCGGAACCGTAAGGCGTTACTTCCCGTTTCAGGGCACCTGTGAGTGCAAGGAGCCCACGATGCGCCTTATTGCCCCCGCCGCCGCGATTCTGCTGGCCGGCCTGACCCCGCATTTCGCCGCCGCCCAGACCACCGTGATCGAGCGTGACCGCCCCGACGTGGTGGTCGATCGTCCCGCCGCCGAGAGCAAGACCGTCGTGCGTCGTGACGATGGCGATGGCTGCTCCTCGAAGACCGTGACCAAGACCAACGAGCTCGGCGATCGCAAGACGGTCCACAAGGAGAGCTGCGACTGATCCGGCGGGCGCGCCGGGGCTTACGCCCCCAGATAGCGCGCCTGGAGATGCGACCGGAACGCCGCGGTCCCGAGCGGCGCGCCGGTCGCATCGCTGAGGAGGGCGTCGGTGGAGCGCAGGCTCCCGCGCTCGTGGATGTGGGTCCGCAGCCATGTCCGCAACGGAGCGAAATCTCCCGCCGCCAGACAGCCCGGTAGGGCAGGTTCGGCCGCCTTCGCCGCCTGGAACAATTGCGCTGCCGCCAGCGCCCCGAGGGTGTAGGTCGGGAAGTAGCCGAAGGCGCCGCTCGGCCAGTGGATGTCCTGGAGACAACCGCGACGGTCGTCCGGAACGGTCAGCCCCAGCAACTTCCTCATCCCGTCGTTGAATGCGCCGGGCAGGTCCGCGATGGCGAGATCGCCCGCGATCATCGCCGTCTCCAGCCGGTAACGCAGCAGGATATGAGCCGGATAGGTCGCCTCGTCGGCATCGACCCGGATGAAGCCCGGCTCCACGCGGGTGTAGAGGCGGAACAGGTTCTCCGGCTCCCAGGCGGGGCCTGAACGGCCGAACGCCTCGCGCAGCAGTGGGGCGAGGTAGGCCATGAACTCGCGGCTGCGGCAGGCTTGCATCTCCACAATCAGCGACTGGCTCTCGTGCAGGCTCATGCCCCGCGCCGAGCCCACCGGCTGGTGGCGCCACGCGGCCGGGCGGCCCTGCTCGTAGAGGGCGTGGCCGGTCTCGTGCAGCACGCCCATCAGGGCGCGGGAGAAATCCGTCTCGTCGTAACGGGTCGTGATGCGCACGTCGTCCGTGGCGCCACCGCAGAACGGGTGCAGGCTGATATCGAGCCGCCCGCGCGCCTCATCGAAGCCGAGCGCCCGCATCAGCGTCAGGCCGAGCTGCCGTTGCGTCTCGACTGGGAACGGGCCGTCGAGGGGGAGGGGTTCGCCCGCCGCCTCCTGCCGTGCCCGTGCCTCGGCGATCAGACCGGGGAGCCAGGAAGTGAGGTCCGCAAACAGCGGATCGATGATCGACCGGCGCATGCCGGGATCATAGCCGTCGAGCAGCGCGTCGTAGGGATCGAGGCCGAGCACCGCGCCCTTGGCCTGCCCGATCTCGCGCTCGAGCCGGAGCAATTCGGCGAGGTGGGGAGCCAGCCGCGCGAAATCGGAATCCCGCCGCGCCTCGCGCCAGACCATCTCCGAGCGGGACCGCACCCGCGATTCCGCCTCCACGAGCTCGCGAGGCACGGCCGCCGCATGGATATAGGCCCGGCGCATCTCCGTGAGGTTGGCGGCGGGCCAGCCATCGAGCCCGCCCGCTTCCTCGGCCTGGGCCAGGGTGTCGGCGGTCTCGGGGGCGGTCAGGATCTCGTGGGCGAGCCCGCGCAGGGCCGCCAGCTGTTCGCCGCGCGTCTCAGCGGCGCCCTCGGGCATCAGGGTCTGCGCGTCCCAGCCGAGGATGCCCGCCGCGCCCTCGATGGCCGAGAGGCGGGCGAAACGGGATTCGAGGGAGGAATAGGCGTTCATCGTCGTCTCACTCTTGTCGCCCCGCCGTCGTCATCGCGAGCGCAGCGAAGCGATCCAGAATCGCGGGATGTGTCCGACGAAGGCGCATCCCTGCATTGCTTCGCTGCGCTCGCAATGACGGTGCGGGCTTCAATACCCCAGCGCGCTGCCGTCCTTGCGCGGGTCGGAGCCCGCCGAGAGCGTGCCCGCCTGCCGGTCGATCCAGATCACCTGCCCGCCGCCGAGGGGGAGCGGCGCCCGGAGCACCGGATGGCCGCGCTCCGCAAGCCCCGCCATCACCGCGTCGGGAATGGTGCTTTCCAGTTCGAGGCCGCCGCCATAGGCGAAGCTCCGCGGAGCGTCGAGGGCTTCCTGCACGTCGAGCCCGCGGTCGAGGAGGCCGCTCAGCAGCTCGACATGGCCCATGGCCTGGTAATGGCCGCCCATCACGCCGAAGGGCGCGACCGCTTGGCCCTCCTTCATCACCATGCCGGGGATGATCGTGTGCATCGGCCGCTTGCCGGGGCCGATGCTGTTCGGGTGGCCGGGATCGGTGCGGAACGACAGGCCGCGATTGTGCAGCAACACGCCGCTCTCCGGCGCCAGGATGCCCGAACCGAAGCCCTGGAAGATCGAATTGATCAGCGAAAGCGCGTTGCCGTCGCGATCGACCACGCAGAGATAGACCGTGTCCTTGTGCGCGACGGTCTCGGCGGCTTCGGGGTAGAGCACCGGCTCGCGGGCGCGGGCCATGTCGATGTCGCCCCGCGCCGCCGCGTGCCACGCATCCGAGAGCAGGTGCGAGATCGGCACCTTGGCGAGGTCGGCGTCGCCGAACAGCGCGTCCCGGTGGTGGTAGGCCTGCTTGCACGCTTCGGCGAAGAGGTGGATCCGGTCGAGGTCCGACAGGCTGCCGACATCGTAGAGAGCCAGCACGTTCAGCATCATCAGCGCCGCGAGCCCTTGGCCAGCGGGCGGGCATTCATAGACGTCGTAGCCGCGATAGCGCGTCGAGACCGGTGTGACCGTGTCGGCGCGGGCGCGAGCGAAATCCTCCAGCGTGTGAAGGCCGCCGAGGCGATGGAGCTTGGCGACCATGTCGCGGGCCACCGGCCCCTCGTAGAAACCCTTCGGCCCCGCCTCGGCGATCCGCCTGAGGGTGGCGGCGAGGCGCGGAAGGCGCATCACGCTGCCGATGGCGGGGGCGTGGCCCTCGCGCAGATAGATCGCTGCGGCATCCGCATCGCCCGCGACACGCGGCACGCAGCGCGCCCAATCCCAGCCGACGCGCGGCTGCACCACGAAGCCGTCCTCCGCGTAGCGGATGGCGGGCTGGAGGATCTCGCCGAGGGACTTCGTGCCGTGCTCCCGCGCCAGCGTGTCCCAGGCAGCGACCGCGCCCGGTACGGTGACGGCATGGGGAGAATCCGGCGCGATGCCCACACGGTGCTCCGCGTACCAGTCCGGCGTCGCGGCGGCGGGCGCCCGGCCCGACCCGTCGATCGCCACCGGCACGGATGCGCCCGCAGGGGCATAGAGGCAGAAGCAATCGCCTCCGATCCCGGTCATCAACGGATCGACCACACATTGCACGGCCACCGCCGCGAGCCCGGCATCGACGGCGTTGCCGCCCGCGCGCAGCATCTCGATCGCCGCCAGCGTCGAGAGCGGATGAGACGTCGCCACGGCCGCATTGGCGGCGAAGACGGGGGAGCGGCCAGGGTGGGAAAAATCTCTCAAGCTCGGTCTCGCGCGATCAATCGGTCTCACGGCCAGAAGCAACGGCCCAAGGTGATGGTGCTCGGGTGGGATGCCGTATGCAAGAGCGGCGCGATGGATGTGCGGCCGAGTCTTCGCCTCTTCACCTCATCGTCACAGCCGCTAACTAGAGCCGTATCCGACCGAGTTGAGCCGCCCCCGTCGGTGGATTTCCGGCCGGAGGCAGGTGAGCCAACTTGGTCGAAGACGGCACGAGCCAGTGCGTCTCACGGGAGGATCGACCATGCGCAGCTCCGCCCTCGCGACCAGCTTTCTCCTGCTGCTCGGAGGATGGGCTCACGCGACCGACACGGCACAGCTCGGGCCGCGTCCGTTCTACCTCGTGGACCGGCTCGCGCCCGGCCCGCTGAAGGACAAGCTGTCCGCCTGCGGCATCGAGCGGCCCTATACGCCGCGGACCTTCTCGATCTCGCACCGCGGCGCGCCGCTCATGTTCCCCGAGCACACGCGCGAGGGGATCATGGCCGCCGACCGGATGGGGGCGGGCATCATCGAGTGCGATGTCGCCTTCACGAAGGACCGGCAACTCGTCTGCCGCCACAGCCAGTGCGATCTGCACACGACGACCGACATCCTCACCCGGCCCGATCTCGCCGCCAAATGCACGAAGGGTTTCGAGCCCGCCGATCCCGCGACCGGCCGCAAGGCCTCGGCCAAGTGCTGCACCAGCGACCTGACTCTCGCCGAGTTCAAATCCCTTAATGGCAAGATGGACGCGGCCAACCCGGACGCGACGAGCCTCGCCGCCTATCTCGACGCGACGCCGCGCTGGCGCACCGACCTCTACGCGACCACTGGCACGCTGATGTCGCACAAGGAGTATATCGCGCTGGTGAAGTCGCTCGGGCGGAAGTTCACCCCCGAACTCAAGGCGCCGCAGGTGCCGATGCCCTTCGAGGGAACCTACACGCAGGATGCTTATGCCCAGCAACTGATCGACGAGTACAAGCAGGCGGGCATCCCGGCCTCGGACGTCTATCCGCAGAGCTTCCAGCTTCGCGACATCCTGTATTGGCTGGAGAAGGAGCCCGCTTTCGGAAAGCAGGCGGTCTTCCTTGATGACCGCGACGAGCGCGACAAGGCATTCGATCCCGAAAAGCCCGAGACCTGGAAGCCGGGCATGGCGGAGCTGGCCGCCCAGGGCGTGAAGATCCTCGCGCCGCCGCTCTGGATGCTGGTGCGGCCGGGGCCGGATGGGGCGATCGAGCCCTCGGCCTATGCGCGGGAGGCGAAGGCGGCCGGGCTCGGGCTCATCGCGTGGTCGTTGGAGCGTTCGGGCACGCTGGCCGATGGCGGTGGCTATTACTACAAGTCGATCAAGCCCCTGGTGAAGGGCGACGGCGACATCCTCCGGCTGCTCGATGCGCTGCACGGGAAAGTCGGCGTGATGGGCGTCTTCTCGGATTGGCCGGCGACGGCCACCTTCTACGCGAATTGCGTCGGGGCGCCGTAGTCTCGGCGAGGGCGGAGGCGTGTCGCCCCCGCCCCATCGGTCTTACACGAAGTGTTGGCCGCCGTTGATCGTCAGCGTCGAGCCCGTCACGAAGCCCGCCTCGTCGCTGGCGAGATACTCGACCGCGTGGGCGATCTCATCCGCCTCGCCGAGGCGGCCGGTCGGGATCGTGGAGATGATCTTGTTCCGGATGTCCTCCGGCACCGCCATCACCATCTCGGTCGCGATGTAGCCCGGCGCCACGACGTTGACCGTGATGCCCTTCGAGGCACTCTCCTGCGCCAGCGCCTTGGCGAAGCCGACCACGCCCGCCTTCGCGGCGGAGTAGTTGGTTTGCCCGGCCTGACCCTTCTGGCCGTTGATCGACGAGATGATGATGATGCGGCCGAAGTTGCGGCTGCGCATGCCGTCGATGAGCGGACGGGTGCAGGTGAACATCGAGTCGAGGTTGGTCTTAATGACCGCCTGCCACTTCTCGAAGGTCATCTTGTGGAAGGCGCCGTCGCGGGTGATGCCCGCGTTGTTCACCAGGACGTCGATCGGTCCGACTTCGGCCTCGATCGCCTTGATGCCGGCTTCGCAGCTCGCCATGTCGCCGACGTCGAACTTGAACACCGGAATGCCGGTTTCGTCCTTGAACTTCTGGGCGGCCTCGTCATTGCCACCGTAATTGGCGGCCACCTTGTAGCCCTTGTCCTTCAGGCGCTTCGAGATCGCCGCGCCGATGCCGCGGGTGCCGCCGGTGACGAGGGCGACGCGTCCTTGAGCCATGTGTTTCCTCCTATAACCGCACAATCTGTGCTGCGTGCGGATGACAACCGCACGTCATTTTTTTCGCACCGATCTTCAAGACAACTTTTGGGGCACGCTCGAACGCTGTCGAGCGTGCCCCGTTACAAAACGATCAGGGCCGCTCGATGCACATGGCCACGCCCATGCCGCCGCCGATGCACAGCGTCGCGAGGCCCTTCTTGGCGTCGCGGCGCTTCATCTCGTGCAGCAGGGTGACGAGCACGCGGGCACCGGAGGCGCCGATTGGGTGACCGATGGCGATGGCGCCGCCATTCACGTTCACCTTCGCGTCGTCCCAGCCCATGTCCTTGTTCACGGCCAGCGCCTGAGCGGCGAACGCCTCGTTGGCCTCGATCAGGTCGAGGTCGGAGGGCTTCCAGCCCGCCTTGTCGAGGGCCTTGCGCGAGGCCGGGATCGGGCCGGTGCCCATGATCTTCGGATCGACGCCCGCCGTCGCCCAGGACTTGATCTTGGCGATCGGGGTCAGGCCGCGCTTCTCGGCTTCCGAGGCCGACATCAGCACGATGGCGGCGGCGCCGTCGTTGAGGCCCGACGCGTTGGCGGCGGTGACGGTGCCGTCCTTCGAGAAGGCGGGCTTCAGCTTGGCCATGGCCTCGATGGTCGCGCCGTCACGGATGTACTCGTCGGTGTCGACGATCGTGTCGCCCTTGCGGCCCGGCACGGTGACGGGGACGATCTCGTCCTTGAAGCGGCCTTCCTTGCGGGCGGCCTCGGCCTTGTTCTGCGAGCGGGTCGCGAACTCGTCCTGCTGCTCGCGGGTCAGCTGGAACGCCTGGGCGACGTTCTCGGCGGTGGTGCCCATGTGGTAGCCGTTGAAGGCGTCCCACAGGCCGTCCTTGATCATCGTGTCGATGAGCTTGATGTCGCCCATCTTCTGGCCGGCGCGCAGGTACTGGCAATGGGGCGAGAGCGACATCGATTCCTGGCCGCCCGCCACGATCACCTTGGCGTCGCCGTTCTGGATCTGCTGCATGCCGACCGCGACGGTGCGCAGGCCGGAGCCGCACACTTGGTTGAGGCCCCAGGCGGTCGCCTTCTCGGGGATTCCCGCCTTGATGGCGGCCTGACGCGCCGGGTTCTGGCCTGCGCCCGCCGTGAGCACCTGCCCGAAGATCACCTCATCGACGTCGTCCGGCGAAACCTTCGCGCGCTCCAGCGCGGCCTTGATCGCCGTCGCGCCGAGCTCGTGGGCCGGTACAGCGCCGAACGCGCCACCGAACGAGCCGACCGGGGTGCGTGCCGCCCCGACGATGACGATCTCTTCGCTGCCTGCCATGACGTTCTCCTCTCGCGGCCACGCGTCGCCTTCACTCGCGCGCGCTTTTCGAAAGCCGTTCCAGCGATGAAGTGCGCCGTGCGGTTGAAGTCAAGCAGGTCATCCGGGTGAGGCCCGCCTATGGCGGTTCTCTTCAACCACGATCACGCGCATGCGGCACCGCGGAGGCTCCCGTGATCGCGCAGGTGCAATATTCTGCACTGGACGGAGGCACTTTGCTGTTTTCTGCGCTTCTCGAAGGTCTTATGCTTGTGTGCGGGCGCGATATCGCGACTGCGATGTGAACCGGCGGTGCGCCCCGCGCCGCTTGCGTTGTTCGAGTTCAGAAAGGCCGTTCTGCGATGGCGGATACTGTGAAGACGCCTCAGACCGTCATCAAGAAATACGCGAACCGGCGGCTCTATCACACTGGAACGTCGACCTACGTCACGCTGGAAGACCTCGCTACAATGGTCCAGAACGGCGAGGATTTCGTGGTCTACGACGCCCGCACCGGCGACGACATCACCCGCTCGGTGCTCACGCAGATCATTTTCGAGCAGGAGAACAAGGCCGGTGCCGAGAACCTCCTGCCGGTGGCCTTCCTGCGGCAGCTGATCCGTTTCTATGGCGACAGCATGCGCGCCATGGTGCCGAGCTTCCTCGAATTCTCCATGGCGAATTTCGCCAAGGATCAGGACGGCCTGCGCGAGAAGTTCTCGCAGAGCTTCGGTCCTTCGGCATTCCAGCATGCCATCGAGCAGCAGGTGCGCACCAACATGAACTTCTTCGGCGATGCCATGAAGATGTTCACGGGCTTCGGCCCTCCCGGCGTCATCCCGACGCCGCCCGCCAGCAATCCCGCCCCCGTAGCCGGCGCCGAACTCGACGACCTGAAGCGGCAGATGCTGGAGATGCAGGCGCGCCTCGAACAGCTCGCCCGCAAATGAGGGTGCGGCCGTTAACCTCGAAAGGTTGACGAAACGTTACCGGCGGCCCCACGCTTGCTCCTTGAGCCATCGACGATGGCGAGGGTGCTGCGATGGAACGAATCGGGCCGGTCGGTAGTGCCAGAATGGGACGGGTCGAGACAATTCGACCGGTCTCGTCCACTTCCGCCGCGGACACACCGCCTTCGCGGGCGCTGACGATCATCGCGGGCGGGCGCCGTGAGGAGGCCTCGCGCGCCTCTTCGGCCGTCCTCCGAGACGGTCGCACCGAATCGGCCTTCGTCACGCAGCTTCTGGTCGGGGCGGATCCCACCCTCCAACCGTCGCGCAGCGCACGGGCGCAGATCGCGGCGACCCGCTACGCCGAGACGGCTCGCCGCCTCGCCTGAGGACCCGGCCGGAACGACCCTTCGTCGCATCGCCGCCGCCATCCTCGGCGAGACCCGACGGCATCGCACAACGAAAAAGGGCGCTGGCCTCGTCGGCCGCGCCCCTTCTTCTCGAACCTTCGTCCGTAAACGTGTCCGAAGCGCCGTCTCAGGCCTCGGCCGACTTCACCTTCAGCACCTGGCGGCCACGGTACATGCCGGTCTTCAGGTCGATGTGGTGCGGACGGCGCAGCTCGCCGGAATCCTTGTCCTCGACATAGGTCGGCGCCTTGAGGGCGTCGGCCGAGCGGCGCATGCCGCGGCGGGAGGGGGAAGTCTTTCGCTTCGGAACGGCCATGGCGGGGATCCTTCAGATATGCCGGCGGACAAAGCAGTGCGCGGGCGGGTCCCGCCTCGGGGAGCCGCCATGCACACCGCAGGATACGGATGAGTAGGCGCTTATAGCGATGACGCCCCCGCCTGGCTAGAGCACTCGGCGCTGCCGCACACCGGCGGATGCGTCAACGCAGATCCGCATGGGCCGAAGCGTCGATCAGTGTTTCCTCGGCCAGCTCCTCGCCCAGGCGCCGCAGGGCGGATTCGACGGCCTGCAGCGTCGCCGGGCGGCCCGATCGGGCGATCAGGCTATGGGCGGCCAGAAGATAATCGGCGGCCTGCTCCAGGGGCGAGCCGTCCTGCCAGGGGGGCTCGGGCGGGCGCAACTGACCATCCGCCTTGGTGATGTCGCCGGGCGGTTCGTCCAGGGGCGTCAGCGAGCCGAGGAAGCCGAGGAAGGTCCGGCCCGGTGGTCCGAAGGAGGGGACTGCCCCGGACATCACCCAGCGAAATTCGCCATCGGGGCGGCGCAGGCGGTACCGCACGCAGAAACTGCTCAGGGTGCCGATCGCCTCCTCGACGAGACGTCGCACGAGGTCGCGGTCCTCCGGGTGCAGGGCGCTCACCCATCCAAAATTGCGCGCTTCGGCCAGGGTTTGACCGGTCAATTGGCGCCAATGCCGCCCCAGATGGGTGACATGCCCATTGGCGTCGGTGACGTAGACCATCCTCCCGATTCCCCGTTTTGATCGAAGCGTGTGCCGTTGACCCGGCTCATTACCGAACAAGCGAGCCATCTATCTACAAGTGGAAGCAACGGCCGTCGTCATCATTTGGTAGGGTGTGGGCCTAGCCACGGGGTGGAGTCGAAAAATCTGTTAAGCGAGGGTTCAAATCGCAGGGCCGACAAGTGGGGCAACGGTTCCGCAGGGCGGGCCGTCATTGCCAGGAGTAACCCCATGGCTTCCTCCAAGACTTCGTCCACCCTCCGCGCCTTCGCCTTGTTCTCGGGATTGCTGGCCGCACCCGCCTTGGCTCAGGCGCCTGCGCCCGCCCCCACGACGGCGCCGACCGCTCCCGCCAAGCCGATGGCGCCGAGTGCCCCGGTCGCCGGTGCGCCGAACGCCGCCAAGGCGCCCCTGCTCGATCTGAACAGCGCCAGCGCGGAAGAGCTCGACAAGCTCCCCGGCATCGGTGCGGCACGCTCCGCTGCGATCATCAAGGGGCGGCCTTACAAGGGTAAGGACGAGCTCGTGCAGAAGAAGATCATCCCGCAGAGCGTCTATGACGGGATCAAGGACAAGATCATCGCCAAGCAGAAGTAACTGCGAATTCTACTCGCTGACGGCGCCCTGGGGGATGGTGAACCCCTGGGGCGTCTTCTCCGGCTTTGCCGGAGCTTTCTTGCCTTGGGCTTCCTTCGTCTGGGCCTTCTTGCCGCCCTCGCCGGACGCCTTTTGCGTCTTGCCGTTCTTCTTGGCCACCTGCGGCTCCGGCGCGAGCGCCGGTGGCGTCTCGCACAGTTTGAACGACAAGTCCGCCAGCGGGGCCCCGTCCTCGGCCACGATGCCGAGGGTGGCGGGCAACGGCGGAAGTGTCGTCTCCCAGGTGATGGGCCCGCCGAGGCTGCCCTGCATCGCCGCCGGCGATCCGCCCCGGCGCAGGCTGGTGAAGTCCGGCCCGTAGGCGGTGGCGCGCTTGCCCCCGATCGCGACCTCCAGCACCTGCGTGACCTCCGGCGTGAGCGGGCGCAGGGGATTGACGATCCGCACCTCGCCCGAACGGATCACGGACAGAGTGAAGCCCTGGCCATTCTCGTAGCGCGCCGCCTGAGCGCCGCACGCTTGCACGGCGCCGCCGGGCGCGGCCTGCGCGGCGTTCACCGCTGCCATGAGGAGCAGGATGGACCCGATACCAGCCCTCACCGTTCGCCTCCGCGCGATGCGGCCTCGGCAGGGCGTGGGTCCGGAGTGATGTCGATGACCTCCGCATTGCGGTCGATCGGACTCTCCCGGCGACGGCTGAGGGGGCCGATCAGCAGGTCCGTGTCGTCGTGGTGGAAGTCGCTATCCATCTGCAGCGGCGCGCGGCGGCCACGGGCGGCCATCACGGCCACCATCGCCCCCACCGCGATGAGAACAAGGACGGCGAGGAAGATCAGCAGTCGCTCCATCAGGGCGCCAGTGATAACGCCATGCGGGGTGCCCGTCACCCGACAACGGCGCCGGAACGCTCCTTGCGTAACCGGTGCCGGGTGGCGGACGCGCAACGAGGGTGGAACATGCAGCAGGTCGGTCGCGGTCCCGAGGAGCTCGAGGCGCATCTGCTCGGACTGATCGAGTCGGCACGGGAGCAGGCGAGCGAGGATCCGTTCCGCAATCCGGTCCTGGCCGTGACACTCGCCATCACGCGCTCCTTCGACCGGGGCGAGATCGCGGACGGAGATCTCGACGGGCTGTTCGAGCGGCTTCGCGCCGAGGCGCTGGATGCGCGGGCGCAGCGCCTTCGTGACTATGTCGGCCTAGGCCAGCGGGCCGATACCGGTGTCGCGGCCGCCCTCGTCTCGGCGGTGCCGGACAAGACCGGCGCCTTCGAGGATTTCGCGGCTTTCATCCACCGCACCGCCTTCGCCGTGGTGTTCACCGCCCACCCGACCTTCGGCATGCCCCGCGCCGTGGCAGAATTGCTCGCGCAGGCAGCGGGCCTGCCCGGCTCGACGGCAAGGGCCGAGCCTATCGCCAAGGCCGCCGCCCTGTCCACGCGACCGGATTCGCCGGTCAGCCTCGATCTCGAATTCGATCAGGCCTGCGCCGCCGCCAACAATGCGCGCCTCGCCCTCGATGCGTTCAACGCCGCCCTGTTCGATGCCGCCCGCGCGCGCTGGCCGGATCGCTGGTCCGACCTCCGTCCGCGCCCTTTCGCGGTGGCGAGTTGGGTCGGCTGCGACACCGACGGGCGCACCGATATCGGTTGGTGGGACACGGTGCGCTACCGCCTGATCTCGAAGCGCATGCAGTTCGACCGGGTTCTCCGGGAGTTGCCCGCCGTCCCCTCCGCCCGCGAGGCGCGGGGTCTCGCGGAGGGCGCGCTGAGCGCGGTGAACCGGCAGCTCGCCGTCGCGCCGCGACTCGGGGACAAGCCGTCCCTCGAAGCGGTGCATCGCTTCGCCCTGGCCCTCATCATCGAGCGCGAGCGCGCGCAGACCGACGCCGCCCCGCTGGTCGCTGCCCTCGATGCCGCCCTCTCCGGCGCGGAGGACGAAGCCGACAGGCGGGCCATCGCGGTGCTGCGGGCGGGGGTCGAGACCCACGGCCTGTCGAACGCCCTGCCGCATTTCCGGCTGAACGCCTCGCAGATCCACAACGCCGTGCGCCGGGTGATCGAGCTGGAGGGCGAGCCGACCGATGCCGCCCAGCGCCGTTCGCACCTCGCCACGATCCACACGCTGCTGAACCACGTCACGCCCGTCGCGGTGGATTTCGGCGCGCTCGCCGCCGAGCGTGCCTCCGCCGCTCGGCTGATGATGACGATCACGCAGATCCTCAAGCACGTGGATGGCACCCACCCGGTGCGCTTCCTGATCGCGGAGACGGAGACCGGCTACACCCTGCTGGCGGCCCTGTGGCTCGCGCGTCATTACGGCATCGCGGACAAGGTCGAGATCACGCCGCTCTTCGAGACGGCGAGCGCCCTCGAGCAGGGGATCCGCGTCCTCGACGATGCCCTGCGCAACCCGCATTGGCGGGCCTACCTCAAGCGCATCGGCCGCCTGACCGTGCAGTTCGGCTATTCGGATTCGGGCCGTTATGTCGGCCAGCTCGCGGCGACCTTCTGGATCGAGCGCTTGCGCCTGCGCATCACCGAGATGCTGGTGCAGAATGGCCTGTCGGATGTCGAACTCGCGATCTTCGACACGCACGGCGAATCGATCGGCCGGGGCGCGCACCCGACCTCGCTGCGCGATCGGCTCGCCTATCTCGCCCCGGAGGATGCCCGCGACCGCGCCCGCAAGGCGGGGCTGATGGTGCGGCTCGAATCGAGCTTCCAGGGCACGGACGGCTATCTGCTGTTCGGCACGCGCGAACTCGCCCAGGCCAGCGTCGCGCGCATCGCCGAGCACGTCTTCGCCCTCGACGTGGCGGAGGACGACGCCTTCGCGGGCTATGCCCTGGACGATGCGAAGGAGGGCGGCGACCCAGCTGACGATCCGATCTATTCCGAGCCCGATTTCGCCCTCGAGTTCTTCACCGTCGTCCGGCAGGACATGGAAGCGCTGGTCGATGAGCCGGGCTATGCGGCGCTGCTCGGCACGTTCGGCCCCAGCCTCCTCGACCGGACCGGCTCGCGCCCCGTGGCCCGCCAGACCGATTCGGGCGGCCCGGCGCGGATCACCCATCCCCGCCAGATGCGGGCGATTCCCAACAACGCGATTCTGCACCAGCTCGGCTTCCTGGCGAATTCGCTACACGGGCTCGGCCGGGCGGCGGGCAGGGGGCCGGACCTGTTCCGCGAGATGCGGCGGGATTCGCTGCGGTTCTCCCGCGCCTTCCGGCTCGTGCAATACGCGGCCTCCGTCGGCGATCTCGACGTGCTGCGTGCCTATATCGACACGCTCGATCCGGCCGTCTGGCTGGAGCGCGCCCGCCGGACCCAGAAGGATTTTCGCCGGGACGAACTGGTGGTGATCGCGGGCGCCCTGGAACGGCTCGATCTCGCACCGGACCTCCGCCGCCTGTTCGGGCGTCTCACCCGCGACTGGCTGGCGCTGCGCGCCGCCGCCCCGGACCTGAATGGCATGTCGGCCCGTCTGACCCTGCTCCACGCCCTGCGGCTCGCCTTGATCCACCGGATCTGGTTCCTGGCGGTGCACATCCCCGGTTTCCGGCCGCAGGCGGGCCTTTCCCGCGAGCAGATGCTGGAGCGGTTCCTGCGCCTCGACATCGACGGGTGCTTGACGATGCTCGACGCCATCTTCCCCAACGAGCCCGATCCGACGCTGGGCCTCAACTTCGGTGAGCCCGCCGGCCCGCGCGATACCGGTACCTACGAGACGGAGCACGCCACCCTGTTCCAGCCGATCCGGCGAATGTTCGCGCAGGTGCGGGAGATTTCCGGGATGATCCAGCACGAGGTAGGAGCGTTCGGGTAGCGCTCCGCCGCCCTCGTTCCGTCCTGCGCGCCATGACGAAAAGGCTTGAAATCGCCCCGCGTTCGTCTCGTCCGGCGTGGTGGTCTGGAGCGGCCCACACCTGAACGTTCGCTTTACCGGTACGATCATCGATCGTTCAGACCCGGGCGGCTAAACCGTTCCGGCATGCTTGTCCTGTGCGGTGCTTCGGTTCCGGGCTTGGCGGGTTTGTCCATAACAACATGAGCGGATAACCGCCGAACTCGCCACAGACCTACCTCTCGTCTCGTACGTCCGGCAGGCCCGTCGTCATCTCACACAACCGTATCGGTGCGCGCGTGAAGATCGCTGTCCTCGCCCATCTCAAGTATCCGATCGGTCAACCGCATGCCGGTGGCCTCGAGATGCACACGCATCTTCTCACGGCCGCCCTGCGTCGGCGCGGACATGAGGTCGTTCTGTTTGCGAGCAAGGGTTCTGATCCTGCCCTCGAGCCGGTCATGCTGTGTGAGCCGACCGGCTGCGCCGTCGCCAATCCCGAGCGCGAAGACGAGATCGACCGCGCCGAGGCCGTGGCCTACCGCCAGATGATGGATCGTGTCGCGGCGGGCGGGTTCGACCTCGTCCATAACAATTCGCTGCATGCCCTGCCGCTGCAGGAGAGCGCACGCCTCGGGATTCCGTGGGTCACCGTGCTGCACACGCCGCCCTTCGAGAGCCTGACCAAGGGCGTCGTCGAGGCCGATCCGGACATGGCCTTCCTCGCCGTCTCCGCCTCACTGGCTCAGGAATGGGCGGAGATCGTCCCCCACGCCCAGGTGGTCGGCAACGGCGTCGATCTGTCGACCTTCGCCTATGGCGCCACGCCCGATGATCCGGCCTATGCATTCTGGTCGGGCCGGATCGTTCCGGAAAAGGGCCTGCACCTCGCCATCGACGCGGCCCGCGCTGCCGGTCTGCCGCTGGTCTTCGCAGGGCCCAAGATGAATCCCGTCTACTGGGAGCAGGAGATCGCCCCCCGGCTCGGGCCCGACCTCACCCATCTCGGCCATCTCACCCATCGCGATCTGGCCCGCCATCTCGGCCGGGCGCGGGTGGCGATCGTGTCGCCGCGCTGGGAGGAGCCCTTCGGCCTCGTGGTCGCCGAAGCGCTGGCCTGCGGCACGCCCGTGGCCGCCTTCCGCCGGGGCGCCATGCCCGACATCCTGGACGAGACCTGCGGTCGTCTCGCCGAACCCGACGACGCGCAGAGCCTCGCCGAGGCGATCCGGGGCGCTGCGGGCCTGTCCCGCCGCGCCTGCCGCGACCGGGCCGAGGCGCTCTACGACGCCGAGGAGATGTTCGGCCGGTATTTCGAGATCTACGAAGAGGTGGTCGCCCAGGCGGCCGAGCGCGCCCGGCCGAGCCTGCGCCGGGTGGCCGGCGGGCGCGGCTGAGGGGTTCCCGCCATGATGCGTCCCTGCGTCGTCTGCGTGCCGGCCCGTAACGAGGCCGCGCGCCTGCCGCTCCTCCTCGAAACCCTGGCGAGCCAGGATGTCGAGGGGCAGGTCCGTGTGGTCGTTCTGGCCAACAACTGCACCGACGGGACGGTCGAGGCCGTGCGTGCCGCTGAGGAGGCCGGGCGCCTCGACCGGCTGAACCTGCGGATCGTCGAGGCCGTTCTGGAAGGCGCCGACGCTCATGTCGGTACGGCCCGGCGCATGGCGCTCGATGAGGGCGCGGCGTGGCTCGAACAGGGCGGCGAGGATGGCATCCTGCTCACCACCGACGCGGATGCGCGCCTTCCGTCCCATTGGCTCTCCGCCAACCTGCGGGCCTTGGAGAAGGCCGAGATCGTCGGTGGCCGTCTCATCATCGACGGCGACGAGGCGATCGCCCCGGCCGTGGCCGACCTGAATGCACGGGTCGAGCGCTATTGGGCGGGCGTGCGACGGCTTGAGGAACTGCTCGATCCGGCGCCCCACGATCCGGCACCGCGCCACGGCGACCACACCGGAGCGAGCCTCGCCTTCCCGGTTTCTCTCTACCGCGCCGTGGGCGGCCTGCCGCCGCTGCCCTGCGGCGAGGACAATGCCCTCGTTGGCCTGATGCGCGATGGCGGTGCCCGGCTGCGCCATTGCCCGGAGGTGAGCGTGCTGGTCTCGGCCCGCCGCGACGGCCGGGTCTCGGGCGGCATGGCCACCGAGATGGAACGTCGCGCCCGCGCCGCCGACGGCGAAGCCTACCTGCTTCCGGAGGCCGCCTTCTGGGAGGCTCTGGTCCTGCGCAGGGCGGCGCTGCGCCGCGCCTTCACGCTTCCCGATGCGGAGCGCGAGGCGGCCTGCGCCGAGATCGGGCTCGGGGCGGGCGACCTCGCGGCGGTGCTCGCCACGGGATGCCCCAACGTCATCGCCTTCGTGGAGCGCGCCGACCGGCTGATCGGGACGCGCACGCCGCCGGCTCCGGTCTGTGACATCGATACGGCCCTGGAAGACCTCGCGTCGCTGGCGGCGGAGATCGAACGGCGCGGTAAGACCACGAAGACATCCGCGAGGAAGGCCGCGTGACGCGCGGCATCGGCTGGTATGTCCATCACCAGGGCGTAGGCCATCTCCAGCGCGCCCGCGCCGTCGCCGCGCATCTTGGGCGGCCCTGCACGATCATCGGCACCCTGGCCGGGTTCGACACCGCCGGTCTCGATATCCTCGACCTTCCCGACGACCGGCCCCTCGCCGAGGGCGCGGGCTTCGATGGGCAGGACGGTGAGGCCGCGCGGCCGGAAGCGTTCCATTACGCGCCCCTGCGCCATCCCGGCTTGCGCCAGCGCATGGCCCGCATCGCCGCCTGGGTGGAGCGGACGGACCCGGCGCTGATCGTCGTCGATGTCTCCGTCGAGGTGGCTCTGTTCGCACGGCTCCTTTCAGTGCCGACCGTGGTCATGCGGCTCGCGGGCGAACGGAACGACCGGCCGCACCTCGAAGCCTTCCGCAGCGCGACACGCGTGCTGGCTCCGTTCCCGGCGACTCTCGACGCCCCGGGTACGCCGGGTTGGGTCCGCGACAAAACTTTCTATGCGGGCTTTCTCGGAGGCGCCGCGCCCGCGCCGACGCGAGACGGGCAGGACATCGTCGTGGTGTTCGGCCGGGGCGGGGAAGGCGGTTCCCTTGCGGCCCTTGCGGCGGCGGCCCGCGCCATCCCTGAGCGGACGTGGCATGTTCTCGGCCCCGTGACCGGGGAAGCGGAATGCCCGTCGAACCTCCAACTGCACGGCTGGGTCGCCGATGTGGGTGCCTTCATGCCGGACGCGGCGGTTCTCGTCGGCGGTGGGGGGGACGGACTGGTCGCGCTCGCAGCCTCGCACGGCAAACGCTTCCTGTGCCTGCCGGAGCCGCGGGCCTACGGCGAGCAGACCGAGAAGGCGGAGGCGCTGCGCCGTCTCGGCGCGGCCATCGTGCGCACCGAATGGCCTATGGTGGAGGACTGGCCCGCTCTCCTGCGGGAGGCCTTGGGTCTGGACCCGGCCGTCATCGCGAGCCTGCACGATCCCGAAGGTTTGGCGCGCTGCGCTCGCTTCCTCGATGATCTGGCCGAGGGCGGGGACACGCGGCGGTCGCGCTGAAGAGCGGGCGACCGCCGTTCAGAGGAATCGAAGACTTACGAGATCAGGTCGAGTTTGTCGGCCTGAACACCCAGGCCACGCAGCGTATCTGGAAGGGCCGCGTAATCACGATATCCCGCTTCGCGGGCCATGGCGTCGAGAGCAGCTTCTTCGTTCGGGGCAGAGCCAGTCCAGAGAATGGCACCATTGTCCTTCTGTCTGATCTGGAAGATGCTCATTGTGGTCTCCCCGCGGAACGCGCTCGTTATTTCATCAACGCGGTGCGACGGCCCCGGTTGCAGCTTGGCCTCACGGCCGTGCCCCGGCAAGACACCGCCATCAAAACGCCGGGCTAATCGGCGAGGACGCTTCCCGTGACCCCAGCCCGGCGCCAGCGAGCTTTCATCGTGACGATCCGCCCTTCGCACGTCGTGTGCCTCATGGCCCTGACGGTGCTCGCCGCTCCGGCCTTCAACGCCCCCGCCTTGGCTGTCGAGCCCGCCTCCGTGCCGGAGCCCGCTGCGCTCGCCCCGGCGGTCACCGTGGTGAGTGCGGCTCGGCGGGAGATCGTGGAGCGCGCCGTCGTCACCGGCACGCTGGTGCCGCGCGACGAGATCCTTGTCGCGCCGGAGGTCGAGGGTCTGCGCATCACCGAATTGCTGGTGGAGGAGGGTGACCGCGTCGCCCAGGGGCAGGTGCTGGCCCGGCTATCGAGCGAGATGATTGCGACGCAGGAAGCCTCCAACGTCGCGGCCATCGCCCGGGCCGAGGCGGCTATCGTCCAGGCCCAGAGCCAGATCGTCCAGGCCGAGGCGGCCGAGACCGAGGCGCGGCTCTCCAACGAACGCGCCCAGACCCTGAGCAAGACCGGCAATGCGACGGCGGCAGTCCTGGAGCAGCGCGCCTCCGCCGCACAAGCCGCCACCGGCCGCCTCGCTGCCGCCCGCGGCGGATTGCAGGCGGCCAAGGCCGATCTCGCCACGGCCAGGGCGGCAAGCGCCGAGATCGCGTTGCGGCGCGCCCGCACCGATATTCGCGCGCCGGAAGCGGGCATCGTGAACCGCCGCACCGCCCGGGTCGGCGCTACGGCGACGGCTATCGGCGAGCCTCTGTTTCGCCTGATCGCCCGCGGCGAGATCGAGCTGGAGGGCGAGGTGCCGGAAATTTGGCTCGCTCGGATGAAGGCGGGCGATTCCGCGCGGCTCACCCTCGATCAGGGGCGCATCGTCGAGGGCAAGGTCCGCCGTGTCTATCCGGAGGTCGACCGCATGACACGCCTCGGCAAGGTGCGTATCCGCCTTGCGGACGATCCGGCCCTGCGCATCGGCGCCTTCGCCCGAGGCAGTGTCGAGATTGCCCGACGTGAGGGCGTCGCCGTCCCCGTTTCGAGCCTGATCTACGCCGCCGACGGTCGGGCGAGCCTGCTCGTCGTGAAGGACGAGCGTGTCGAGGCGCGGACCGTCGCACCCGGCCTCTCGGCCGAGGGATTCACCGAGATCCGCGACGGCGTCGCCGCCGGAGAGCGGGTCGTCGCCCGCGCGGGCAGCTTCCTGCGCGATGGCGATCGGGTGCGGGCGGTCGACGCCGCCTCGGTCGCGGCGCGCTGAGGGCGAACGATGCGCCTCAACGTTTCCGCCTGGGCGATCCGCAAGCCGCTTCCCTCCATCGTGCTGTTCCTGGTGCTGATGGTGCTGGGGCTCGTGACCTTCCGGTCGCTGCCGATCACCCGCTTTCCGAACATCGATATCCCGATCGTCTCCGTCACGATCACCCAGTCGGGTGCGGCGCCCTCCGAATTGCAGACCCAGGTGACCAAATGGGTCGAGGATTCGGTGGCGGGCGTGAAGGGCGTGAAGCACGTCCTCTCGACCATCACCGAGGGCATCTCCACCACGACCATCGAGTTCCGGCTGGAGATCAATCAGGACCGCGCCGTCAACGACGTGAAGGATGCGATCTCCAAGATCCGCATCAACCTGCCACGCACGATCGATGAGCCGATCATCTCCCGCGTGGAGATCGCGGGCCTGCCGATCATGATCTACGGCGCCTCGGCACCCGCCATGACGCCTGAAGACCTGTCGTGGTTCGTGGACGATGTCGTCGCGCGCGGACTTCAGAGCGTGAAGGGCGTCGGCGGCGTCGAGCGCCTCGGCGGCGTCGCCCGCGAGGTCCGCGTCACCCTCAAGCCCGACCGGCTGCTGTCGCTCGGCATCACGGCGGCCGACGTGAACCGTCAGCTGCGCCTCACCTCCGCCGACATGGCGGGCGGGCGTGCCGAGGTCGGCGGGCAGGAGCAGTCGATCCGCACGCTCGCCGCCTCCGCAAGCCTCGACACCCTGGCCGCGACGTCCATCGTCGTCCCCGGCAACCGCAAGGTGCGGCTGGACGAACTGGCGACGCTCTCCGACACGGCCGAGGAGCCGCGCACCTTCGCGCGGTTCAACGGCGAGCCGGTGGTGGCTTTCGCCATCTCCCGCGCGACGGGCGCGAGCGATGCGGACGTCTCGGTCGGCGTCGCCAAGAAGATCGAGGCGCTACACGCGGCCAATCCCGACGTGCGCTTCGACCTGATCGACACGAGCGTCACCAACACCATCGGCAACTACCATTCCGCGATGCTGGGCCTCATCGAGGGCGCGGCGCTTGCGGTCGTCGTGGTGCTGCTGTTCCTGCGCGACTGGCGTGCGACGGTGATCGCGGCTCTGGCCCTGCCGCTCTCGGTCATCCCGACCTTCTGGGCGATGGGCGCGATGGGCTTCTCGCTCAACGCCGTCAGCCTGCTGGCCATCACGCTCGTCACCGGCATCCTCGTGGACGATGCCATCGTCGAGATCGAGAACATCGTTCGCCACATGCGCATGGGCAAATCGCCCTATCGCGCCTCGCTCGAAGCCGCCGACGAGATCGGCCTCGCCGTCATCGCCATCACCGCGACGATCATGGCGATCTTCGCGCCTGTCTCCTTCATGGGCGGTATCGCCGGGCAGTATTTCAAGCAGTTCGGCCTTACCATCGCGGCGGCCGTGTTCATGTCGCTGCTCGTGGCGCGGCTCATCACACCACTGCTCGCCGCCTATTTCCTGCGCGACCACGGACCTGACCACAGCCACGAAGGGCCGGTGATGCGGGGCTACACCCGCCTCGTGCGCTGGTCGGTGCGGCACAAGTACATCACGCTGGTGCTCGGCCTCGCCTGCTTCGTCGCCTCGATCATGTCGACGGGCCTGCTGCCTGCGGGCTTCCTGCCCGCCGAGGATCAGGCCCGCACCCTGTTCGTGGTCGAACTGCCCCCCGGCGCGCGGCTCAACGATACGATCTCGGTGAGCGACCGGCTGGTCGAGCGGATCCGGACCCTGCCGGAGGTGAAGAGCGTCTTCGTCGATGGCGGCCGGCAATTGCCCGGCAAGAAGGAGGTTCGGCTCGCCAGCCTCACGATTAACCTCACGCCGAAGAACACCCGCCACCGCACGCAGAAGCAGGTGGATGCCGAGGTCGCCGCGATCCTGCGACAGGAGCCGGATATCCGGTTCTGGGCGCTGCGCGAAGGCGGCCAGCGCGATCTCGCGCTCATCGTCGCCGGGCCGGACAAGGCGGTGGTGGCCGATGTCGCGGCGCGGCTCCAGCGCGAGGCGGCGCAGGTGCCCCACCTCGTCAACGTGATGTCGACGGCGCCCCTCGACCGCACCGAGATTCGCATCCGCCCGAAGCCGGCGGTCGCGGCCGATCTCGGCGTCTCGACCGACACCATCGCCGAGACGGTGCGCGTCGGCACGATCGGCGACATCGGCCTGAACCTCGCGAAGTTCAACGCCACGGACCGGCAGGTCCCGATTCGCGTGCAGTTGCCCGAACGCCTGCGCGGCGACCTCTCGGAGATCGGCGCCATGAAGGTCCCGGTGAAGGGCGGGCAGGCCGTACCGCTCGCCACCGTCGCCGACATCAGCCTCGGCCAGGGGCCGACTGCCATTGACCGCTACGACCGCGCCGTGCGCGTCGCCATTGAAGGCGATATGCAGGGCTCGGATGCCCTCGGAGAACTCATCTCCCAGGTGATGAGGCTACCTGCGGCGACGAACCTGCCGCCGGGCGTCACCATCAAGCAGACCGGCGACGCCGAGGTGATGGGCGAGGTGTTCGAAGGCTTCGCGCTCGCGATGGGCGCAGGCCTGATGATGGTGTTCGGCGTCCTGATCCTGCTGTTCGGCAACTTCCTGCAGCCGCTGACCATCCTGTTCTCGCTTCCGCTCTCCATCGGCGGCGCGATCCTGGCGCTGCTCATCGTGCAGAAGCCGATCTCGATGCCCGTCGTCATCGGCATCCTGATGCTGATGGGCGTGGTGACGAAGAACGCGATCATGCTCGTCGACTTCGCCGTCGAGCAGATCCGCGAGGGTGTCGACCGCACGACGGCCATTGTCGATGCGGGCCGCAAGCGCGCCCGCCCCATCGTGATGACCACCATCGCCATGGCGGCGGGCATGGTTCCCTCGGCCATGGCGCTCGGCATCGGCGGCGAGTTCCGCTCGCCCATGGCCATCGCGGTGATCGGCGGCCTCATCGTGTCCACCGGTCTGTCGCTGGTCTTCGTGCCCGCGATCTTCGTGCTGATGGACGATCTCTCGCGCGTCATCGGCCGCCTGCTCGGCCGTTTCGTGGGCGAGCGCGACGATCCGCTCGACGCGCCCGATTACGTCCACCCGTCCGCCTCCAACGACGGACACCGTCCGCCGCCCCGCGTCGCTGCGGAGTAGGAGCGCGCGCGGGACCCTTGCGCTTCTTGCCGGGATGGGGTGTCTCCCCGGCGGGATTCACGAGGGGAGCGGTAAGCGATGTCGGGTGGACACGGGGCTGGGGGAAGTTCGAACAAGCGCGTGGCGCTGCTCATCTCGGTGTTGGCTCTCTTCCTGGCCTTCAGCGAGACCCTGGGCAAAGCCTCGCAGACGGAGGCGCTCGGCGCCAATGTCGAGGCGTCGAACCTCTGGGCCTTCTTCCAGGCGCGGACGATCCGCATGACGGTCATCCGCACCGCCGACGAGGCCGTCGCGCTGCTGCCGCCGGGCACCAGCCAGGACGCCATCCAGGCCAAGCGCGCCGATTGGGCGAAGACCATCGCGCGCTACGATTCCGAGCCCGCCACGGGCGAGGGCCGCAAGGAGCTCGCGGCCAAGGCCAAGCTCGCCGAGGATCGCCGTGATCTCTCGCTGCTGCGCTACCACCATTACGAACTGGCTTCGGCCGCCTTCCAAATCGGCATCGTGCTCGCCTCGGCCGAGGTGATCACCGGCATCGCCGCCCTCGTCTTCGCGGGCGGGGCCCTGGGTATCGCGGGCGCGGCGCTGCTGGGCTTCGGCTACCTCGCACCGCACGCCCTTCCGTTCCTGCATTAGGTCAGCGGGACCGGGAGACCGGTATTCCCTTCCTTCAGCTGCGCTCTACACCGTTATGAAACGGGGGAACGTCATGGCTGAGCAAGAAAAAGAGGATCAGGGTCGGCTGACGCGGGCCGCGAGCTTCATCTTCCTGCACACCGAGCACGCGATCTACGCGGCGCTCGGCCTGCTCCTGGCCCTCACAGCGCTGGCGGCGCTGACGGAAGCTGTGGTCCTCACCTGGGAGGCCCTGCGCTCGCTCGGCGGCGCGGACCAGATCCTGGAAGTGGTCGACCGGCTGCTGTTCCTGCTCATGATCATCGAGATCCTGCACACAGTGCGGGTGTCGATGCGGTCGGGCAAACTGACCTGCGAGCCGTTCTTGATCGTCGGGCTCATCGCCTCGATCCGGCGGGTGTTGGTCATTACTCTGCAATCCTCGGAACTGACCCACGCCAAGGAACTGCCGCCCGAGAAATACGCCCTGTTCCAGGCGGCGATGATCGAGCTCGGCGTCCTCGCCGGACTGATCATCGTCATGGTCGCGGCGATCTTCATGCTCCACCGCGCCCGTGACGACGGAAAGCCGGCGGGCGAGGAGAAAGACGAGCATGCAGGCGGCTAAACTACTAGTTCAAGCGTAATACCGCCGCGTTGAGGATGGTCGCGAAGGCGACCCAGGCCGCATAGGGCACGAGCAGCCACGCGGCGGCCCGGTCGAACCGCCATGTCAGGCGGATGGTCCACAGCACCATCACCAGCAGTGCAGCAACCACGACCAGCCCGAGGCCGATGGCGTGGGCGCTGAAGAAGACCGGTGTCCAGGCGGCATTCAGCGCCAGTTGGACGAGAAAGGCGCCGAGGGCGAGCCGCCAGCCCTCGCGGCTCGGCCCCGTCACGGGGCGCGCACCGAGCAACCGCCACAGCGACACGGCGATCATCGCATAGAGCAGCGTCCAGGCGACGGGGAACACCCAGTTCGGCGGGTTGAACCAGGGCTTGTTGAGCCCGGCATACCATCCGTCGATCTCGGCTTGGGTCGAGAGCGAGCCGATCATCGCCGTCGCGGCGACGGGCAGGATGGCGCAGGCGAGACGCAGCCAGGGCCTCAGAGCCGGGCCTTCGGGGACATGAGTGGCGGCTGGCATGGCGGCTCGTTGGGTCAATGGGTTGCGGCCATCCCGCCACCGTGTCAGCGCAGGCGCGGTTCGGCGAGGGACGGATGAATGTCAGGCACTAACGCACCAGATGGGACCGATGGCATGCCGGACGAGACGTCTCCGGTGGATTTCTCGCGCGCGAGCCTCGCCGCGCAGGCCCTCGGTCATATCGATCCCACCACGCGCGGCGTGGTGATGCCCCTCCACGTCGCGACGACCTTCATTCGCGATCCGGACAACGGCTACAGCTCCGGCTATTCCTACGCCCGCCCCGACAACGCCACCGTTCGCGAGGCGGAGGCCGTGCTGGCGATGCTGGAAGGTGCCCAGGCCGGGGCGATGCTGTTCGGATCCGGCATGGCGGCTGCGACCGCTGTGTTCGGCGCCCTCGAACCCGGCGATCACGTCGTGGCCGGGACAGTCATGTATTGGGCGCTCAAGCGCTGGCTGCGTGCCGAACTGCCGAGGCGCGGCGTGACGGTCGATTTCGTCGGCACCGACGATCTCGCGGCCCTGAAGGCCGCGATCCGCCCCGGGGCGACGAAGCTCGTCTGGATCGAGACGCCCGGCAATCCGCTGTGGACCGTGACGGACATCGCCGCCGCGGCGGAGATCGTCCATGCCGCCGGCGCGCGGCTCGCGGTCGATTCCACCGCCGCCTCGCCCTTCCATACGCGGCCCCTGGAGCTCGGCGCCGACATCGTCATGCATTCGGCGACCAAAATCCTGAACGGCCATTCCGACGTGGTGGCGGGCGCTCTCGCCACAGCCAAGGCCGATGCATTCTGGGAGCGGATCGGCGGTATCCGTGCGGGAAGCGGCGGCATCCTCGGGCCGTTCGAGGCCTATCTGCTGCTGCGCTCCCTCCGCACGTTCCATCTGCGCGCGGCGGCGCAATCAGCCGGGGCGCAACGTCTCGCCGAACGCTTCGACGGGCATCCACATATCGTCCAAGTGCTCTATCCAGGCCTGCCCGGCGATCCCGGCCACGCTGTCGCCACCCGCCAGATGCGGGACGGGTTCGGCTTCATGCTCTCGTTGCGCGTCGCGGGTGGTGAGGCAGCGGCCATCGCCACCGCCGCACGGGTCAGGTTGTGGAAGCGGGCGACCTCCCTCGGTGGAGTCGAGAGCCTGATCGAGCACCGTGCCTCGGTGGAGGGGCCGGACAGCCCATGCCCGCCCGACCTGCTGCGTCTATCCACCGGCATCGAGTCGACGGACGATCTCTACCGCGATCTCGACGCCGCCTTGACGGCCGCGCACGCGAAGTAGGGCAGCGGAACTCTCGCTGGTGCCGAAAGCGGGGCTGGCGCGTTGTCGCGCACAATCCCGTCCGGGGCCATGCCTCCGGCATCCGCGAGAGTTCCCATGAGACCGCTTCTGCCCGCCTCCGCGCTTCTGATCACCCTCGGCGCCGGTACCGCTCTGGCCGACACCGTGCCCGTGCTCGACGTAGAAAAGACCTGCCGGTCAGCCCAGCTCGCCGGGTCGAGCGTGAACGACCGGGCGAGCTATGACGGCTGCCTTCGCTCCGAGAAGGACGCCAAGCGTCAGGCCGAGGAGAATTGGAACAAGTTCACGCCCGCGGCCAAGAAGCAGTGCGAGGCGCAGTTCAAGGCCGGTGGCTACCCGTCCTATGTCGAGATGATCACCTGCCTCGAACTCGCCACCGGCGTCGTTCCGAACCAGAACCCGGGTGATACCGCCGTCGGTGGAGAGGGCACGCCGAAGGCTGCGCGCGTTCAGCAGGAAAAGTCACAGAGTCTCACCAAGGAGCCGAGCCCGAGCCAGCGCACGGACCCGATAAAGGTTCTCGAAAAGAACTAGATCCGTAACCGACCGAGTTGAGCTGCCCCCGCCGATGGAGTCCCGGCCGTCTTTGCGAGCGCAGCGAAGTCATCCAGGGAGGCGCAACGTTCTGAAGCGTCCGCTGCCTTGGATGGCTTCGCCAACGCTCTCAAAGACGGAGGTACGTGAGCCACCTTGATCGAAGACAGCTCTGGAAGCTCGGATGGCTGCGCAACTTCTACGTGGAATTATGCGCGCTAATACAAGATTGATTTGAAAGATCACGTAGGACGACGCTCATAGACTTCGTGATCTTGAGCGAATGACTGTCCGATGCGAAAGCGGTGGCGTGATCGAGCGGAAACGCCAGGGTGGCCAGACCCCGTGCCCGGTGAGCCGCCGGGTGCCTGCAGGCGACGGCATCGCTCGATCATACGGAGACGCCGACATGTGGTTTCTGCCACGGATCAGCGTTCTTGTGGTCGTTAAACGAGTGCGGAGGACCAGCTTGCACCTGATCCTCCGCTTTAAACTTGGATAACGACACCAAGAAGGGTCGGGGTGGCGAAAGCCGCCCCGACCCGCTCCGCAAATATGAGGCTGGTCCCCGAGGCCGGTCAATATCTCGTCCGACCGTCGTTCCAAGTCATTCCGGCGTCTTCGTGCGTCCGCGCCACGTCTGTCCGTGCTATGCGCCGGCAAAGCTCGTTGCCGAACCACGTGCAAGATCGCCGGATCCGTGAACGCCCTCTTCATCATCGCCCCGATCTTCGGGATCGTCCTGATCGGCTGGGGCGCCGCTCTGGCGGGTCTCCTCTCCGAGAAGGTGAGCGACGGACTTTCGGAATATGTCTTCGCGGTGGCGGTGCCCGCCCTCATCCTCGCGACTCTGACCCGGCCGGGCATGAGCGGCGAGATCGCATGGTCTTACTGGATCTCGTATTTCGGCGGCGCCGCCGTATCGTGGCTGACGGGGACGCTGATCGCCAAGCGCCGGGTCGGCGTCGAGCGGCGGGGGGCGATCCTGCATGGCTTCGCGGCGAGCCAGTCGAACACCGTGTTCGTCGGTGTGCCGATGATCTTGCAGGCCTATGGCGACGAGGGCGCCTTTCCCCTGTTCATGCTGCTGGCGGTCCACCTCCCGCTGATGATGGGCAGCGCGACGTTCCTCATCGAGTCCGATTCCGACAAGCCGATCCTCGCGCGGCTGCGCGGCCTTGCCCTGGTTCTTCTGAAGAACCCGATCTTCATAGCGCTCATCATCGGCATGGTGCTGAAAGGGGCGGGGATCACTCCGTCCGGCATCCCGAAGGCGTTGATCGATGCCTTCGCGGGCACGGCCTCGACCTGTGCCCTTGTCGCTCTGGGCGCAGGATTGAAGCGCTACCGGGTGCTGTTCGACCTGAAGGGGGCGATGGTCATCGCGCTTCTGAAGAACATGCTGCATCCCCTCGCGGTATGGCTTCTCGCCTTCCACGTCTTCTCGATGCCTGCGGCCTATGCGGGTGTGGCGACCCTGTTCGCGGCCATGCCCGTCGGCATCAACGCCTACCTGCTGGCCTCACGCTATAAGACCGAGACGGGCATGATCGCGGCCTCGGTGCTGGTGTCGACTCTGATGGCGCCGCTCTCGGCTCTGTTCTGGCTCACGGTGCTCGGAAAGGCCTGACCGGGTCGGCGATGCGGACCGCCGACCCGTCGATCCGTCAGTACAAGCCTCCGGCCTGGGCGGCGCTGTCCGCGCCGGGCTGCGGCGCAGCGGCGGGAGTGGCCGGGGCGACATAGGCATCCGGCGGGGCGGTGCCCGGCTTGAAGGCTTCCAGGATCGTGCCCGCGCCTTCGCCCGACCCGGCGCGGGTGCCGGAGGCGAGGTTCACGCGGATCAGCTTGATCCCCGCCGGCACACGGAACGGCGTCGGCGGCTTGTCCTTCAGCGCCTGGCGCAGGAAGTCGAGGGCGATGGGCGCGGCGAGGCCGCCGCCGGTTGCCCGGTCACCCAGCGAGCGCGGCTTGTCGTAGCCGACATAGATGCCCACCGCGAGATCGGGGGAGAAGCCGACGAACCACGCATCCTTCGCGTCGTTGGTCGTGCCGGTCTTGCCGGCCAGCGGCTTGTTGAGCTGCTTCAGGATCGTGGCGGTGCCGCGCTGGACGACGCCTTCCATGATCGAGACCATCTGGTAGGCGGTCAGCGGGTCGAGCACCTGCTCGGAATCGTCGACCAGCTTCGGCTCGTCCTGGCCCGACCACTTCTCCGCGTCGCAGCCAATGCACTTGCGGTTGTCGTGCCGGTAGATCGTCTCACCGATCCGGTCCTGGATGCGGTCGATCAGGGTCGGGCGGATGCGGCGTCCGCCATTGGCGAGCATCGAGTAGGCCGTGGTCATGCGCATGACCGTGGTCTCACCCGCGCCCAGCGACATCGGCAGCACCGGCAACAGGTCGTCGTAGACGCCGAAACGGCGGGCATACTCGGCGATGAGCGGCATGCCGACATCCTTGGCCAGCCGCACCGTCATCAGGTTCTTCGAGTGCTCGATCCCGTAGCGCAGGGTATGCGGGCCACCGGACTTGCCGTCGTAGTTCGAGGGCGTCCACGCCTCCTGGCCGGGACCGGCCTCGATGGTGATCGGCGTATCGAGGACGATCGAGGACGGGGTGTAGCCATTGTCCAAGGCCGCCGAATAGACGATCGGCTTGAACGAGGAGCCGGGCTGGCGCATCGCCTGGGTGGCGCGGTTGAACTCGGATTCGTCGTATGAGAAGCCACCGACCATCGCGTGGACGCGGCCGGTATTAGGATCCATGGCGACGATGGCGCCGGACACCTCGGGCCGCTGGCGCAGGCGGAACTGGCCGCGCGTGCCCTCCATGGCCTCGACATAGATCATGTCGCCCTGCTTGAGGTTCGGCCGCCCGGCCCAGCGCATGCCCTCCGGCGGGATCACGCCGGTATCGCGGTCCTTGGAGAACTGGCCGGAGGCTTCGCGGCGGGGCTGAAGCCCGACCTGGATGCCACCCGCCGTGTTGCCGAGCACCACCGCGAGCCGCCAGGGCGCCACATCGCCGAGGGCAGGAACTTCGGAGGCGGCCTGCCCCCAATCACGCCCGGCAAGGTCGACATGGCTGACCGGCCCGTGCCAGCCGCGCGCCTGATCGTAGCGCACGAGGCCGTCCACCAGCGCCTTGCGCGCCCAGGCCTGCATCTTCGGATCGAGGGTGGTGCGCACGGAGAGGCCGCCCTCGTAGAGCTTCTTCTCGCCGTACCGCTCGGAGATCTCGCGGCGGACTTCCTCGGTGAAGTAGTTGGCGATGGTGCCGTTCGGGAAGGCCACGCGGGGGTTCACGCCGAGCGGCTGCTTCTTGGCGTTCTCCTCTTCCTCACGGGTGATGTAGCCGTTCTCCCGCATCAGGCGGATGATTTCGTTGCGCCGGTCCAGCGCCGCCTGGGTCTTGCGGTAGGGGTGGTAGTTGTTCGGGCCCTTCGGCAGCGCCGCGAGATAGGCCGCCTCGTTGATCGTCAACTCGTGGACGGACTTGCCGAAATAATCGAGCGCGGCGGCGGCCACGCCATGCAGGTTGCGGCCCGGAACGATGGTGCCGAGAAAGATCTCGTTCAGATAGAGCTCGAGGATCTTATCCTTCGAGTAGGCCGCCTCGATGCGCAGCGCGACCAGCGCTTCGCGAATCTTGCGGTCGAAGGTCTGCTCGGAGGAGAGCAGGAAGTTCTTGGCCACCTGCTGCGTGATGGTCGAAGCGCCCTGGCGCTTGCCGCTCTTGGCGTTGGTCAGGGCGGCGCGCACGATGCCCTCGGGATCGATGCCGCCATGCTTGTAGAAGTTCTTGTCCTCGGCCGAGAGGAAGGCCGCCACGACGATCTTCGGCATGGCCTGGATCGGCAGGTAGAGGCGCCGCTCACGGGCATATTCGGCGAGCAGGGATCCATCTGCCGCGTGGACGCGGGTCATCACCGGCGGCTCGTAATTGGCGAGCGCGGCGTGGTCCGGAAGATCCTGGCTGTACTTCCAGTAGAAATAGCCCGCGACGACGGCGCCGACGCAAAACAGCACCGCGCCGGCACTGAACAGAATCCCGAAGAAACGAAGGATCAGACGCATCCGGTTTTCCGCTCGCCGCCAGCCCGGAGCCGCACCGAATCGCGGCGCAATCGGCTCCCGGACGCTGCCCTCAGGAGCCCCACGGGGAGCCACTTTGCAACCACACGTGCCGGGGCGTCCGAACGCCCCGTATCCACACCGGATCTATGGTGAAACTGGGGCGATGGCCGCCGAGCGGCGCGTCCCCGAGCCCGGCTTGCCGATGCTCGTGCGGGTTGCAAAGAATTGCTCGATCGCCTTGGCCATCGAACCCGTCACCCCGGCGCGCCAATCGGGGTCCTGCAATTTCTCGAGGTCACGCTTGCTCGACAGGTAGCCGAGTTCCACCAGCACACTCGGCACGTCGGGGGAGCGCAGCACCACGAAACGTGCCTCGCGGTGGGGCTTGGTGCTCATCTCCATCACGGGGGCGAGCTGCCCCATGAGGTTGCGTGCGAAGCTCGACGAGAAGCCGCGCGTTTCGCGTAACGTCAGTTCCTGAAGAATGTCGGCGATGTCGGGTGTCGCCTCCGCCGCCTCGGCTCCGGCGGCGGCATCGGCCCTGTTCTCGCGTTCGGCGAGCTTGGCTGATTCGGCGTCGGTCGCCTTCTCGGAGCCGGTGTAGATCGTCGCCCCGCGCACCTGCGGTGCCGAAGAGATCGAATCTGCGTGGATCGAGATGAACAGGTCGGCCTTCGCCTCGCGGGCGATGCGCACCCGCTCGTTCAGGGGCACGAACACATCCCGGTCTCGGGTCATCTGCACCCGGTAGCGCCCGGCGGCGTTGAGTTTCTCCGCGAGATCCTGCGCGAAGCCGAACACGATGTCCTTCTCGAACACGCCCGTGCTGGCGATGGCGCCGGGATCGGTGCCGCCATGCCCGGCATCGATGACGATGAGCGGGCGTGGATCGGTGTTCGCGGTCTTGGCCACCTGCGCCGGTGCGGGCCGGGGATCGGACGAGGCCGCCGCTTTCCGGAAGCTGTCCCGGTCGACCCGCTGAAGCGGGATCGTCATCAGCACGGCCCCGTCGCGGGGGCGGGTCACGGTGTCGATCCGGCCCACGGTCGCGGGCGAGGCGAGATCGATGACGATGCGCGAGCGGCCCGGCGCGAACAATCCGTAGCGGAAGGATTGCACCACGCCGTCACGGCGTCGGCCGCTGTCGGAATCCAGTTGGAAGTTGACCTCGGGAAGGTCGATCACGACACGGTCGGGCCGTTCCATGATGAAGGCGCGGGCCTCCACGGCCTTCGACAGGGTCAGCGTCAGCTTGCTCTGGGCGCCCTGGCTCGACAGGTCCGCCGCGATCGCCACCGCCGAGCCGCGCTCGCTGTCCTGCGCGCGGAGCGGCAGGGCAAGGGCCAGGGTGGCGGCAAGCCCGAAAAGGACAGAACGGATCAGCTGAATGCGGCCAAGCATCGGACCATGTCGTTTCCCATGCGCCTCGATAGGCAATAGGAGCGGGATGGTTAACCGAAGCTTTCCACTACAGGTTCGATCGCCCTGGAACCGTTGCGGCGATGCGACAGGTGTGCGCAACTCAAAGTTGCGTCACCCGGTCCGGATCCGCATCAGCGCGCGGAGAAGGTCCGGCTCGCCGACATGGTGAGCAGGCCCCAGCAGGTCAGCGTCGAATCCGCCGCACGCTGGAATTCGCCGATCTGGATGCGGACATAATCGGCCATGGTCCGCGCACCGGCGAGCGCCCGCATATGGGCGGCGAACGCCTCTCCCTCGCCGATGAAGTAGTTCATCACCGTGGTGCCGATGGACTCGGCGCCCAGAACGCGGGGCGATGTCGCCGCGAAAGAGACGGCAGGGACATGCATCGGCGGCACGATGTCCGCGACCGGAGCGGGGCGGCTCTCCACGGTCGGGGAAGCCTCGTCGGAAGCGACCTCGTCATACGCGGCTTCCAGAAGACCGGCCTCTTGGAGGGCAGGCTCCGGGGTCTGCTCGAACGTCGGTGCGGGCTCGTCGGCTTCGGCGAGGACTTGCTCGACGAGGGGCGGCTCAGCGGTGGGTGTTTCGGGTGACGCAGAGACCGGAGGCGCTTCCTGCGCCGTCACGGGCTTGGCCACTTGCCTCTGATATTTCGGTCGACGCGGCTTGGACATCGCGGGAGCTCCTCGTCGCAGGCTCGCTCAACGACATTGCGCGTCAGCGCGCCCGCCAGGTCCGGCTCCCGGTCGGGACAGCCGGACGGCAAGGGGATGCGCCGCCCAGCAGCGGCGCACCGGGATCGGCCGGATTAGCGGGCGACGTTCTGCGCCAGCGAGCCGAAATCCTTCGCCTGCGACTGGAGCGCGGCGAACTGGCTGCGGACGAACTCGGACTGCAGCTCGAAAGCCTCACGCAGGTCGCGGGTGCGGACCAGCTTCTGGGCGTAGTCGAACGCGGCGTTCGCGTTGTTCTGGGCGTGATCGAAACCCTTCGAGATCGCCGCGGTGTAGGTCGACTGGAAGGTCTGGCCGGCCGTCTGCATCTGCTCGCTGGCCTTGATGGCGTTGGCCATCATGGTGCCGACGGCGGTGCGGGCCTGATCAACGCTCTTCTCAGCGAAATCGCGCATTTCGTTCGGGATCTCGAAGTTCGGGGTCTGCATGGCAGTCTCCAGCCAGAATGACATCAGGCGGGAGCCTTCGGGCTCCGCCGTTGACGCACCTGATTTATGTTGCGGTGCAATAAATGTCAATCGGCTTATTCAACAAAATTATTGTGCCACCCGGGCCGATTTCATGCAAGGCCGGGGCGTCGAATTCATGCGGCTTCCCAGACCTCGCGCCTTCACGGCAGGGTTCGTCCCGAAACGGCTTCAAGCAGATCCAAGCAGTATTCTCTATTCAAGCTGAGGCGGAGGCCGTCTGTACGCCGCCGGCTGGCAGCGTTGCGAGCTTGGCCGCAGAGAATGACTGGTTCACCTGCGAGTAATGGGGTGCTCGTGGTGTGACTGATTCGGGCGGCGATTGATCCTTGTCATTGTGCGACGCACCAGAGAGGCGGCTTGGCGCTTCAACTTCTGGCGGTGGGACGACTCATAAAGTCGGGGAGATTTCGGAAACACCGGCAGCGCCTCGCGTTGTCCGGCACTCGCACCCAGCGGTGCGCCCCGACCACGAGAGGACCCGAACGATGGGCGACGCACAGAAGAACCAGGACAAGGCCGGTTTCCAGCAGGACAGCGCCAAGGCCGGCGACAAGCACAATCCGGACAACAAGCAGGAGAAGTTGAACGAGCGCCTCGATGACGCCCTCGAGGAGACGTTCCCGTCGAGCGATCCGGTCTCGGTGAAGATCACGAAGTGATCGCGGCCTGAGGACTTCCGGACACGAAAGAGGCGATCCGGGGGCTGCCCGGATCGCCTCTTTGTTTCGTCCGCGTCGGTATGGACGCCCCTCCCGCCGGGGGAAGGGCGCTTTGCGGTTACGCCACGTCGAGAAGGCGACGGGCGATGACCTGGGCCTGGATCTCGGCCGCGCCCTCGAAGATCGAGAGAATGCGCGCGTCGCAGAGGATGCGGCTCACCGGGTATTCCAGGGCGAAGCCGTTGCCGCCGTGGATCTGCAGGGCGTTGTCCGCCGCCGCCCAGGCGACGCGGGCGCCGAGCAGCTTGGCCATCCCGGCCTCCAGGTCGCAGCGCTTGCCCTCGTCCTTCTCGCGGGCGGAGAAGTAGGTGAGCTGGCGGGCGATGTTGATTTCCACTGCCATCATCGCGAGCTTGTCGGAGACGCGGGGAAAGTTCACCAGCGCCTTGCCGAACTGAACGCGCTCTTCGGCGTAGCGTAGGCCGACGTCGAGGGCCGCCTGGGCGACACCGATGGCGCGGGCTGCGGTCTGGATGCGGGCCGACTCGAAGGTCTGCATCAGCTGGGTGAAACCCTTGCCCTCGACCTCGCCGAGCAGGTTCGCCGCCGGAACAGAGAAGTTCTCGAAGGCGAGCTCGTATTCCTTCATGCCGCGATAGCCGAGCACCTCGATCTCGCCACCGGACAGGCCCTCGACGGGGAAGGGATCCTCGTCGGTGCCGCGCGGCTTCTCGGCGATGAGAAGCGAGAGGCCCTTATGGCCCTTCTCCTCCGGCTTGGTGCGCACCAGCACGGTCATGATGTCGGCGCGGACGGGGTGGGTGATCCAGGTCTTGTTACCGGTGATCTTCCACGTGTCGCCCTCCTTCACCGCGCGGGTGCGCAGCGAGGCGAGGTCGGAGCCCGTGTTCGGCTCGGTGAACACGGCGGTCGGCAGGATGTCGCCGCTGGCGATCTTGGGCAGGAAGCGGTGCTTCTGCTCCTCGGTGCCGCCGCACAGGATCAGCTCGGCCGCGATCTCGGAGCGCGTGCCGAGCGAGCCGACGCCGATATAGGCGCGGGACAATTCCTCCGAGACCACGCACATGGCGGCCTTCGGCATGCCCATGCCGCCGTATTCCTCGGGGATCGTCAGGCCGAACACGCCGAGTTCGGCCATCTTCGCGATGACCTCCATCGGGATGTAGGCGTTATGCAGGTGCCACTCGTGAGCGTGATCGGCGACCTCGGCCTTGCCGAAGCGTCGCATCTCAGAGCGGATCGCCTCCATGTCCTCATCGAGGCCGGACGCGCCGACGGTGGCACCGCCGCTGCCGTCACGCATATGGGTCACGAGGGCAGCCCGGTTCTCGGGCGTGTTGCCTTCGGCGATCAAGGTCTCGACCGCCTCGGTGCGGAATTCGGCAACCTCCTTCGCGGTCATGCCCAGCGAGCCGGTCGGCCGAACCATCTCGCCCTGGCTCATCGGGATGGCGGAGAACATCTGGTCGAGGTACTCGCCCGCGCCGATGCGCACGAGCAGATCCTCGGTCTCCCCGAACTGGCCGGACTCGGTCAGGCGCTCGGCGTAGTCGCCGAGTTCGCGCACGGCTTCGGCATAGGTAGCGAGCCACGCGATACCGTGGGCGGCATGTTGCTGCGCTTCGAGCTTGGCGGCGTCGATCTTGCCGTCAGCGCCGATGACGCGGGCGCGGATCCGGCGAATGGCCTCGTCGCTCAGCCGCTTGGCGGCTTGGCCGGCGGCCTTCGTCGTGGCGACCGTGTCGAAAGGCTCGGTCTGGATGGCGGGGGATGCGGACATGGCATTCTCTCGCGTCTGGCGTTTGTTATGACGCCCTTCTAACCGCTCCGCGGCGTACGTCGAAATAGATTCGATTGCTCCACGCTTGAACCAAAGTTCAAGGCGGGTTCACTTCTTTCGCTCGCAGCGGGTCTTCACATAGGCGCCGTCCTCACCGCGAAATCCGGCATTCGCGGCCAGAACCGGCCCCTGCATCAGACATTCCTGAAGGGTGTGGGCCGGAGCGGTGATGACGTCGAGGGCGGTCTAGCGCGAGCAATCCGGCCCCTGGACCGACGCGCCGCAGATCAGCGCGACGACGATGATGGTATTCATGGCGCTTCCCCGGCGCCGGAACGGCGCGAGTGCAGAGAAGCACCATTTCCGGATCCCGGTTCCGCGTCTCGCTGACGCAGCAGGGGCTGCCACGTCTTGGTTATGCGGCGTTTTTCGCCAGTGCGGGGAGGTCCGCTCCGGCCTCGATCTCGGCGGCGGGGGGCAGCCTTCCTTGATCGAGGAGGTGCAGAAAGGCGGTGAAGGCGGTGTTGCGCCCGATGCTGCAGGCGGCGGTCACGCGCTCACCCTTCACGTAGAACGCGATGAAATCGAGCGCGGCCGGATCGCCCTGCATGATGATCCGGTCGAACCCCTTGGCGTAGCCGCCGTAATCGAGACGCTTGTCCCCCTGGTTACTCCAGAAGAACGGCGCGCCCGAGAAGTCGCCGCTGTGGCCCAGGATGGCGTGCGCGACATGCGTGCCGTGCTGCTGCGCCAGCCGCCAATGCTCGATCCGCGCCGTTTCGCCGCTCGCCCGCTCCGGGAAGGCGGCGATGTCGCCTGCGATCCAAACGCCTTCCGCGAGGCGCAGATCGCCGCCCACGGGCAGGCCGCCGCTCTCGTCGGGCTCGACGCCCGCCACGATCCCCGTCTCGGGCTCCGCACCCGCACCGACGAGGACGAGATCGGCGGGGAGGCGCTGTCCCTCTTTGGTTTCGATCGCCTCGACATGGGACCCGCCCGCGATCCGGGCGACGGAGCCCTGCGCGAACGCGACGCCGTTGCCCGCGTGATACTGCTTCAAGGCTGCGCCCACCGCCTCGCCGAAGCGCTTGGCGAAGGGCACCTCCTCCCGCGCCAGCACGGTCACGGACAGGCCTCGCTTCGTCAGGAAGGCGGCGGCCTCCATGCCGATGAAGCCCGCGCCGATCACGACGACATGCTTGGCCTCGCCAGCGGCCTCGCTCACGCGCACTGCGTCGTCGAGGCTGCGGAGGGTGTGCACGCCCTTCAGCTCCTTACCGGGGAAATCAGGCATCGACGCCCGGCTGCCGGTCGCGACGAGGACGGCATCGGCGGTGAGGGTCCGGCCCCCTTTCAGCGTGACCTGCTGCTGAGCCGGATCGACCCGCTCGACCTCACCGGTGATCCGCTCGACGCCGTTGGATCTCTCGAAATCCGGTTCGATCAGCACCTTCTCCGGCGGGGTCGGCTTCGCCAGAAACTGCTTCGACAGTTTGGTGCGGTCGTAGGGCGGGTGCGCCTCGCGACCGATCAGGGTGATGGCCCCGGCATAACCCTCTCGGCGGAGCGTCTTGACGCAGGCAACCGCCGCCGCACCAGCCCCGACGATCAGCACGCTGTTGACGGAGGTTGCGACCTTGGCCGTCTCAGCGGGTTCGGGCGAGAGAGTCGCCACCGCCTCGGATCCCTCGATCCGCACGGGATAGCGGGTCAGTCCGTCGAGGGCCGGGGGTTCCAGCACGCTCCCGTTCGAGAGGGCGAAGGCCGCCTTGTGCCAGGGGCAGTAGATCCGGTCGCCGCAGATCTCGCCCTTCGCGAGCGGTGCGCCGAGATGCGGGCACTTGGCCTGAAAGGCCCGCACGCCCGCAGCGTCGCGCACGAAAAGCGCCTTAGCGTCTCCGGCCGCGCCTTCGGCCATGCCCCCCATGGGGATCGCGTCGAGGGCAAGGCGGATTTCCGTGGCGGACATGGCGGCTGGCTCCTCACGGGCGCCGATCCGCCCGGCCGGACAAGTCGCGGAAGCCGATCCGGTTGCGAGCCGGTTCGTCGCGTTCTCAGCCGCGATTCGCCACGGCGACGCCGATGGCGGCTACACCCATCCCCGCGATCTGCACCCATGTGAGGGTCTCGCCGAACAGGACGTAACCCATCCCCGCCGAGACCGGCGGTACGAGGAAGAACAGCGCGGCCACCCCGGCCACGGCCCCACGCCGGATCAGGAACAGGAACAGCAGCACCCCGGTCACGGAATTCACGAGCACCGCCCAGCCGAGGCTGACCCAGAGCGGTGCGACCGCATCGAATTGTCCGCTGCCGAAGGCGAGGGCCAGGGGGATGGCACAGGCGGTGCCACCGAGGAATTGCAGCACGGCGCTCGCGAGCAGATCGCCGCCGCCGCCCGTGCGCTTCTGCCAGAGGGTGCCGAGCGTCAGCGCCACCACGCTGCACAGGGAGATCGCCAGCGCCACGGGCGGGATGCCCGCGTGATCGGTGGCGCCGAGCTTCGGCAGCAACACCAGCCCGGCCCCCAGGAAGCCCATTGCGATGCCCGCCGCCCGGCGCGGGCTGACCCGTTCCCCGAGGAGCGGCCCGGCCAGCGAGGCGGTCAGCAGGGGTTGCAGGCTTCCGACCAGGGCCGCGATTCCGGCGGGCAGGCCGTGGCTGATCGCTTCGAACGTTCCGGAGAGATAGACGCCCTGCATCAGGAAGCCCGCGACGAGCGGACCGCGCCACGCCTTCCAGCCGCTGGGGAACCGCGCGCCCACCACCAGCGCGATGAGGCCGAGGATGATCGCGACGGCGCTGAACCGCACGGCGGTGAACGCCAACGGATCGGCATGGGGCACGGCCCCGCGCGCGCTGATGAAACCCGTCGACCAGATCAGGACGAACAGCCCCGGGATGAGGGCGGTCGCGACCGGCGACGGGGAGGGGGAACGCGACGGGCTCACGGACGCTCGGGATACGCAGATGACGCGCAAGGCCAAGCATGGCCCACCCATTCCGGCAACCATGTTTTCACGTCCCGGCGTTGCCGGAAGGCGTCACACCCGCGCGAATGGCACCGCTTCCGACGGGTGGCGTTGACGCGGGGGCCGCCGGGCCGTCATCGACGGCGGCGCATGTCACGGCGAGGACGGACCGGACCGTTGAGTTTCCTTCGCAAAGGGTTCGGTATCGCGGGTCTGGCCGCCCAGCGATTCGTTTCGCACGACGGCTGGGCGATCGCGAGCCACATCGCCTTGTCGATCCTCACGTCGCTGTTCCCGTTCCTGATTCTGCTGGCCGCCCTGGCGGGCCTGTTCGGTACCGCGTCCCTCGCCGACGAAGCGGGCACGCTGATCTTCGAGGCGTGGCCCCGCGAGATCGCGATACCCATCGTGTCCGAGGTCCATCGGGTACTGACCACCCAGCGGGGCGGCGTCCTGACCCTCGGCGCGCTCTTCGCCCTCTACTTCTCCTCATCCGGCGTCGAGAGCCTGCGGGTCGGGCTCAACCGCGCCTACGGCCTGCGTGAGAGCAGGCCGTGGTGGCTGACCCGCCTCGAATCCATCGGCTACGTCATCTGCGGCGCCTTTGCGATCCTCGCCTTCGCGCTCCTCGTCGTGCTCGGGCCGTTGATCTGGAGTCGCCTGATCCTCGTGGCGCCGGGGCTCGAACCCCTCGGCCTCACCATCGCCATCGCGCGGATCGGCATCACCGCGCTGCTCCTCGCCTTCGTGCTGGTCGTCGCCCACAAATTCGTTGCGGCAGGGCGGCGCTCCATCGTCTCGGTCCTGCCGGGCATCGCCGTGACGCTGGTCCTGTGGTTCCTGGCCGGACTCGGTTTCGGCTTCTATCTGGAGCGGTTTTCGAACGCCTACGCCTCCACCTATGGAGGTCTCGCCACGGCGATGGTGTTCCTCGTCTTCCTCTACTGGCTCGCCGCGATGTTCCTGTTCGGCGGCGAGATCAACGGCACCGCCATCGCCGCCCGTCGCAGCCAGCTCCAGGCCCGGATGCGCGCCCGGCAGGCCGCGGCCCTGGAGGCGCAACGCCAAGCCGAGAGCGGCTGAAGGCCGGTTTGACCATAGCCGGCCAAGACGGTTAGCCCTTTCACGAGAAGACAACCGAGAGTTGATATGAGCGATGACGCCAATGCCGGTCTCGACGGTCTCGTGACCTCGCCCCTGTCACGGCGAGGCTTCGTGATGACCAGCCTGATGAGTGGCCTGACCCTCGCGACGACGCGGGTCGAGGCGCAGGCGATCAAGACGGACGCCGAGGGGATCGAGGCGGGTGAGGTTGCGATTCCGGCCGCCGACGGGCCGATGCCTGCCTACCGGGCGGTGCCGAAGGGCGAGGGCCCGTTCCCCGTGATCCTCGTGGTCGAGGAGATCTTCGGCGTCCACGATTACATCAAGGATATCTGTCGCAGGCTCGCCAAGGCCGGGTACTGCGCCGTGGCGCCGGAACTCTACGCCCGTCAGGGCGACCTTTCGAAGATGACCGATGTGAAACAGATCATCGCCGAGGTGATCTCGAAGACGCCGGACGCGCAGTGGATCGGCGATCTCGACGCGACGGTGGCCTGGGCGACCTCCGCCGCCAAGGGTGACGGGAAGCGCCTCGCGGTGATGGGCTGGTGCCGGGGCGGCCGGGCGGCGTGGCTCTACGACGCACACCGCACCGATTTGAAGGCTGCGGTGGCTTGGTACGGCCCGCTCGGCGGCGAGCGCACCGGCATCCAGCCGCGCACGGCGGGCGACGTGGCGGGCGAGATTCATGCTCCCCTTCTCGCACTCTATGGCGGCGCCGATACCGGCATTCCCGTCGCGTCCGTGGAGGCGGCCCGCGACGCGGCCAAGGCGGCGGGCAAGCAGGTGGAGCTGGTCGTCTATCCGGAAGCGCCGCACGGCTTCCACGCCGATTACCGGCCGAGCTATCGCAAGGAGGCGGCCGAGGATGGCTGGAGCCGCGCGTTAGCGTTCCTCAAGGCACACGGAGTCTGACCAAGCGCAGAACCTTTGCTTTATCTCCGCTCGGACCCATGAAGCACTGATCGGCTGCAGAAGTTGTTTCGTCGTTAGACGGGCGCTGTGTTCGGAATGACACGGCCGTTTGCTGCCGGTTGTGCGATGAAACAGACAGGATCTGTGGGTGCGCGGGTCCGGCAGGGTGCGACGTCGCTTTCACGTGAACCGATCGACGCGTCCGCCGTTCAGACCTAGTGGATTGGCGGCTCTATGAGCGACGCGCGGCAGCCTGGACGGAAGCCTGTCATCCTCGTCGTGGAGGACCAGCCCGACGAGCGATTTCTCGCGGCCACTCTGCTCGAAGACACGGGCTTTACTGTGATCGAGGCCGAAACGGCCGAGCGGGCCCTCGCCATTCTGAACGACCGGGCGGACGAAGTGAGCGTCGTCTTCTCCGACGTGCGGACCCCTGGCCCGATCGGCGGCTTCGAACTGGCCCGCATCATCGGTGTCACATGGCCGAAGGTGCGCGTGTTGCTCACCTCCGGCGATGCCGGTGACCAGCCGAGCGACCTGCGCGTCTCCGCGACCTTCATCCCCAAGCCCTGGCGGGCCGAGGATATCCTGGAATGGGTGCAGGAGGCTGCGGGCAAGCCTCCCGCGGCAGGCGGAACCGAGGTGATCGGCGCCAACGGCAAGGTTCAGCAGCAGGCCTGACCGGCCGGAATCACCTGGCGGTTTGAAACTTTCGATCCGGTCTCGCGTTCGTGGCTTTCCACTACATCGCGCTGCCGTGAGCAGGCCCCCTCGCTGCCAGACCGTCCCCCATGAAGATCGTTGCCGAAAACCACGCCGAACGACTGCGACGCCCGGGATGCCTCTCCTCGGATGCGTTGATCGCGGCCGTGATCGGCGAGGGCTTACGTGAGAATTACGAGCACGAGCCGGTCGAATTGCCCGATACCCTTCTGGCTCTCGTCCTGTCCCTCGATGGGGTCAGACGGCAACCGATGCGGGATCAGACGACGGATCACGCCGCAATCTCTTGACGAAGACAGGCGGCGCTCCATCGCCATCGGCGCCGAATCTGTTATGGGGACCACCACCGGTTTGAGCCGGCCTGGAAGTACCCGTGCCTGAGACCGCCATGCGTCTTAAGATCCTTCGCGCCACGCTTGCTGCCGGGCTGCTCGCCGTGGCCGCCACCGCTCAGGCGGCGGCGCCGCCGAGCCAACCCAACGAGGGACCGGGCGGCGTCGGGGATCGCAAAGCCACGATCGTCAAGCGCGCCCTCGGCCGCCCGAGTGCGCCGACCTTCGCCTTCCACGCGGCCGGTCCCGCGCCCGAGGCGGGGCGCCCCGTCGCCGTGCTCCTGCACGGCTGGGGCGCAACGAACCCGCAGGCCTATGGCGCTTGGATCGATCACCTCGCCCGGCAGGGCTGGCTGGTGCTGTTTCCGCGCTTCCAGGAGGTGAACCGCACCAAACCGTCCGACGCCCCCGCCATCGCCGGGGCGCTGGTGAAGGCCGCTCTGGACGAGGTCGACTCCGATAAGGAGGCTAAGCCGGACCGGTCGCGGGTCGCGATGATCGGTCACCTCGCGGGCGCGCCGCTTGCCATGGATCTTGCCGCCGACGCGACGAAGGACGGCCTTCCCGTCCCGAAGCTGATCTTCGCGGTGACGCCAGGCGGCATCGCCAGCGGCCCGAAATCGCGCGGCATCGCCCTGCACGATCTGGAGAAGATCGCTCCCGAGACGCTCATCGTCACCATGGTCGGTGACAAGGACGCCCGTGCCGCCGACCTCGCCTCCCGCCGCCTGCTGCGCGAGGCCAGTGCCGTGCCGCCGGAGCGCAAGCTGTTCGTGCGGGCGCTCTCGGACGATCACGGTTTTCCGGCTCTGACCGCGACCCTCGCATCCCCCGCCGGTCTCGACACGGCCTACGATTCGGGCGCCATCAAGATGCCGCCGGAGCCGAAGGACGCGCCCAAGCCGCCGCCCTTCCGCTGGTCGGCGGAAATGGCCCTGACCGGTGAGCAGCAGACCCTGGTCTCGCAGATCAATCTCGCTCGCTCGGATGCCCTCGATTACCTTGGCTTCTGGAAGACCTTCGACCTCGCCGCCGCCGCCGCCTTCTCGGGCGCCGACGCGGTGTCGCTGAAGGCCAATCCCCGGCTCGCCGACATGGAGCGGTGGAGCGACGGTTGGCCGGTCAAGCGCCTCTCGGTCGAGATCCCGAAGCCGACCAAGGCGCCTGCCGTAGCGAACGGAGCCGAGACCGGCCGCCGCTGATCGCCTCTGGTCACTGGCGTAAGCTTTGCTAAGCTTAGCCGGCATGGCGGCGAGAGCCGTCCATGCGGACCCGAACCAAGGGGACGCGCCATGCCGGAATTCGTCGCCACGCTGCTCGCAGCCGCCGCCTTCTGCTTCACCCTGCTCGTGCTCAACGCCGCGACACGGCTGCTCCTGCAAGCGCATCTCGGCCCGCAGGATTTCTGCGAGAACGGCTTCCTGCAATATGGCGGCGCCCTGGTCGCCGCCCGCGCGACCTATCGCCGGGCGCCGCAGCGGCGGCTCGGCTAGCGCAGGAAGTCGCCGAACGCCCTCGGGCCGTTGCCGGTGGCGATGGGCGAGGCGACCTTCAGGGTGCTCGCGTCGATCACGCTGAGGCGGTTGTCGCCCCAATCGGCCACGTAGAGCCGCCCGGTCGCGGGATCGGCGGCAATGCCCTCCGGGTGATCGCCGACGTCGATCTCGTCGATCGGCTTGAGCGTCGTCAGGTCGAAGGCCGTGACGCTGTTCGCGTATTGGTTGGTGACGAAGCCGCGCCCGTTCAGGAGCGCGATGACGTAGGGTCTCCGCCCGGTCGGGACGCGGCCGATCTCCTTGCTCGTCGCGAGGTCGATCACCGACACGTCGTCACCCGTGACGTTGGCGGTGTAGGCACGCCCGGCCTGCGCATCGAGGGTGATGCCGAAAGGATGCTGGCCCACGGGGATCACGGCGATCTCCCGCTGCGCCGCCGCATCCACGACAGAGACCGTATTGGCCTCGCGGTTGGCGACGTAGAGCTTCGCCCCATCCGGGCTGACCGCGATGCCGGAGGGGGATTTCCCCACCGCGATCTCCCCGTCGAGGCGCAAGGCACCATCCCGCCCGGCGAGAACGAAGATCCGGCTGCCGTACCAATCGGCCACATAGACCCGGTCGCCGCGCGGGTCGGCCGCGACGCCGAGTGGCCCGCCGGGCAGGGCGATCTCGGCGCGCACTGTCCCGGCATCGAGGTCGAGCACGGCGAGGCCGTGGCCTTCCGGGCGTGTGACGTAGGCGAGGCGACGATCCGGCGAGAGGGCGATGCCCGCCGGGGCGCCATCGACGGCGATCTGGCGCACCACCTTGCCGGAGGCGAGGTCGATCACCTCCACCGCGTTGGCGAGCTGCGCCGTGACGATCGCCTCCCGCGCCGGCCCGGCTTGGGCCGACGCGAGGGTGAGCCACGCCGCGAACCCGGCGCCGAGCGCCGGGCCGAGCTTGCGGTGGCTCAAGAGCCCTTCTCGACCTTGTTCTTGAGGTTCTGAAGGCTCGCCTTGACCCAGTTGCTGACGCCCTTCTCGGAGGCTTCGTCGTTCAGGTCCGGCGGCGGATCGTTGTTCATGTAGCCGCGGTAAAAGGCCGACTTCCACTCGACCTTCGACTTGATGTCGCCGGCGGGTTCGACGGTGATCGTGCCGGAATAGTCGTTGGCCGGCAGGTCCTTCACATCGACCTTGTCGATGTAGAACATGAACAGCTTGTCTTCCGGCTTATACTTGCCGCCGGTCTCGCTCATCGTGTTGCCGCTCTTAAGCGTCAAGGTCCGCTTGGACTTGGCCGGATCGTCGCCCTGGGTCTCGGTCTTGGTGACGTTCTCGAGCCAGTTCGCGTCCTTCCAATTGCCGACGACGGCCCAGACCTTGTCGGCCGGAGCGTTGATCTCGATGGACTCCGAGACCTTGCGCCGGGTCGGGCCGTGCGCCTGGGCGGTGAAGGCGACGAGGGCGGCCATTGCCGCCGTCGCCAGGGTGATTTTCTTCATCGTCACTCTCTCCTGCCGCCTTTAGCGGTCCTCCCGGCCGAGGATGCGGGCGTCCGGCCCGAGGGCCGCCGCGACCTTGTCCTCGATCCAACCCCAGGCCTCACGCTCGCGCGGCCCCGCCGTTTTGGCGATGGCGATGGCGAGGTAGGTCATCTCGCTGAAGATTTTAGCGGGCTCCAGCATGTGCAGCCGCGTCGACAGCACCGCCGCCTCCAGCACCGCCGCCTGCGCCCGGTTGTAGCCGATGAACGGCGCATGGGCCGCCATGTGCCGGAGGCGGCCCCGGAAACGCGGGCGCTGCTCGTCGTCCTGCACGGAGGCCACTTCGAATTCGGCATGGCCGAAGCTGTCCGCGAGCCGTCGGCCGGGAATGGCGTCGCAGGGCTCGGTCGGCCAATCGCGGCGTCCGGTGACGGCGCCCGCGATCACCCGGATGTCGCGCGGGCTCGACGCCGCGAAATACGGGCTGGCGTGCAGGTTCTCGATCGTCGGCGAAGGGCGGAACGGCGCGAGCACGTAGGCCTCCGCCTCCGGCGCGTCGTCTTCCCGGATCAGCCCGAACGGCACGAGGTGGAGCATCCCCTCCGGGGAGATCGTCGTGACGATGGTTTCGAGGATCAGCGGCATCGGCTTACGCCTCGTCCGACGGAACGAGGCGACCGCAGACGATCCGCTCGCCCGTTCGAGCCGGCTCTGAGCCGGTGCCGGACACCGTTTCCGGACGCTCGGCATCGGCCTCGGGTCGCGCGTCGCGAGTGCCCGGCGGAGGGGCGCCGGGACCGGAATGCTTGGTGTGGCCTGCCTTCTTGAAGGCGGTCGTATCCTCGTCCGGCCTATCGGCCGAGGCGCCCCAATCGAGGGGCTCGTCCTGCACGTAGCGCTTGCCGAGCCGCCAAGCCGTCTCGGCCTTGGCGAGTTCGCCGCCGAGATAGAAGGCGTGCGCCCCGTCGCTCCTCACGTCGAGATCGGGGAAGAAGGCCATCGCGTCGGTGCCGACCTTATGGATGTCGCGGTTGTAGACGTGGATGCCGTCCTCGGCCACGGCGATCCGGTAATTCGGGTCGCGGACCTCGGAGGCGGCCTGGGCGATCTCCTCAGGGCTCTGCACGAACGGGCGCTTGTCGTGAAGTGCCAGAAGTGCCCGGCCATAGCCCTTCGGCAGGGCGGCATCGGCCCTGGCCGCGTACATGACCCGCCGGGCGGCATCGTGCTCCTCCACGGTGCGGCGGGTGTGGTTCGAGACGTGGACGATCAGCACGTTGCGGATCGCCAACTCCGAGCACATCCCCATCAGGAGGGCGGTGACGCCGAGGCTGTCGGCCTCGGTGAGTTCGGTGAGGTTGCCGGTGCCCATCATCATTTCGATGTCGGGCCAGCGAGCGCGGGTGTCGCGGTAGCGGGCCACCGAATCGACCAGCCCGTGGTGGATCGGCTCCAGAATGGCGTCGGCGATGAACGGCTTGCCCGCCGCGAGCATCCGCTCGATCGCCCGATCGAGGGAGTCCAGATCGTCGGGCCGGGTCGGCACGAGGATCGGCACCGCGTCGGTCTCGAAGGCGAGGTCGAGGGTGTCCTCGTTGAGGCTCAGCAGGAAGTCGGCCCCGGCCTTCGCGCCCCGCGAGAGCTCGTCGCGGGAGAAGGAATCGACGCTCACCTTCAGCCCCGCGCCCTTCAGGGCCTTCACCGAGGCTTCGAGATGCGGGAACGGCGTATCCGGCAGGCCGCCGAGGTCGATCACGTCGGCCCCGCGCCGGGCGAGGTCGAGTCCCCGCGCCAGAATCTGCTCGGGCGTCATCTTTGAGGCATCGACGATCTCGGAGAAGATCCGCACGTCGTGGCTCGACAGATCGAGGCTGCGGCCGGCGAGGCCGAGCCAAGCGGGAAGATCCACGATCTCATCCGGCCCCCGCTCGACCGGCAGGCCGAAATGGGCGGCCAGCGCCTCCGGGTTCGCCCGGCAGCGGCCGGGCAACACGATCCGCGTCGCACCCTCTGGGATCTCGACCCGGCGCTTGATGATCTCCTCGGTCATCAGCGCGGCGACCTTCACCCCGGCATCCGCGATGCTCCAGCGGAGATGTGCGGGCAGGCTCGCCGCGATCTTCTCCAGGCGCGGCCGGGCGAGGCGGCCGGTGATGAAGACGAGATGTTCGGTCGTGCCAGTCTCAGGGGCGCTCATGCGGCCCTCCTGCGCTGGATCGGGACGGTGCGCGCCGGTCCCCGGATCGCGATGCTCCCCGGGAAGCAACGCGCGAAAGCGGGGAAGGCGGCATCGACGAGGCCGCTCGCCGACAGCGCCTCGGCATCGAGGCCGGGCGCGGCATCGACGGATTTCACCACGAGGCAGGCAGGAGCCCGCACACGGGTCGCGAGCCACAGGGCGAGGCTGTCGGAGGTGACGTCCCAGGTCTCGGGGATGTCGGGGTGTCCCCCTTTCAGATCAGCCGGGTCCCAGACCAGCGCGGTCTCGGTGGCCACGCCGTTCCAGGGCGATTGCGCCAAAGCGAGGCGCGGCTCGATGGCGCGGAAGCGGGACGCGGTGCGGCTCATCGCGTCGAGAGCCCGGCGATGGGCCTCCGCGTCGGAGAAGCCCTGATCGCCTTGAGCCGCGCGGACGGCATCGGCATCGGGGCCTCCGCCCGGCACCACGATGCAGGGCCCCTCGTCGCCGTCAGCGAGACCCGCAAGCACGCGGTGCAGGCGGTCGCCGTCTCCGAGGAGGCTGCCGCCGACCTTCACCACAACCCTCACGCGGCGTCCTGCGTCTGTGGACGAAGCACACGTACCGCCTCGGCGATGCGCAGGGGGTCGATGCCGTTGGTCCGGTCGAAGCCGCGGCACAGGCCGCCCCGGAAGCCGAGATAATCCGGCCCGGCGGCCGATAGCGTCGGGATGTCGCCGATGCGCAGCGAGCCAGCGAGACCGCAGAGCAACGACGCGCCCCGGCAGGCCGCGACGAACTCGGCCAGGTCTTCGGGGCCCAACAGGTCGGGCAGGCGGCCGCCGCTCTTGCCCGCCGTGTCGATCATCGCCCCGGCGAAACCGGCTTCGGCGAGAGCGGGCACGCAATGGGCCCCCGGCTCGTCCTCCGCGAACAGCACCGCGATCACCCGCCCGGGGACCGAGCGGGCAATCTGCGCGAGCCGCGCGGCATCGTCCCATTCCGCGCGGGTGATACCGTGCTTCACCCAGCGTGCGCCGCTCGCCGCCATGGCCGCGAGGCTCTCGGCCGAATCCGCCACGGCGCTCGTCTCGATGCCTTCGCCGGGCAGGCGCGCCATGATCTCCGCCACCGTCTCAGGGGCGAGGGCGCCCAGCGCGCCGCGCTCCGGATCCTTGGCGTCGATCAGGTCCGCGCCCGCGAGCAGGGCGGCCTCGGCCTCGGCCGGATCGCGCACGCTCACGAGGAGGCGGGGAGGAGATACAGGGCTCACGATGAAACGCATTCCGGGATCACGCCCCTGGGCTAGCCCAGACTCCGCCCGAGGGGAACACGTTTCACGAAAACTCTCATCTCACGGCTTCGCGGGCAGGGGCTCGGCGAGCAGCCGGTTCTTCACCAGCCAGCGCATGGCATGCGCCCAGGTGTTGTCGTCGTCGGCACGGACCGTGACCTGCCCGCCACGGATGAGCTTGCCCGTCGCAGCCTCCGCGATCGTGACGTTGAGGTTGAAGATCTGGTTGGCGCCGCGCTGGGCGTAGCCCGTCACCGTGAGATCCGCGCCCAGGCCCTTGGCGATGTCGTCCGCGCAGCCGTTGCACTTGTAGAGCGGTCCCTTCTGCTCGACCTCCTTGGCGGCGGGGGCGGTGTCGATCACCTCGACGCCGCTCTGCGCCTTCAGGGCGTTGCGGAGCTCGTCGGTCACCAGGGTCAGCTTCTTCGCATCCGCCGGGCGGGTGCGTGCGCCATAGGTGGCGCCGGGATCGTTCATTTCGATCGGGAAGACGGCCGCCTTCTCCGCGCCCGCCTCGGCGGCGCCGATCCAGGCGCAGGCCGCCACCGCCGCGATGATCGCGCGGGGAAGGGCCGGTGGGCGGGTCGTCGCTCGCATGCTGCGTCTCCTCCGGTCGCCGGCCCTCGGGGGCCGTGTCGTGATGACAAACAATTCGGTCGCTGGGACGTTTTGGCAATGGACGGATGGCCCCGGACGCCCCAACTCCCGGATCCGTGAGCGTTTTTCCCCTCGGCCTTCCTGCCCGGACAGGTTGAGCGGACCCCTCCGTTGCTGATACAGGCCGCGTGCATGCAAGATCGTGCAGATCACTCCGGTCCCGCCGCGGCCCTCGCGGCTCTGATGCTCGCCACCGGCTTCGTCAGCCCGGCTTGGGCGCAGCAGCCCGCACCCGCGCCCATCGAGACCAAGATCGGCCTGATCTACCGGCCGCAATCGGCGCCCGCTTCTTACGATGCCGAAGCCGTGCCGGAGGATGAGGGTGTGGCGGGGGCCCGGATGGGCATCGCCGACGACAACACCACCGGCCGCTTCACCAAGCAGACCTACGTTCTGGAGGAGAAGGCTCTCTCCGATGACGCCGCCGACCCGGTGGCGGCGGCGAAGGAACTGGTCGGCAAGGGGATCCGCTACCTCGTCCTGACCCTCCCGGCGGATCAGGTCCTCAAGGTCGCCGACGCGGTGAAGGACACGGGCGCCGTCGTGTTCAACGCGGGCGCGCCGGACGACCGCCTGCGCGGGGCCGATTGCCGGGCCAACGTGTTCCACATCCTGCCCTCGCGGGCGATGATGACCGACGCGCTGGCACAATATCTGACCGTGATGCGCTGGCGGAAGGTGTTCCTGATCGTCGGCCCGACCGAGGCCGACAAGGCCTATGCCGACGCGATGCGCAATTCCGCGCGGAAATTCGCGCTGAAGGTCACGGCCGACAAACCTTGGACCTTCGGCCCGCTGGCCAAGGCACGGGGCGATACGCCGACCCGCGCCGAGGCGATGGTGTTCACGCGGGGGCTCGATTACGACATGGCCGTGGTGGCCGACGAGGAAGGCGATTGGGGCGATTATGTCCCCTATCGCACCGTCGATCCCCGCCCTGTCGGCGGCACGCAGGGTCTCACGCCGACCACGTGGTCGCCGGTGTTGGAAACCTGGGGCGCGGCCCAGGCGCAGAACCGCTTCCGGCGGATGGCCGGGCGGCTGATGCGCCCGCTCGATTACCAGGCCTGGGTGGCGGTGCGCACGGTGGGCGAGGCGGTGACGGCCAAGAAGGCCAACGATCCCGCCGCCATCACGCCATACCTTACGGACCCGTCCTTCGGGATACCGGCCTACAAGGGCACGTCGCTCAGCTTCCGCCCCTGGGATCACCAGATGCGGCAGCCGATCATCGTCGTGCAGCCGAAATCGATGGTCTCGGTGGCGCCGGAACAGGGCTTCCTGCACCAGCGCACGCCCCTCGACACGTTGGGCATCGATCTGCCCGAGACCACCTGCAAGTTCCCGTGAGGAACTGACCTGCGGCGCCGTCCGGTCTCGCATCCGGCGGCGGAGACACTATTATCATGCGTGAGAAGCGCCCCGAGAGGGCGCCCAAGGGAGGAGAACGGATGGGCCGCCAGCAACTGGCAGGATGGGGCAGTGCCGCCCTCGGTCTGTGGCTCGCATCGAGCGTTCCGGCTTTCGCCTTCACGGCCTACGTGACCAACGAAAAGGCCAATACGGTCAGCGTCATCGACAGCACCACGCTCGCCGTCACCGCGACGTGGAAGGTCGGGCGGCGTCCGCGCGGCGTCACCGTCTCCAAGGATGGCAAGGAACTGTTCGTCTGCGCCAGCGACGACGACCGTATCGACGTGCTCGACACCTCGAACGGCAAGGTCGTGCGCTCGCTCCGCTCAGGGCCCGATCCGGAGCAGTTCATCCTCGACGCCTCGGGCAACCCTCTCTACGTCGCCAACGAGGACGACAGCCAAGTCACGATCATCGACATCGAGAAGAACAAGGTGCTCGCCGAGGTGCCGGTGGGCGTCGAGCCGGAGGGAATGGGCCTGTCGCCGGACGGGAAGATTCTCGTGAATACCTCCGAGACCACCAACATGGCCCATTTCATCGACACCAAGACCTTCCAGGTGATCGACAATGTGCTGGTCGATGCCCGTCCGCGCTTCGCGGAATTCACGGCCGACGGCAAGTTCCTCTGGGTGTCGGCCGAGGTCGGCGGCACGGTGAGCGTGATCGACGTCGCGACCCGCCGGGTGGTGAAGAAGATCACCTTCAAGATCCCGAGCGTGAACGACGAGGCGATCCAGCCGGTCGGCATCCGCATCACCAAGGACGGATCCAAGGCGTTCGTGGCGCTCGGCCCGGCCAACCGCGTCGCGGTGATCGATGCCAAGTCCTACGAGGTTCAGAAGTACCTGCCCGTGGGCCAGCGGGTCTGGCAGCTCGCCTTCACCCCGGACCAGAAGCAGCTCTTCACCACCAACGGCACCTCCAACGACGTGTCGGTGATCGATGTCGAGGCGGACAAGGTCGTGAAGAGCATCCCCGTGGGCCTTCTGCCCTGGGGCGTCGCGATCTCGCCGAACTGACTTTCTGTGATTTCTACCGCTCGCGATCGACGGAGTGCGAATGCTTAGACTTGGCCAGTCCTTCCTTCACCGTCATCGCGAGCGCAGCGAAGCGACCCAGGGCAGGGGGACGTTCGTGGGCGTGGCGCTACTGGATTGCTTCGCTCCGCTCGCAATGACGGCTGTGATGGTGGGGGCGATGACAATGCCCGCCTCGTCCCTCGACCTCACCAAGAAGCGGGAGAACCTGCCTGATCTCGTCCTCGGCAACGACCAGGGCAACGACTTCGTGGTCGAGAACAAGGATATCGAACTCGAATCCGGCAAGGCCTACCGCCTGCGGATCGTCGCCAAGGGCGGGCAGGAGTACAAGTTCTACGCGCCCGAGTTCTTCCGTTACATCTGGCTCAACCAGATCGTGATCGAGCACAAGGAGATCCATGGCGGCGGCCCGCCCGATCATCTGGAGTTCGACGAACCCGGCGAGATCGCCATCGAGTTCGTCGCGATCAAGCCCGGCGCCTACAAGTGGGAGGCGCGCGGCCTTGAATCGAAGGGCATGACCGGCACCCTGACGGTGAAGTGATGAGGGCCCTCGCAATCGCCCTCATGACCATCGGCCTGACGTCGCCCGCCCTCGCGGCGGACGATGCCTCGTCCTGCGCCGAGGGGATCACGATGATCCGCGACGCCATGGCCAACAACCCGCCCGAAGCCGCCGTGACGAAGCTGAAGAAGGCGCTGAAGAACGCCGAGCGCGAACAACGCGAGGGTGAGTTCGACGAGTGCCTCGACGCGGTCGCGGACGCCCGCAAGGCGCTCGGCCAATGAGCGGGGACACGCCCGCTCTCCTGGTCGCGAATGTCGGTCATCGTTTCGGCGCGCGGGCGGCGCTGGACGACGTGTCGATGCGTGTCGAGAGCGGCCGGTTCACGGCCTTGCTCGGCCCGAACGGCGCGGGCAAGACCACGCTCTTCTCGGTGATCACCCGGCTCTACAACAACCAGAGCGGCCGGGTCGCGATCTTCGGCCACGGGCTGGATCGGGAGCCGTCGCGGGCGCTGGCCCGCCTCGGGGTGGTGTTCCAGGCCCGCACTCTCGATACCGATCTCACGGTGGAGCAGAACCTGCTCTACCATGCGAGCCTGCACGGCATCCCGCGCAAGGCCGCCAAGATCCGGATCGGCGAGTTGCTCGACCGGGTCGGCCTCGCCGACCGGCGCGGGGACAAGGTGCGCACCCTCTCGGGCGGCCAATCCCGCCGCATCGAGATCGCCCGCTCCCTCGTCCACCGGCCGGACCTGCTGCTCCTCGACGAACCGACGGTGGGGCTCGATCTCGAATCCCGCGCCGGGATCGTCGCCATCGTCCGCGCGCTGGTGCGCGAGGAGGGCCTGTCGGTCCTCTGGGCCACGCATATCTTCGAAGAAATCCGGCCCGAGGACGATGCGGTGGTTCTACATCTCGGCCGCATCGTCGCGCGCGGCACGGCGGGCACGATCGCCCACGGGTCCGAGAGCCTGGAGGAAGCCTTCCGACGCCTCGTGGCCGAGCGCGGAAGGCAAGCGGCGTGAAGGTGGACAAGCCATGACCTCGTCGCCCCGCGTCGCCGAACTCGACGCCAAGAGCCATACGCCGTCGCGTCAGCTCGGACGGCTCGATGCCGTCGGCTATCTGATCTGCCTCGGCGGCATTGTGCGCCGGGAATTGCTGCGCTTCTTCAACCAGAAGGAGCGGTTCTTCTCGGCGCTGGTGCGGCCCCTCGTGTGGCTGTTCATCTTCGCTGCGGGTTTCCGCAACACGCTGGGTGTCTCGATCGAGCCGCCGTACCAGACCTACGTGCTCTACGAAGTTTACGTGGTGCCGGGGCTGGCGGTGATGATCCAGCTGTTCAACGGCATGCAATCCTCGCTGTCGATGGTCTACGACCGCGAGGTCGGATCGATGAAGGTGCTGCTCACCTCGCCCTATCCGCGCTGGATGCTGCTGCTCGCCAAGCTTTTCGCGGGTGTCTCGGTGTCGATCGTCCAGGCCTATGCCTTCCTGGCCGTGGCGTATTTCTGGGAAAGCGACATTCCGACGCTCGGTTATCTCGCTGCCTTGCCTGCTTTCCTCGCCTCGGGACTGATGCTCGGCGCCATCGGCCTGTTCCTGTCGTCGCTGGTGCGGCAACTGGAGAATTTCGCAAGCGTGATGAACTTCGTGATCTTCCCGATGTTCTTCGCCTCGTCGGCTCTCTATCCGCTCTGGCGGATCCGGGAATCGTCCGAGACGCTGTACTGGATCTGCGAACTGAACCCCTTCACCCACGCGGTGCAACTGGTGCGCTTCGCCCTCTACGAGCAGCTGGAGCCCCTGTCCTGCGCCGTCGTCATCGGGACGACCCTCGTCTTTTTCGCGATGGCCGTGATCGCCTACGATCCGGGCCGCGGCCTCATGGCCCGGCGCGGCGGGCCGGCCGGAGAAGCCTCATGATCAGAACGTCCGCTCTCATCCTTCTCGTGTCCGCGACCGCCGCCGTCGCGCAGCCCCGTCCCGACCCGGATTGGCCCTGCGTGCAACGCAAGGTCGAGACCCTGAGTCCCGGCCAGTTCTGGACCGGGCCCGACATCGCCGCCGCAGGCGATTGGGGCAGCGACAACGACGCGGCCGTGCTGGCGCAGAAGATTGCCTCTCGCCGCACGGAGCTGTCCCAGGTCGATCCACTCCTCGACGAGTTCGCGGGCAAGTTCGGATCCGACAAGGATGCCAAGGACAAGGCGCTGACCCGCGTCTATGCCGGTGTGTTCGAGGTGCTGAACGGCGAACGCAACAAGATCATGAGCGGTATCGCCCGCTACGCGCAGGGCCAGCGCCGTATGGCCGAACGCATCCGCGACGAGGCCGACAAGATCAGCCAGATCAAGGACGCGCCGAGCAAGGGCGACGAGACCGAGTTGCCCAAGGACCAGACCGATCTCGAGACCAAGTTCGCCTGGGACCGGCGCATCTTTCAGGAGCGCAGCCAATCCCTGACCTATGTCTGCGAGGTGCCGCAAATCCTCGAACAGCGGCTCGGCGAGATCGGCAAGCGGATCCAAGCCCACCTCTAGGCTTGCCGATTCCTCCCGTCCACGCTTGCCGATAGCTCCCTAAGTCTTTGATTTTGCGGAGCAAAACTGTGGCGGCGTGGCCACGCGGCGCTTCAGAATGGCCGGCGGAGCACGAAAGTCCTGCACGGGTCACGACCCGGTGATTGAAGTCGTTCCAGCTCCCAGACACTAGTGATCGCAAGCCCGTCGGAATCGGGTCTGCGGTCCAAGTGTCGAGGGAGTGGGGAATGTCGTTGCGGACGCTCAGGAGGGGTTTGACGGCGTCAGCGTCGGTTCTCGCAGGCTCGATGGTGGTCGGCACGGCCCACGCCCAGCAGGCGGTCACCCTGGGTGAGATCAGCGTCGTCGCCACGTCTCCGGTCGGCTCCGGCGGCGGAAATTCCAGCCGCGTGCAGAACTTCAACGAAACGGCCCCCATCGCCGCCGCCACGGCGCCGCCTGGGACCGTGGTGGCCGCCCCGCGCCTGCGCGGTAGCGAGCAGCCTCTCTACAAGATCCCCAGCACCGTCGAGACGGTGACGGCTCAGGACGTTCAGGCCGATCTCGGCACCAACAACGTGGTCGCGACACTCGCGCGGCGGACTCCGGCCCTCAACATCTCGGACAGCCAGGGCAATTCGAACCGCCCCGACGTGACCTATCGCGGCTTCGTCGCCTCGCCCGTGCAGGGCGTGCCGCAGGGGCTCGCCGTGTACCAGAACGGCGTGCGCATCAACGAAGCCTTCGGCGACATCGTCAATTTCGACCTCATCCCGCCGCAAGCGATCCAGCGGATCGACGTGGTGACGGGCAACCCGGTCTTCGGCCTCAACGCGCTCGGCGGCGCGGTGAACATTCAGATGAAGAACGGCTTCACGTGGCAGGGCACCGAGATCAGCGCTTGGGGCGGCTCGGATGCACGCACGGCGGGCTATCTCGAATACGGCAAGGTGTCCGGCCCGTGGAGCTTCTACTTCACCGGTGACGGGCTGAACGACCGCGGCTGGCGCTACGAGAGCCCGAGCACGATCGGCCGTATGTACGGCGACATCGGCTACCGCTCGCAGGATGCCGAGTTCCACCTGATCGGCATGGCCGCGCGCAGCTACTTCGGCGCCGCCGCCGCGACCCCGGTGGACTTCACCCGCAACGATCCGCGCGCGATCTTCACCTACCCGCAGACCACGACCACCGAGGTCGGCACCCTGCAACTCACCGGCCGGGTCGACATCTCCCCGACCTGGGACCTCGCGGGCAATGCCTATTTCCGCCGGTTCAGCCAAGTCTATGTCGACGGCAACGACGGCAATTTCGAGCAGTGCAGCCGCCAGAGCAGCTTCCGTGGCTTCCTCTGCTTCGAGGATGACGGCTTTACTCGCGCCCCGAACCAGACGCAGCTCGCCTTCCGCAACCAGTTCCTGATCCTCGGTCAGCAGAACCGGGCGGTCCCGTTCACCGACAACGTGCCCTACGGCACCCTGGACGTGACGCGGACGCAGGCCACCGGTTACGGCGGCTCGCTCCAGGCGGCCAACCGCGACACGCTGTTCGGCTTCAACAACGCCTTCATCGTTGGCGGCAGCATCGACGCGGCGAATTATTCGTTCAAGTCATCGAGCACGCTCGGTGTCATCAACCCGAACCTGTCGATCACCACCGATCCGAACAACCCGTTCTACGGCACGATCCCGGGCCTCGGCACGCCGTTCATCCGCACCGCCGGGGCGCTCGGCATCGCACCGAGCTCCGTCAACGGCTCGAACCTCTATCTCGGCCTCTACACCCAGGACACGCTGGACCTGACCGATCGCCTGTCGGTGACGGCGGGCGCTCGCCTGAACTTCGCGCGCATCCAGAGCGAGGATCTCACCGGCTTCTCGCCGGACGTGACGGGCACGCATTACTTCAACAAGATCAACCCGGTGGCGGGTCTGACCTACCGGTTCTTCGACGCGCTGAACCTCTATGGCAGCTACTCGGAATCGAACCGTGCTCCGACGCCGCTGGAACTCGCCTGCGCGAATCCCGACCGGCCATGCCTGCTGCCGAACTCGCTGGTGGCCGATCCGCCGCTGAAGCAGGTGACGGGCAGGACCTACGAAGTCGGCTTCCGCGGCCAGCTGCCGAACACCTATGACGGCGGCATCATCACCTACAAGATCGGCGCTTTCCGCACCGACCTGTCGAACGACATCCTCTCGCTCGCCACGCCCGGCAACGCGGCCCGCGCCTACTTCGTGAACGTGCCCGCCACCCAGCGGCAGGGCGTTGAGGTCGGCGGCGAGTACACGGCCGATTACCTGCGCGTCTACGCCAACTACGCCCTGGTCGATGCGACCTTCCAGTTCAACGGCACCCTGTCCTCGCCCAACAACCCGCTCGCGGTGGACGGGGCGATCCAGGTGACGCGGGGCAACTCCGTGCCGCTGGTGCCGAACCACCAGATCAAGGCGGGCTTCGACTATTACATCACGCCGGAATGGCAGGTCGGCCTTTACCTCCAAGCCTTCTCCTCGTCCTATTACCGTGGCGACGAGTCGAACCTGAACCGCAAGCTTCCGCCCTACTACGTGATGAACTTCCAGACGAAGTATCAGGTCACGAAGAACCTCGAAGTGTTCGGTCTGATCACGAATCTTACCAACAACCGCTACGCCACGTTCGGCACCTTCGCCGAGCCGGGCCCGGTCGCGGGGAACCTCGTGATCAACAACGCGCGCACCACGACGCTGTCGCAGCCGTTCTCGGTCTATGGTGGCTTCAAGTACGCCTTCGGTGCCGACCCGGTGCCGATGTCGCCCGAGCCGATCATCCGCAAGTACTGATCGTCACCGGGATCCGTCCGTGGGGCCGCGTCTCGAGAGAGGCGCGGCCCTTTTTTCGTGACGTGGCGCGGCGACCTGTCTCGGGAACGGGTTCGCTGAGTCTCGCGTCGCCATCCCGAAGGCGGGCCGCTCTGATCGGCGCCGCCACGGGAGATGCTTCATGACGCTTCGCTTCGTTCTCGCCCTCGCCGCCGTGGCGACAGCCACCGCCGGACCGGCCTTGGCAACTCCCTGCGCCGATGAGGTGAGCACGCTGGAGCGCCGCCTCAACAGCGCGGGCGCGGCGGAAGTGACGGGCACGACCCCGCCCGGCGGCCCGACCTCGTCCGACAGCCCGAAGGCCCTCGCCACCCCGCCGAAGCTGACGCCGAGCGACCAGAACGTGAAGCCGACCGCTTCAGGCGTCGAGGAGGCGAAGAAGCTCGTCGCCCAGGCCCGCGAGGAGGACAAGGCGGGCAAGGCGGAAGAGTGCCGCCAGACTATCATGAAGGCCAAGGAGAAGGCGGGCGCGCTGCCGTAGCCTCATCGTCCCTGCGAGCGTAGCGAAGCCATCCAGGGAAGCGTCACGCAACCCTGGTTCGCTTCGCTTTCGCTCGCGATGACAAAGGTCGGTTCGACCCTCAGGGCCGACCGAAATCCCGCCGATGCTCGCCGACGATCCGCCGGATCGTCCCGGCCTCGGAGCGGAAGACCAGCGTCTCCGTCTGGATCCGGTCCTGGCGGAAGCGCACCCCCTTCAGGAGCGAGCCATCGGTGACGCCGGTTGCTGCCACGATCACGTCACCGCCCGCGAGATCGGTCAGCTCGTATTTCCGGTCGAAGTCGCGGATGCCCATCTCCTGCGCCCGGCGGCGTCGCTCGGATGTGTCGAGGATCAGCCGTCCCTGCATCTGCCCGCCCATGCAGCGCATGGCGGCGGCGGCGAGCACGCCCTCGGGGGCCGCACCGGTGCCGAGATAGATGTCGACCCCGGTCTCCTCCGGGCTCGCGGTGAAGATGATCCCGGCGACATCGCCATCGGTGATCAGCCGCACCGAGGCGCCCGCCTCGCGAACCTCCGCGATCAGCGCGGCATGGCGCGGGCGATCAAGGATCAACGCGGTGATCTGGTCGGTCGGACAGCCCTTGGCGCGGGCGAGCGCCCGGATGTTCTGCATCGGGCTCATATCGAGATCCACGAGGCCGGACGGGTAGCCCGGCCCGATGGCGATCTTCTGCATGTAGACGTCGGGCGCGGCGAGCAGCGAACCGCGCTGTGCGAGGGCCATGACGGCGATGGCGCCGGGCATATCCTTGGCGCAGAGGGTGGTCCCCTCCAGGGGATCGACCGCGATGTCGACCTCCGGCCCCTCGCCGGAGCCGAGCTTCTCGCCGATGAACAGCATCGGCGCCTCGTCGCGCTCACCCTCGCCGATGACGACCGTGCCGCTGATCGGCAACCCGGCGAGCTCGGCGCGCATGGCATCGACGGCGGCTTGATCCGCCGCCTTCTCGTCGCCCTTGCCGCGAAGCCGGGCGGCGGCCACGGCGGCCCGTTCCGTCACGCGGGCGAGTTCGAGGGCGAGCGTTCGCGGCACGGGCTGCGAACGCGAGTGTCCGGTCTCGGTCATCGTTTCCTGTCCCTCACCCGGGCTCGGTCTTTTCGCCGAATCCCGGTGCGCTCCATCATGACGCGGGCGCCCCTGCCGCGTGCTAAACTATGCTAGCCGCAGCATACCTGAACATCCGCTGTCCGGCGCGCTTGGCGTTTTACTCTCTCTCGATGCGGATCAACTGCGGCGATTCCGCCAGCAGCCCATCTTGGGCGATGGCATCAAGGGCCTCGCGGATCGCGCCCTCGGTGGCGGCGTAGGTAATCAGCACCAGCGGCACCGGGCGGCCGGAGCGTCCGCGCGGATCGCTGTCCGCGCCCTCGACGCGCCGCTGAAGAATGCTCTCGATGGAGATCTCCCGCTCGGCCATACGCTGCGCGACGCCCGCCGCGACGCCCGGACGGTCATGGACGGTGAGGCGGATGTAATAGCCGCCCTCGTGGCGCTGCATCTCGGCGCGCGGCGGCGGCGCCATGGTCGCGGCGGCGACGCCGAAGGTCGGGCGCAGGATGCGCCGGGCCACGTCGGCGATGTCGCCGAACACCGCAGACGCGGTGGCCTCGCCACCCGCGCCGGGGCCGATCAGCGTGAGTTCGCCGACCGCGTCCGCATCGATGGTCACGGCGTTGGTCACGCCCATCACCTGCGCGATGGCCGAAGATTTCGGCACCATGGTCGGGTGGACGCGCTGCTCGATCCCCGCTGCGGTCGCCTGTGCGACGCCGAGCAGCTTGATGCGGTAGCCGAGCTCGTCGGCCATGCGCAGGTCGAGGGGCTGGACCCGCGAAATGCCTTCCACTGAGACGCCCTCTGCATCGACCTGCGTGCCGAAGGCGAGGCTGGTCAGGATCGCGAGCTTGTGAGCCGTGTCGAAGCCCTCGACGTCGAAGGTCGGGTCCGCCTCGGCATAGCCCAGAGCTTGAGCGTCCTTCAGGCAGGCCTCGAAGGTCAGGCCCTCTCGCTCCATCCGGCTGAGGATGTAATTGCAGGTGCCGTTGAGGATCCCGTAGACGCGCTCGACCTTGTTGCCCGCCAGCCCTTCGCGCAGCGCCTTGATGACCGGGATGCCTCCCGCGACGGCGGCCTCGTAGGTCAGGGCCACGCCGGCTTTCTCCGCGGCGGCGGCGAGCGCTGCACCGTGCTTGGCCAGCAGCGCCTTGTTGGCAGTCACGACCGGCTTGCCGGCGGCGAGCGCCGCCTCGACGGTGTCCTTCGCCGCGCCCTCGGCGCCGCCCATCAGCTCCACGACACAATCGACCGCGCCGGAGCGGGCCATGGCGACCGGATCCTCGAACCACTCGACACCCGAAAGGTCGAGGCCGCGGTCGCGCGAGCGGTCGCGGGCGCAGACCGCCGTGACGGTCAGATCGAGGCCCGAAGCGAGCATGGCCTCCCGGCGCCGGGCGATCATGCGGACGACGGACGCGCCGACGGTGCCGAGACCGGCGACGCCGATGCGGAGAGACTGCGACATGGGACCTTCCGTAGTCGCGGTTCGCGGCCACCGTGCCACGCCACCCGCGATCCTGGGCTCATCGCCCGTGCGGCGCAGTTCTGCAACCTTTCCCTCGCGCCCGCAAGGAGTTGAACCCTTGTCCCTTGGGTGGGGCGACGGGGGAGAAGGCGACGGTCGAGACCGGAAACGGCTTGTCACCCGGCCGCGAAGGCCCGATGACGGGCCGCCTGCCGGACGAGGCCGATGCGCATCACCACTTGGAACGTCAATTCGATCAAGCAGCGGCTGCCGCACCTGCTCGGCTTCCTCGATGAGGCGAAGCCCGACGTGGTGTGCCTGCAGGAGCTGAAATGCCAGGACGAGTCCTTCCCCCGGGCGGAGGTCGAGGCGGCGGGCTACGCCGTCGAGACCTTGGGGCAGAAGGCCTATAACGGCGTCGCCCTGCTGGTACGCGCGCCGCTCGCGCTGTCCGAGATCCGCCGGGGGCTGCCCGGCGACGAGGAGGATGTGCAGGCGCGCTACATCGAGGCGCTCATCGGAGGCGAGGATCTCGCGCCCGTGCGCGTCGCCTCGATCTACCTGCCGAACGGCAACCCCGTCGACAGCCCGAAATACCCCTACAAGCTCGCCTTCCTCGAACGGCTGCGGCGTCATGCCCGCGCCCTCGCCGAGGTGGAAATCCCGGTGGTGCTGGCGGGCGATTACAACGTCATCCCGGAACCGGAGGATGCTGCCGACCCGCAAGCGTGGCGCAGCGACGCGCTGTTCCTCCCGCCCTCCCGCGCTGCCTTCCGCGCCCTGCTGGCCGAGGGCTACACGGATGCGGTCCGCGCCTGCGACCCGCGCGACGGGCTCTATACGTTCTGGGATTATCAGGCCGGATGCTGGCCGAGGAACCAGGGCATACGGATCGACCATCTCCTGCTCTCGCCGCAGGCCGCCGACCGGCTTATCTCCGCCTCTGTGCAGAAGCACCTGCGCGGGCTCGACAAGCCCTCGGACCACGTGCCCGTGACCGTCGAACTCGCCCGCACCTGACACGACACTTGAGGTCTCGATGATCGTTTACGGCACCAGCGTCTCGCCCTACGTCCGGAAGGTCCTTGTTTCGCTGTTCGAGAAAAGCATCTCGTTCGATCACAAGCCCGTCCCGTTCCACGCGGCCGATCCGGGCTTCCAGGCGGCGAGCCCCACGGGCAAGATCCCGGCTCTGGACGACGACGGCTTCCTGCTGCCCGACTCGACCGCGATCCTGAACTACATCGAGGCCAAGCACCCGGAGCCGGCGCTGATCCCCACGGAGGCGAAGGCACGTGGCCGGGCAGTGTGGTTCGACAAGTACGGCGATACCGAACTCTTCCCGGTGCTCATCATCCCCTTCGTGGAGCGCTTCCTGAAGCCGAAGCTGATGAACAAGGAAGGTGACGAGGCGCGGGCGCAGAACGCGATCGACGAGAAATTTCCGCCGCTGCTAGACTATCTCGAAAGCCAGATCGAAGGCGAATACCTCGTCGGGAACGCGTTCAGCATCGCCGATATCGCCGTAGCGACCAACTTCCACAACCTGCGGCTGGCGAAGTACGAGATCGATGCCGGGCGCTGGCCCAAGCTCGCGGCTTTCGTCAACCGCACCCTGGAGCGGCCCTCCTTCGTGAAGGCCATTGCGGCGGCGAAGAATTAGTCGGACCTGAAGGGGTCCCTTATCCCATCCCGCGCCTCATCCTGAGGTGCGGCGAAGCCGCCTCGAAGGAGGGCTCCATGGTTCGCAGCGCCTTCTGGAGCCCTCCTTCGAGGCCCGCTCGCGCGGGCACCTCAGGATGAGGGTGGGAGTGGGAAAACCGGCTTCTCCGTTAAACTCTCGGGATTATGGCGCGCGTCCCGCTTAGTTCTTCCGCTTGATCGACCCGACGGTCTGGAGCTGGGTCTGCGCCTCGTTCCGGTCGTCGGGGGAGGCCGCAGCCCAGTTCTTGTCGTAGAGGGCGACGATCCACTCGTCCTTGCGGCTCTGTACCCCGTCGCGGGCGAGGGAGAGCCAGACGAGGCCCTTCACCCGCTGCTGCGGCAGGCCGCCCGCGCCGTTGACGAGCATGTCGCCGAGCAGCGCCTGGGCCGGATGGTGCCCCTTCTCGGCGGCGAGGTTGAACCACCGTGCCGCCTGCCGCGGATCGGCCTCGACGCCGTTGCCGTCGAGATAGAGCCGGGCGAGATTGTATTGCGCGTTCGGGTCCCCGTAATAGGACGCCGCGTAGTTGAACATGTCGTAGGCGCGCTCGGGGTTCGGGCGCACATAGGTGCCCTTGATCCCGTCGAGGAAGTAGGAGCCCAGCGCCGTGAAGGCGCTGCCCGTCACCGCCGCGTTCTGCGTATCGCCGCCGTCATCCGTGCTGGCATCGGCGATGCGCGAGAAGAACTCGAACGCCTTCAGGTCGTCGTGGGGGACGCCGTCACCCTCGGCATACATCCGCCCGAGCTTCCACAAGGCGAGGGCGTGGCCCTGCCCGGCGGCGTATTCGAGCGCGCGGGCGGCGCCTTCCTTGTCGCCCGCGTTATATTCCCGAACGCCCGCCCGAAGGGCATCCCGCGCGGAGCGGTAGCTCTTCTCGGCGGCCGGAACGGGGGTGCGCACGAGAGCGTCGAGCGCCTGGGCCGCCGGACCCTGCGCGAGCAGGGCACCGGTCAGGGCCACCAGGGCGATCACGCGACGCCGGCGCGCGGACGCACCGGCCGGTCCACACCGGCTCCGTGCAGCCCTAGACGTCAGCATAGCTCTCCGTCTCCTGAGCCCCGCCCGGATGGGTCACGGCGCCGTACACCGCCGGGCCGACACCCTGCGCGTACTTCCAGAGGTAGCCGGAGGTGGCGGCGTTGGAGCGCGGCGCCCACGCCTTGCGGCGCTCGGCCAACTCCTCGTCGCTCACGGCCACCGACAGCGTGCCGTCGATCGCGTTGAGGGTGATCATGTCGCCGTCCTTGACCAGGCCGATCGGCCCACCCACGGCGGCTTCGGGCCCGACATGGCCGACGCAGAAGCCGCGCGTGGCGCCGGAGAAGCGCCCGTCGGTGATGAGGGCGACCTTCGAGCCCATGCCCTGGCCGTAGAGGGCGGCCGTGGTGGACAGCATCTCGCGCATGCCGGGGCCGCCGCGCGGACCCTCGTAGCGGATGACCAGCACGTCGCCTTCCTTGTAGGAGCGCGACTGAACGGCGGCGAAGCAGGCTTCCTCACCGTCGAACACGCGAGCCGGGCCGGTGAAGACCTGAGCCTCCTGCGGCATGCCCGCCACCTTCACGATGGCACCCTCGGGGGCGAGGTTGCCCTTCAGGCCGACGACGCCGCCGGTCGGGGTGATCGGCTGGTTGGCCGGGCGCACCACGTCCTGATCGGGGTTCCACCTCACCTTCTCGAGGTTCTCGGCGATGGTCCGGCCGGTGACGGTCAGGCAGTCGCCGTGCAGGTAGCCGTGGTCGAGCAGGGTCTTCATGAGCAGCGGGATGCCGCCGACCTCGAACATGTCCTTGGCGACGTAGCGCCCACCCGGCTTGAGGTCGGCGATGTAGGGCGTGCGCCGGAAGATCTCGGCCACGTCGAACAGGGTGAACTCGATGCCGCATTCATGGGCGATGGCCGGAAGATGCAGGGCCGCGTTGGTCGAGCCGCCGGAGGCCGCCACGGTGGCGGCGGCGTTCTCCAGCGCCTTGCGGGTCACGATGTCCCGCGGACGGATGCCCTTGGCCAGAAGCTCCATGACCTTCTCGCCCGCCGTGGCGCAGAACTTGTCGCGGATCTCGTAGGGGGCCGGGGCTCCCGCCGAGTAGGGCAGGGCGAGCCCGATCGCTTCGGAGACGGTCGCCATCGTGTTGGCAGTGAACTGCGCGCCGCAGGCACCGGCGGAGGGACAGGCCACCTGCTCCAGCTCGTCGAGGTCTTCCAGGCTCATGTCGCCGACCGCGACCTTGCCGACCGCCTCGAAAAGGTCCTGCACGGTGACCGGCTTGCCCCGGAACGAGCCGGGCAGGATCGAGCCGCCATAGATGAAGATCGACGGCACGTTGAGGCGCACCATGGCCATCATCATGCCGGGCAGGGACTTGTCGCAGCCCGCGAGGCCGACGAGCGCATCGTAGGAATGGCCGCGCATGGTCAGCTCGACCGAGTCGGCGATGACTTCGCGTGAGGGAAGCGAGGCGCGCATGCCGCCATGGCCCATGGCGATGCCGTCCGTGACGGTGATGGTGCAGAATTCGCGCGGCGTGCCGTTGGCGGCGGCGACGCCCTTCTTCACCGCCTGCGCCTGGCGCATCAGCGAGATGTTGCAGGGCGCGGCCTCGTTCCAGCACGAGGCGACGCCGACGAGCGGCTGGTGAATCTGCTCACGGGTCAGGCCCATGGCATAGAGATACGAACGGTGGGGGGCCCGATCCGGCCCCTCGGTGACGTGACGGCTCGGAAGCTTCGACTTGTCGTTCACACGCCCGTCCATGACCAGCACCGCGATCCTGCTTCGTCCGTCGGAGGGTGCGACGCGGAGCGGCACGTCGCCCACGGCGATGTGCCGATACTTTGCCCGCTCACTCCGAGGCTTTCGTTTCTGTCAGGTAAATCTTTGGCAAGACTGCCGTTTACCGCAGGTGCCGAAGTGGGCTTGGACTATGGCGGGATCGCGGCGCGCTCGCGCAGGATCGGGGGCGGTACCGGGATGCTTTTGGGGTGTTGCGACCTCGCCACAGCCACGCTTTGGCGGCTCTATTCACCCCGGGAGCTGTGTCCGACCGTCTTGAGCCACAACCGGCGATAAAACCCTCGTCGTCCGATTTCCTTGTCGTCCGAAATCCTTGTCGTCCGAAATCCTTGTCGTCCTTGCGAGCGCAGCGAAGCAATCCAGGGCAGCGGGACGTCGCCGAACGATGCGCATCCCTGGATTGCTTCGCTGCGCTCGCAAGGACGGAGGCTCGTGAGCCAGCTCAGGCAGCTTCAACGCTAAATTGTATATAGGCCCGCGCAGCTCCGAGCCTGAGTTGAAAGTGTTCGGCGGGTCCGGGACGAGGCCGTGCAAGCGCTTGACGGTGCTGGCCTATGATCGCTTAGATCGTCCTGGGGCGGTACGCGCCGCCCTGGGGTGTGGAAGCCCCTCACTGTTCGGCTTGGTGCCCGCTGGCTTGGGCACCGTTGTCCTTGACCCTTCGGTCGGGGAGCCTGCGACGCATGTCCAGGCGCTCCGGTGCTAAAGGTCGTAGGAGCCGGATCAGTGCGGTTTTCCACCTCCCCGACTAGGGACGGTCGAGGCTCGTCATGCGGGGGCGTACCGCAGACACGGGCCCCGCGAGGGTTGGTCATGCGTGACACGGAGAAACCCGAGGATCCCGCGGAACTCGCCGCGAGCCTGCGCAGCCTGTTCGATTCCGTCGTGAATCTCCCCGTGGACGATCCGCTGAAGGTCAAGACGCGCGATTTCCTCGCCCGGATTCTCGGCCTGCTCGAAGAGGGCCACAAGACCCCGCATCGAAAGGCAGGGTCGTAGCGAAGCGGCACGGGCACGCTCCTCCCTTCCTGCCCACCCTCTTCCTCATCCTGAAGTGCCCGGCTTGCGGGGCCTCGAAGGAAGGTTCCAGACGGCGGTGCGATCCCTGGAGTCCTCCTTCGAGGCCACTTCGCGGCACCTCAGGATGAGGGGGGTGAGGGGACGAATGTCGTGCCAGTCAGCCTCTTACGATGAGGTGTGGTGTCGTCTCCAGGTCGTCCTCACGCCGCCCCGGCATGGGGCGCCGGGACCTCGGTGGAGATGGCGTCGACCGTGCGCGGCATCGGGCTGCCTTGCCCGTCCGACCGCTGGATACGGATCTGCTGGTTCACCGGCTGCATGTTGCCGAAGGGCGTCGAGAAGGCGATCTCGGCCGCGTCACGCCCGACGCCGATCCGCACGAGGCCATCCGGGTCGGCCTGCCGCGTGGCGTCGAACAGCCACCAGCGCCCGTCGAGATAGGCTTCGAACACCGCGTGGAAGTCGCTCGGCACGAGGCCGTGGGCGTAGCAACTGACGAAGCGCGCCGGGATGCCGAGCGCCCGGCAGAACGCAGTGCCCAGATGCGCGAAGTCACGGCACACGCCCGCCCGCTTCAGCAATGTCTCGTGCGCCGTCGTCTGCTCGTCGCTGGAGCCCGGCTGGTAGGCGAGATGCTCGTGGATCCAATTACAGATCGCGTTCACCCGCTGGTGCCCCTGGGGCAGGGCGCTGAACTCGGCCTGGGCGAAGGGCGTCAGCCGGTCCGAGGACACGAAGCGGCTCGGTAGCAGGTAGGGCAGGATGTCGATCGGCAATTTGGCGACCGGCGTCTCACTGATCTGCGCCGGATCACCCCGATGGACCGTCAGATCGACCTCGGCCTCGTATTCCAGCGAGAAGGGGCCTGTCGGCACGTTGACGCCGAGATAGCGGTTCTGCGTATCCGGGTGAATGTAGATCTCCCGCTTGAGATCGGGGCTCAGCGTCAGCGTCTCGCGCAGGATCTCGACACTCTGAAGCTTGGCGACCTCCAGATTGAAGATGAACGTCGTATCGGCGAGGATATTGTAGGAGAGGCTGCAACCCAGCGTGTAGCGCATCGAATGGTCTCGGACGGTGTGGCTTCCACCCTCGCCAAAGCGCGGCGGCTGGCCGCAGTTCCGTTGGTCCCTGCCCGAAAAAGCGCCGCCGTGACAGGCTTTTGCGCAACGAGGCGACGTTCGGGCTACGCTACCGACGGAACGCGCTGGGGAACGTGCGCCGCTTTTCCAGGCTCTCCCCATCGCGCTTGATTTCCCCGAGGACACGGGGGAAGGACAGATTGGACTTCCTCCAAACGAGACTCCTGACCCATGGAAGAACTGCTTGCCCGCGTCTGTACCCGGACCGGTCTCGATGCCGCGACGGCACAGACCGCGATCGGCCACATCCTCGCCTTCCTCCAGAAGGAAGGGCCGCAGCCTCAGGTTGGCCAGCTCATGGCGGCTCTGCCCGGCTCCGAGGCATTGGCGGCGCAGTCGGACGCGACCGAAGGCAGCGGCGGCGGCGGGCTGATGGGGATGCTCGGTGGCATGCTGGGCGGCGGCGGCGGCGTCATGGCACTCGGCCAGAAGCTGATGGCGGCGGGCGTTCCGATGGGCCAGATGCAGCCGCTCGGGCAGGAATTGTTCGCCGTCGGTCGCGAAAAGGCTGGCGAAGATGTCATGGGCCCAATCGTGGGCTCGATTCCTGGTTTGAATCAGTTCGTCTGATTGCGATCACTGTTTTCGCGGCGCAAAAAGTTAACGCGCCGCGGAGATCGTGCGTTTTCGCACTGCGGCTAGCGCTGGATGCGCGGATCATGAAAAAAACGTTCCATGGCGAAAGCTTAACGGAACCGTTCCGCGTTATCCCCGTTGTTCACACGTGCGGTCGAGCTCACCGGAGAGAAGCTTGCCGCGACGTCCCGCAGGCCCGCCATGCCCGTTTTCGAAGCCAAGAACCTGGATCGGGAATTCGAGGGGCAAGCTCTGCTCGGAGCGATCCTTCATCCGACGCGCGGCGCCCGCACACGCGCCCTCCGCCTGGGCCGTCGGCGCGCCGAGCGGAATGCGATGATGGCTGATCCGTTCGCCATCGAGCCCCGCTTCCCCATGACGGGGGACGACCTCACGCCGGTAACCGTCCCCTCGACCTGAGGTTGGATTTTACCACTCCTGGGGCGTCACGAGGCCCTGACGCGTAACGACGACCCACTGGCGCCCCTTGCGCTCGATCGCCTCGACACGGCCCGCCCCCGGCAGCGTATCGCCGGGCATCACCTGAAACAGCCGCCGACCGCGATTCTCGATGATCGCCGCGCCGTCGAACACGTCGCGCACGGCATATTGCTCGAGCACGGGCGACTTCGCGGGCGCAGCAGCCTTCGCCGACTCCGACGGCTTGGCGTCGGCGACCTTCTCGGTCGGCTTCGATTCCACGACCTTCGGTTCGGCCGCCTTCGTGTCGCGCGGCTCCGCGAGGCTGCCGGTCTGCGTCGGCTCGGGCCGCGCGACGGGGCGCGCGGTGAGGGCCGCGATGCGGGCGGCGTGCTCCTTCTCGGCCTGCTCGATCTTCTCGTTGAGGCTCGCGAGCTTGGCGGTCAGGCTGCGGTCGAGCTGTGCGATCTTCTCGTTGAGGCTCTTGCCGCCGCTCTCCTTGCGGGCGCTGTCGGCGACCGCGCGAAGCTCGCCGACATTCTGATCGAGTTTGGCGAGGGAGGCGGCGAGCTTGGCCGTATCGCTGCGCCCGGATTCGATGGCGGTGGCGAGGGAGGCGATGGCCGTGGCGGAACCCTGATCCCGCGAGGCTGCGCCGAAGCCCAGCATTGCGCCGAGCGCCAGGGCTCCGCCCGCCACGGCGACGAGGCGGGCCTCGGCCCGCATCATCGTCTGCGCGAACCGGCGCGGGGCCGAGAAGAACGGCGGCTTCTCGGTGATGATCTCGACCTTCAGGCCCTTCTTGGGGGTCTTCTCGACCACCTCGATCTTCGGCCTCGCGTCGGTCGATGTCGTCGGCTTCGCTTCAGTCATCGTCCGTCGCTCCCGCTTCCAGGCTGTGCTGTAAGCAGTTGTTAAGGACGTTTCTTTACGAATTCCTTACCGCTGGGAGCAGCGGCTCAAGCCGCCAGCCCCCGCTTCTTGAGCAGCGGCGCGATGCTCGGCATCCGCCCCCGGAAGGCGGTGTAGGCCTCGCGCGGGTCGCGCAGGTTGCCCGCCCCGTACACGTAGGTGCGCAGCCGTTTGGCCGTCTCGGGATCGAAGATGTTCCCGGCCTCGCGGAACGCATCGAACGCGTCCGCATCCAGCACCTCCGACCAAAGGTAGCTGTAGTAGCCCGCCGCATAGCTCTCGCCGCCGAAGATGTGCGCGAAGTGCGGGGAGCGGTGGCGCATGCCGATCTCGGCGGGGATCGCGATGCGCCGCAGGGCATCCGCTTCGAAGGACGGCACGTCGAGCCCGGCTTCGCCCTCAGCGGAGAGGTGCAGCGTCATGTCGACCAGCGCCGAGGCGGTGTATTCCACCGTGGCGAAACCCTGGTTGAACGCCCGCGCGGCGAGCAGTTTCGCGAGCAGATCCTCCGGCATCGGCGCGCCGGTCTCGTGGTGACGCGCATGGGCGCGTAGGATCTCCGGCTGTTCCAGCCAATGCTCGTAGAGCTGCGAAGGCAGTTCCACGAAGTCCCCCGAGACGGAGGTGCCCGCGAGCAGCGGATAGGTCACATCCGAGAGAAGGCCGTGCAGGCCATGCCCGAATTCGTGGAACAGGGTGCGCGCGTCGTCGAAGGAAAGCAGCGTCGGCTGGCCTTTCGGGGCCTTCGCGAAGTTCATCACGTTGACGATGATCGGCGTGACGATCCCGCTCAGCTTCTCCTGCGAGCGGAAGGCGCTCATCCAGGCACCGGAGCGCTTCGAGGCGCGGGCGAAGTAATCGCCCAGGAACAGCCCGACCTCGCGGCCGTCCGCATCGTTCACCCGCCATACCCGGACATCCGGGTGGTAACGCGGTACGTCGTGCAACTCTTCGAAGGTCAGGCCGAACAGGCGCGTGGCGGTGTCGAAGGAGGCTTCGATCATCCGCTCCAGGGGGAGGTAAGCCTTGATCTCACCCTCGTCGAGATCGTGCTCGGCCCGGCGCAGCTTCTCGGCATAGTGGCGCCAATCATGGGCACGCAGGGCGAAGTTGTGTCCCTCCTGCTGGACGATAGCCTGCAGCCGGTCGCGTTCCTCGATGGCGCGGGTGCGGGCCGGGGTCCACACGTCGCGCAGCAATTCCATGGCCGCGTCGGGGCTCGCCGCCATCGTGTCCGCGAGCTTGAAATGGGCGAAGCTCTCGTAGCCGAGCAGCCGGGCTCGCTCGGCCCTGAGCTTCACGATCTCGGCCATGAGGGCGCGGTTATCGGTCGGTCCGCCGGATTCGCCCCGGTGAATCCATGCCTCGTAGGCCTTCTCGCGCAGGTCCCGGCGGGTGGAGAAGACGAGGAACGGCTCGATCAGCGAGCGCGAGAGCGTGATGACGTGGCCGTCGAGCCCCCGTTCCTTGGCCGCGCTCGCGGCGGCGGCGCGGAGGAAGGACGGCAGCCCGGCGAGGTCGTCCTCGCTCTCCAGCGGGAGGGTGAAGCCGCTCTCGTCGGCCAGAAGGTTCTGGCTGAACTGGGTCGCGAGTTCGGACAGGCGCTCCGCGATGGCCGCCATCCGCTCCTTCGCCGCGGGAGCGAGTTCGGCGCCGGACCGGCGGAATCGGATGCGGTAGCGTTCCAGCACCCGTCGCTCCTCCGGCCCGAGCCCCTCGGCTTCGGCATCGACGGCCGAGATGCGCGCCCAGAGCTGCGGGTTCAGGTAGATGGCGCTGCCGTGCCGGGCGAGCTTGGGACCGACCTGCCGCTCGATCGCCTGAAGCTCGGGGTTCGTGTGGCTGCCGGTGAGGTTGTAGAAGACGCCCGCCACGCGATCGAGCGCTTGGCCCGCCCGCTCCATCGCCGCCACCGTGTTGGTGAAGCGCGGAGGCGACGGATCGGCCGCGATGGCAGCGATTTCCTGCTCGTGCTGAGCCAGCGCGGCCTCGAAGGCGGGCAAGTAGTGCTCCGGCCGGATCTGCTCGAAGGGCGGCAACTCGTAAGGCGTGCCCCATTGCGCCGGAGCGAAGGGGTTGTCCTGCGGAAGGCTGTCGAGCCCGGCGGCGAGAGTGTCCGGCATTCGCATCCTCGGTCGGGGGCGGCCCGCCCCGTCTTGAAACGGTCCCGGGCGTGTCGCCCGTCTCCCCTGTTCTGGTCCGTTCCGGCGCCTGCGGCAACCGCGCCGGGCGATCCGAACGCCACCTCGGCCGTTATGGCTCAGGTGGGGAGGGACAGAGGGGCATGACGAGGCATCTTGCGAGCGCGGCCGGAGGCTGCGCCCTGTGGCTCATGCTTGGCTCTGCGCAGGCCGCGCCGCTCGCTCCCGAGGCGGTGCCGAGCCCGCCCGAGCGCCCGGCCGAACTGACGCCGCCGCCCCCGGCGGAGCCCGTCCCGGTTCCGCCGCCGCGCCCGCCCGAATTGACGCCCGCGCCGCCTGCCACCGTCAGCGTGCCGGAGACGCCCTCTCTGCCGGTTCCGCCTCCGATTCCGCCGAGTCGCCCGGCCGACCTGTCCGGCGAGGCCGCACTCGACCTGAAGGTCGCGGCGCCCGACGACGAGGCGTGTCGCCTCCGCCTCAAGCGCCTCGGCGCAAGCTTCGAACCGTTGCCCGCCATTTCCGAGGGCCAATGCACTGCGCCGCTGCCGCTGAAGGTCACTGCCTTGGCCGACGGTATCGCCCTGCGGCCCGCTGCGACGCTGACCTGCCGCGCAGCCGAAGGGTTGGCACGCTGGGCGAGCGAGGTGCAGGTCGCGGCGCAGCGAAGCTTCGGCAAGCCGGTGGCCGCCTTGGATCTCGGCGGCACCTACGTCTGCCGGGGCCAGAACCACGATGTCGATGCCAAGCTCAGCGAGCACGCCTTTGCCGATGCGATCGATGTGATGGCCTTCACCGTCACCGGGCGCCCCCAAGTGATCGTGCGGGAGTCGGTGAGTGATTCCGCCGAGGCGGATTTCCTAAAGGTGACGCGGGCCAAGGCCTGTACCTTCTTCCGCACCGTCCTCGGGCCCGGGTCCAGTGCCACCCACGCCAACCATTTCCACTTCGACGAGCGGGAGCGGACAGCCGGCCATCGCCTCTGCGAATAGGTGCGACAGATCGGCCCGGAACGGGCGCGAGCTTTTAGCGCTTGAGGGCGTCGGAGCCGTCCGCTCCGGGAGCGACCGACGATGACGCGTGCCTGGCTGACGATGCCCGTCCTCCTGGCGGGCTTGGCCCTGCCGGGATGGGCCGCCGCCGCGCCGGGCAAGGAGCCGGGCAAGGACAAGGCAGCGTCGGCCTTGACCGAGGATGCCGTCAATGCCGCGACCTTCGCCGAGGGCGCGAAAAAGGCGGAGACCAAGGACGAGGGCAAGACGGCCAAGAAGGGTAAGCAGGCCAAGACGGCCGAGCCCCCGATCGAGCCCATCACCGTGCGGGCGCAGGTTCTCCTCGACCGCGCGCGCTTCTCGCCCGGCGCCATCGACGGACGGGAGGGCGACAATTACCACCGGGCCATCGCGGCTTTCGCTGCGGAACGGAAGCTTCCGGCCGCCGACCACCTGACCAAGGACGTCTGGGACGCGCTGCAGACGGGCGATTCAGCCCCTGCCGTCAAAAGCTACACGATCACCGAGGACGACGCGAAGGGTCCGTTCGAGCGGCGCATTCCACCGAAGATGGAGGAGCAGGCCGAACTCGACGCGATGGGCTACACCAATGCCCGCGAGATGCTGGCCGAACGCTTCCACATGAGCCGCGACCTTCTCAGCGCCCTGAATCCCGGCAAGTCGTTCGATGAGCCCGGCACGACGATCCTCGTCGCGGGGGTCGAGCCCATGGGCACGGACAAGCCGAAGGCCAAGGACCTGCCGCAGGATCCGAAGGTCGAGCGCATCGCCGTCGATAAGACGAACCGCGACGTGCGTGCCTTCGGGGCGGACGGGGCGCTCATCGCCTATTATCCCGCTTCCATCGGCAGCAGCGAGAAGCCCGCGCCGAGCGGCGAGACCACGGTGAAGGGCGTCGCCTTCGATCCGGTCTATACCTACAACCCGAAATACGCGTTCAAGGGTGTGAAGACGAAGCGCGCCTTCTCCATCCGCCCCGGCCCGAACAATCCCGTCGGCCTCGTTTGGATCGACCTCGCCATCCCGAGCTACGGCATCCACGGCACGCCCGAGCCCGAGCGGGTGAGCAAGACGGAGTCCCATGGCTGCATCCGTCTGACCAACTGGTCTGCGCGTGATCTGGCGAAGCATGTCGCACGTGGCGCCAAGGTTGCGTTCACGGACAACTGACGCGTGGTATACCTATACCAGACGTGTCATCGAGAAGGGCCGTCGCGGGATTTCGCAGGCACTTCATGTAAGTTGCATTCAAGACGCATCTTGCCGAAAATGTATCGGAGCTTAACATAGGGTGGAGGGCTGAGCCCGGGCGTGGCGTGCTGTCGCTTGACACGTCAGCCCGGACGGGCGACCCACCCATTGGTCCTGCAAGGTGTGCTACGGCAAGTCGCGCACCGGAGGGCCGATGTTATCGCACGGAAGCGGCCCCGGCGGGGCCGGCGAAGGGAAGACGGCCCGGCGTGAGTGCTGACCTCAACGACGAACTGCTCAACGGCGTCCGTGTTCTCGTAGTCGAGGACGAAGCCGCGATCTCGATGCTGCTCGAGGATATGCTGCTCGACTTCGGCTGCACGGTCGTGGGACCTGCTGCGCGCCTGTCGACAGCTCTCGAAATGGCGGCACAGGAGACGTTCGACGTCGCCATCCTCGACGTGAACGTGGCGGGCGAGCCGATCTATCCGGTGGCCGAGGCCATCGTCGCGCGGGACCGGCCGCTGGTCTTCTCCACCGGTTACGGTGGTGCGGGCATCCGCGAGCCCTTCCGCGACCGGCCGGTGGTCCAGAAGCCGTTCAGCCAAGCCGATCTCAAGCGCACCCTCATCGGGGCCATGCGCAGCGTCAAAGGCTGAGGCGCTTCCGGGATGGAGGGTGCAGGGCGCTACTCGAGGTAGCGTCTCCTCAAAGGCCCTCGATCATGAAGGCGGCCGGGCAATGCTCCGGCCAGAGCCCTCGGCCGACGAAGACCGCATCCGCTCTCAGTGTCAGCTCCGCCGCGAAGGGATGGCGGGCCACCCAGGCCCGCACGGCCTTCGAGAAGCGCCGCCGCTTGGCCGCGCCGATCGCCTCGCGGGCATCATCCAGCCGCGCCCGCGCCTTCACTTCCACGAAGACCAGCGTGCCGCCCCGGCGGACGATCAGATCGATCTCCCCGCCCGCGAGGGAGACACGCCGGGCCAGCGGCCAGTAGCCGCGCAGCATCAAGGCCAGCAGCGCCAGCCATTCGGCCCGGTGACCGCGCCGATGGGCGGCCTGTCGCTCCGGACTCGGGGCTGCCGCTCTCACGCCTCCGCCTCGCGCGACAGCGCCAGGGCGCGAGCATAGACCTGTCGGCGCGGCTGGCCAGTCTCCTCCGCTACGAGGGTCGCCGCATCCTTGATCGAATGCCGGGCAAGGGCGGTGCGCAGGGCGGCGTCGAGAGCGGCATCGTCTTCCGGTCCCGCCGCCTGCGCCGAGGCCGGGCCGATCACCACCACGATCTCGCCCTTGGGCGGACCCTCCGAGGCGAAGCGTTCCGCGAGGCTGCCCAGGCTATCGCGCCGCACGGTCTCGTAGAGCTTCGTAAGTTCGCGGGTCACGGCGGCGGCCCGGTCGGCGCCGAGAACCGCAGCGGCATCGGCCAGCATCTCGATGAGCCGGTGCGGGGATTCGAACAGGACCAGCGTGCCCGGCATCTGCGCCAGCGCCTCCAGCCGGTTGCGCCGGGCGCCCGCCTTCTGCGGCAGGAAGCCCTCGAAGAAGAAACGGTCCGTGGGAAGGCCCGCCGCGACGAGGGCGGTGGTCACCGCCGAGGGGCCGGGCACCGGCACGATGGTGATCCCCGCCTCGATCGCGGCCTGCACCAGCTTGTAGCCTGGGTCCGAGACGAGGGGTGTGCCCGCATCCGACACGAGGGCCAGGGCTTCCCCGGCCGTGAGCCGCGTCACCATCCGCTCACGCACGGCATCGGTCGAGTGCTCGTGGTACGCGACGAGCGGTGTGGTGATTCCGTAATGGGCAAGGAGCGTGCGCGTCACACGGGTATCTTCGGCCAACACCGCATCGGCAGCGGCCAGCGTCGCCAGGGCGCGGATGGTCACGTCGCGCAGGTTGCCGATGGGCGTGGCCACCACGTGCAATCCGGGGGAGAGGGGCTCCGCCTCGCTCGCGAGGCCGAAGGCGGTGAAAGTGGCGCTGCGGGCCGAAGCCGGCCGCGCGGGATCGATTCGACGGTTCATCGCTGACGAGATTGCCACAGGGAGGCTCCGACGTCGCCGCCGGGAAGGTGGAGAATGGGGGGAAGAGGGGCAACCGGCATTTACAAGCCGTTGCAGGATCGACAGGCTTCCCCCGGAATCGTTGCAGGAAGGATCTCCGATGGCGCAGACGACACGCGCGCGGGGTGTCGTTCTCCCGGCCGTGCTCCTCGGCGCCACGGCCCTGGCCGGCTGTGTCGCCAGTGAGCGCACGGCTCGCAACCGGCCGCCGCCTCCCGTCGCGGCCGCGCCCGCCGAACCGGCCGCCGATCCGGGGGGGCTGCCTGCCGCCGCGGCCGAGCGCATCGGCCAGGGCCGTGTGAAGGTCGCCCTGGTCGTCCCGCTGACGGGGCAGGGGGCCTCGATCGGCGCGGCCCTCCGCAATGCGGCCCAACTCGCCTTCGATGAGGGGCAACAGCCGGATCTCACGATCCTCGTCGAGGATGATCGCGGCACTCCGGCCGGGGCGGCGGAGGCCACGGAGCGCGGCCTGAAGGCAGGCGCGGACCTCGTGCTCGGCCCGCTCTTCGCGGCCAATGTCCGCTCGGCCTCGGTGGCGGCCCGCGCGGCGGGCAAGCCGATCATCGCCTTCTCGACGGATGTCGGCGTCGCCTCGCGCGGGGTCTATCTCCTGAGCTTCCTGCCGCAGCCCGAGGTCGCGCGGATCGTCGAGGAAGAGATCGCCTCCGGCCGCCGCTCCTTCGCCGCGCTCATTCCGGAAACCGCCTACGGCAACGCGGTCGAGGCGCAGTTCCGTGAGGCGGTGGCGAACCGGGGGGCGCGGATCGCGGCGGTCGAGCGTTACCCCGCAGGCGCGCCCGACGCGGCGGTGAAGCGCCTCGCGGGCGTCATCACGGGACCCCGTGCCACGGCCGACGTGGTGTTCATTCCGGAGACGTCCGACGGGCTCACCGCCGTGGCGACAGCGTTGGGCGAGGCGAAGTTCTCGCCGGAGCGGGTCAGACCGGTCGGCACCGCGCCCTGGAACGAGCCGTCGCTGTTCGCCCTTCCGGCGCTTCAGGGCGGGCGCTTTGCGGCGCCGGACCGGAGTGGCTTCTCGAATTTCAGCGCGCGATATCAAGCCCGGTTCGGCGCCATCCCGCCGCGCGTCGCCTCGCTCGCCTACGATGCGGTGATGCTCTCGGCGACACTCGCCCGGCAGTTCGGCGCACAGCGCTTCGCCGAGCCGACCCTGACCAACCCGTCCGGTTTCGCGGGTATCGACGGGACGTTCCGGTTCGGCGCCGAGGGCACGAGCGACCGGGCACTCGCCGTCTACGAAATCCGCAACAACGCCGTAAGCGTGGTGAGCCCGGCGCCGAGGGTTCTGAGCAAGCCGGGCCTCACGGCGGCGCCTCAGTAGGCCTTTTCTTCAATCCTCGCGAACGATGGGAAGCAATCCAGGGGGGCACACCGTTTGGAGGCGTCCCGTTGCCCTGGATTGCTTCGCTGACGCTCGCAATGACGGAGGCGCGTGAGCCAAGTCGGTCGAAGACCGCTTCAGAACGCGTTCTCGGCCTTCAGCAGCGCGAAGGGCGTCATCGCGAGGATCTGGATGTCGAACAGCACGGACCAGTTCTCGATGTAATAGAGATCGTGCTCGACACGGCGCTGAAGCTTCTCCTCCGTGTCGGTCTGGCCGCGCCAGCCGTTGATCTGCGCCCAGCCGGTCATGCCCGGCTTCACCCGGTGCCGGGCGAAGTAACCGTCCACCACCTGATCGTAGAGCGTGTCCGCCGTCTTGGCGTGGAGCACGTGCGGGCGCGGGCCGACGAGGGAGAGATCGCCCTTCAGCACGTTGAGAAGCTGGGGCAGTTCGTCCATCGACGATTTGCGGATGAGACGGCCGAACGGCGTCACGCGGGGGTCGCCACGCGACACGGTGCGCTGTCCGGCGACATCGCACAGGTCGGTGTACATCGAGCGGAACTTATAGACCTCGATCACCTCGTTGTTGAAGCCGAGACGCTGCTGCTTGAACAGGATCGGCCCGCGCGAGGTGAGCTTCACCGTCAAGGCGATGGCCAGCATCACGGGGGAAAGCGCGACCAGCGCGAGGAAGGCGACGATGCGGTCGAAGGTTGCCTTCACCACCACGTCCCAATCGGCGATCGGCTTGTCGAACACGTCGAGCACCGGCACCGAGCCGAGATAGGAATAGCTCCGCGGCCGCAGACGCAGCTTGGTCGCATGAGCCGAGAGGCGGATATCGATCGGCAGCACCCAGAGCTTGGCGAGCATCTGGAGGATGCGTCCCTCGGCCGAGATCGGGATCGTGAAGACGATCAGGTCGAGGTGGTGATTGCGGGCGTAATTGACCAACTGATCGACGTTGCCGAGCTTCGGCACGCCCGCCACCGTGTCGGTCGAGCGGTCGTCGTTGCGATCATCGAACACGCCGACGATACTGATGCCGGATTCCGGTTGGGCGGAGAGCGCCTTGATCAGTTCCTCGCCCGCATCGCCACCGCCGACGATGGCGGCGCGACGGTCGAAGCGCCCGGCGCGGGCCTGGGTCTCGACATAGCGCGATACGGCGATCCGGCCGCCGAGCAGCAGGGCGAGGCCCCCGGCATAGTAGGTCGCGAGCCAGAGACGCGAGGTCTGGTCCGCGAGTTTGGCAAGAACCAGCAGGGCGGCCAGAACGAGAAAGGTCGTGGTCCAGGCCGCCGTCAGGCGGATCGCGGTCCGCACGAACTGGCGCAACGCCGGGAGCCGATAGGCCCCCGCCGCCTGGGCAAGGGCGATGGTCACGGCGGGCACGAGACAGATCGCGGCGGCATAGGTCGCCACCGATGCGATGCGGCCGTGAAGCATCACCGCGTAGAGAAGGACGCCGAAGCCGAATAGGGCAGCGCCTTCGAGGATGCGGACCGTCCCGCACAGGACCAGGGGCGACATCGCCCGTGGTCTTGCCGCCGGCCTCTTCAGCGCCGGCATGGCCGCCTCGGCATAGGCCGAGGAGGGGCCCACCGCATTCATGATGTCGCGGACGTCGAAAGCACTCATCGCGCCGTGTTCCAGCCCTAGGTGACTGATCGTGTCGCCCGAGACTCGCACGGTTGTTTCTCGGAATGCTTAAAGCCTTTGGTTGTATCTTTCGCGGTGGATAACGAATGGCTCAGGTGAGGGGCAGACCCTGCAGGCTCCACCAGATGGTGCCGTAATGGCAGGCCGTCGCCACGAGCACGAAGCCGTGCCAGATCGCGTTCTGGAAGGGCAGCGTCCGCCAGACGTGGAACACCACGCCGATGGAATAGAGCAGGCCGCCGATCGCGAGCAGGCAGAAGGCCGTCGGCTGGAGCGCGGCGATCACCGATTCATAGGCGAAGAGGCCACTCCAGCCGAGGATCAGATAGAGACCGATCGACAGGCGGTCGAACCGGCCCGGCAGAAATAGCTTCACGGCGATGCCGATCAGCGCCACGATCCAGATCACCGCCAGCAGAACGTAGGCGACCGGGCCGGAGCCGACGAGGGTCACCAGCGGCGTATAGGTGCCCGCGATCATCAGGTAGATGAGCGCATGGTCCGCACGGCGCAGAAGCCACTTACGCGGACCGACCGGATACATGTTGTAGGTTGCCGAGACCCCGAGCATCAGCACGAGGGCGCAGGCATAGATCGCGAGGGCAGCCTGTGCCCCCAGGGCGAGATGGGCACTCAATGCCGTGAGCATCAGAGCCGCGGCGCCTGTCACGCCGAGGGTAACCCCCAAGCCGTGGACGATGCCATCGGCCAGTATTTCGCGGGGCGTGTAATTCCACGTCAAGGAAAGTGGACGTCCGTCCTCGGCTAGAGACATCGCGGAGCCTCCTGCACAACGCGCAGGAGTGTAATCCTGAACCGATAAACCTGTTCCACCGTAAGACTGCGCAAATAGCGGTGGAACTGGGTTTATCGTGGATAAGCAGTATTTTGTGCTCTGCGGGAGAATTGTCGCAGGGCGAAAAGCTTGTTCAGACGCCGCGTGTGGCGAGCCCGGCATAAGTCCGCGATGGCGCCGCGCGCGTGGCCGCGCCGCTCCCGATACCCTGGCTCAGCCGCGCATGGAGGGTCGCGGCGGTGAGGACGACCATCGCTAGCACTTGATGGGCCAGCGCCGCCCAGAGCGGGACGGCGAGCAGCAGCGTCGCGATGCCGAGACCGGCCTGTGAGAGCACGAGCCCAGCGACCGCCAGGGCACGCCGCGCGGCCCCGGTGCCCCGCGCCGAGCTCACGGCGTCGGCGGCGTGCAGCAGCGCGAGCGCGAGGAGCAGGTAGGCGACGACCCTGTGGTCGAACTGCACGAGGAGGTGGTTGTCGACGAAATTCTCGATCCACGGCGTCACGGCGAACAGGTGCTCTGCGGCGGGGATCATCACGCCGTCCATGTCAGGCCACGTGTTGTAGACGAGCCCGGCATGAGAGCCCGCGACCAAGCCGCCGAGGAAGATCTGCGCCAGCACCAGCGGCGGCAGGAACAGGGCGGTGACGCGCAGGCGCGAAGGAGCGGGCGCCAGGGCGGAGGGCCGCTCGCCTGCCGCGAGCCAGACGAGCAAGGCGAGGATGAGGCTCGCCGTGGTGAGGTGGAGCGCGAGCTTCAGCGGGGCGACGGCGGTCATGCCCGGCTGGAGGCCGGAGGCGACCATGATCCAGCCGATGGCGCCCTGGAGGCCGCCGAGCAGACCCAGCGCCAGCAGGCCCCAGCCGAGGCGGCGGCGGATCATGCCCTTCCACCAGAAGACGATGAGCGGCAGGAAGAAGACGAGGCCGAGCAGGCGTCCGAGGAAGCGGTGGCCCCATTCCCAGCCGTAGAGCACCTTGAACGCCGAAAGGCCCATGCCCTGGTTGAGGATGTTGTATTGTGGCGTGTCGCGGTATTTCGCGAATTCGGCCGCCCAATCAGCGTCCGACAGGGGCGGGATGGCGCCGGTCACGGGCCGCCACTCGGTGATGGACAGGCCCGATCCGGTCAGCCGCGTCGCGCCGCCGACCGCGACCATGGCGATCACCAGGGCCGCAACCACGGCGAGCCAGAGGCGAACCGCGCCCGATGTCCGATCCGGAATTGCGCTCATCCATCCCTCCGCGCCGCCCGACGGGCCGGGGTTAAGGGATCGGCCGGGCAGGGGCAACGTGCAGGGCGACGCAGCCCGATGCGCGGCAACGCGCCGGTTGCCTCCGTGGCGTCAGGAGGTTAGCCCCTGCCCGGCGCAACGAGGGGAGAGGACGATGCCGCGACGCCTGCGCCTGCTGATCGGGACGGTGGGCATGCTCACCTTCGTCTGCCTCTATGCGCCCATCGCCATGGCGCTGGCCGACAGCCGCATCGCCGAGACCCCGCCCGCGATCCAGGCGGTGCTCTATTCCATTCTCGGCATCGGCTGGATTTTGCCGCTGATGCCCCTGATCAAGTGGATGGAACGGCCGGATTGACCGGTGCGAGGGCGCACACCCCCTCGTTTTCGCCGCACTCGCAGCCGAGACAGAGCTTGAGCGATTCGCACGTTGCGGTCGCGCTCCCCGCCCGTGAGTTCCGGCCGCATGCCCTACACGCGTTTCGTTGCGTCGATCCTGTGCCTCGTCCCGTTCGCCGCGCTGGCGCAGGGGACGCCCCGCAGCATCGGTGAGTGCGAGCGCCTGAAGAACGATCTGGCCTACAATCAGTGCTTGGCGATGTTCGGTCCCGCGGCCAAGAACGTCGCGGCGGGCTACGCCTCGGCCGATGCCGCCGCCGCGCCTGCCCTGCAGGAAGCCTCGCCCGCCGAGGCGCAGGCCGAGGCGGATGCCGCTCCCCGCCGGGGCCGCCGGTCCTATCGCAGCCGCCACGGGCGCCAATACGCCATGTTCTCCACCGGCGAATATCGCCGCCACCGCCGTCGCTGACGGACATCACAACCAAGCGTTACCCAAACCAAGTGATGACAGGCTGTGAGTGGTGCTCACAGGCCCTTTGGTAAACCCTCGCTTCAGGTGCGGCGCCTCAGATCGTGCGGCTTCGGCGGAGGGCATGATGGCGGCGATCGTACACGGGCGGATTGAGCGTGGCAGCGGACGCGAGGTCGCCGACGCCCTGCCGATCCTTTTCCCGATGCTGAGCGCCGAAATCCTTCCGAGCCTCGATGCGGCGGAAGCTCTATGGCACGGGCTGGAAGCGTCGCCCGATTGCCTCGCGACCCCTTATCAGCGCCACGCTTGGTGCTCGGCCTATCTGCGAGAGACCGGCGAACTGAACTCGGCCCGCGTCGCAATCCTGCGGGATCAATCGGGGCGGATCAGGATGCTGCTCCCCCTGGTGCTGCGGCGCAGGCACGGTCTCCTCCTGGCCTGCACGGTGGGGGATACCCACGCGAATTATCATCTGCCGGTCTTCACCCGCGATGCCGGCGCCATGCCTATCGAGGAGATCCGCGCGGCCCTTGCGGAAGCGGGCAAGAACGCGGGCATCGACGCCTTCTCCTTCGCGCATCAGCCGCGCATCTGGGAGGGCACGCTCAATCCCCTCGCGCGCGGCGGTGAGCCCGCGCAGAGCGATGCCTACGGCCTCGTGCTCGGTCCTGACCCGGATTCCACCATCAAGCGCGTCTTCAGCGCCGACGCTCGCAAGAAGCTGCGCTCCAAGGAGAAACGCTTGGTCGAGGCGTTCGGCGCCATCGATTTCTACCGGGCTGCCGATGGCGAGGAGGCCCGTGCGATTCTCTCCGCTTTCTACCGGCAGAAGGCGGCGCGCTTCGCCGCCATGGGAATTCCAGATCCCTACGCGCCGGACGCGATCAAGCGGTTCCTCGAACTGGCCGCCTCGGGCGAGAATCCGGCCATGGAGGTCCATGCCCTGCGGCTGGCGGAGGGCGGCCGTATCCTGGCGGTGTTCGGCGGGGCGGTGAACGCCACGCGATACAGCGGGATGATGACCTCGTTCGATGCCGATCCGGAGGTCGGGCGGTTCAGCCCCGGCGATCTGCTGCTCCACCATCTCGTTCGCGAACAGACGGCGAGGGGAAGGCTCAGTTTCGATCTCGGCGTGGGCGAGGCGCGCTACAAGGCGAGCATCTGCGATGAGACCATCGCACTGGTCGAGTCGATCTGGCCGGTGAGCCTGCGCGGCCACGCTCTCGCCCTGGCCAGCAAGGGCCTGAAACGCATGAAGCGGCGGGTGAAGGGCGATCCTCGCCTCTTCGCCGCCGCTTCGCGCGTCCGTCGTCTGCTGCGCCGGAAGGGCTGACCCCCGGTTCAGGCCGCCCGGCGGCGGAACTCGTAGACGTTGCTCGGTGCCTCGATCGTGACCGGCGCCTCGTCGGTCGGCCGGTCCTGGGCGATGAGCACCTGACCCGCGCCCGCCTGGGTGGCGGTGGCGTAGAGGTCGGCAAGCGCCTCATCGGCCGGGTCGGCATTCGACGCGATCACCACGGAGTCGGCCAGCGTCGCGACGAGGCCCAGGATCTCTGCGGCCTCGGCTTGCGGATGCAGGTGGCAGATCACCCAATCGTAGGCCTCGGCCATGGCTTCCAGGGTGAAGGCCAGGGCACGCGGCTCCTCGAATAGCACGTCGCTCGAGGCCATGCCGGCCGCCACGTGATGGGCGCCGCCGGGTCCCTCGGCCTGGATCGCCTCCACGAAGTCGGCGTCGCCGCAGACTACATCGGTGAAGCCGCACGGACCGGTCTCGTCCGCCTGCTTCGACAGGAGGTCGACCACCAGCACGCTGCCGGAACGGCCGAAGGCGGCAGCGAGGGCATCGGGGAGGGCGTCGGGGCCCGCTTCCTCGGTCTCCATCAGCACGACCATCCGGCCCTGAGGTGCTCCGGCGATGACCGGGCGATTGGACAGGCGCTCCAGAAGCGGCGCCAGATCGAAGGCGCTTTGAGCGACAGCGGACAAGGGCCCCCGAGGCGAGACCGGTTCGGTGGTGAGCGAGGTCGCTTCGGCCACCGTCGGCTCCCCCTGCGGGGTCGGCTCGCTCGCGGCCTCGGCCACCGGCCCGGCGGGCCCTTCCATCACCGGCTCGGCGACGGGCGTTTCCGCCGTCTCCTTGGCGGCATCGCGGTCGAGGCTTGCCTCCGGCAGCATGAACGGGTTCGCGGCCACCACCGGCTGGAAGGTCTCGCCCGCCTCCTGAGCGTGCGGCTCGATGCGCGCCTTGGCCAGAGCGGCCGTGCCATGTCCGATCCGGTGGCGCAGGCCACGGGCCAGAACACCGCCAAGGGACACGAGCAGGGCCAGCAGTGTTGCCAAGCCGATGATCGGCAGCTTCTGTGGGAAGGACGGAAGTGTCGGTGTGACCGCGCGGGACACGATGCGCGCATCGGCAGGCGCGGCGATCTCGGCTTCGCGAGCCGAGGTCTCGCGATAGCGGGTCTGGTAGGCTTCGAGCTGCTCGCGCTGGACCTTCGCGTCGCGTTCGAGAGCGCGAAGCTCGATCTCGCTGGTATTGCCCTTCACCACCACGTTCTGCTGGCCATCGACGGCGGCCTGAAGGCTCGTCACGCGGGCATCGGCGATCGTGGCATCGTTCTCCAGGATGCGGACGGCCCGCTCGGCGGCGCCCTTGATCTGCGCATCGAGATCGGCGAGCTGCGCCTTCAGATCCTTGATGCGCGGGTGGCCGGGAAGAAGCGAGCGCGACTCGAGCGCGAGCTGCGCCCGCACCGTGATCCGGGTCTCGATGGTGCGCCGGAGCATCTCGTTGTTGGCGACATCGGTGATCTCGTAGGCGCGGCCGTCCTTCAGCAGGTCCTTGATCGCGGCGACGCGACCGGCAATGTCGGCGCGCAGTACCCGGGCCTGGGTCAACTGGCTCGAGAGTTCGGACAATTGTTGCGCCGTCAACGGCTGGCCGGTCACGCCCGCCGAGCCGACGAGGCCATGCTTGGCGCGGAAGGCCTCGACCTTCGCCTCGGCCTCGGCCACCTTCCGGCGCAGGCTCTTGATGTTGCCGCCGAGCCAGCTGGACGCCTGCTTCGCCGTGTCCACCTTCTCGGCCTCCAGCGAGGCGAGATAGAGCTGGGCCGCCGTATTGGCGGCCTCGGCAGCGAGCGCAGCATCCTTGGACCTGAACGCGATGGCGACCGTCCGGGACTGGTCGGCTTGGGCGACGTCCAAATGGTCGAAGTAGGATTCGATCGCCCGGTCTTCGGCGGTCCGATCGAAGGGGTTTCCACCGATGCCGAGCAGCATCAAGGCCTGACGGACGGGGCCGACCTCACCGGCGGTCGCGTCAAATTCGGGGTTCCCGACGAGCTTGAGGCGCCTGACCGCTTCGCGGGCGATGTCGCGGGACATCAGAGCCTGCATCTGGCCCGCCACCGCCGGCCCGTCCAAGATTTCGCCAGTCCCCGAACGGTTCTCGAAGGCCAACTTCGTCTCGCCGGTATAGGTGGGCGGCACGACGGAGACGAAGATCCCGGCGCCGATCGCGGCGGCGGCGGTCGGGATGACGATCCAACTGACGGAGTTGCGCAGAACCTGGGCTACCGAGACGCCCTCGGGACGCGGGGCCGCCGGGAATGCGGGAGCGGCATTGCGCATTCTGATCCGGGACATAAGCAGCTCTTCAACGCGGAGTTGTTGCGAACGGTACAGAGACCGCAACCCACATTTGAAAGCGTTAAGGTTGCTTGAGGGTTAATCAGCTTCCGAATTCTTTTAAGACAACTCAGATGGGTCTTGGATAGGGTTCGTTAACCTTAACGCCGTACCAGCAGTTGTATCGACAGTCACAACACGGCGATGGTGATGAACCGGCGCGCATTTGTCTTCGCACTCGGCACCAGCCTGGCCCTCGGCGGTTGCCTGCGGCCGACCTTCCGCACCAACGAGCTCGATGCGACCGGCACGGGTTCGATCAGCGCGCGCTACACGCTCGCTGCGGGGGACCGCCTCAGGGTGATCGTCTTCGGGCAGGACAACCTGTCCAACATCTACACCGTTGACGGCGCGGGTAAGATCGCGATGCCGCTGATCGGTGCGGTGCAGGTGGGCGGGCAGACGACGGGCCAAGCATCGAAGGCCATCGAGGCCAAGCTGTCCTCAGGCTTCGTGCGCGAGCCGCACGTCACCGTCGAGATGGATGCCTACCGGCCCTTCTACATTCTGGGCGAGGTCACGACCTCGGGCCAATACGCCTACGTCAACGGCATGACCGTCGAGACGGCGGTGGCCATCGCGGCCGGGTTCGGCCCGCGCGCCGCCCGCGATTACGCCGTGCTCACCCGCACGACGCCCTCCGGCCTCGTCTCCGGTATCGTGCCGATGACCTATGCCGTGCGCCCCGGCGACACCATCGTCGTCAAGGAGCGGTTCTTCTGATCACTGGGCGGTCCGCCAGGGATTGATGACGCGGATCTCGTCGGAGCGTGCCATCTCCGCCTTGACCTGGGTCTGGGCGGGAACGCCCTTCTTCATCCGCGACACCATTCGCCTCGCTTCGTCGGCGGAGAGGGTCCCTGCGGGCTGGGTCATCGCGGCGAGCAGCTTTCGGGTCTTCTTGTCGATCGCGGCCGATTGGCGGACAGGTTCGAAGTCGCCCATCGTGTGCTGGCGGCCTGTCCGCCCGGCGAAGACCTGCGCGCCGCTCTTGAACACCACGATATCACCGGGTCGCAGCGTGTCGTCCTTCAACAAGGCGGCGGCGGGGCCCTCGCTCATGTCGAGGGGTTTCTGCCGCTCGCTGACGCGGATCTTCACGGGCAGCGCGGCGTAACGGGTCTTGAGTTTGTGGCGGCCATAGCCGACCTGCCGCGACCGGACGGCGGATTTCGCTCCCGCATAAGGATTATAAGCCGGAGACTGCGGTTGCGGTTGCGGTTGAGCGGTGGGCCGCACGCCGAACAGCATTTCGAGGAAGTTGCCCTCGGCCGCCTGGACTGTCGCCACGTGGATGCCGGTACAACCGGCGATCGCGATCACGGCGATACACGCCGCCCTTGCCGTCCGAGATGGCATTAGTCCCGCTCCGGTTGCGCAGATTTGTCGCTACAACCTGTGCGGGTGGAATGCGGTTCCGGCTCAGGCCGGGGCGACCTGCTCGCCCTCACCGACGCAATCGAGGGCTCGCTCAACCGCCGAGATGGCGTCGAGGAGGTGCTGCACCGTCCGCTCCACCTCGATGGGGGGACGGCCGGTGGCAGCGGCGCGCGCACTGACGTCCTCAAGCTGCTCCAGCAGGGTGAGGAGGTCTCCGGCGACGGCGACGACCTCGCAGCGGGCGAGGGTCGCGACGGCGGGACGTGGGCGGAAGGGCAGGACGTTGCTCATCGCCAGCCTTTCTCGCCCGAAACCGCTCCTCTTCGCCAGGGGGGAGGGCGGGGAGTCCCCCATTTTGGGCGGTAACTGGGGCGTGAAAGCGCCGAAGTGGTTTGTTTTCCGTGGCCGCAGAGCCTCGCACATCGTGCAACTGCTTCACGGTGTGGGAAGAAGCCTTGACGCAGAACCCCGGGTCCTGACCTACGATGACGCTCGAGTCAGCATTGGCCGCCTGCCGGACTTTGTACCGTGCCGGACTTGGCTCCGTGCCAAACTTGCCGCCTGCCAGATCTGCCGGGGTTCGCGATGCGTCTTCTGTCCCTCACCGTTTCCGCCCTCGCGGCCCTCGCCCTCGGCGCCTGTTCCAGCACCGATGGGGGTCGTAGCGGCCTTTCCGACAGCCTCAACCTCAGCAATTACCGCGCGTCGACCGACACGAACGGCACGCAGACCCGCCGCGACGTGAACCGCGCCTACACGCAGCCCTCGCTGCCCTCGATCGCCAACCGCGGCATGTGATGGAACGGGGCGGGCTCATCGCCCGCCGCCATCACCGCTTGCCGAGCGCCGTCGCGAATGCGGCGATGCGGTTGCGGGCGTAAACCGGCAGCCCGGCGCTGATCGAGTTGCCGGTGTTGAAGCTCGACTTACCCATCAGCACCTGCGCGGGCAGCAGGTTCTTCAGAACCGGCACACGCGCATATTCGGCCTTGCGGTCGAGCACGTCGCCCTTGATCGCCAGGGCGACGTAGGCGGTCACCACCGTCTTCTGCGGGTCGTTCGGCATCGGCTGGAACACCGCCAGGAATTTGCCGAAGCGCAGGATCTGGTTGACCCAGAAGATCGTCTGTTCGAGCCCGCCCGCCGGAGGAGTCTCGACCTTCGTGAGCGCCGTGAGTGGAGCCGCCTGCGCCGGATCGAGCAGGCGCACCTCGCTCTGGAACGAGACGAACTCCGCGATCTTCTTGGCCGAGCCCTCTTCGAGCTTATTGGCGAGTCGCACGCCGAGCGGGAGCTTGCCTTCCAGGTCGTAGCGGGATTCGATGCAGGCGGCCGCGTTCTCGCACCAGGGCGTGCCGGGCCGCTGGGCGAAGGCGGCCGCCGGGTCCTTGGTCGGCGTCACGTCGGCGGGAGCGATCACGCGGTGCTTGATCGCCGGGTCCATCGCCTGGATAAAGCCGAGATTGGCCAGGGCCTTGAGATCGATCGACTCGGCCGGACGCGCCACCACGAACCGGCCCTCCGCGACATAGACCTTCAGGGTCTCATGGCGGGGCTTGGAGACGCCGTTCAGCGTCACCGTGTAGTCGGGCTCCTTGTAACCGGGGAAGGGCGACAGCGCCTGCGCCTCGGCAGGCCGCGCCTTCAGCCAGTCGAGATAGGGGATAAGGCCGCTCTCCGCGCTACCGCCCTTGTCCTGATGGTCGGTGAACAGGATCTCGCCGGGCTTTAGCGTCGCCGGATCGACGGCGACCACCGAAGACACCTCCCGAACCGGCGCGGCGGCGGTGGCAGGGCTCGCGGCGGGCGTGGCGGTCTGTGCCCATGCGGCGCAGGGCGCGCCGAGGCAAAGGGCGAGGGTGAGGGCGGCAGGAATCTGCGGACGCGGCATCGGAGTCTCGGGAAGGGGCGTCAGAAGCCGGGATCGTCGCCGAACAGGTAGTCGGGATCGCGGCGCCGGGGGCGGCGGGGCGCATCGTCCTCGCCGAAGGGGGATCGGTTGGTCTGGCCGGGCCAGGGGCGATACGGGTCCTCGGGGGCACCGTAGCCATAGCCGTAGGTATCGGCTCCGGCCCGGCGGTTGCGCTGCTGCGCGGGCCGGTCCCCGAACGGATCAAGCAGGTCGGGCTGTGCGCGCTCGCCCGTCATGTTGCCGAGGAAGTCGCCCCGGACATCCGCGCCGTCCTCGGACCCGGCGAGGTCGCCATCCTCGGAATCCGGCCGCATCGCGTAGAGCGTCTCGCGCGGGAGCAGCTTGTAGCGGGTGTCGGTCATCTGGCCGTTCCCGCCGAGGCGGAAATGCTCCACGAAGCTGCCCCCGCCCGGCGTGCCGCTGCGCGGATCGACGGAGACGTCTGCGATGAGCGGCCGGGTTTCGGGCGAGGGGCCGCGCAGGGGCGTGCGCGGGATGCCGTTCGCCCAGGCCGCCTGGAAGATCGCTCCCGCGATCGGCACCGAGACGTGGCCGCCGGTCTGGCCGCGCCCGAGGGTGCGGCGGATGCCGTCCGCGTTGTCGTAGCCGACCCAGACCACAACGGTGATCTCGTTCGAGAAGCCCGCGAACCACGCGTCGTTCTCGTTCTCGGAGGTGCCGGTCTTGCCCGCGACGCTGTTCGAGAACTTGGACAGGGCGGCGGCGGTCCCGTGCTGGGTCACGCCCTGGAGCATGGTCTTGAGTTGGTAGAACGACACGCGGTCGGCCGAACCGATCCGCACCGGCTCGCGGTCCGAATGGGTGAAGACCGGCTTGCCGTCCTTCTCCACGGATTCGAGCGCGTAGGGCGTGGGGCGCAGGCCCTCGTTGGCGACGGCCGCATAGAAGCCCGCGAGGTCGAGCATCCGCACCGGCTGCGCGCCGAGGACGAACGGATAGTATCGCTCGCATTCGGCGTAGATCTGCGCTTCCAGGGCGATGTCACAAACGCGCTTCAGGCTGTCCGGGGCCTTGGGAGCGATGCCGCCCTGAAGCAGCCGCGCGGTGACGAGGTTCTTGGAGAATTCGAGGCCCCGGCGGAGGGTCGTCGGGCCCGAGCCGCCACCCTCGTAGTTCTTCGGCGACCACGAATCCCCGGCGCCCCCGATGGGCGGTAGGGTGACCGGGCTGTCGAGGACCAGGGTGTTCGGTTGCAGCCCGGAATTGAGGGCCGCGAGATAGGTGAGGGGCTTCAGCGTCGAGCCCGGCTGGCGCACGGCCTGCGTCACCCGGTTCAACTGACTGAGCGGGTAGGAGAAGCCGCCCGCCATGGCGAGGATGCGCCCGCTCTTGTTCTCCAAGACCAGGGCGGCGCCCTGCACACCGGGGCGGACGCGGATTTGCGCGCGGGGGGCTCCACGCCCTTCGGTGAGCTTCACCCGAACCACGTCGAAGAGCTGGAGCTTCCCGCGGGCGATGCCGGGATCGAGGGTCGCGATGCGCCCATCCTCCAGCCCGACCTTCACCCCGGCGCGTCCGTTTTCCAGCACGACGGCCAGCGGCCAATGCACGTCGTAGAGCACCGGCCGGGCACTCTCCAGCGCCCGTTGCCACGCGGGCTTACCCGCCACGGGCAGGGAGGCGGCAGCCTTGGCCGCACGGGCGGGCTTGCCCTTCTGGGGCTTCGTGCCCTGTTCCGGCTTGATCGCGGCCTCGGGCTTGGCGCCTGTCACCGCCGGAAGGGCCTGGGCCGACGCTTCCGGCGCGGGGGCGGCGGCCTCGATCCGGCGGATGCTGTCGGCGAGGTTCAGTTCCGGCCCGGCGAAGGTTTGGCGGCCGGTGCCTCGCTCGTAGGTCGCGAGCCCGTCCTGAAGGGCGGTTTCCACCGCGCGCTGAAGCGGCGCGTTCACCGTCGCCTTCACCGTGAACGAGGCTGAGGTCAGCGAGTCGAGGCCCGCGACCGTACGTGCCTCCCGCGACAGGTAATCGACGAGGTAGAAACCGGAATCGCGCCGGGCGATCTCCACGGGCTTGAGGCCGAGATCGGCGGTGTTCGCCTTGGCCATTTCGGCGTCGGTGATCACGCCCTCTTCTTTCAGGCGCGCGAGCACGTAGGAACGGCGCTCACGGGCGCGCTCGGGATATTTGTCGGGGCTGTAGAAGTTCGGGCCCTTCGGCATGCCCGCCAGCAGCGCGGCCTCGGGCAGGGTGAGCGCGCCCACCGGCTTCCCGAAATAGCTCTGCGCCGCCATCTCGATGCCGTAGGCGCCCCGGCCGAGATAGATGCCATTGAGATAGAGGCCGAGGATCTGCGGCTTGGGGAGGAGCTTTTCGAGCCGCGCCGCCACGATCATCTCGCGGATCTTGCGCTCGTAGGTGACGTCGTCGCCGACCGAGAGATTCTTCACCACCTGCTGCGTGATGGTCGAGCCACCCGCCGGACGCCCTGGCGAGGCGAGGTTGGCGATGAAGGCGCGGATCACGCCGCGCTCGTCGATGCCGTGGTGGCTCTCGAACCTTTTGTCTTCGGCGGCGATGAACGCCTTCTGTACCAGGGTTGGCACCGCGGTGATCGGCACCACGAGGCGCCGCGCGTTCGGCTCGAAGGTCTCGGCGAAGGGCTTGCCTGAGGCGTCGAGGATGCGGCTCATGCCCGGCAGGGCCTTGTCCCGCAGGGTCTCCGCGGCGGGCAGGTCCTTGGTAGCGTTGTCGTAGAACTCGATCACCGCCTTCGCGTCGAAGGGAGAGTTCGGCGGGTCCTCGCCCTTGCAGAACTGTTTGTAGCTCGTGTTCAGTTCGTTGATGTCGAGCCCGTGCAGGATCTTCGGTGCAGAAGGACCCGCGACTGTCGAAGGATCCTCCATCGCCGTCGAGATCAGATCATCGAGGTTGATATCCTCGATATCGAACGCCTTGCGCATGTGGGCGCAGCCGTCCCGCAGAATGCGAATGACCTCCGGCCCGTCCTTGGCAGGATCGAATTGCGTCCGCAGCGAGTCCGGCCGGGTCGTGACCTGGCTCAGCGTCAGCGCAGTGGCAAACAGCTTGATGAGGATGATGTTCATACAGGCCGGGGCGGCGGGACGCAGTGGTCGGCGGGACGTTGAGGCGTCCAGACTGAACAGGGCGTGCACATCGCGGCTGATTTATGATGAGCGCCGGATGTCGCTCTTGCGGTGGGCAACGAAGAGGGCGGGCTTGTGGCGCCGCGCCGTCGAGGCTAGGTTCCGCGCCCCGGACAGAAAAAAGGCCACCCCCGAAGGAGTGGCCCGAAGTCTAGGGAGGAAACGCCCAAGAAGGGCAGCAGGACCGCGACGCCATCGCGTTCCTGCGATGCAACAAGTACGATGACGCGCTGCACCCAACAAGAGACGGGGCGTCGCGCCGGCATTGCGTCCAACGCATGGCTCAGCCGTTTCAGGGCGTCGGCAAGTCTTCCGTGAGCCGATCGATAGATAAGAGATAGGTGATCAAGGCGTCCTGTTCGGCGCCGGTGAAGCCTGCGGGCTCATCCGCCCAGTAGCTGTGGCCCTTCCCGGTGGCTCGCGCCGTGCGGGCTTTCTCCGATCTCTCGTTGGCCGCGACGATCGTGTCGCGGATGCGCCGGTCGATCAGGGCGCGCAGGCTGTTTGCCGGATCGGGAGAGACGCCCTTCTCCAAGGTGCCCGGCAGGCCGAGATCCTTTTGGGCATCCGGCCCGACAGCGATTCCGGAATCGTGCAGGTAGGGGGCGCTCCACGCGAGGCCGACGAGGTTCGGGACCTTGTATCCGCCCTCGGTACCGCCCTGTCCCCAGGCGAGTAGCAATTGCGCACGCTTGTCCTCGGGTATGGGGAGGGGGACGAGCTTCGGATCCTTGGGGAGGGGGAAGGGCGTGTCCGTGGCGAACATGGCGGGGCTTGCGAGCCGCGCCTCCATCTTCGCACCCGCCTTGGCGCGGGTCGGTTCGGTGCCGATCTCGGCGGCGGGGACGACCCGGTGGTTGGTCAGGGCGGGGCCGGAATGGCACCCGGCGCAGCCCGCGCGCTCGAACGCGGCCCGGCCCTGACGCACGCGCTCGGGGTTGGCCTTGAGCTGCGGCGGGCGCAGCAGGTTCTGGAAGGCCGACATGGCGTTGTTGGCATGGTTGGCCGCCTCGCCGGGTACGGAGGCGAAGAGACCGTTATCGGTCATGTAGTTGGTGGCTGGATAAGTGGGCAGCACCGCGTAGCTGTTGAGGCCGGGGGCGCCCGGCGTTGGATCGGCGGCGCTCAGCACCTCGGTCGGCCTGTGTTGACCGGCGGGATCGTAGCGCAGCGGCCCCTCGGGCGCACCGCGCAGCAGGATGCCGAGATAGGTCTCCGGCTCCAGGCCGAAGAGCCAGGACGCGGCGGCGGCGAGCTGCGTCGTATCGGAATTCGCCGCATGGACGTTGTTGTTCAGCGAAGACAGGCCCGAGAACGGGCCCAGCGCCTCGCGCCCGCTCCAGCTATAGGGCTCGCCATAGGCGGAAAAGCTTGACGGGATGGAGGTCGGGTTCGTCACCCGGTCTGCCGAAGAGTCGAAGCTGCCGGGCGGCCAACTCGCCACCTGCACCTTGGTCGCCGCCTCCACAGCCTTCGCATCGGGCAAGACGACGCCCTTCGCATCGCTGCTCTTGGCATCGGCCTCCGGGACGCTCGCATGCATGAAGTAGGCGGAGGAATTCTTGGCGAGCGCCATCAACAACCCGGCATTGAGGTCGGTGTTGGGCGCGCCCTCCACCACCTTGCCGCTGCCCGCATCCACCGCCGCGTGGCAGAGGGCGCAGGTGATGCCCATGCGCAGATGGCCTTGATCGTAGAAGGTCTTGATCCCGATGATGAAGGCGCCGCCCTTCGGGACGTCGAGGCCGGTCGGAACCCTCTCGCCTTTCTTGTAGGTCCTGTCGCCGATGGTGATGTCGTGGGCGAGCGGCACCTGAAGGTTGGTCGTGGCCTCGCCCTTCAGGGCGGCTACCGCGCGGACGACCTCGAAGGGTGTGATCGCGCCATCGAGCATGCCCATCACGTCTGTCAGAAAGACTTCGTTGCCGAAGGTCTCGCGGTAGAACGCCTCCCGGCCGCGCGCGACAAGGGCCGCATCGATGGCGACCGCGCCGCTCGCAGGCGAGAGGGTCTGCCGTCCCTCCTCGGTCTGGCGCAGGGTCTGCGCTTCGGCCTCGGAAATCCGCCGCCCCAGGACGTCGAAGGCCGTGGTCAGCGGGGAACGGCCCGGATTGGCGAGCTCCGCGATATCGGGCATCGGGGCATAACTGAACCGGCCGAGGAGGGCTGTGGCCCCGAGCCCGACGACGAGGACGGCGCCGGTCAGGGCGAGGGCGGTTCGGGTGCGTCCCAACGGGTGGCCTCGGGGGTATCGCCGCGGTTGCCGGCGGCCTCCTTAACCGCCGGGGCACGGGGAAGTTCGTTTGGGTAAGGTGCGGGCGGCGTTCGGGCGCGTTAGAAGGGGCGACCTTCCGATCACCCACGAGCCCGCCTCCATGCCAGGAACGCCCCGCGCCGGGATCATCCCGGTTACGCCCTTCCAGCAGAACTGCACGCTGATCTGGGACGACGCCACCAAGGTCGGCGCCGTCGTGGATCCCGGCGGCGACCTCGACCGGATCCAGGCGGCCATTGCGGAACAGGGCGTGACCGTGGAGAAGATCCTCCTCACCCACGGCCATGTCGATCACGCCGCCGGAGCTGACGAACTCCGTGAACGGCTCGGCGTGCCGGTCGAGGGGCCGCACCTCGCGGACAAGTTCCTGCTCGATTCCCTGCCGATGACCGCCGCGCAATACGGGCTCGACCCGGCCCGGCCGATCACGCCCGACCGCTGGCTCGATCAGGGCGACGTGGTGCAGGTGGGCCAACTGACCTTCGACATCCTTCACTGCCCCGGCCATTCGCCGGGCAGCGTCGTATTCGTGAGCCGTGACGCGCGCTTCGCCCTCGTCGGCGACGTGGTGTTCAAGGGCTCGATCGGCCGGACCGACCTGCCGGGCGGCAACCACGAGCAGTTGATCCGCGCCATCAAGGAGAAGGTGCTGCCGCTGGGCGACGACGTCGCCTTCATCCCCGGTCACGGCCCCACCGGCACGCTCGGCGAAGAGCGCGCCTCCAACCCGTTCCTGCAGGGCTGAATCCCATGGACAAGCGCCGCATCGGCCGCTCCGCCCTCTCGGTCGCCCCGTTCTGCCTCGGCGGCAACGTCTTCGGATGGACGGCGGACGAGGCGACCTCCTTCGCGATTCTCGACCGCTTCGTGGAGCAGGGCTTCGACTTCATCGACACGGCGGATGTCTATTCCCGTTGGGCGCCTGGCCATCGTGGAGGTGAATCCGAGGCGGTGATCGGCCGCTGGCTCGCCGCGCGCCCCGGGGCGCGGGAGAAGATCGTGCTCGCCACCAAGGTCGGCATGGATATGGGCGAGGCGGGCAAGGGCCTGTCCGCCGCCCATATCGAGCGCTCGTGCGAGGCCTCGCTCCGCCGTCTGCAGACCGACCGGATCGATCTCTACCAATCGCATGTCGACGATGCCGACGTGCCCTTCGAGGAGACGCTCTCCGCTTATGACCGGCTCGTCCAAGCCGGGAAGGTGCGGGTGATCGGCGCTTCGAACTACGAGGCGGGGCGGCTCTCGCAGGCGCTCGCGGTCTCGCAGGAAAAGGGGTTGCCGCGCTACGAGTGCCTTCAGCCGGAATACAGCCTCGCCGCGCGGGGCTACGAGGCCGAGCTGGAGCCCCTGTGCCGGGCGGAAGAGATCGGCGTGATCGGTTACTTCTCCCTGGCGGCAGGCTTCCTCACGGGCAAGTACCGCGAGGCCGGGTCGGCTGCCGGGCGGGCGCGGGAGAACCGCGTGGCGCCCTACCTCAACCCGCGCGGCTTCGCGCTGCTCGACGTGCTCGACGCGGTGGCGCGCGACCACGGGGCAAGCCCCGCCCAGGTGGCTCTCGCCTGGATCATCGCCCGGCCCGGCATCACAGCCCCCATCGCCAGCGCGACCTCCGTGGCGCAACTGGACGAGTTGCTGGGCGCGGCGCGGCTGGCCCTCCCGGCCGAGGCCATCGCCCGGCTCGATCAGGCAAGTGCGGGTGGCATCAACAGGGAGGGCTGAACCCGCCTTCGCTCACAAACTCAAGGCGGTTCGAAGGGGCGTAGGGGACGGCATCCACAGGGTGCCCGAAGCGCAGGCACGGCCTCGGCCGCCAGGGCCATAAGTGCGTGCATCGGCAGCAGAAAACCCCTATATTGGGCGAACAGGAAGCATGAGCGGGCTGGCGCCCTCGCTGCGTACACGCACAGCGCGAGGTGCCTGCCGCCCGCCCGAGGAATTTCATGGCCGATACACCCGAGACCCAGCCTGCCGAGTATGGCGCTGAATCGATCCGCGTGCTCAAGGGGCTGGATGCCGTCCGCAAGCGCCCCGGCATGTACATCGGTGATACCGACGACGGATCCGGCCTCCACCACATGGTCTACGAGGTGGTCGACAACGCCATCGACGAGGCGCTGGCGGGCCATGCCGACCTCGTGACCGTCACGCTGAACTCCGATGGCTCCTGCACCGTGACCGACAACGGCCGCGGCATCCCGGTGGACATCCACAAGGAGGAGGGCGTCTCGGCGGCCGAGGTCATCATGACCCAGCTGCACGCGGGCGGTAAGTTCGACCAGAACTCGTACAAGGTCTCAGGCGGCCTGCACGGCGTGGGCGTCTCGGTGGTGAACGCCCTCTCGCAATGGCTGCGGCTTCGCATCTGGCGCAACGACCAAGAGCATTCGATGGAGTTCCGCCACGGCGATGCGGTGGAGCCGCTGAAGGTGGTCGGCCCTGGCGAGGGCAAGCGCGGCACGGAAGTGACCTTCCTGCCCTCGACCGACACCTTCACGATGATCGAGTTCGACTATCCGACGCTGGAGAAGCGCCTGCGCGAACTGGCCTTCCTCAATTCCGGCGTACGGATCGTGCTGACGGATGCCCGCCACGCCGAGAAGAAGCGCGAGGAGCTCTACTACGACGGCGGCATCGAGGCCTTCGTGCGCTACCTCGACCGGTCGAAGAAGCCGATCGACGGCATGACGAACCCGGTCGTCGTCCGCGCGGACCGGGACGGGATCCGGGTCGAATGCGCCTTCTGGTGGAACGACTCGTTCAACGAGACCGTCCTGCCCTTCACCAACAACATCCCGCAGCGGGATGGCGGCACGCACATGGCGGGCTTCCGCGCCGCCCTGACCCGCCAGATCACCGGCTACGCCGATAGCTCCGGCGTGTCGAAGCGCGAGAAGGTCTCGCTGACCGGTGAGGATTGCCGCGAGGGGCTGACCGCCGTCATCTCCGTGCAGGTGCCGGACCCGAAATTCTCGTCGCAGACCAAGGACAAGCTCGTCTCGTCCGAAGTCCGCCCGGCGGTGGAGAACGTGCTGAACGAGGGACTCTCGACCTGGCTCGAAGAGAACCCGCAGCAGGCCCGCGTGGTGATGAGCAAGGTCGTGCTCGCGGCCTCGGCCCGCGAGGCGGCGCGCAAGGCGCGCGAAACCGTGACCCGGAAGGGCGCGCTCGACATTGCTTCGCTGCCCGGCAAACTCGCCGACTGCCAGGAGCGCGATCCGACCAAGTGCGAGATCCTGCTGGTCGAGGGCGACTCGGCTGGCGGTTCGGCCAAGCAGGGGCGGGACCGCGCCTTCCAAGCCGTTCTTCCGCTGCGCGGAAAAATCCTCAATGTGGAGCGTGTCCGCGCCGACCGCATGCTGTCATCGGCCGAGATCGGCACGCTCATCACGGCGCTCGGCGCCGGGATCGGCCGCTCCTCGACCGACCGCGAGGGCTTCAATCCGGACAAGCTGCGCTACCACCGCATCATCATCATGACCGATGCCGACGTGGACGGCTCGCACATCCGCACCCTGCTGCTGACCTTCTTCTTCCGGCAGATGCCGGAGCTGATCGACCGTGGTCATCTCTATATCGCGCAGCCGCCGCTCTATAAGGCCGAGCGCGGGCGCCGGGCGATCTACCTGAAGGACGAGCGGGCACTCGAAGATTACCTGATCGAGCAGGGCGTCGAGGGCGCGGTGTTGCGTCTCTCCACGGGCGCCGAATTCGCCGGGCCGCAACTGCGGGCGCTGGTGGACGAAGCGCGGGCCTTCCGCGGCATCCTGCAGGGGCTGCACACCCGCTACGACCGCTCGGTGGTGGAGCAGGCGGTGCTGGCGGGCGCCTTCGAGCCCGAGCTCGAGAACCGGCCCGGCGAGGCCGAGGTGCTCGCGGACGTCACTGCCAAGCGTCTCGACAACATCGCCGACGAGATCGAGCGCGGCTGGCAGGGCGAGGTCGCCGAAGGCGGTTATCGCCTCACCCGCACCTTGCGCGGCGTGACGCAGGTGGCGATGCTCGATGCGGGCCTCGTGACCTCGCAGGAGGCCCGCCGCCTCGCGGAGCGCGCCGATACCTTCCGCGAGATCTACGGCGAGGCCGTCACCCTCGTGCGCAAGACGGACGAGACGGTGCTTCACGGGCCGGTCGGCCTGTTCGAGGCGGTGATGGCCTTTGGCCGCAAGGGCCTGCAATTGCAGCGCTACAAGGGCCTCGGCGAGATGACCGCCCAGCAGCTCTGGGAGACGACGTTGGACCGCGATGTGCGCTCGCTGCTCCAGGTGAAGGTGAAGGACGCCACCGATGCGGGCGATCTCTTCGTCAAGCTGATGGGCGACGTGGTCGAGCCCCGCCGGGAGTTCATCCAGGAATACGCGCTCACCGTCTCGAACCTCGACGTGTGAACGCTTGCGATGTAATTTCTCAGTAAAATATGTCCCGGGAAGCGAATTATGTGGACCGATTTACTGAGAAGCCTGACCTCGCCGGCGTATCGGCAGGTTTTCAGGTTGGGAGAGCATTGATTCAGAGATGCTCTCCGCTGTCAACATCAAGCTTTCGTCAGTGCCCTTTGGTGACCGAGATCCAACGCTTTGAGGTCGGTTACCTGCTGAGCGCCATGGCCGCCCTAGCCGTCGGGGTACGGACCGCTTAGGTTCGGAGTGGGTAATGAAGACGGGGTTCCATCCGGCGTTGGTCGTCGCGGCGGGTGCCAGAGCGGGCAAACACCCCCGCAACGTCGACCGGGCGTTGGAGGACGCCCAAGCCCTCATGGGGCCGCCCCCCTTCGGTTATGATTAAGCCGCCCGGCTCCTGAAAGGACTGCCTAATAGTAAGTGCTGGCGCTCAGAACAGCATCCAGCCGGTTCTGCAGCCGCTCCGGCAGTACGGACTTCCAATCCACCATCGCGGGCGTACCGACCAAGCCGACGATGGCAGCTACGGCCGCCTCACACTCGCCGGCGTCCATCTCCGTAACCATGGCGTAGATGTCCGGCGAGCGTGGAAGACCCTTCATCCCCGCAATGCCCGATACCTGAACGGTGGCAAACGTGGCTTGGGTAGCGAGGTCGCCGCCCTCCGTGGCTAGCAGCGGGATGGACGAGTAGAAATCGTCGAGCCTCAACTCGACCCCGATGGCCGCTAGCCGAAGGACGGCGTCCGGTCCTTGTAGGAGTTCGTAGTGCCATCCGTCTCCCTGACGGTGGAAGAATCCGACCCGGCGTTGGTCCTGCGCGACATGGACGAAATGCATGAGGTCGTGCAGCGTCTGGTATTCGAGCCATTTCCCGCCGCGGTCGTACCGTTCGGTCGCGGGGGGCAGAACCTCCACGATGACGGTCGCCGAACGGACGCTGTTGGTCTCCGGATCCGGTTCGACGGTATCCCCGCAGGCGACGAAGACATCCGGGTAGACGCGTGCCGTTCCCGCTTGGAGCCGCATCGTCTGACGTAATGACGCGCACGGCCCGCCGGGGGGAGGCGGTCGGCAATCAGGTTATCGAGGCACCGGGTCAAGGCATGGTGGGCGATGGAGCCGCCGACCAGCATGCGGACAACCTGCCCGTCGATGTACTCCAGCCGCTCCCCTTCCTCCGCCGCTTCGCAGAGGCGTTCGTACTCATCCCGCCCGATGAAGTCGTCGCGTAATGCAGCGGGCATGCTTTGGCACTATAGGTTCCCCCTCATCATACGCTTGGACGTGGCGATCCGGAAGCTTTGGGCAAGGCACGGTGGCCGTTCGGCGCTCGCACGGGAACGTCCGGGTCAGCGCGACGCCTGTGCTCCCTCTGTCGGATGCTGACCGGCCCTTTGCGGGAGGAGGACGATGAGCGCGACGATGAAGGCCGCGATCACGGCGGAGGCGAGCGGCCGGCTCAGGTTCAACCCGCCGTCGGCGACCGGCTTGTCGAGGAAATCGCCCACCGTGGCCCCGAGCGGGCGGGTCAGGATGAACGCCGCCCAGAAGAGCGTGACGCGCGAAACCGAGGTCCGGTAGTAAAGGGCGACGACGACCGCGAGCGCCGCCGCGAAGACGAGGGCGCCGCCCTCGTAGCCGAGGCCGCCGGTGTCCGCGAGCCAGTCGCCGAGCGCGGTGCCCAACGTCTGCGAGAAGGTGATCGCCCCCCAATAGAACGCTTCGACCCGGGGGGTCGAAACCGTGTTCACCGACACGGTGCCCTCGGTCGCGTACCAGAGCCCGAGCACGGCCGCGAGGCAAACGAGGAGCAGGGTCGACCCGCCGGTGTACCCGATGCCGAGCGAGCGGTCGGCGAAGTCCGCCATCGTCGTACCGAAGGTGGTCGAGGCGACGATCGTGGACCAGTACAGGACCGGGTGGAACCGCTTCGACATGACCTGGGCGACCACGAGCGCGACCAGCAGCACGGCGAACAGGGCGGTACCGGCGAGGTAGCCCCAATTGAGGGTCATGGTGACGGTATCGCCGCCGGTCTCCCCGAGCGTCGTGGCCAGGATCTTGATGATCCAAAAGCCCAGCGTGACCTCCGGCACCTTGCTCAGAGCGCGTTCGTAACGGTCGTCCATCGGACCTGCTCCTTCTTCGAGGGGAAACCTCACGGCGCGTCGGCGCAGGCCGCCCGGCGACCGGCACGCTGCGGGATGAGGAGGACGAGCCCGGCCATGACGAGCGCGAGCACGCCGGAGATCGTGATGTCGTCGATGCCCAGGCCGCCGGAAGCGACTGGCTTGTCGAGCGAGTTGGCGAGGGTGGCGCCGAGCGGCCGCGTCAGGACGAACGCCGTCCAGAACAGCATCGGCCTGGAAACGCGCGTTCGCAGTTGGAGGGCCGTGACCACGACCAGCGCGACGAGGATGAGGAGCGCGCTCCCGTTGTACCCGAGTCCGCTGCTGTCGGCCATCCAGTCGCCCAACGCGGTGCCGAGCGTCTGGGAGAACATGACCGTGGCCCAATAGAAACCTTCGGCCCGCGGGGACCGTACCGTCTCCACGGCGACCGTGCCGAGCGTGCGCTTCCACAGGATCAGGGTCGCGACGACCAATCCGAGCAACACCAGGGACCCGCCCGCGTAGCCGATGCCGAGGGACCGGTCGCAGAAGTCGGCGAGGGTCGTGCCTGCGAGCGTCGTCGCGGTGACCACGGCCCAGTACAGGAGCGGCTGGAAGCGGTCCGCCCGGACCTGTGCGGCGAGCAGCACCGCCAGGGCGGCCCCGAAGATCGCCGTGCCGGCGAGATAGCCGAGACCGAGCGTCAACGTGACCGCGTTGCCGCCGACCTCGCCCAACGTCGTGGCCACGATCTTGATGGCCCAGAACCCGGCGGTGGCTTCTGGCACTTTGGCGGGTTCGACGTGTCCGGGTCGCTCGGTCGGTTGCATCGGGCTGCCGTGGGAAAGCGAGGGCTGGCTCACGCGGTGTGGGTCTGGTCGATGATGGCGAGCAGGTCGTCGACCGCGCGACGGCAGGCGGCCGGATCGGGGTTCGAAGCCCGCAACGCGTCGAGGGTGCGGTCGATGGCCTTGTCCACGACGTGCCAGTCGGCGGCGGCTCGCGGCTTCAGGCCGGCCTCGGACGCGTCCCAGGACAATTCCAGGTCCTTGATGCGCGTCTTGGCGGCGGCGAGGTCGCCCCGGTCGGTCATCGCCTTTACGTCGACGACGATGGTCCGGAACTTGGAGAGGTCGCCGAGCTTCGAGGCCGCCATCGCCTTGGGCGTCGCTCCGACGGCGGCGTCCTGCATCGCCTGCAGGCCCAGGGGGGCGGCCGTGGCGCCGATGACCGTCGCGGCGATGGCGGCGAGGAGGATGTTTCGCATGGTCATTCGCTCCGTGTCGTGCGGCGTTGGAAGGACTGGAGGATGGGGATGCGGGAGGCGGCGGACGGTCAGGCCCGCCGCTGTCCGGCCGGCTCGCCAGGGCGTCCGGAGACGAGGCTCAGGGACGTCACCAGGGCGACGATGACGGCGAAGAAGGCGAGGCTGGTGGAGGCCGTGCCGAAGCCGAGGCCGCCGTATTCCCGTGCCTGCGACAGCAGATCGCCCAGCGATGCGCCGAGGGGGCGCGTGACGATGTAGGCGAGCCAGAAGATCGTCACCGGGTTCGTGCCGAGGCGCCAGGCGAGGGCGAGGGCGGCCAGCATCGTGCCGAAGATGACGACGCCGAGATTGAAGCCGAGCCCCAGCGCCTCGGTAGCCAGGTCGCCCGCGGCCGTGCCGAGCGCGAAGGTCAGGAGGATGGCGAGCCAGTAGAACGCCTCGCGGCGCCGGGTCACGATGGCGTGGATCGAGAGCGTCCGCTCGGTCGCGTACCAAAGGGCGAACACGGTGGCGAGGGCGGCCGCGAACACGCCGGTGCTGACGAAGAGGCTCACGCCGAGCTTGTCGGTCAGGATGTCGGTAACCTGCGTGCCGACCACGCTGACGAGGACGACGGTCGACCAATAGGTCCAGGGCAAGTAGCGCCACTCGCGCACCTGCAGGGCGAGGACGGCCGCGAGGAGGCCGGCCGTGAGGGTGGCGGTGACGGCGGCACCCAGGCCGACGTTCACCGCGAGGTAGTCCGCGCCGGTCTCGCCGACGGTCGTGGACAGTATCTTGATGACCCAGAAGACCGCGGTGACCTCCGGTACCTTGTTCAAGATCTGGCGCTGGATCTCGCTCATCCCCGTCTCCCGTCCGTCATGGTCGGGCACCGTGATAGCGAGCCATAATGAGGGCAGAATGAGCTTCGTCCAAAGGAGCCGCAGGCTCGGCCTCAGGCCGGCAGTCTGACGGTTGCGAGGGTCCCCTGCCCGTCACGTCGGTTTTCGACCGTCAGGCCGAGGTCGTTGCGCTCCGCGATGCGGCGGGCGATGGCGAGCCCGAGCCCTGTGCCTTCGACTTCCGGTGGCGCGGCCCGGAAGAAGCGGTCGAACAGGCGGCCCTCGCTTCCCGGCGGCAGCCCGCAGCCGGTGTCCCGAACCGTGACGACGCACGCACCGTCCCGGTTCAGCAGACGGACGTCGACCTGGCCTCCGGACGGCGTGTAGCGCAGGGCGTTGTCGACGAGGTTGGCGAACAGGACGCGGACCTCGTCCTCCGACGCGTGAAGCGTCGCGGGTGTCTCGATATGCACGCCCAGGTCGATGTCCTTGCGCTCGGCGAGCACGACGTGGTCGGCGACGCAGTCGAGCAGGAGCTGGCCGAGGTCGACGGATGCAGGACGCGCCTCGGCACCGTCGTCGAGCCGGGCGAGACGGAGCAGTTGATCCACCAGCCGGTTCGCCCTCCGGAGGCCGTCCGCCAGCGCCGTACGCCGCGCGTCGCTCCCGCCACCGGCAGGCCCGCCGAGGGAGTCGAGTTGGATCTGCATCGCGGCGAGCGGCGTACGCAGTTCGTGCGCCGCGTCGGCGACGAACCGCTTCTGGGCGGCCAGAGCGGCCTGCAGGCGAAGGATGAGCCCGTTCATGGCCTCGACGAGGGGCGCCACCTCCGTCGGCACGCCGCGCGTCGGCAAGGGGCCTTGGGCGGCGGCGCCGCGCCCGGCGAGGTCATGCACCAAGCCGTCGAGCCGCCCGAGCGCCCGGTTCATCGCCCAGCCGACGACGATCCACGACAGCGGGACGAGGAGCAGCAGGGGGGCCACGGCACCGAGCGCCGCATTGCGTGCGAACTCCGCCCTCACGACGTCGCGCTGGGCGACCCGGACCGTCGTTGTGCCGTTGGCGGTCGTGTATGTGCGCCAGAGCTCGCCGCCCATGACGACGTTCGCATATCCCGTGCGGCCGGGGTGGCGGACGTCGACGCCGCGGTCGTCGCGCAGGACCTGCCCGTCCTTCCAGATGGTGACGGCGAGTTGGTCCTCCGGGTCCTGGTCGGCGGCGGGCGGCGCGTCCGCGTCCGTTAGCCCGGGACCGGCGTTGAGGGCGACTTGCCGCAACTGCCCGTCGAGGAAATCGGCCGCCTCGATCCGCGCGAGGGCATAGGCCGCGACCATCGCGGCCAAGCCGATTCCGGCGAGCAGGGCGGTCATCCAGACGAGCGTCGTGCGGCGCAGGGAGGCGGCCCTCATGGCTTGGGTACCATCCAACCTGCGCCGCGGACATTCAGGATCACGCCCTTGCCGACCTTTCGACGGACCGTGAGGATCAGGGCGTCCACCGCGTTGCTCTCGACCTCCTCGCCCCACCCGTAGATGCGTTCCTCGATCTGCGCACGAGAGAGGATGCGCCCCGGTCGCTCCATCAGGGCGTGCATGAGGGCGTATTCGCGCGCCGACAGGACCGCGACGGTCCCGGCGTGGGACAGGACGTGGCTTTCCGTGTCGAGTTCGGTCTCGGCGGCCACGAGCCGCGCGCTCGCCCGCCCGGCCCGACGGCGCAGGATGGCCCGCATCCTGGCGAGCAGCTCGCGCATCTCGAACGGCTTGACCAGGTAATCGTCCGCCCCGAGGTCGAGGCCTGCGACGCGGCTTTCGAGGCCGTCCCGCGCCGTGATGATGAGCACCGACGTGTCGATCCCGGCCGCCCGGGCGGATCGAAGCACCCGAAGTCCGTCCCCGCCCGGCAGGCCGAGGTCGAGCAGCGCGAGCGCGTGGCCGCCGTTGAGCAGGGCCGTCTCGGCCTCGCCGCCGTCGCGGACCCAATCGACGGAATAGCCCTCGGCCGAGAGGCCGTTCGACAGCCCTTCGCCGATCATCCGGTCGTCCTCGATCAACAGCACGCGCATCGGTCGGTCCGTCCGGTTTCGAGCCCTCGCCCTGGACTGCGCCGCGACGCATCCCTTCCCGCCGGCTTCATCCTCGATAGGCGACGAGCACGGCCCCGGCGGCGATGAGGGCGACGCCGAGCCAATTCGGTGGAGATAGACGTTCGCCGAGGAAGACGACCCCGAAGACGGCCACCAGCACGACGCTGAGCTTGTCGACCGGGGCCACGCGGCTGGCCTCGCCGAGCTTGAGGGCGCGGAAGTAGCAGATCCATGAGCCGCCCGTGGCGAGGCCCGAGAGCACCAGGAACACGTAGGTCCTGGCCGAGACCGACCCGACCGGTACCCACTGGACCGTGCCGACCAGGATGGCGCCGAGGGCGCAGAGTATGACGACCGTGCGGATGAAGGTGGCGAAGTCGGAATTGACGTTCTCGATGCCGACCTTGGCGAAGATCGCGGTCAACGCCGCGAAGGCGGCAGAAAGCAGCGCCCACAGCTGCCAGGATCCGAGCAACGTCCTCATGCCGTGTTCCCCTCGATGCGGACCTGCCGCGACGCAATCCTCACGGCCCCCGACAGACCATCGGATGAGGGATGTCCGGCACCCGACGCCCCCCCCTGAGCGTCGCCGTTCCAACGCTCGCCGTGTGGTTCCTAATTCGCCCTGGACGGCCATTGCCGATGCAGGTCGTCGATGACGAAAGCATGCTCGTGCCGGCCCTGACCGATCCCCCGCACGTGGGGGTGGGACGGGTCGAGGTCCGCGTGGGCATGTGCGACGACGTCCGGGTCGGATGCAGGCCAAAGCATGGCCGCCGCCGCGACGCCCGCGACGGTCAGGGCGCCGAGTGCCGCCAGGGTCGCGGGCATCCCGACGGCAGCGCCGAGGCAGCCCGCCAGCGGGTAAGTGAGGAGCCACGACGCGTGCGAGAGCGCGAACTGGGCGGCGGAGTAGCCGATCCCAAGGACGAGCCAGGTCCCGAGCAGTACGGGCCAGCCGATGGCCCCGCACCAGGTCAGGGCAGCGACCCCGACGAGGACGACTCCGAGGAAGGCGGCGGACGGCAGCATCACACCCCTGTCGGACAGGCGGTCCAGGACCCGCGGTAGGACCAGGGCGGCGGCCATCGAGCCCGCGCCGAAGGGTCCAAGGGCAAGGGCGACGTCGTGCTGGGGGCGTCCGAGCAGGGCCTGGACGATTACCACGGTATTGACGATGACCATGGCGCCGGCCGCCGCGACGGCGAAATTCAGGGCGAGCAACCCGCGCAGGCGCGGTGTCGCCAGGAAGATCCGCCATGCCCAGTTGGCACTCGATACGGAGACGCCTAAGCCTCAGTGACGGGCCGGGCACCGAGCACAGAAAAGGCGACAGGCGCGTCAGGTCCGCGGGACCTCTGCTCTCCGTCACCAACACTCGATAACTGATAAATGGTCTCATCGGATTTCAACCAAGAGATCTACGCAAATCTTGGACGAATGCCTTCGCGAGCGCCGGCGCCTCGGCCACCACCTCTTCGTAGAACTTGGTCCCCACGGGGCCTGCCTGGGAATAATCCGGGGGCAACTCACCGATTGTCGCCGCGATCTCTGCGAAAACCTCTTCCCGTTCAGGTGCTGAAAGTTTTTGCATGAGAAGGGTCATCATGGCGATGGTCGATGTTCTCAGAACCGCAAGCATCGCCGTTGTCGTCACGGCAAAATGGTGCGTTTGTAGATCATTCATTGAAAACACCTTGCATAGTCAAGCATCATTACTCAGGCATCACTTCATGAGGTGCTTGAAGTATTGGAGAAACAATACGGCCAGAGGCAATCCGATACAGATCGCTATCATCATTCGATCCGCGGCTTTGCGGACGTATGGCCTGACCCGTCGCTTGCGCCGAGGATTTGGCGCCCACTCGCTCTGCAGCCGCGCCGATTTCTTGCTCATGCCGGATGCTCGCCGTCACACGGGCAGGCGCGCGGCCTCGGCCGAAAGCGCCTCGTCCTCGACCTGGACGGTGACGTGCTCGATGCCGTGTCGCTCCTTCACCAGACGCCGGACCGCGCGGATGAGGTCGGGTCCGGCGGCGACGTCGTCCATGACCACGTGGCCGCTCATCGCGTCGAAGCCGGAGGTCAGCGTCCAGGCATGAAGGTCGTAGGCGCGCCGCACGCCAGGCATCGCCTCGATCTCCGTTCGTAGCGCGGCAAGATCGACACCCAGAGGCGTTCCCTCCAGCAGGATGTGAAGCGCCTCGCTCAACAGGCGCCAGGTGCGCGGCACGATGAACAGGCCGATGCCGGCGCCGACCAGCGGATCGACCCATCGCCAGCCCGTCGCCATCACCACGAGGGCCGCGGCGATGACGCCGACCGAACCCAGCATGTCGGAGAAGACCTCGAAGTAGGCGCCCTTGACGTTGAGGCTTTCCGACGATCCGCCCGCGAGGAGTCTCATGCTGGCGAGGTTCACCCCGAGGCCGACGAACGCGACCAGCATCATCGGCCAGCCGAGGATCTCGGTCGGCTCGAAGAAGCGCCGGTAGGCCTCGTACAGGATGTAGGCCGTCACCCCGAGCAGCACGACGGCGTTGGCGAGGGCCGCCAGGATCTCGAAGCGCATGTAGCCGAAGCTCTTGCCCGGCGACGGCGCCTTGGCCGCGTAGTGGATGGCGAGCAGCGACAGCGCGAGGCCGCCGGCATCCGTGACCATGTGGGCGGCATCGGCCAGCAGCGCGAGGCTGCCGGTGAGCAGGCCGCCGACGACCTCCGCGGCCATGTAGGTCAGCGTCAGGGCGAGCGCCCAGGCTAGGCGCCCCTTGTTCCTGCCCGCCGCCGAGCCCGCGGGTATGCCGCCGCCGTGCGAATGCCCGTGGCCGCCGCCGTGCGCGTGTCCGTGTCCCATGTCGCTCCCAGTCTTTCGTTGCCGTCCCGGACCGGCCGCCTCAGGGGCCGGAGGAGCCGATGAGCTCGGCCACGTGCGCGCCGGCGGGGTGTCCGGTCGCGGCGAGGTGGGCGGCCGAGCAGGCCGCGTAGCCGGGACCGAACGCCGCCATGACGAGCTCGTGCCGCCCGTCCGGAGCCTCGCGGCTGGCCAGGAGAGCCCGACCGCCGGGCCAGAGCTCGGAATCGGCCGATGGCCCCGGTGTCGGCTCGCCGTAGCGGCGCACCCCTTCGTCGTGGATGGCGCGGCGCACGCGCGCGAGTTCCTCGCCCGCCAGGGGGAGCCCCACCCAGACGACCTCCTGCAGACCCTCCTCGCGGCAGACCACCAGCACGACCTCGGCCGTTGCCGACCCGACGGCCGGCCGCCAGCCACGCGGGTAGTACAGCGCGGTCAGGTTGGCCTCGCGGTCGGCCTTGAGCGGGCGCGGCACGTCGGCGACGGGCCCCCACGCGAGGCCGAACGGAGCCTCGCCGACGCCTCCGTCCGCGCCCGGAGCCGCACCCGTCAGCGCGAGGAAGGCGAAAGGAGCCGCCAACCAGGTTGGGACGCGTCGCATCTCGTCTACTCCGCCGCCTTGAGGTGTCGTGGCCCCGGCTCCCGCGGCCGCTCCGCGACCTTCGGGACGACAACCTTGCCGAACCGGGCGTACAGGGCCGGCAGCACGATCAGGGTCAGCAGGGTGGCGCTGATCAGGCCACCGATGACCACGGTGGCGAGCGGCCGCTGGATCTCGGCGCCGGTCTCGGTGGCGATGGCCATGGGCACGAAGCCGAGCGAGGCGACCAGCGCCGTCATCGCCACCGGCCGCAACCGGGTCATGGCGCCCTCCAGGATGGCCTCGCGCTTCGGCCGGCCCTCCGCCACGAGCTGCTTGATGAAGGTCAGCATGACGAGGCCGTTGAGGACCGCAACGCCCGAGAGCGCGATGAACCCGACCGCCGCCGGTACCGAGACCGGCATGCCGCGCAGCCAAAGCGCGAAGATGCCCCCGGTGAGGGCAAGCGGCACCGCGCTGAACACCAGCAGCGCGTCCCGCGGCGAGCCCAGGGCCGAGTACAGCAACAGGAAGATCAGGAAGAAGCAGACCGGTACCACCACCATCAGCCGCCGCTTGGCCGAGGCGAGGTTCTCGAACTGCCCGCCCCAGGTGAGGTAGGAACCTGGCGGCAGCTGCACCTGGCTTCCAACCTTCGCCTGCGCCTCCGCGACGAGCGAGCCGATGTCCCGCCCGCGCACGTTGGCCGTGACCACGACCCGCCGCTTGCCGTTCTCGCGCGAGATCTGGTTCGGTCCCTCGGTGACCGAAAAGCTCGCCACCTGCTTGAGCAGGACCGAGCTCGCCCGGCCGTTCGGGCCCGCCGGCAGCGGCACCGGGATGTTCTCCAGGGCCTCCCGGTCCTCGCGGACCTTGTCGGTCAGGCGCACGACGATGGGGAAGCGACGGTCGCCCTCGAACACGACGCCGGCGTCCCGTCCCCCGATGGCCGCGCCGATGACCTCCTGGATCGCCCCGGTGCTCAGGCCGTAGCGCGCCGCCTCGGCCTTGTTGATCTTGATCTCCAGGAACGGCAGGCCCGCCGTCTGCTCGACCTTGACGTCCTCGGCGCCGTCGATGCCCTTCAGGACCGCCGCGACCTGGTTGGCCGCCTTCAGCATCGGCTCGAACTCGTCGCCGAACACCTTCACGGCGAGGTCGCCCCGGGTGCCGGCGAGCAGCTCGTTGAAGCGCAGCTGGATCGGCTGGGAGAACTCGTAGACGTTGCCGGCGAGCGCCCCGACCGCCTTCTCGATCTGCTCCTGCAACTCGGCCTTGGACAGGCTCGGCTCGGGCCACTCCTCCTGGGGTTTCAGGATGACGAAGGTGTCTGAGGAGTTCGGCGGCATCGGGTCGGAGGCGACCTCGGCGGTGCCGGTCTTCGAGAAGACGTAGGCCACCTGCGGGAATTTCGAGACCACCTTCTCGACCTTGAGCTGCATCGCCTGCGACTGGGTGAGGGAGGTCGATGGGATTCGGGTGGCGTTGAGGGCGATGCTCTTCTCGTCGAGCTGCGGGATGAACTCGGTCCCGAGGCGGGTGAACAGGATGCCCGCCCCGACGAGCAGCAGGAGCGCCGCGCCGACGAAGACGAACGGCGCCCGGACCGCCGCGCCGAGCACCGGGCGGTAAGCGGCCTTGAGCGCCCGGATGATGAGGTTGTCCTTCTCCGTGACCTTGCCGGTGATGACGATGGCGATGAGCGCCGGCACGAAGGTCAGCGACAGCACGAAGGCCGCCACGAGCGCGATGATCACGGTCAGCGCCATCGGCTCGAACATCTTGCCCTCGACCCCCGTGAAGGTCAGGAGCGGGACGTAGACCAAGATGATGATCGCCTGCCCGTAGAGCGACGGCTTGATCATCTCCTCGGCTGAGGCGCGGACCGTCTGGAGGCGCTCCTCGGTGTCGAGCCCCCTGCCCAGCTCCTGCTGCTTCTCTGCGAGGTGGCGCAGGGCGTTCTCGGTGATGATCACCGCCCCGTCGACGATCAGCCCGAAATCGAGGGCGCCGAGGCTCATCAAGTTGGCCGAGATCTTCGCCTCGACCATGCCGGTCATGGTCATCAGCATGGCGACCGGGATGACCAGGGCCGTGATGATGGCGGCCCGGATGTTGCCGAGCAGCAGGAACAGGATGACGATGACGAGAGCCGCGCCCTCGGACAGGTTCTTCACCACCGTCTTCACGGTCGCCTCGACGAGCCGGGTCCGGTCGAGGACGGTCTGGACCTCGACGCCGGGCGGCAGGCTCTTGCGGATCTGTTCCATGCGCGCGTCGACCGCGGCAGCCACCGTGCGGCTGTTCTCGCCGATCAGCATCAGGGCGGTGCCGACGACGACCTCCTGGCCGTCCTCGCTGCCCGAGCCCGTGCGCAGGTCGCGCCCGATGCGGACCTCGGCGATGTCCTTGATCCGCACCGGCACGCCGCCCCGGGTGGCGACGACCACGTCGCCGATCTCGTCCATGCTCTCCAGGCGGCCGGCGGCGCGCACGACGTAGCCCTCGCCGTTGTCCTCCAGGTAGCGGGCGCCCTGGTTGGCGTTGTTGGCCTCCAGCGCCCGGGCGACGTCCGAGAAGGACAGGTCGAGGGACGCGAGCCGCGTCGGGTCGGGCTGGACGTGGTACTGCTTCTCGAAGCCGCCGATGCCGTCGACCCCGGCCACGCCGGACACGGTCTTGACTAGGGGGCGGATGATCCAGTCCTGGACGGTGCGCAGGTAGGCGGTCTGCTCCAGCTCGGTCTTCAGGCGCTGGCCCTCGGGGGTCAGGTAGCTGCCATCGGGCTGCCAGCCGGGCTTGCCCGCCTTCGAGACCGTGCGCTCGCCGGGCTTCGCGTAATGGATCGACCACATGTAGATCTCGCCCAGCCCGGTCGAGATCGGCCCCATGCTGGGCTCGGTGCCGGGCGGCAGGTCCCGCCTCACCTGCGCGAGGCGCTCGGCGACCTGCTGGCGGGCGAAGTAGATGTCGAGCTTCTCCGCGAAGACCGCGGTGACCTGCGAGAAGCCGTTGCGCGAGAGCGAGCGGGTGTATTCGAGCCCCTTGATGCCCGCGAGCGCGGTCTCGACCGGGTAGGTGACCTGCTTCTCGATGTCGACGGGCGAGAGCGACGGCGCCGTCGTGTTGATCTGCACCTGGTTGTTGGTGATGTCGGGCACCGCGTCTATCGGCAGCTTGGTGACCGAGTAGCCGCCGAAGCCGGCGGCCAGCAGCGACAGGAGCAGAACCAGCCAGCGCTGGTGCACGGAGAAGTCGAGGATGCGGCTGATCATGTCGGGCTTCCTCAATGGTCGTGGTCGGCTTCGCTCTTCCCGAGCTCGGCCTTGAGGAGGAAGGTGTTGGCCACCGCGATGGTCTCGCCGGGCTTGAGGCCCGAGACGACCTCGAAGCCGTCGTCGTCGGAGCGCCCGAGCTCGACCTCGCGCTTTTCGAAGCCCTCGTCCGTGCGCACGAAGACGACGCGCTTGCCCTCGACGGTCTGGAGCGCCGACTTGGCGACCCGCACCGGCACTTGGTCCGTCGCGGTCTCGACCTCGGCGGTGACGTAGGTGCCGGGCCTCCAGGCCATGTCCTTGTTGGGCAGCGAGACCACGACCCGGGCGGACCGGGTGTCGGCGTTCAGCAGCGGGCTGACGAACACCACCTTGCCCTGCTCGCTGCGGCCGCCGCGGTTCACGGTGACCCGCGCGCCCTCCCGGACCTCGGCGAGGTCGGAGGTGGGGACCGCGAGCTCGATCCAGACGGTCGAGAGGTCGGCGACGGTGTAGACGTCGGCAGGGTCGCCCTCCTTGCCCACCGCCGTGCCGACATCGACCTTGCGCTCCACGATGCGGCCGGCGATGGGCGCCCGCAGCTCGTACTGGCGCAGCGTCGAGGCGTTCGGCGTCGCCTCGTCGCGTTTCTGCGCGGCGGCGACCTCGGCGGCGTTCAGGCCCAGCGCCGAGAGCTTCTGGCGGGCGAGGTCGACGCGCAGCTGGTTCTCCTGGAACACGGCCTTGGCGTTGTCGAACGCCGCCTGGGATGCCGCCGCCGACGCCAAGAGTTTCTGCTGGCGCTCGAAGTTGATCTTCTGGAGGTCGGACTGGACCATCGCGGTGAGGTACTCGCTCTTGGCGTCGGCGACTTCCCGGCTGTCGAGGAGGGCGACCACCTCGCCCTTCCTGACGTCGTCGCCCAGGCGCTTGCGCATCTCGGACACCGTGCCGACGACGCGGGCGGGGACGCGGGCGATCCGGTCGGTATCGGGCGTGATGGTGCCGGGCACCAGGACGTGTCGCGAGAGCGTCCCGCCCTCGGCCTTGGCGACGCCGATGTCCTGCCCCTCGACCTGCTCGGCCGTCATCTTGACGTGGCCTTCCTCGCCCTCCGCCTCGGAATGCTCGTGCTCGCCGTGAGCGTGGGCTCCCTCGGCCTTCGGCGCGGCGGCCTTGCCGTGGTCGTGGCCGTCGCCTTCGGCATGGTCGGCCTCATCCTTCGGCGCCTTCCCGCCAGGGGGCGGGCCGGCGGCGAAGGTGAGGATGGCCGGCGGCAGCCCGGCCGATGTCAGGAGGCCGCGGACGAACGCGGATATGGCGGGGACGGCGGCGCCGACGACGATGCCGGCGGCCACGAGGACCGCGGTGATGAGGATGCGCATGAGACCTGCTCGGCCGGGATCGGGCGCCGTTCGGACGGACGCGGCAGTCCCGCTTCTGTGGCGTGAGGAGTGGCCCGGAGCGCGGGCTCCGGGTTCGGGACGCGCCTCTGCGGCGTCACCTCAGGCGCGGGGGGGCCTCGGCAGGCGGTCCGGCGAGACGGAGGAAACCGTCTGGCTCAAATGCGCATAGGCCAGCCGGGCGACCCCGAAGACCGGCTCCGAGAAGTCCGCCACGGCGGGTGCCGCCTGGTGGCAGCCACAATGGAGGTGGCAGGCCATGCCGGGGTCGGTCGCGCCGGTGTCGGGCGCGGCCTCAATGCTCGCGATCTCCGTGACGTGCCTGCCGCCGCCATCGTGGTACGCGACGTCGGCGGCGAGGCCGGCGGCGGGCGCGACGAGGGACAGGGCGAGGGCGAGCGCGAGCAGGCGTGCGGCGAACGCCCACCATCCCCGTGCCGCCCACCTGCGGCTATGCCCGCGTCCTGAACCCATCTCCGGCCTTATGCGCGATTTATCCCGGATCGGACAAGGCATCGTCCTGGCCTCTTGAACCCGGTCTGAACAGATTTTGTGGCCGCCATGCAAGGTCAGCCGCGGTCACGACGCGAAAGCGGCCAAGCCGTTTCTCGCTCGGCCGAGACGAATACCGGGCGAGGAAAATCCGGGAACGGTTTCGCGGGGGGCCGCATTCCCGGCCGACCGCGAAACATGGAGATCCTTGGATGAAGATCATGTTCGCCGCCGCCGCCGCGGCCGCCCTGGCCCTCGCGCCGGTCGGTGCGCTCGCCCAGCACGTGGACGTCGGCCCCGGCGGAGTCGGGGTTCACGGCGACGGCCACCGCCGCGATGTCGACCATACGCACACCACCGTCGAGGAGAACCATCGCGACCGGCCGGTCGTGCACGAACATCATGACGACCATCACGAGAAGACCGTCGTGGAAGAGCACCGCCACTGAGCGGCTGACATCGCGACGGGGCCGGGCCGGGGGCAGCGACGTCCGGCCCGGCCCCTCGCATTTCGAGGACGTCGGCGAACCTGGGGTGACGGCTTCCTGAACGACGGTCTCAGAACCTGTTCAACGGCCGCCGCGCAAACCGCCGCAATAGGAATCCCCGGAGGAGACAGCGATGCGACGGCACCTAGCAGGCTTGATGGCGGCGGCCATCCTCCTCGCGCCGGCCGCGGCCTCGGCCCAGTATTACGAGCGCGGCTACGGCTACGGCGAGCGGCGGCCGCACGACCATGTCGATGTCTACCGCCACGGCAACCATGACGACGTCGTGGTCCGGCACCATCACCCGCGCCGCGAGGATTACGGGCCGGGCCGGTTCGAGCGGCACCATCACCATCACGACTTCGACGACTGAGGTCGCCGCCTGGCGTCGAGAAGAGGTCGCCCGCACCGGCTCGCGCCGGTGCGGGCGCATCACGACGCGCGAGGGGTCGGCGCATCGTGAACGACGTGCCGAGCAGGCTCGGCGAGCGCGTAGCCGATCACCGCGGCCAGGAGCGCGAAGACGACGAGCAGGGGCAGCATCCGCATGTCCGCGCCTCCCGCCCCCGCGGCCTGCCCGGCGAGCTCACTTCTTGCCGGGCTTGTCGTGGCTGTGCCCGTGGGCATGCCCGTCGTTGTCCGAATGCGCCGGCTTGCCGTCGGGCCGCTTCTCACGGGCCTCGCTGACGCGCGGGTCGTCGCGATGGGCCGGGCCGCCCGACACGCCACCGGTGTTCGGGACGGCGCGCTCGGGGTTCGAGGCATTGCCGTGGCTGTCCACGGCGAAGGCGGACCCCGTGGCCGCGGCCAGCATCCCGGCGGCGAGGACGGCGGCGAGCGTGCGCTTCATCTGTCGGTCTCCTGTTCGGCGCCGACCGCGTCGGCCGCTTCGAAGTCCGAGATAGCCAAGCCGTTTGTCTCCGGGACGCCGCGTTCGTGACGAAGTGTGTCAGCCGCCGCGCCCAGCCCGGGGCACGCGGATCTCGGCCCGCAATCCGCCCTCCGGCCTCGTGGTCAGGATGAGCGTGCCTCCCTCCGCTTCCACGGCCCGCCGCGCGATGGTCAGGCCGAGTCCGGTCCCGCCGGTGTTTCGGTTGCGCGACCCCTCCAGGCGGGTGAAGGGCTCGAAGGCGCAGGCGACGTCGCATGCCGGGATGCCGGGCCCGTCGTCGTCGATGCGCAAGACCAGCGCTGTCTCTTCGGCCGCCAGGGCGATGCGCACCCGCGCGCCGTAGCGCACGCCGTTGTCCACGAGGTTCTCCAGCGCCCGCCGGAAGGCGACTGGGCGCACCGTCGCCAGGGCCCGGCCGGGTCCTCCGTATGCGACCGCCCGGCCGGCATCCGCGGAGGCGTCGGCGACCCCCATCAAAATGCTCGCGACGTTGGTGACCTGCCGCGGCTCCGGGTCGGCGTCGCCCCCCAGGTAGGCCAGCGTCGCGTCGACCATCGCCTGCATGTCGTCGAGGTCGGAGGCCATGGCGCGGCGCCCGGCCGGGTCCTCGACGTGGTCGAGGCGCAGGCGGAGCCGGGTGATGGGCGTTCGCAGGTCGTGGGACACGGCGGCGAGCGCCTGCGTCCGCTCGCCGATCAGCCGGTGGATGCGCTCCTGCATCGCGTTGAGGGCACGGCCGATCCCTCGGGTCTCGTCGGGACCAATCTCGGGAACCCGGACGGGGGCGCCGTGGCCGATCCGTCCGGTGGCCCGGGTCAGCTCCCGCAAGGGGCCGGCGATCCGATGCATCAGGACGACCGCGGCCACCCCGACGAGGATGGCCATGGCGGTGGCGAGCGAGGCCCAGGGCGCGACGGGGACGAGGCTCGGGGCGTGCGCGGACCGGAAGGTCAGCGCGCTCCCGTCCGGAAGCGGGATGATCCCGCGCAGGTCCTGCCGGTGGAGCGGCTCGTCCGGCGCCTCCAGGTTCAGGGCGAGCCCCGCCCCGAGGACCGGTTCGAGGGCGAGGAGGCGGTCGCGCAGGTCCCGGAGCGCGGGATCGGTCGCCCCCGGGGGGCGAGCCGGCGCTGGGGCGTCCCAGCCGATCTCGAAATGGTTCGACGAGAGGGCCTCGGCCTCGTCAGCCCGCTCCTCCGGCGGGCGCCGCGACACGGCCTCGCGCGCGATGACGAGTTGGCGGGCGACCTCGGTGGCGAAGGCCTCGTCGGCGGCGGCCGCCGCCGAGAGGCGGTAGATCGCCAGCGCGCCGCCATGGACGAGGAGCACGGCCAGGAGCAGGACGACGACGGTGCGCCCCTCCAGGCTGCGGGCGAGGCCGAGGACGCCCCTCATGCCCGCTCGACCTTGGCGGCCAGCATGTAGCCGGTGCCCCGCACCGTCTTGATGACGGCGGCCGTCCCCGCGGGCGGTTCGAGCTTGCGCCGCAGCCGGCTGACCAGGGTGTCGACGCTGCGGTCCGACGGCGCGGAGAGGCGCCCGCGGCCCATCTCCAGGATCTGCTCGCGGCCGAGCACCCGGCCCGGGTGTTCCAGGAACACCAGCAGCAGGTCGTGCTCGGCGCCCGACAGGTCGACGGCGGCGCCTTCGGGATCGGTCAGGGCGCGGCTGCGCAGGTCGAGCCGCCAGCCGGCGAAGGCGAGGGATTCCGGCCGCGACGCCGCGCTCGGCACCGGCGCGAGCGCCGACCGGCGGAGCACCGCCCGGATCCGGGCGAGGAGTTCTGGGCGCCCGAACGGCTTGGCGACGTAGTCGTCGGCGCCCAGTTCCAGGCCGAGCACCCGGTCCGCCTCCTCGTTGCGGGCGCTCAGCATGATGACCGGGACGGTGCCCTTCGCCCGCAGGGCCCTGAGCAGGTCGAACCCGGACGCGCCCGGCAGCATGACGTCGAGGAGGACGAGGTCAACCGGCGTGTCGGGCAGGAGCGACCACATCTCGGCGCCGCCGCGGCAGCCCGTGACCCGGAAGCCGCTCTCCCGCAGGATGCGGCCGACGAGCACGCGCATGCCGTCGTCGTCCTCGACGAGCAGGATGTGGGCCTCGTCCGGGAGGGACCTGGTTTCGCCCGCGGCAAGCATTCCGGATACAGCCTAGCCGATCATCCCGTCGAGCAGGAGCAGCAGCAGGAAGCCCGCGAAGAACATCGCCGTCACCCAGGGGCGGTCCTCGGTCTCGTGCGCCTCGATGAGGAGTTCCTCGGTCACGAGGTACAGCAAGGCGATCAGGCCGAAGGAGAGGAAGCCGGCCTGGACGGCGGCGGGCAGCGAGCCGACGGGCCCGCCGAGCAGGGCTCCGAGCGGGAGCAGCAGCACGAGGGCGGCCGTCAGGCCGACCACCTTGCCCTTCGACGCGCCGCCCTCGCCGAGTTCGTTCGCCACGGTTAGTCCCAGGAACAGCACCTCGATGGTCAGCGCGACGGTGAGCAGGATGCCGGCCTTCGCCCCGGCCGCGAAGGCGATGCCGAGGACGAGGCCGTCCACCAGGATGTCGATGCCGGTGACCGACATCAGCCCGGCCGGCCCCTTCACCCGCTTCTCCAGGATACGGACGAGGAGCATCGCGGCGACGCCGAGCGCGCCCCCGACCAGCATGGCCCAGGGCGATCCGGCATGCTTGACGTCGGGCAGGATCTCGCCCGCGGCCGCCGCGAAGACGACGCCCGCGGCGAAGTGCTGGATGGCGCTGACCAGGACGGGGCCCGGCCGCAGGTTGACCGCCACCGCCGCGCCGACGACGGCGGCCGCGGCGGGGATCAGGGTATAGGACCAGGCTTGCATGCCGCGCTCAGACCACGTGGTCCGGAGCCAGGGCGCAGGCGGTGGCCTCGCTCGTCTCCACCTGGAGGGTCGTGTGGCTGATGCCGAACCGCTCCCTGATGCCGGTGGCCGCCGCCATCAGGAAGGCGTCGTCGGGACGGCCGCCGGGCATGAGGAGGTGCGCCGTGAGGCAGGTGTCCGTGGTGCTCATCGCCCAGATGTGCAGGTCGTGCAGGGCCGCGACGCCGGGCAGCCCTTCGAGGTGGCGGCGTACGGCGACCGGGTCGATGCCCGGCGGGACGGCGGCGAGGGACAGCGTAAGACTGTCTCGCAGGAGCCCCCACGTGCTCCAGACGATGACGGCCACGATGGCGAGGCTCACCACCGGATCGAGCCACGTCCATCCGGTGTAGAGGATGACGAGGCCGGCGATGACCACCCCGGCCGAGACGGCGGCGTCGGCCGCCATGTGCAGGAACGCCCCGCGGATGTTGATGTCGCCCTTGGCCCCGGAGGCGAACAGCCACGCGGTGATGCCGTTCACCAGGATGCCGATTGCGGCCACGACCATCACGGTCTTGCCTGCGACCGGGACGGGCTCACCGAACCTCTGGATCGCCTCCCACGCGATGGCGCCGACGGCGACCAGCAGGAACACGGCGTTGAAAAGGGCCGCCAGGATCGACGAGGCCTTCATCCCATAGGTAAACCGCGCGCTCGGGGCCCGCCTGGCCAGCACCGTCGCGATCCAGGCCACGATGAGGCCGAGCACGTCCGAGAGGTTGTGGCCGGCATCGGCGAGCAGGGCCACCGAGTTCGCCAGGACCCCGTAGGTCGCCTCGACGGCCACGAAGCCGACGTTGAGCGCGATGCCGATGGCGAATGCCGTCCCGAAGCTTGCGGGGGCATGGCTGTGCCCTGGCCCATGGGAATGCCCGGCATGGTCGTGACCCGCCTCGCCGTCGTGGTCATGCGATCCGTGATCATGTCCTGCGCGTGCGTCGTGTGATGTCATGGTCGTCCCTGTATCCGTCTTGGTCTGTACGCGGATCGGTGCGCGCCTTATCCGGACGCCGCGGTTCGCGTCGTGACGGCGCCTTCGCGATACTCCGCCCAGGCCTGCCGCAGGATCTGCACCGACGAGGTCAGGAAGATGCCGGCCATCACCGCCGCGACGGCGAGGTCGGGCCAGGCCGACGCGGAACCCCAGACACCGAGCGCAGCCACCATCACCACGACGTTGCCGATGGCGTCGTTGCGCGAGCACAGCCAGACCGAGCGCACGTTGGCGTCGCCGTCCTTGTAGGGGCGCAGCAGCAGTACCGAGCCGAGGTTGGCTGCCAGGGCCATCAGCCCGATGACGCCCATGACCTCGGCCTTGGGCACCCCGAGCACCAGGACGTGGTAGGCAGTCGAGCCAAAGACCCAGACTGCCATCACGCTGAGGGACAGCCCCTTGGCGAGCGCCGCCGTGGCCCGAGCCCTGAGGGACGCTCCGATGACCGCGAGGCTCAGGCCGTAGGTGACCGTGTCGCCCAGGAAGTCGAGGGCGTCGGCCTGGAGCGCCTGCGAGCCGGCAAGGTGCCCGGCGGCCATCTCGGTCAGGAACATGGCGCCGTTGACGGCGATGACCGTCCACAGCACGCGCTTGTAGCGCGGGTCGACCCCGTCGAAGACGGGCACGCCCCCAGAGCAGCCGCAGGCATCCCCCGTGCCGCAATCGCCCCCCGCGACGACCTGCGGCGGCGCCGCCGGATGCGCACGTTCCGCCCTCGATGCCTGACAGCCAACGGTCGAGCCGCAGCACTCCTTGGCCATGACGCCTCCTTTCCAAGTCGTGGACGACTGCCTACTTCCTCCAGCGACTAGAGGAGCAAGCGGAAAAATGGAGCTGTCGATAGGCGAGCTGTCGCGGCGTACCGGCGTGCTCGCCACGACCATCCGCTACTACGAGACGGCCGACTTGATGCCGCCGCCGCCGCGGACGGAAGGCGGCCGCCGCCGCTATGGGCGGGCTGACATCGAGCGCCTGGCCTTCATCCGCCACGCGCGCGAGCTCGGCTTCGAGGTGGACGCCATCCGTGAGTTACTGGCGCTGGCCGCCCAGCCCGACCGCTCCTGCGCCGAGGTCGACAAGATCGCCCGGCGTCACATGGCCGAGGTCGAGCGCCGCATCGAGCGGCTCATGGCCCTGAAGGGCGAGCTCGCCCGCATGACCGACGCGTGCGGCCAAGGCCGGGTCGGCGAGTGCCGTGTCATCGAGGTCCTCTCGGACCATGCCTGCTGCGAGGATGAGGGCCACCGCGCTACCCGGAGCCGGCGTCCCACAAGGCCGGAAGCGAAGCAGGGAGCCCGGCCCCGGAGCGCATCGTCGTCGACATTCGATCAGGAAGACGACATGATATTTCGGGAGGGCCGGGCTCAGCCGTGATTGGGACTTCCGAACATTCGAGGTTTGAAGCAACCGAATGCCAGGACCGCTTCCTGTAACCGCTCTGGTTCGCGGCCGGAGCGGACCGACGGTGGGGGCCTCTGGGTCTACCGAGGATGCAGGCGTCGGATGGGTGCTCCGAAGCTCACTCGGCGGGGTCGATCATATCGAGCACCGGGCATCCAGGAGCCGCCCCACCGGGGCACTGCTCGATGGTTTCGGCCAGGAGACGTTCGAGCCTTGACAGGTCCGCGATCTTCGCACGCACCCGGTCAAGGTGGTGCCTCGCGATCCCCTGTCCCTCGCGGCAGGTTGCCTTACCAGGCCGACGCAGTTCGAGCAGCGCCCGAACCTCGTTCGGCGTGAAGCCAAGTTCGCGTCCGCGACGGATGAAGGCCAGGGTGCGCTCGTGCTCGACGCCGTAGGACCGATGGCCACCCTCGGTGCGCGGGGGCGAAGGGAGTAGGCCGACCTTCTCGAAGTACCGGATGTTCTCGATGTTGACGCCGGTCCGCAGCGACAATTGACCGATGGTCAGGGCCCCGCTTCGCGCCCCCTTAGCCGTACCCATGAAGATCGCCCTTGATCCTGTAGTGGCTACAGGATGCAGGGTAGCCGAGGATCACGATGGATACGAGACATGACCCTCGATCAGACACCGCCTGCCGAACGACCCGTCCACGAACCGGCCGCGGTCAGCGTTGGCAGCATCGCTGCGCTCGGCGCCATCACGGGGCTCGGTGCCCTGGCGGCCTCGTCGTGCTGCGTGCTGCCCATAGTCTTGGGCGGCCTCGGGATCGGTGCTGGGGTCTTCACGGTCCTCGGCGTGCTCGCCTCTCTTCGCACGCCGCTGATGCTCGTCAGCGTCCTGGCGGTCATCGCCGGCTGGTTCTTCTACGCGCGGCGGCGACGGGCTGCTTGCGGGCCGGATGGATCATGCCCAGCTCCGCGTCGGTCATCCGCCCCCCTGGTGCTTCTCAGCCTCGCCACGCTGTTCATCGCCGCCGCTGCGGCCGGGAGCTACTTTGAGCCCGCCCTGATCAAGATGCTGCGGACAGCCTGATGAAGCTGATCTCGATCCTGACCTGTCCGCATTGTGGGCACCGGGCTTCGGAAACGATGCCGACCGACGCCTGCCAGTTCTTCTACGAATGCCCTGGCTGCGGCACTCTGCTCCGCCCGAAGAAGGGCGATTGCTGTGTATTCTGCTCGTACGGCGATGTCCCGTGCCCGCCGATCCAGGAAGCTCAGGAACGAAATGAACCGGCGAGCTGCTGCAAGGGCTGAGCAGCCATACTGTTTAGCTCCATCACGCCCACCCGGTGAGTGGCGCTGCGCCAAAACCGAGGTCGGCTTGCGCAAACCCATCCGAACGCCGTGCGGGTCGCCTGATGCAAAGCGTCCCAGTCTGGCGCGCTAAGGACAAAAACACTGCCGGCGCAGCAGCCAGAAACCTGCCCAGAATCGTAGGATTGTGAACGTGGCGCACGCGCGCCCCATGGCAGCCAGCGGCGGCGCGACTATCGACGGATGCCGCGCGTGCACGAACCGCAGCCTGCGCACCTCGTCCTCGGCGTAAACCCGAAGGCCCGACACCGACCGGGTCGGTGTCGGGATCAGGCCCGTCCGCACGTAGTAGCGGATCATCTTGGGCGAGATCCCGCAGGCGCGTGCCACCTCCCCGATCCTCATCGCCCCACTCCTAGTTCCGTCGAGGCACGTCGGCGCACCCGGATGAGTCTGGACGCCGCGACCGACCCGGCCCCGCGACCGCTTCGCTCGGCTCGAACGCCGGTGTGATCCGGAGCGTGCTCGCATCGCCGCCGGCCGAGCCGCGCCGGACGGCCTTAGGGCACGCGACGTCGCCGTGGCCGGAAGCACCGACGGTGGAGCCCCGAGGGCCGCGGTCGCCTTCGCTACCGGGGGCGGCCGCGCCAGGACCTCGTATGGTGCGGGCCCCGGGAGGCGGAGCGGGGGGAGGCCGCGGTCGGGGAACGGCACAGGTTGGGCGCCCGTCGGCTAGGCCGCCTCCCGTGCCGAAACCGACCTCGTGATGCCTGGCTGAACGGCAGCCGGAAGGTCGACGGCCCGCGTGACCTCGGCGAAGCGCGCCGCCGCGTCCGACCAATCCTGGGCGAAATCGAACAGCTCCCTGAGGGCGGGCGCGATCTCCTTGTAGGCCGCGAGCGCCGCCACCAGGGCGCCGAGCGTGAGGCGGCCTTGCACGACGAGATAGCCGCCGATCAGGAAGAAGAAGAACGGCGTGAGGTTGGACGTGTAATTGTACAGGCTCTTGATGCCGCCCTTCATGTCGTTGATGGCGACGCGGAGCCGCTCAAGCTCCTCGACGTGCGCCATGTGGCGCCGCAACGACGAGGCGGATGCATCGCGCTCCGCCGCGGAAGGGGCGAGGCCCGGACGCCCGGCGACCTCGGGCGTGGTGACGAGGGCGCCCAGCGTCCGCGTGGCGAGGACGCGCTGCCGGACCTTCGCGTTCAGACGCCTTTGGAGGCGCGGCAGGACCGTAAGCTGCACCGGCAGCATGATCAGCGCGGCGAAGGCAAGGGCGACGTCCTGGAGCAGGAGGAAGGCGACGCTCGTGACCAGCACGCCCCCCTGCACGATGGGGACCGCGACGAGGCTGCCGCCGAAGTAGCCGATGGGCTCGACTTCCTGGACCGCCACGGCGGAGAGCGTCGTGCGGCGTTCGACCGAGCGCTCCGTCCGCACGCGCCGCAGGACGGCCAGGCGCAGGCGTCGCACGACCCGCTCGTTGACGCGTCCGCGGACCCGGTTCGCCGCGTACTTCAGGAGGCCGTTCACGGTGAGGACGGCGAGGTAGCCGGCGCACAGGGCGAACAGGAGTTCCGTGCGGCCGAGGGGGAGTCCCAGGAACGTCATGCCGGGATGCCCGTCGCCCCGCGCGTCGTCGAGCGTGTGGTTGACGATGTGCTTGGGTATCTCAAGGGTCAGCCAGGCGGCCGGCAGCGTGGCGAGAGACAGGAAGACCAAGCGGACCTGGATGCCCGCCGTGGCACCCAGGACGTATGCCTCCAGGCGCCGTCCCGGCCGGAGCGCGAAGCCGCGATGCCGACGGCCACGGGACGGGGCGTCCCGCAGGGCATCGGTGGCTCCCGCCGCGGCGACAGCATCCGCCGTCCGCCGACGGCGGCGCAGCGCGGCGCGGCCGACGAGCCACGCGGTCCACACAGGCGCCACGACGAAGACGAGGAGGGCATCGGCGACGATCCACCAGTGGCCGTGTGGGTAGTCGAGGCCCGTGAGCCTGTGGGCGAGGGCGTGGATGGCTTCGATTGCCGTCACGGGGCGGATCGGTCCGAATGTCCGGGAGGGGAGGGCGCGCTTCGCGGCCCGGCGTGATTGATGGGCTCAGTCGGCATCCGGCGGCTCCGCCTCTCGTGCGTCCACCTCCGACTGGATGCCGTCCCCTGGGTGAGCGCCGTAGCCCTCGTCCCGCGGCGTGGCGCGCGCGCCGCGACCCACGGCCCCCGCCCGCGGTTCGAATCGGACGGTTCGGAACGTCCCGAAGGCGAACTGGCGTCTCGTGCGGATCGAACAGGGTCTGAAGCCCGCCCGTTCGACCGCCTTGAGGGAGGCGGCGTTGTCGGCGTCGACGAAGGCCACCAAGTGTCCCTTGCCCAGTGACCGGGCGCGTTCGGCGATCAGGTACACGGCGGCGGCCATGGCGCCCAGGCCGCGGAAGCCCTTCGGCGTGAAGGCGTTCTCCAGCATGGCCTCGTCGGCTGCCAGAACCGGCAGGGCCCCGGACCGACGGACCGCGTCGCCGTAACCCGGGTCGGTGAGCCACTGGACGTGGCACGGGCGGCCCGACCTGACCTCTTCGAGCACGTAGCAGCGGCTCGGCAGGACGCCGTGCGCGGCGGCACGCAATCGCCACTCGACGTCATCGCGTTCGCGTTTCGCCGCCTCGTCGCCGCCGGAGGGGAAGAGGGCCGCGAGGTCGTCCGGCCGGAAGTCGCGCAATCGCACCGGGATTTTGGCGACCGGCGGTTCGATGGCGACCGACAGGTTCCGCCCAAAACCTATCGAGACCCGCCTGGAGTAGGGGCCCAGGGCGATGCGCCGGGCCACCCTGGCGCGCAGCATCGCCAAGCCATCGCCGAGGGAGCCGTCGCCGCGCGCGTGCGGGTAAGGCTTGAACGTCATGCCGAGCCTCCCTCCATTCGCCGCCGGCGCACCAGGGCGGCCATGCGTCGACGCGCACGGGTGACCGGCGCCTTCCGGCGCACCCAGGGGAGCGGCGGGAGCGCCGCCCATTCGGGCCGCATCAGCCGCCCTCCATGATCCGGGCGGTCCGGATCTCGACGGCCCGGACGCGCGCGACGTGCGCGGCCCAGAACCGGTTCGCGAGGAACATGACGGCCGTCGGCGCCGCGCGGGTTTTCGATGCGGATGTCCGCGGGATGCCGGGACCGGCCGTCGCCGCGACCGCCGCGAGCGGCGACCCCATGGCGGCCAGCCGGTCGTGGGCGCGCCGGCAGTGATCGACGGAGTGCGGCGTCATGCGCTCCTCGCCGTGGCCGGCACGATACTTGGCCAGGGCACGGCAGACATCGCCGCCCGCGAGGCTCCAGGCCCGTGCGAGGTAGGCGACGCCGAAGCGGATGTTCGTGGCAGGGTCGAGAAGTTCCGCGGCCGGCCCGCGATGACCGAGCATCGCCGCCGTGGCCGGCCGGACCTGCATCAACCCGAGTTCGCCGACCGTTCCGACCGCCCCGGCGTCGTAGCCGCTCTCGACGAACGCGACCGCCTCGGCGAGCGCGGGCGGGACCCCGCGTGCCGTCGCCTCCCGCATGAGGAGTTCGCCATAGGCGGTGCGACCGCGGGCCTTGGCGTTCCCGGGGGCCGTGGCCGCGGCGGATGGTCCCGCGGTGCCCTCCGCCGCGGCCGCCCCGGCGCCGGCAACGGCGGCGAGGCCGAGGAGGACGCCCAGGGCGCGAGGTGCCGCCGGGCGTGGGACGTTCCGGCCGTATCCCACTACTTGGCTTTCTGGATGCGGGTGACGGCGATCGAACCGTTCACGCGGTCGGCCGAGAACCGCACCCGCTCGCCGGGCCTCAGGCCCTTGAGCATGGCCGGGTCCTGGACCTTGTAGGCCATCGTCATCGCGTCCATCCCGATGTTCGGGATGGTCTCGTGGTCGAGGGTCACCTTGCCCGCGGCGTCGTCGACCTTCTTGACGGTTCCGGCGACGAGCGGGGCGTTCGACGGCGTCGCCTGCGGAGCCGGCTGCGGGGCCGCCTTCTCCGCGGGGGGCGTTTCCGGCTGACCCTGGGCCGGGTCGCCCTTCGCTCGACGGTCCAACGGTCCCTCGCCCGACGGCGTCTGGTTCGGCTGCGGCCGGTAGCCGGCCTCGCGGCTGCGGACCTGCCACTGCTTCAGGGCGTCGATCTTGGCCTGCTGCTCGTCCTGGATCTTCTGCGCGAGCTCGCGCAGCTGCCGGTCACCGCCGTAGTCGAGCTGCGTCTTGGCCAGGAACAACGTCTCCTCGTAGCTGGCGATCAGCAGCTCCGCGAAGTCCCGGTCCGGGTCGCCGGTCAGCTTCGTGTCCCGGAAACGGTTCGACATCGTTTCGCGCGCCCGCTCCAGGGCTGCGGGCGCGCCCTTGGCGGGCTGCGCGCCGGCGTGCTGCGGGATCGGGGCGACGAGCGCGGCCGCGAGCGCGGTGGACAGGATCAGGCGTCGCATGGTTGCTCCATCTCAGGGCTCCGAAGCCCTCGCGCGGGACCGGGCGGAAGCCGCACGGGGCTTCCCTCCAGGGCGCTACTTCGTCTTCTGGATCTTCGTGACGGTGTACGCGCCGCCGGCCTCCGCGACGTCGAAATCGACCTTGTCGCCGGCCTTCAGATCCTTGAGCATCGCGGGATCCTTGACGGGGTACGCCATCGTCATCGCATCCATGTCGAGCTTCGGGATCGCCGCGTGGTCGAGCGTGACCTTGCCCGCGGCCGGGTCTACCTTCGTCACCGTCCCCTTCACGGACTGCGCCCATGCAGGCGCCGCGACCGCCAGGAAGGCCGCCGAAAGGACGGCGAGCGGGAACTTGCTTCTCATGGTTTCTTCTCCTCAGGTCGATTGAACCGCCACGCCGGCGCCGTTGAGGGGATCGGCGACCGGCGCGGCGGACTTCGGACGGGATCGCTCCCGTTCCGAACGGGTTCGCCTGCCTCGCTCGTGGCGATTCCGGCAGGCCGTCTGGCGCGTTGTGGGCGTCCGCCTAGTGCTCGTGGCCGCCCGCGTTCGAGGCCGTGCGGCGCGTCCGCGGATCGACGACCCGCAGGTCGGTCTGCCGGGCGCGCCGGGCCTTCGGGGTGTCCGGGGCGCGGGCCGGCTCCGGCATCGGCTCGCCGGTCCACTCGTATGCGAGGGTGCCTTCCGGATGCCTGTACCAACCGGGGTCGCGGTAATCGCCGGCCGCCAGTCCCGGACGGACCTTCAGGACCGTGAACATCCCGCCCATCTCGACCGACCCGAACGGGCCCGCGCCGGTCATCATGGGCAGCGTGTTCTCGGGCAGCGGCATCTCCATCTCGGACATCATGCCACCGCCCGTCGAACCCATCGGCATGTAACCTGGGGCGATCTTCTGGATCTGCTTGGCCGTGCTCTTCAGGTTCACGCCGATGTAGGTCCGCACGTTGTGGCCCATGGCGTTCATGGTGTGGTGCGACTTGTGGCAGTGGATCGCCCAGTCGCCCGGGTTGTCGGCGTTGAACTCGATGGCCCGCATCTGCCCGACCGCGACGTCGACCGACACCTCCGGCAACTGATAGTTTTCGTTGATCCAGCCGCCGTCCGTGCCGGTGACCTTGAAGTCGACGCCGTGGACGTGGATCGGGTGGTTGGTCATGGTCAGGTTGCCGAAGCGCATCCGGACCTTGTCGCCCTGGCGCGCGACCATCGGATCGATGCCCGGCCACACCCGGCTGTTGAAGCACCACATGTTCATGTTGAGCATCGTGTTGACCTTGGGCACATAGGACCCGGCCTCGATGTCGTAGGCGTTCAGCAGCCAGACGAAGTCGCGGTCGACCCGCCGCTCGGCCGGATCGCGCGGATGCACGACGAAGAAGCCCATCATGCCCATCGCCATCTGGACCATCTCGTCCGAGTGCGGGTGGTACATGAAGGTGCCGGAGCGCCGGAGGATGAACTCGTAGACGAACGTCTTGCCCGGCGGGATGCCGGGTTGGGTCAGGCCGGCGACCCCGTCCATGCCGTTGGGCAGCGTCTGCCCGTGCCAGTGCACGGCGGTCGCCTCCGGCAGGCGGTTGGTGACGAAGATGCGGACCTTGTCGCCCTCGACCGCCTCGATGGTCGGTCCCGGCGACTGGCCGTTGTAGCCCCAGAGCCGCGCGTCCATGCCGGGCGCCATCTCGCGCACGACCGGCTCGGCGATGAGGTGGAACTCCTTCCAGTCGCCGCGCATGCGCCACGGCAGCGTCCAGCCGTTGAGCGTCACCACCGGCTGGTAGTCCGGCCCGCTCGTCGGATAGAGCGGGGGCTGCATGGTCGCCTTGTCCATGATCGGGGCTTCCGGAAGCCCGGCGGCCTGGACGCGCCCGCTGATCATGGAGGTGCCGGCGAGCACGAGGCCGCCCGCACCCAGGATCCCCCTGCGCGAAATGTCTGTCATGGTTTCCCTCCGAATGTCATGGGCGGTCCGGGGTCCGGATCTCAGCCGCCGGGCGTCGCGACGGCGAGGCTCGTCCCCGGGGTGCCCCCGGCGGCCTCGCCGCCGAAGTTGCCCCCCGAGAAACCGCCGCCGACAGTCGCCGCCTTGAGGTCGGTCGCCGCGATCCAGAAGTCGCGCTGCGCCTCGATCGCCTGGATGTTGCTGAGGATCCTGGCCCGGGCGTCGACGATCAGCGTCGTGACGTCCAGCAGCATGCCGCTGTACTGGAGCAGCGCCTGGTCCTGGATCGTCCGCCGCAGGGGCAGGACGCTCGTCTGGTAATGCCGGGTGATGTCGTACTGGCCGCGATAGCGCTGGTACGCCTCGCGCACCTCGGAGCGGGCGTTGACCGCGCGCTCCGCCAGGCGGTTGGCGCTGGCGATGTAGCTTTCCTGCGCCCCCCGGACAGCGGTGGCCCCGAAGTCGTAGATCGGGATGACGAGATCCGCCGAGAACCCGTTCAGGCTGGCCTTGTCGACCTTCGGGGCACCGCCCTCGCCCCCCGCGGTCCTCGACCGCGAGAACCGGTTCGCGAAGCCCGCATCGAAGACGCTGACGAAGCCGCTGGCCTGGTTCAGCCCGAACTGCCCCACGAGCGATTGCAGCTCGAAGCGGGCGGCCTGCACGTCGGCCCGCTTGCTCATCGCCTCGGCCTCGATGGCGTGCCCGTCGACGAGCCTCCCAGGCAGGGGCGGCAGGCCGTTAGGCAGGCGGAAATCGATGTCCCGCCCCCAGAGACCGAGCAGTCGGGTGAGCCGCTCCCGTTCGGCGCGTTGCTGCACCCGCGCCTTGGCGAGCTGCGCGCCCAACTCGCTGTAGAAGGCGTGCTCGCGCGCCTGCTCCAGCTTGTTCAGCGCGCCCGTCTCGCCCAGCTGCTTGGCCAGCGTCGAGGCGGATTCCGCGCCGGCCAGCGCCTGTTCGAGGAAGGCGGTCGCCTGGTTGGCCGCCACGGTCCGGTAGAATTGCCGGCGCGCCTCGCCCCCGAGCCGCAGGACCTGCTCCGCCGCGTTGTACTGGTCGGCCGTGAACCGCTGCCGCGCGATCTCGGCGCGCACCGGGAGCGTCGCCAACTCCAGCACGCTGGCGGCGACGGCGCGCTCGATCTCCGTGTTGAACCCCAATCCCCACTGCGTGATCGAGAGGCGCGGCGAGGGCGGCAGCGTGGCCTGCACGTACTGCGCCTCGGAGACGCCGAGGTCGTTGAAGGCGGCCTGCAAGCCCCGGTTCCTCAGGAGTGCGACCTGCACCGCGCCGTCGGCGGTCAGGGGACGGCGCAGCAACGCGTCCACGCGCGCGTCCGCGCTCGGCGCGACGCCCTGGTCGTCCGCCTTCACGATGTCCTTGCGCAGTTCCAACGCTGCGTAGCCGCCTGCGACGGAGAGGCCCGCGTCCGGCGAGAAGCTCGCGCAGCCCCCCAAGGCGAGGCCGAGGCCGGTAACGCTCGCGGCCACGCGCACGAACCGCCCCCGGACGGCCTCGTCCGGCGGTCGCGCGGTCGTACCGGCGTGTCCCGGCGCGGTCGTCGTGCCACTCATGTCCGGTAGTCCGGCGCCGCCGCCCGTTTGGTTACAGCGACGGGCCATCACCGCCCCCCCGAATCGCGCTTGCCGCCCATGCCGGGCATCCCGTCCATGCCCGGCATGCCCCCCATCCCGCCGGACCCGGCCTTCGGCGCGACCTGACGATTGAGCTCGCGCCAATCCTTAGGGTCGACGACGCCGAAATCCTTCACGCCCTGCGTCACCTTGGCGTAGCGGGGCGGCCGGACCGGGATGTCCGGCTCCGAGGGCAGGACGAGCCCGGCGGGAACGGCGGCGGGCAAGCAGCCGGCGAGCGGCAGGACCGCCGCGAGCGCGGCCGGTCTCGGCAGCTTGAACATCTTGGATTTCCCGAATTGAGGCGGACGGCCGAAGGCAGTCCCAGGCGTTGCACGGGCCGCGGGCCGAGCGGCGACGGCGTCGCGCCCAGCGAAGGCGTCGGCTCGTTGTGGGTGTGCGAGGCCGTCCCTTCGGAGCGGCCGGGGGCGGGCGCTAGATCCGCCCGCGCGTCACGCTTGGCGCCTCGGCGGCCGCTCGATCCGTAGCGGATGCGCGTCGACGGCCCCGTCCACCTGGACGATCAGGACCCGCTCGGACGGATGAAATTCCAGGGTGATGCTCGCCCATGGCAGGGTGGGAAGCGCGGCTTGGCACGCGAGCGGGCAGCAGGTCGCCGGGCAGGGAGGATGCTTGGGGCGATGCCGATGGCCGGGGCATCCTTCGTCGGCGGCCGCCGCCGGCACGGCGAGGGAAGTCCCCCGTATCCCAGCCTCGTCCGGCTCGTTCTGGCCGCCCAAGGCGCCGGCGGCGTGCGCGAGAGGCGTCGCCGCGGCGGCTGCTATGTGGCGGTGAGCCATCGACTGCCGGCCCATGGTGCACGGCGCTGCCGGCGCGATGGCCAAGGCCAAGGCGAGTACGGCAAGCAGCAATGCGCGCACGACATTCACTGATCAGGGCCCCTGCCTAATCTTCGCGGACATTCTCACGCCGGGGTGGAAGCTGCAATCCGTGGTGCTCGACCGATGTCCCACAAACTCAGCGTGTTGGAAGTTCGCCACATGCCGGTGTCGACGGCGAAGCCGCACTCGGCGGATTGACCGCCACACCGGTGCCAGGACCCCCGCCGCGTTCATGCGACGGGCGCTTGGGGGTACCCGGGACGGGTATCACCGCGGCCCGTCCGTCAATGAGCGTGTTCGTGCGGTGTGGAGGGGGCGTCCGGCGCCGGGCGCGTCACTACCTTGCCCGCGGCGGCATCGGGCGTCTTTGGGGCGTCCGCGGTCTCGTGGTCGTGGCCGTGCTCATGGGGATGGCCGCCGCTTGCGGGGTGGACGTGGTCGCCCGATCTCGGGAGCGCCATGACGCCCAGGCCGTAACGGTAGACGTTCTCGCCGCCGAGCCAGCCCGTGACCACGAGGGCCCCGGAACCTCCGGCGAGGAGCACCAGCAGCAGGACGCCCGCGCCTGCGACCTTCCGGCGCTCCAGCCAGGCGACGCCGGCGGCGGCGAGGAACACGAGCGCGGTGGCGACGGCCCAGCGAAGGTGGACGGTCATGTTCGCGTGCGAGGGCGCGTCGTGATCGACCGTGTTGTACGCCGACCAACCCGTGGCGAGGGTCGCGACCGTGACTGCCGCGCCGATCGCGAGGTTCCATCGGGCGGCGGCCGTGAGCGCGCCTCCCGATGCCGCTTTCCTGAACAGGGTCCCCGCGGCGAAGAGGACGCTGGCCGTGATGAGGAGGGCGACCGTGAAATGGACCGCGACCGGATGCCAGTTCGGGATCACCTCGATCATGATCGTACTCCTAGGAAAACGTCGATGGCGGGACGGGCCGGCTTCTTGCCCGGACCGCCCGCGGTGAGGGGAAAAGCGATGGCGCCGAACGCCGGCCCCGGGCCGAGCCCGCCGTCTTCCCCGGATCGGAGACCGCCCTCTCCGCGGCGCTCTCGGCAAGCCTGTCCATGCGAAGGGAGAGCGCCGGCGGCGAGGCTCCGGAGGCTTCCCGCCCGGCCCGTGGCGTCGGGTACGGCTGGGTCTAAGATCGGGGCATAGGCTTGGCAATTATGCGCGGCACATGCCTACGCTCCCGGGCATGCCGCGAGCGCTGTAACGTTTCGGCGGCCGCTTGCGGATTGTTCTCCGAGCGGCGCGGCCGATCATACGTCGCTTTCGGCCGACGAGCCTCAGGGCGCAGATCGCCGTACGACACGCTCCTACAGGATGGTGCTGCGGTCGTGAGGACACGGTGGGGTGGCGGAACATGCGACGTATCTCTGACATCCGCTCAGCGGCTACGAACCGGCCCGCCTAGTCCCGGTGCTGCAGGTGGAAGAGGAACTGCGCGCGCTGCTCATCGCCAGCCTTGCGGGCAGCGCGGCCGACTACCGGCGCTTCCTGGGGCGGCTCGGGTCGCACCTACGCGCGTATTACAAAGGCAAGCTGGCTCGCTCCGGCCGTACCGACACCGAGGCGGAGGATCTCGTCCAGGAGACGCTGATGGTGATCCATGTGCGGCGGCACACCTATGACGTCACGCAACCGGTGACGCCGTGGATCCACGCCATCGCCCGCTACAAGCTCATCGACCATTTTCGGCGTACGCGTACGGCCGCGGCCGACGTCCCGGTCGAGGATGCCGGCGTGCTGGTGGCTCGCGACGATCATGTCGCGGCGGAGAGCTCGCTCGACGTCGAGCGCCTCCTGGCGCACCTACCGCCCAAGATGAGGAACGCGATCCTCTCGACGAAGGTCGAGGGCCTGAGCGCCGCCGAGGCGGCCGAACGTGCCGGGATGTCCGAGACCGCGATCAAGGTGAGCGTCCACCGCGGCCTGAAGACCCTGGCCAATCTCGTGGGAGGCAAGGCGAGATGAAGACCGACGAACTCATCGGCCTGCTGGGCGCCAGCTTCGAGCGCGAACCGGTCGGGGCCCCCTGGATGACCCGCCGGCTCGCGCTGGCGGTCGCGGTCGGCGCGACGGCCGCGCTGTGCCTGGCGCTGGCGTTTCTGGGCCTGCGTCCCGGCCTGACCGAGGTCCGGCCGCTCCTGTTCCTCGCGTTCAAGTTCTCGTTCGCGGCCGCGGTCGGGAGTCTCGCGCTCCGGTATCTCGTCAGGGCGGTCAGGCCCGGCGGCGAGAGCCGCGTCCATCTCGGGGTCGCCGCCTTGCCGTTCCTCGTGGTCGCGGCGCTGGCGTGCGTGAGCCTTTTGATGGCGCCGACCGAACATTGGCACGGCATGGTATCCGGTCACACCTGGCTCGAATGCCTCATCTCGATCCCCGTGATCGCCGTCGTGCCGTTCGCCGTCGTCACCTGGGCGGTTCGACGGTTCGGAGCGCCGACGGATCTCGTGCGGGCGGGTGCCCTGGTCGGCCTCTCCGCGGGAGCCGTGAGCGCGCTCGGCTATTCACTGCACTGCATGGACGATACCGTACCGTTCGTCGCCGTCTGGTACGGGGGGACGATCGCGATGTGCACGCTCGTCGGAGCGCTCCTGGGACCGCGCCTCCTTCGCTGGTAGCGAGCCGGTTCGGAACATCCTCCGGATCGCCTGCCGGGGTTCAAGGGGCGACGCGACGGTTTGGGGGCCTGTCGCCGGCCGACGCTTCATGTCACGGGCCTCGCTGCGGTATCGCCGCGGATGGGATCCGGCACGACGACGGGCATGACCCTCCCACCCGCCCGGCCGCGCGAGGCAATGCGGCCGCCGCGCATCCCACAATCGCTTGCAGGATCATCCCCCCGGTGAGCGAGGCGCCGCGCCGGGCGACCCCGGCCCAACCCCACAAAGGTTCGCAGCGCGCTGTAACGGTACGTCCAAGACATCCGGACTTAAAGACAAGGAGCGGCAAGCTTCTCGTCAGATCAACGGGTTCCGCCATGAAAAGCAAGATCATCCCCGCCTTTGCAGGAATCGCCATGCTCGCCGGACTGCCGGGTTACGCGCTCGCGGGATGGATGGACAACGTCCCACCCCGTTTTCTGCCCCAGACGCATCAATCGCAACGGACCGAAAGGCCTCAGGTCGAAGCTCCGGACGTCGGCCTGACGACCGGATCGATCAGCGCGGTGCCCCGTCGCCCTGCCGCCGCCCGGTCGGCACCCACCGCCCAGCACTTCTGAACCTCCCGCGGGGTCCGAACCGCCGGACCGGCCGATTGGGGTTGTACGGGGTGAGGTTTGGCGCGCCGCCCTGCACCGCCTACCGCGCGGAGGGCCAAGTGTGCGGTAGGTTTCCCAGATGCCCGGACAGCACGCGCGCGGATGCCGGGAGCCCGGAACCTGCGCCCTTGCGATGGGCGGCCAGCGCAACAGCCCGAGGGCGACGACCGGCTCACGCCTGCGATGCACGCGACCATTCCCCTGTTGACCGCCTTCCAGATTGCGCGCCCGGCAGACGGCCACCCCATGTCCGCGGGCTTGCCAGGGGACCGACGGTGTCGATGCGGCTTCCATGGGTAGCGGCCTCGATCCGGCCTCTGCCTGCCGTTCGGGGACGGCCATGGCACGGCAGGCCGGACGCGCCATGGCGCGGTCCGGCGGGCTCACGAGAAACGGGTCGCCGAGACGCCCGCCCGGCGAGGTCGGTCGGCGGATCGACCGCCCGACGGAACGAAACCTTGACCCTCAAGACTTGAGACGCGCCGTCTCCCGTGACACTGGCCTTCCGCCCGGATCGAAAAGCTGGCATCGTACCTGCGTGACGTTCTTGATCGCCCTTCGGCGACTGTTGCCGCTCCTGGCGGTACTCAGCCTCGCCCTGACGCCGGTGGCCGCGCCCGCGGCCGCCGCGGGGATGCGCGCGTTCATCATGGCGCAAGCCGCGCCTGAGGCGACCTCGGCCATTGCCCATGCCGAGATGGAGGGGATGGACGTGGGCGACGCGGACATGGCCGACATGCCGTGCTGCCCGCCCGGGAAGGTGGCGAAGCCCGACTGCGCCAAGGCCGGCTGTCCGCTTTTGGCGCTCTGCCTCGCCAGCGTCGCCTCCCTCCTGCCGACCGCGGCGTCCGTCCCGGCCCCGGTGGCGACGCGGACGAGCCGGGTGTGGCCCGATGCGGCGTCCTTCGCCAGCCTGTCCGGCCGCCCCCTACCTGAGCCCCCCCGAGCCTGAGCCCGATGCCGCCGGCGTGAACGCCGGCACGACGCCGCGCGTCCGCGCGTGGCCATCCATCGCGTTCAGGAGACGAAATCCGTGACCACGTACCCCTTCGCGCGCGCCCTCGGTGCCGCGCTGCTCGGCGCCGCGCTGTCGGTCCCGGCCCTGCCGGCGCTCGCCGGCATCAAGGACTACGCCTTCGAGCCGACCCGGACGGAGGCGAAGGTCGGCGAGACCATCCTCTCGGTGCGCCTCATGGACAAGCGCACCGGCAAGCCCGTTCCGGACGCGGTGATCTTCGCCAAGCGCATCGACATGGCGCCCGACAGCATGGACGAGATGACCTCGACGATCGAGCAGGTCCCGTCGACGGAGCCTGGCATCTACCGCTTCAAGGCGAAGCTCACGATGGCCGGGGGCTGGCGGCTCTCGCTGGGGGCGAAGGTCCAGGGCGAAACCGGCACCGTCGAGGACAGGCTCGTCTTCCAGGCGGTCAAGTGAGCCGCTCGGCATGGCTCGCCGGGATCCTCGCCGCGTTGGCGGCGGGGGGCACCGGGTACTGGGCGGGGCGCGATGGCAGCCCCGTTCCGGTCCTCGTCGAGCGCGCACGGACCGAGTTCGCCCACTGGCTGCCGACCGGCATGCCGGGTCCGCAGGCACCGGCGCCGCCGAAGGTCACGGGTCCGGTGGTCTACTACCAGGATCCGGATGGGAAGCCGGTCTACTCCGCGTCGCCGAGAACGACTGCGGAGGGGCACGACTTCCGGGCGGTTCGGGCCAGCGAGGACGTGCGCTTCGACCAGGCACAAGGGAGCGAGACGACATCCCCCGACATGGCCGGCCACGACGTGACCGGGCACGGCATGGCGGCGCCTGGAACGGCGGCGGCCGGAAAGCCCGACCGGGGCACGCGCAAGGTGCTCTACTACCGCAACCCGATGGGCCTGCCGGACACCTCGGCGACCCCGAAAAAGGATTCGATGGGGATGGACTACATCCCCGTCTACGCGGGCGAGGACGAGGGCGGCAACGTCGTGACGGTCTCCCCCGGCAAGGTCCAGCGGACCGGCGTCCGAACCGAAACCGTGGAGCGGCGGGTGGTGGCGCAGCCGGTGCGCGTGCCCGGTACCGTCGCCCTCGACGAGCGGCGCGTGACGGTCATCGCGACCCGGTCGGACGCGTACGTCGACCATGTCGAGGACGTCACCACCGGCGACCGCGTCCGCAAAGGCCAGCCGCTGGTCCACGTCTACTCCCCCGACATCAATTCCGCCGCCGCGCAGCTCATCGCCAACCCCGGCTTCGACGGAGCTCGGCGACGCCTGCAGAACCTCAACGTCTCCGAGGCCGTCATCGACGACATGGAGCGCACCCGGAAGGTGCCGATGGCCATCACTTGGTCGTCGGCCCGGGACGGCTTGGTGCTGCAGCGCTCGGCCGTCGAGGGCATGAAGGCCGCGGCCGGCGACACCCTGTTCCGGATCGGCGACATCTCGGTCATGTGGGTGCTGGCCGACGTGCCCGAGCGCGACCTGGCCGGGGTTCGCGCCGGACAGGCCGTGACCGTGCGCCTGCGTTCGGCCCCGGGCCGGACCTTCTCCGGCAAGGTCGGGGTGATCTATCCGCAGGTAAACCCGGACACCCGGGCCACGCGGGTGCGCATCGAGCTGCCGAACCCGGACGGCGCGCTCCTGCCGGACATGTACGCCGAGGTCGAGATCGCCACGGGGGCGGGCAAGCCCGTCGTGGCGGTGCCCGACGACGCGGTCATCGACACAGGTGCACGGCAGGTGGTGCTGCTCGACAGGGGCGGGGGGCGCTTCGAGCCCCGCGAGGTCAAGGTCGGGGTTCGCGGCACGGGCTACGTCGAGGTCCGCGAGGGCGTCGACGCCGGCGACCGGGTCGTCACGGCGGCGAACTTCCTGATCGACGCCGAGAGCAACCTGAAGGCGGCGCTTCAGTCCATGTCCGCCCCGAAGGCGAGCGACCGGCAGGCCTCGAACCTTGAGGGCAAGCCATGATCGCGCGCCTCATCGGCTGGTCGGCCCGCAACCTCGTCCTGGTGCTGGTCGGCACCGTGTTCGCCGTGGCCGCTGGCGTCATGGCGCTGCGAACGCTGCCGCTCGACGCCATCCCCGACCTCTCGGACGTGCAGGCCATCGTCTACACCGAGTACCCGGGCCAGGCCCCGCAGGTGGTCGAGGATCAGGTCACCTATCCTCTCACGACCGCCATGCTGACGGTCCCGAAGGCGAAGGTGGTGCGCGGCTTCTCGTTCTTCGGGGTCAGCTTCGTCTACGTGATCTTCGAGGACGGCACCGATCCCTACTGGGGCCGTAGTCGAGTGCTGGAGTACCTCAACGCGGCCGCCAGCCGCTTGCCGGCGGGCGTGACCCCGACCCTCGGTCCGGACGCCACCGGCGTCGGCTGGGTCTACCAGTACGTGGTCGTGGCCAAGGAGCGCACGCTCGCGGAATTGCGCTCCCTCCAGGACTGGGTGGTCCGTTTCGGGGCGTCGCGGGCCGAGGGCGTGGCCGAGGTCGCGGGCGTCGGCGGCTTCGTCAAGCAGTACAACGTCGTGGTCGACCCGAACCGCCTACGGGCGCAGGGGATCTCGCTCAACAAGCTCCGGGACGCGATCCGGGCGAGCAACGCCGACGTCGGCGGCCGCACGGTCGAGCTCTCCGAGTTCGAGTTCATAGTGCGCGGACGCGGCTACCTGCGGAGCGTGGCCGACATCGACAACATCGTCCTGAAGACCACCGGTGGTGCTCCCCTGCGGGTGCGGGACGTCGCCCGGGTCGAACTCGGGCCTGACGAGCGGCGGGGCATCACCGAGATGAATGGTGACGGCGAGGTCGCCGGCGGCATCGTCCTGCAGCGGTTCGGCGCGAACGCCCTGACCGTCATCGAGAACGCGAAGGCGAAGCTCGCGGAGGTGGCGAAAAGCCTGCCGGCCGGCACCGAGATCCTGCCGGTCTACGACCGCTCGCAACTCATCGACGCGGCCATCGAGACGCTGCGGCACACGCTTGTCGAGGAGAGCGTCGTCGTCTCCCTCGTATGCATCGTGTTCCTCCTACACGTCCGAAGCGCGCTGGTCGCCATCCTGATGCTGCCCGTCGGCATCCTGATGGCGTTCGCCGGGATGAAGGCGCTGGGGCTGGGCGCCAACATCATGTCGCTCGGCGGCATCGCCATCGCGGTCGGCGCCATGATCGACGCGGCCATCGTGATGATCGAGAACGCCCACAAGCACCTGGAGCGGGCGCCGCCGGACAAGCCGCGGGTCGAGATCTTGGTCGAGGCGGCGGGCGAGGTCGGCCCCTCGCTGTTCTTCTCACTCCTCATCATCACCGTGAGCTTCCTGCCCATCTTCACCCTGGAGGGCGAGGAGGGGCGCCTGTTCGGGCCGCTCGCGCTCACCAAGACCTTCGCCATGGCGGCGGCGGCGCTCCTGTCGGTGACCCTGGTGCCGGCGCTGATGGTGTTGTTCGTGCGCGGACGGATCGTCCCGGAGCATCGCAACCCGGTGAACCGGCTCCTGATCTGGCTCTATCGCCCGGTCATCGCGGGCGTACTGCGGGCGCGGTTGCCCACGATCCTGCTCGCCCTCGGCGTCCTGGCGGTCACCGTCTGGCCGGCGCGCCAGCTCGGCTCGGAGTTCATGCCGGAACTCGACGAGGGGACGCTGATGTACATGCCGACGACCCTGCCCGGCATCTCGGTGACGAAGGCGGGCGAGTTGCTGGCGACCCAGGACCGGATCATCAAGTCCTTCGCGGAGGTCGCCTCGGTCTACGGCAAGGCCGGGCGCGCCAGCACCGCGACCGACCCGGCGCCGATGGAGATGGCCGAGACCATCATCAGCCTCAAGCCGAAGGCCGAGTGGCGCCCGGGCGTGACGCTCGCGAGCCTCAAGGCGGAGATGGACCGGGCGCTGCAGTTCCCGGGCGTCTCGAATGCTTGGACGCAGCCGATCCGCGCCCGCATCGACATGCTTTCGACCGGCATCCGGACCCCGGTCGGCATCAAGGTGCTCGGCACCGACCTCGGCGCCATGGAGAAGGTCGCCCGTCAGGTCGAGGCGGTGGTGCGCGACGTGCCGGGCACGTCGAGTGCCTACGCGGAGCGGGTCATCGGCGGGTACTTCCTCGACATCACGCCCGACCGGGAGGCGCTCGGCCGCTACGGGCTCATGGTGGGCGACGTCCAGGACGTGGTCGCCTCGGCTCTCGGCGGGCAGAGCGTCACCAACACGGTCGAGGGCCGCGAGCGCTACACCGTCAACGTGCGCTACCCGCGCGCCTTCCGCTCCGACCCGCGGGCCATCGCCGACGAGGTGCAGGTGCCGCTGCCGGCCGGCGGGACGGTGCCGCTCGGTGAGGTCGCGAAGGTCGAGCTCACCCGGGGGCCGACCTCGATCCGGACCGAGAACGGCCAGCTCGCGGTCTACATCTTCGTCGACCTCACGGGGCGCGACCTCGGCGGCTACGTGGCCGACGCGCGGGCCGCGGTCGACAGGGAGGTCAGGTTGCCCCAGGGCACGACCCTGCAGTGGAGCGGGCAGTACGAGTACCTGGAGCGCGCCGAAGCCCGCCTCAGGATCGTTGTGCCGCTGACGCTGCTCGTCGTGTTCCTGCTCCTCTACCTGAACTTCCGCCGTCTGACCGAGACCCTCATCGTCATGCTCTCGCTGCCGTTCGCGCTCGTCGGCGGCGTCTGGCTGATGTGGTGGATGGGCTTCAACATGTCGGTGGCGGTGGCGGTCGGCTTCATCGCGCTCGCCGGCGTCGCAGCCGAGACCGGCGTGATCATGCTGGTCTACCTCGACCACGCCCTCGACGAGGTCCGGGCAGGGTGCCGGCGTGAGGGACGCCCCCTCACGCGCGAGGACCTGCGGCAGGCCATCATGGTCGGCGCCGTCGAGCGGGTGCGGCCCAAGATGATGACGGTGGTCGCCATCATGGCGGGTCTCCTGCCCATCCTCTGGAGCACCGGTTCGGGCTCCGAGGTCATGCAGCGCATCGCCGTGCCGATGATCGGCGGGATGGTGTCCTCGACCGTGCTGACCCTCGTCGTGATTCCGGCCGTCTACGCGTTGGTGAAAGGTCGCGGGTTGCCGGAGGCCGCCGCGGAGGGTGCACGGATGCCTCTGGCGGCCGAATGAGGAATCAACAGGAGCGAATGATGAAGTCAGACATGATGCCGTCCCGGCGTGCCGTGCTCGCGGGCTTGGCGGCGGGAGTGTCGCTCGGACGACCCGTGATGGGGGAGAGCCTGCCGACCGTCGCCGTGACGAAGGACCCGAGTTGCGGCTGCTGCGCGAAGTGGGTGGACCACCTGCGACAGGCCGGCTTCACGGTGACGGTGACCGAGGGTCCCGTGAACCCGGTCAAGGCGCGTCTCGGCGTGCCGAGGGACCTCGCCTCCTGCCACACCGCTCTCGTGGACGGCTACGTGGTCGAGGGACACGTTCCGGCGGACGCCATCAGGCGGCTGCTGGCGGAGCGGCCGAAGGTGACGGGACTGGCCGTTCCGGGCATGCCGGCAGGGTCGCCCGGCATGGAGGTCGAGGGCAGGGAGCCCGACATCTACGAGGTGGTCCTGTTCGGGCCGGAGGGGCGCGGCGCCTTCGCCCGTTATCGTGGAGGCGCGCCGGCTTGAGCGCAGCCGTCGCGCGGGCGCTCGCCGTCACCGTACTCGTTCGGGGCGGTGAACCGACGTTGAGGCATCCCCCCAGGAGCCGATGCCCGGCTTCTCGCGGAGCTTGGTCGGCCGGCCGGTCCGCCCACCCTGGCCGAAGCGGACGGACGGCGTGGGGGGCGATTGTCCCGGGGACTGGGAAGTCGAAGCCAAGGATGCTGAAGCGCGACCGAGTTCCCATAGCTGCCGAAGCGGTGGAGCGATTACCGTGTCCGCCACAACCCGCCGACAAGTCCGAGGTTGGCGAGGCCGAGGATGAGCAGGAGCCACCAAAGGGCATCCGGGCTGGCGTAGGTCAGCACGAAAGCGCCGGCCGGCGGCGCTAGCGCCTGCGCGATCAGCCCCGGCCGTGCCAAGCGGCCGACGACCAGCGGATAGCGAACGGGGCCGAACAGGGCCAAGGGCACCGTGCCCCGCGCAATCGAATAGATGCCGTTGCCGCCGCCGTAGAGGACCAGCCAGACCCCGACGCCGGGCAGGCCGCCGGCGAGCAGCACCAGGCCGAGGGCGACGAGGCCAAGGGCTGCGGTCGGGGTCCACAGGGGATGGTGCCGGCCCTTGAACGACATTTCCGCGACGCGGGCGCCGACCTGAGCCGGGCCGATCAGCGCCCCGTAGGAGACGGCCGAAGCGAGCGCCACGCCCCGCGCCTGCAGGAGCGTCAGCAGGTGCACCGAAACAAGCGACATGATCGCGCCGCCGATTATCAGCACGCCGGCGAACAGCCGGAACGCCCGCCGTTCCTTCGCGGACAGCGGGCCGGTTCGGTCCTGGTGATGCCCCGCCGACGGCGGTGCCGGGGCCTTGGGGATCAGAAGGAGGACAAGCGGTAGCGTCACCGCGAGGTGCAGGCCGGCATAGGCCAGGCAGGCACCGCGCCATCCGAAATGCGCGACCAGGAAGGCGGAAAGTGGCCAGCAAACGGTGCTGGCGAACCCGCCCCACAGGGTCAGGGTGGTGATCGCCGGCCGCGCCGCCGCGCCGTAGAGCCGGCCGAGGGTCGCGAATGCCGGATCGTACAGGCCGCAACCCATGCCGAGGCCGAGCAGCAGCCAGCCGGCGAGGTAGACCGGCAGGATCGGAGCCAGCGCCAGCATGGTCAGCCCGGCAGCCAGCAGCAGCGCGGCCAGCGCCAGGATGGGCCGGCCGCCGTGGCGGTGGATCGCCGTCCCGATATGCGGCGAGGCGAACGCGGCGACCAGCAGGCCGAGTGACAGTCCGCCGACGACCCAGGCGAGCGGCCAGCCGGTGCTTTCGGCGACCGGGCCGGCAAGCACCGCCGGCAGGTAGAACGACGAGCCCCAGGTGAGGATCTGCACGACGCCGAGGGCGGAGATCACCGGCCAGCGGCGGGCCTCGGACACGGGCTGCCTACCGGGTGCCGAGAAGCGGCAGCCAAGCCGCCAGCGCCACGAGCGTGACCAGCAGCACGGGCGGGGTGATGACAAGCCCGACCTTCATATACTGGCCCCAGGTGATTTTCTGGCCCTTGCTGTCAAGGACGTGCAGCCAGAGCAGCGTGGCGAGGCTGCCGATTGGCGTGAACTTCGGGCCGAGGTCGCAACCGATCACGTTGGCATAGACCATTAGCTCGCGCGTCAGCGGGGACAGGTCCGGCGCCTGCTGGATCGAGAGCGCCCCGATCAGCACAGATGGCATGTTGTTCATCACGGACGACAGGATCGCCGCCGCGAAGCCGGTGCCGACCGTGGCGACCCACGGGCCATGGCCGGCGAGCCAGACCAAGCCCGTGGCCAGCTCGTCGGTCAGGCCGGCGTTCCGCAGGCCGTAGACCACGAGGTACATGCCGAGGCTGAACAGCACGATCTGCCAGGGGGCGCCGGTCAGCACCTTGCGGATCGGGATGACCCTGCCCCGGTCGGCAAGCAGTAGAAGAACGGCCGCACCGGCACAGGTGACGGCCGCCACCGGCACGCCGAACGGCGCGGTGACGAAGTAGGCGAGCAGGAGCACGCCAAGCAGCGGGAACGCCGCCCGGAACACCAGCGGATCGCGGATGGCCCCGACCGGGCGCTCCAAGGCGGCCGCCGGGTAGGCCGCCGGCACGTCGCGCCGGAAGAAAGCCCAAAGCACCACCAGGGTCGCCGCCAGGGACACCAGGTTCACCGGCACCATGACGGCCGCATACCTGCCGAAGGTCACGTCGAAGAAGTTGGCGGAGACGATGTTGACCAGGTTGGAGATCACCAGCGGCAGGGAGGTGCTGTCGGCCACGAACCCGCAGGCGACGATGAATGCCAGCGCCGCCGCCGGCTTGAAGTCGAGCCGGAGCAGGATCGCCAGCACAATCGGCGTCAGCAGCAGCGCCGCGCCGTCGTTGGCGAACACCGCAGCGATGGCCGCGCCGAGCAACACGACAAGCGGAAAGAGCCGCCGGCCGGACCCACTGCCCCAGCGGGCGACGTGCAGCGCCGCCCAATGGAAGAAACCGGCCTCATCGAGCAGCAGCGAGATGATGATGAGCGCCACGAAGGTGAAGGTGGCGTCCCAGACGATATGCCAGACCACCGGAATATCGCCCGGATGGATCACCCCCGTGGCGAGCGCGACCGCCGCGCCTGCCAGCGCGCTCCATCCGATCCCGAGGCCCCTTGGCTGCCAGATGACGAAGACGAGGGTGACGAGGAAGATGGCGAGCGCGAGCATCCGGGCGTTTTCTTCTTATGGGTCGGGGTTGGGGTTCAGGCAGTGCCGACGCGGCGGCCGTGCTCGTCCACGACCCGCTCGCCATCCTCTTTGACGAACTCGCCTTGCTGCCCCGGCAGGAGGTCCAGCACGGCTTCGGACGGCCGGCACAGCCGCACGCCCTTGGGGCTGACCACCAGCGGGCGGTTGAGAAGGATCGGATGCGCCTCGATGGCATCGAGCAGCTGCGCATCGGTCAATGCCGGATCGCCAAGGCCCAGCTCGGCGAACGGCGCGCCCTTCTCCCGCAGTGCGTCGCGGACGGGCAGGCCGGCCCGGGCGAGGAGCTGCACCAGCAGCGCCCGGGCGGGCGGCGTCTTCAGATACTCGATCACATGAGGCTCGATTCCGGCGTTGCGGATCATCGCCAGGGTGTTGCGGGACGTGCCGCAGTCCGGGTTGTGGTAGATGATGACGTCCATCAAGCGACCTCCGGCCGGAGCGCGGTGGCACCGGCTTGTTGGCCGATCTCTCTGACTTTGGCCGACAGGGCCGCCTGGTCGAGGCTGCCGAGCGGCAGGGCGATAAAGGCCGCGATGCGGTTCTTCAGGTAGCGCTGCGCTGTCACGAAGGCGCGCTTGCGCTCGATCTCCGAGCCTTCCGCAGCGGCAGGGTCCTCGATGCCCCAATGAGCGGTCACGGGCTGACCAGTCCAGAAGGGGCAGGGTTCGCCGGCTGCGTTGTCACAGACCGTGAACACGAAATCCATCACCGGAGCACCGGGCGCGGCGAACTCGTCCCAGGACTTCGAGCGCAGCCCGTGCACGGGGTAGTCGCTCTCCCGTAGCGTCTGCAACGCCAGCGGATGCGGCTCGCCCTTGGGCTGGCTACCGGCGGAGTAGGACCGGAAGCGGCCTTGCCCATCCTGGTTCAGCATCGCTTCCGCCAGGATCGAGCGGGCCGAGTTGCCGGTGCAGAGAAACAGGACGTTGTAGACGCGATCAGGCATAGAGGGTGTCTCCGGGTGGGCAGTTGCAGGCGGCGAGGGCGGCGACGGCCGGGGTGCAGACCTCCGGGTGGCCCTGACAGCAGTCGCGCATCAGGAACTGGATCAGGTCGGACAGGGCCGGATAGGCAGCACTGTAGATGATCGAACGGCCCTCGCGCCGCGAGGCGACCAAGCCCGCATGGCTCAGCTCCTTGAGATGGTGGGATACGGTCGCGGCAGAGACGCCGACCGCCTCGGCCAGAACGCCGGAGGCGAGGCCGCCTGGTCCGGCGGTCACGAGCGACCGCACCAGACGCAGGCGGTGTTCCTGCGCCAGGGCCGCAAAGGCGGCGAGGGCTTGCGGTTCATCCATTTTCGTTACAATCTTCAAACGATATTTTGAACGTACAAGAAAGACGTCCCTTGGACAAGCTCAGCCAGCCCTTCAAAGATGGCCTGCCGAACCTCAGCCAAGCGCATTTCGAGGTGCCGACCCGCGACAGCCTAGACGCGGCGGCGCCGTTCACCCATGCGCCCCGCTTCCTGATCCTCTACGGCTCGCTGCGGGAGCGCTCGTTCAGCCGCTGCCTCGCGTACGAGGCCGCCCGGCTCCTCGAAGCCATGGGCGGCGAGGTGCGGATCTTCCACGCGGACGGCCTGCCCCTGCCGGACGATGCGACCGCCGACCACTTAAAGGTGCAGGAGCTGCGCAATCTCTCGATCTGGTCCGAGGGCCAGGTGTGGGTCTCACCGGAGCGGCACGGTACCCTGACCGGCGTGATGAAAAGTCAGATCGACTGGCTGCCCTTGAGCGAGGGCAGCGTGCGGCCGACCCAGGGGCGCACCCTTGCCGTGATGCAGGTCTCCGGCGGCTCGCAGAGCTTCAACGCCGTGAACGCCTTGCGCGTGCTCGGCCGCTGGATGCGGATGATCACCATCCCGAATCAATCGTCCGTGCCGATGGCCTACAAGGAGTTTGACGACGCGGGCCGGATGAAGCCGGGGCCGCTCTACGAGCGGGTCGTGGACGTGTGCGAGGAGCTGGTGAAGTTCACGCTCCTGACCCGAGAGCGGGCCGACTACCTGGTGGACCGCTACAGCGAGCGGAAGGAGCGCGCGCCGGAGCGGCTGAGCGCGGTGGCCGCCGACATTGGCTTTGTGAAGCGCTGAGACCAGTCCCGGGAAACAACCCGAGGAGCATGCCGATGCTGACCCTTGAACGCCCGCACACGATGGCACCGGCCGCCGCCAGCGACATACCGCTGGGTGCCCTGCGCGCTGCCTGCGATACGCAGCCGGAGACGCCCATGGGTGTTCAGTCACGCCAGGCGGACGATCCAACGCGGCTGCCACGTCGCCGAGGTGAAGGCCGAACGGTTCGCCGCCCTCGAACGCGGCGCAAGCCCGGAAGCTTGATCGGATACCCTCATCCTCTCCGGGACGTGACCGAGGGCGACCGCACGCAAATGACCGTCGGCAAGTTCGCCGCGATCATCCGCACGGTGTCCTAACACGTCGGCCCCGACCTGGGCGCCCGCCCGAATCGACGCCATTCCCACCTGGCGGGAGGCATTCCGCGACCCTTGACCTTCCCACCATGGGAAGCCCCATCTGTGCGGGACGCCACCACAGGGAGAGCGTCATGTACCGCTACAAGGTCGACAGGATGGGTTGCGGAGGCTGCGCCAAGTCCGTGACCCGGGCCATCGCCGGCATCGAGCCGGGCGCCCTGGTCGAGGTGGACCTCGGGGCCAAGCTCGTGACCGTGTCCGGCGCGACCGGCCCTGCGGACCGCATTGCCGAGACCATAGTCGCCGCAGGCTTCCCCGCCGAGCCGCTGAGCCCGACGGCGTGAGTCGGGGGGACGAGCCGCAACCAAACCCGAATGCGCGCATTCACGTCCCAGGGACGACGCCGTCCCTACGTTTGGGCCGAGGTTGGCGACCGGCATGGGTTTCGACCGGCATATCGTGCGTCTGATGGCGGCGATGATCCTCGCGATCATCGCCCATGTCGCGCCGTCCGCCGTCCAGGCTCACGAGGGGCACGTCCACTGCGGCCACCGCGGTCGCATGGTCTCGGATGCCGCCACGGCGTCCCTTCCCGCGGCGAACCCGGGTCTCGACAAGGCGTCGGGCATCGCCGAGTTGGCGGTGACGCTGTTGACCGCGCCTCGCCTACGCGTGACCACCGGCAAGTCGACGGCATCCGTTCGGGCGGTCGATGCCGACCGATGCTGCTGCCCCGGCCCCTGCAAGCGACGCTGCTGTGGGACGACGGTGGGCGGCACATTCGGTGTTTTTGCCGGACCCGCATCACCCGCCATGCCCATGTTTCGGGCGGCCATGTTAATCCCGGATAATGTCGCCGGACGCGCGGGTATCGCTCCCGAGGCGCTGCGCAAGCCCCCACGAACCCTCGCGTGAGATGAGGCGCGCCCGAGGCGCGCGACGCCCGAGGTGCGACCGCAGTCGTGGCGTGCACCGACTATCCCGTGGCGAGGCCCATCTCTCATCTCGCGTTGATCCGGCGCCGCTGACGTAGGGTCCCTCTGCCGCTGTCTCAGCGGGATGCTCGCCCACGCTCAGCACAAGGTCGGCGACGCCTCGACGAGCCTCGCCGCCGCGTGCCCTCATTGCAGACCCGCGCCTAGACATACAGAAATATTATAGACAATAAATTGAACGTAATCCGACGAATATGGTTATGGATCTGATCGCAATTCAGCAAAAACGCAAATTACGTCTATGTATTTGCTGAACTTATGGCAGCACCCATCAACTTAAGGAGAACAAGGATGCACAAAATGTCTGGCGAGATGCAATCTTGCATCGACGAGTGCCTGCGCTGCTATCAAAGCTGCCTTGGCATGGCCTCCAACCACTGTCTCCCCGCCGGCGGCAAGCACGTCGAGCCGGAGCATTTTCGCCTGATGATGGCCTGCGCGGAAATATGCCGAACCTCGGCGCACTTCATGCTGATCGGCCTGCCCGAGCACACGCACACCTGTCGAGCCTGCGCCGAGGTCTGCGAGGCCTGCGCGCGGAGCTGTGAGGCGGTCGGCGACATGCAGGACTGCGTCGCGCAGTGCCGCCGGTGTGCCGAGACCTGCCGGAAAATGACCGCTTGAACCCTGACGGGGCGGCCGAGCCGGCCGTCCCGATTGATCAATTGGAGGAGATGATCATGAACGTTCGTACCCTGACACTCGCGATGACCCTGGCGCTGACCGGCATCGGCGCGGCCCTCGCCGCGGATAACGACCATGGCTCCAACGACCACGGCTCCATGCAGGCCCCGTCGTTCGAGCTGCCCGCAACCTGCAAGGCGGCGTCGGCCGGCAAGGAGTCCTCGATGAAGGACATGCAGGGCCACATGTCGATGGCGATGCAGGGCATGTCCGGTCAGGCGACCGACACCCAGAAGGGCCTGCAGCACGCCATGATGCAGATGAACGGCCCGATGATGGAAGGCATGATGGCCGGCGACCCCGACATCGCCTGGATCTGCGCGATGATCCCGCATCACATGGGCGCCATCGCCATGGCCCAGGTCGGCCTGAGGAACGGCGACAATCCCGAGGCTAAGAAGATCGCCGAGAAGAGCATCCAGGAACAGGAGAAGAGCATCAAGGAGCTCACTGCCTGGCTCGACAAGAACGCCCGTAAGGAAGGCAAGCAGTAAGCCTGAGAGAACCACTTGTCCGCGGCCCAAATCGCGTCCGCTCTCGCGGGCCGCGGAGATCGAAGTCGCGCGGAGGGACCGGTCATGAGCAATTCGTCGAAAACGCATCTCGCCCCGGCGGCCCGCGCCTGCTCCGAAGGACACGGGCATGACCACTCCGTCGCTTCCCATGCGCACGACCATGCCGGCATGGCCGCGGATGACGCGGGTGCGTCCCGCGTGAAGGACCCGGTCTGCGGGATGATGGTCGACCCGCACGCGACCGAGCACCGGGCCGAGCACGACGGGCATCCCTACTACTTCTGCTCGAACGGCTGCCGGACGAAGTTCGTGGCCGAGCCGGTCCGCTACCTCGACCCCGGCCAGTCCGCAGCCAAGTCCGACCCGGTGCCGGAAGGCTCGATCTACACCTGTCCGATGCACCCGGAGATCAGGCAGGTCGGCCCCGGGGCATGCCCGATCTGCGGCATGGGGCTTGAGCCGGCGATGGTCGGCGCCGACGACGGCCCCAGCGAGGAGCTCGTCGATATGACCCGCCGGTTCCGGGTCGGGCTGGTCCTGACCCTGCCGGTGTTCGTGCTGGAGATGGGCGGGCACCTCTTCGGCCTGACCGAACGGCTCGGGCAGCAGACCTCGAATTGGATCCAGTTCGCGCTCGCCACCCCGGTGGTGCTCTGGGCCGGCTGGCCCTTCTTCGTTCGGGCCTGGCACTCCGTCCTGTCTCGGAACCTGAACATGTTCACCCTGGTCGCCCTCGGGACGGGCACGGCCTACCTCTACAGCGTGGTGGCGACCCTTGCCCCGGGGCTGTTCCCGGAAGCGCTACGCGGGCACGGCGGGGCGGTGCCGGCCTACTTCGAGGCGGCGGCGGTGATCACCGTGCTCGTGCTGCTCGGACAGGTCCTGGAGCTTCGCGCCCGCGAGAGCACCGGCGGCGCGCTGCGGGCGCTCCTCGACCTCGCGCCGAAAACCGCCCGCCGCATCCGGCCCGACGGCGAGGACGAGGAGGTGCAGCTCGATGCCATCGCCATCGGCGACCGGCTGCGCGTGCGCCCCGGCGAGAAGGTCCCGGTCGACGGCGCGGTGGTGGAGGGCCGCAGCGCCGTCGACGAGAGCCTCGTGACGGGGGAATCGATGCCCGTCACCAAGGAGGTCGGCGGCGCGGTGATCGGCGGCAGCCTCAACCAGTCCGGCTCGCTCGTGGTCGAGGCGACCAGGGTCGGGCGCGACACCATGCTGGCGCGCATCGTCCAGATGGTGGCCGAGGCGCAGCGTTCGCGGGCCCCGATCCAGCGCCTCGCCGATCAAGTCGCGGGCTGGTTCGTGCCGGCGGTCATTGGCGTGGCGGCGCTGGCCTTCGCCGCCTGGATGGCGTTCGGGCCGGAGCCGCGCTTCACCTTCGCGCTCCTCGCCGCGGTGGCGGTGCTGATCATCGCCTGCCCGTGCGCGCTCGGTCTCGCGACGCCGATGTCGATCATGGTCGGCGTCGGTCGCGGCGCCGGGGCCGGGGTGCTCGTCAAGAATGCGGAGGCACTGGAGCGGATGGAGCGGGTCACGACTCTTGTGGTCGACAAGACCGGCACCCTGACCGAAGGCAAGCCGGCCGTGACGCGGGTCGTGGCGGCGGCCGGGTTCGACGAGGACACGCTCCTGCGCCTCGCGGCGAGCGTCGAGCGGGCGAGCGAGCACCCGCTCGCCCTGGCCATCGTGGCGGCCGCCGGGAAGCGCGGGATCGCGACCGGCCCCGTCGCGGATTTCGACAGCCCGACCGGGAAGGGCGCGCTCGGCACCGTTGAGGGCCGCCGCGTGGCGCTGGGCAACGCCGCCTTCCTGCAGGAGCAAGGGGTCGACGTATCGACCCATGCGACCGAAGCCGACGAACTCCGGCGTGACGGCGCGACGGCGATCTTCGCCGGCGTCGATGGCCGGGTGGCCGGCGTCATCGCCATCGCCGACCCGGTCAAGGCCACGACGGCCGAGGCGCTGGCGGCGCTTCGGGCCGAGGGCATCCGGGTGGTGATGCTGACCGGTGACAACCGCACCACCGCCGAGGCGGTGGCACGCCGGCTCGGCATCGAAGAGGTCGAGGCGGAGGTGTTGCCCGACCAGAAGGCTGCGGTGGTCGAGCGCCACAAGGCGGCCGGGCAGGTGGTCGCGATGGCCGGCGACGGCGTGAACGACGCCCCGGCGCTCGCGGCGGCGGATGTCGGCATCGCCATGGGCACCGGGACGGACGTCGCCATCGAGAGCGCCGGGTTGACCCTGCTGAAGGGCGATCTCCTCGGCATCGTGCGGGCACGGCGGCTGTCGCGGGCGGTGATGGGCAACATCCGCCAGAACCTGTTCTTCGCCTTCATCTACAACGCCGCGGGCGTGCCCGTGGCGGCGGGCATCCTCTACCCGTTCCTCGGCATCCTGCTCTCGCCGGTCATCGCCGCGGCCGCCATGGCGCTCTCCTCGGTGAGCGTCATTGGCAATGCCCTGCGCCTGCGGGCGGCCAACCTCGACCCTTCCTCGGCCCGCTAGGAGCGCGCATGTTCCCGACCTGGCTCCATGCCATCTCGATCGCCGCGCTGCTGCTCGGGGCGGCCTGCTCGCTGCTGCTGTCGGCGCAGGTGATCCGTCACCCGCAGCACATGACCGTGATGAACGTGGTCTGGCCGATCAGCGCCCTGTTCGGGACGGTGGTCGTGGTCTGGGCCTATTTCAGTTACGGCCGGCTCGCGACCATGGAGGCGCACCACGACGCGAAGGAGCGGGGCGAGAAGCCGCCGAACACGACGGGGATGCCCTTCCCGGTGATGGTCGGCAAGGGTGCGCTCCACTGCGGCAGCGGCTGCCTGCTGGGCGATGTCGCCGCCGAGTGGCTCGCCTTCGTGGTGCCGGCCGTCGCCGTCTGGTTCGGCTGGCACTCCCTCTTCGATGAGAAGATGTACGCGGTCTGGGTCCTGGATTTCGTGTTCGCGTACGCGCTCGGGATCGCGTTCCAGTATTACGCCATCGTGCCGATGCGCGGGCTATCCCCCGGCGAGGGTCTGGTGGCGGCCGTGAAGGCGGACACCGTCTCGCTGATCGCCTGGCAGGTCGGCATGTACGGCTTCATGGCGTTCGCCCAATTCTTCCTGTTCCCGCACTGGGCCGGCCAGCGCGCCCCGGTGAACTCGGTCGAGTTCTGGTTCGCCATGCAGGTCGCGATGGTGGCGGGATTCCTGACCAGCTACCCGGTGAACTGGTGGCTCGTCGGCTCCGGCATCAAGGAGCGGATGTAGGCCGGTCCGCGCCTATCGGCGGATCACGAGGAGCCAGAAGAGGACGGCGCACGCGTCCGCGAGCATGCAGATCCGGTATGCCGCCTCGTTCGGGGAAGGGCGCATGCCCGCCCCGGTTGCGGCGCGACAGCTCGGGCACCTCGTCGCGTCGGTGCGAACCGTCCGCCCGCAGCAACCGCACTTGGATAAGAGCATGGGCGCCCCTGCCGTCCCGTGCCGAGATCTCGCGGGCCGCCGCACCTCGGTGAGGCCCCTGCGTACGGGCCGACAGGATCACCTTCTGGTCGGCCGCGACGGTCCTGAATGGCTTCGTAGTGCGGCGAGGCAGGCCGACGAAGTACGTCTTCGGTGGTAGCGAGGTTTCCGGCGGCTCAAGGCGGGATGGCGGCTGCTGCCGCCGGCGGTTGGCACGCGACTCCGAGGCGTACGCATAACGGGTAACGTTATGCGTACGCGTTACACGATGGGGGCGTTCGCCGACCGGGCGTTCCTCAATCCGAAGGCCTCCCGCGGCCTATCTGTCCGGTCGCCTTCGGGTCCGGCTCGCGCTCGCGCCCACACCGAGCCTCCACGCGGACCGCGACCGTTTCTTCACCGCTCGCGGCGATGATACCGGTAACGGCTTGGGATGGCGGGCATGGTGACGGAGAACGGGGTCTGGACAGCCGCGGATCGGATACGGGCCAGGCCGGCACCGCCCGGTGGCACCAAGGAGCGGGTCTCGGTCCGCACGGTCCGGAGGGAGCTCGGCGGCGGGTCGTTCGGCGACATCGCTCGCGAGCTCAGGAAGTGGAAGGACAGGGAGGACTACCGGCCGGCCATCGAACGGGCGGACCTGCCGGAGGCGTTCGAGAGGCGGCTTACGGTGATCGGGCGGGAGCTGCTTGAGTTGGCCCGGGTCGAAGCGGCCCGGGCGGGTCTGGCGGACTTCGTCGGAGCCGAGGATTGCAGGGCCGCGGCGAGGGATCTGCTCGACGAGGCGCTGGACCGGGTCGATCTCTTGGAGGAGCGGGTCGCGGCGTTGCAGGTCGAGCTCGACCGGGTGCGGGCCGTCGGCACTCAGGCCGGCGGGGCCGCGCCGCCCGTTTCCGCCGCGGGAGAGGCGGACTCCCTCGCGCAGGGTCGCGCCGGGCCCGGGTTTGTCGATACCGCGCACGGGCTCAAGCTGGCGCGAGAGGCGAACGACTTCTGGGGGCAGGTGCGGGACGCGGTCGAAGCGGCGGTGCGCCAACGCGGCCCCATGGCGGTCCACCCGCTCCTGAGAGCGCTCCCGACCCGGCTCAAGCAGGAGGGCGAGCGGGCGGGTTTCCCGCTCACCGAGGCGTGGCTGCGCTATCACCTCCTGCGCCTGGTGCAGGACGGCAACGGGCTGACCCTCGTCGGCCATCGGTTCGGGCTGGCCGAGCCCGAGCCGGACGTCGCGGCGACGCCCGAGCCGCCACTCGCCGAGGCGGTCGCGGCGATGGGAAAGCGGCCGTTCTGGCGCTTGTTCATGCGGGAGGTCCACGCCCTTCTCGCCAGAGGCGGGGCACAGACGGCGGAAGGCATCCTCGGCGGCCTGGATCCTGAGTTGGTCGCGGCGACGGGGCGCTTCCAGAGGATCACGCCCCGGCTGCTCCGGTGGAAGCTGCGCCAGCGCATAGCGGAGCGGAGGCCGTTCGAGGAACTCCCGGACGAGCGCTTCGCCGCCCTCGTGGGCGAGGCTCCCTGGGACGGTGAGAGCCCGGCCGAGGCCCCGGCGGCGAGGGCCGGATGACGCCCGCGGCCGAGGCCCGCGGCGAGCGGGGCCACCGCGACGCGACAGCCGACTTATCCGACGCCCGCTCGAAGGCTACGCCGCGGGGTCCGGCCGCACCGGCGGAGTTCGTTGTCGTGGGGCCACCGGCATCCCGGCCGACGGCGGAACATCGGCCGCGCCGCGAACGTCTTCGGTGACCGTCGGGATCCGCGCGTGCGGTCCGGCGCCCTCGGAACCCGCGCCCGCGGCTGGACGCCCGATGACGACGGCGGCCACCCGTGACACGGTGCTCGCCCATCGCGCGATGGTCGGACGGCACCAGCGGATCGGGTCCAGGGCGTCGGCGTGGTGGTTGGTCGGTCCCTCGTCGAGGACGGCGCGATAGTGGCCGATGCGGTTGCGCGACCTCCGGACGCTCTCGGCCAGCCGCTGGAATGACGACCGAATCCCTCCGGCCGGCTTCGTCGCGCCGGTCACCGGGGTCAGCGCGGACGCCCGACGGGCTTAGCGATGGCGAGCACGCCCTTCAGGCCGCTCCCGAAGCGGGCGATCGTCTCCCGGTGCCCGCGCAGCTCGCTGTAGGGCAGGTAGCGCAGGTCGAGCTCGGCCACCCGCGAGAAGGCGGGCCGGGCGAACTGCGCGCGCACGTCCTCCTCGCGGTTGTCGGGCGCCACCAGGAAGAAGTTGCGCGCGGCCCCGCCCTCGACCCCGAGCGCCAGGTCGAGCATCCGCACGATGCCCGAGTAGATGCTCGTCGTGTGCTCGACCTCGAAGGCGGCCGCGACGTCGCCGTCCGCCTTGTCCAGCCAGATCACGTCGATGAGCCGGACCATCTCGGCCGACCCATTCGCCGTCAGCCGCCCGGGCAGGCGGTCGAGGCAGCCGTCGGACAGGCGGCCGGAGGCATAGGGGCGGTTGCCGTCGTTCGACGCGATCCAGACGTCGAAGCCGAGGGCGAGGCCGAGGTCGCGCAGCCAGCCCTGGACCTCGGTGTGGGTGTGGTCCGCCTCACGCGCGGCGAGCGCCGCCTTGGAGGCCGTGGCCGCGGCCTCCGCCCGCACTCGGTCGAGATCCTCGCGCCAGCGCGCCAGCGCGGCGGCCCCGTCGCGCTCCGGCAGCGGGTATCGCCCGGACCCGACGTCGAACAGGAAGCCCGCGATGGCGCCGTAATCGTTGGAGAGCAGGCCGCGATGGGCGGCGTTGAGGGCGACGATGCCCCGGCGCATGGCGAGGTACTCGTCCCACTTGCCGAGCTTCACATTGGCGCCGGCGATGGCGTTGTAGCCCTTCACGATGGCCGTGTTGAACGGGGGCACAAGTGTGGGGTGCAGGAAGTACAGCAGGTTCGCCGCGGCCGGACCCAGCCCCTTGATGCGTTGCCGGTCGAGGCCGTGGATGGCGGCCAGCACCCCGTCCTCTGCACTGCAGCACAGGCAGGCGTCGAGGAACCGGCCGAACGCAACCTGGTTGGCGCGGTCTTCGTAGATGTCGGGGATGCGCAGCTTAGGCTTCCAGAGGAATGCGTGGTCGGCGCCCTTGAAGACCTGGCGCTGCTCCGCGATGGAGTGGACCACCGTTTCCAAGGACGAGCCGCGATAGGCGTTGCCGAACGCGTCGGCCCGGATCTCGTCTATCACCGCCTGGAGGCCGCGCCGGATCGAGCGGAAGTTCTTGATGCGCTCCTCCCACAGGAACCAGGTCCGATAGGAGGCGCCGGGGTCCTCGCGCCAATGCCGGATCAGGTTGCCGATCCAGGCCTCGTCCGAGGGGCGGTGATCCGTCCCGGTCTCTTCCGTCAGGCGCATCGGCGCGGCATTCCCAAAATCCGGATTCGGGCCGGAGCATACCATCGCCGCCCCGATCGGCGCTGTCGTCGGCAAGTCTCAGCGGCGCGCCTCCGCCGGGCAAGGCCGCGCGGGCCCGGACGGGTCGCGGCGGTCGGAACGGCGCCGGTCGAGCGAAGGTTGCATGCCCGGTCGCGGACAACGGTCGATCAGGCCGACATCGACGCGGGACCGGCCGACCGCTCCCGATGCCCACCCTCATCGAGGAAGCCGATCAGGGCGTTCATCGCCGGATCGACCGCCCGGCAGACCAGTGTCGTGGCTTGGCGTTCCTGGGCGACCAGACCGGTCTGGATCAGACGGTGGAGATGATGGGAGAGCGTCGAGGCCGGGACATCGACGCGCCGCTGGAGGGCACCGACCGGCAGGCCGTCTCGGCCCGCCCGCGCGAGCGTACGGTACACCCTCAGGCGGGTCAGATTGCCGAGGGCCTCCAACTGTCGTGCCGCGAGTTCGAGCTCCATGGAAGCACCATGGAGACGCGGCACGGGGTGCGCAACCCTTATTTCTGTATATCTAGAACTATGGCCGCGGCATGGGCGTCCGACCGCGCGCGCCGACGCACGGAGGTTCCGCTCCCTCGTGACCGGCCGCTGCGTCCCTGCACGCTCGCCAGTCCCGCCCCATCAGCGCGGCGCGGTGCCGTGGGGCAGCGGATGCATCGGCACCGGCGCCGAGACCGGTCGCGAGGCGCGTGACAACGGTGACCGGCTCCATCCTCCGGCACGCCCGGCGGACCCGAACCACCTCCGGTGCCTCCGCCTGCCGGGGCGTCCGGCCGCGGCGCGGCATCCTCGATGCGGCGTCGCCTCGTCCCTCCCGGAGACAACCTGGGCGGCTCGACCGACCGCTCCCCGACCATGCCACAACCCCGTGTCCCGGCTTCCCGATCAAGCCGAAGGGTCGACGCCCGTAACGCGTCACGCATAACGATACCCGCTACGCGTTCGCCGAGACGCCGCGTCCGAGACGATTTCTGAGGCTCCGAAAGCCGGTCCTTCGCCGTGCGCCGGCTCCCGCTGCGACGCGGAAGCCGGTCCGTGCCGGCTCGCATCCCCCGGGCGCCCTCGCCGTGGGGCCCCGGGAAGCGGTCACGCGTCGTCCGGCTCGTCGCCGCGGTACGGCGACAGCCCGACGAGGACGCACGGGTCCAAGTCCCAGTCGTCGAAACCGGGGTCGAGCAGGCCGACACCGTCCGCCGACAAGGCGTAGAACGCCTCGTAGGGGTTCGCGTCCCGGTGCGGGGGCGCCGTCGGCGCCCGGTCGCGGGAGAGGTCGCCCTGTCCGATCCGGGCGCGGGAGAAGCCCGCCCCGGCGCGCGCCCGGCGGGCGCTTCCGGAGCGACCGGGACGAGCGGTCCCGGGCGAGGCGACGCGCGGCCGGGGCGCTGGCGAGAGGCGGTTCGGTTTCGTGCGGTTGATCATCGCTCTGGTCCTTTCCGTCAGGCGCGAAGGCGGGCGGGTTGCGTTGCGCGGAGGCGAGCGGTCGCCACCGGCGTCGGGCGGGCTTTGCGGATTCGGTCGCCCGCGGCCTCGGCGGTGCCGACGGGGGCGTCTCGGAGAACCGGGTCGGCCAGGGCGGCAGCGCAGTCGAGGAGCCGCTCGTGCAGGGCACGGTCCCGGGCCGGGGAAAGCGGCGACATGAGCGCGGCCAGGTCACCCGCCTCGAAGCGCTCGGCGTCCGGATCCGCCGAGACGGCGAGGAGGGTGGCGGCGAGCGCGACCGCCGCGTACCGCATGCCGCCGCCGAGATCTCCCGCGAGCAGCCGCATCTGTTCCAGCGGCGAGAGCCTCGGCAGCCGGAGGGGCAGGACGCGCGGGGCGATCCGCCAGGCCGGCTGGCCGAGCCCGCTGTCGCAGCGAAGGTGCCACGCCCCCGACGCGGTCGCGTGCAGGGCCTGGGCCGCGGTCAGCCGGCACGCCGTGGCCACGACGCGAAGGTGCCCGGGTTCGCCCGGACCGCCCTCGCGAAGCAGGTCCGTCGGCAGGACGGCGATCACGTCGCCTTCCGACCGTGCCGCCAGTCCCGACAGGACGGCCGCCGCGTCGCCGGGATCGGGGCGGAGCAGGTCGAACGAACCCGAGAGGCGTGCCAGGCCACAGGCCTGGGCGCCGTTGGCGCCGACGGCGACGACGGTGGGACGGGAGCCGGCGGCGGTCAGGCCGCCGGCCACCAACGCTGCGGCCAGGAGGCCGGTGCGGTCGTTGGAATGGATGGTCGCGATCACGGCGTCCTCCTTTGGGCCGATGCATCGAGGGAATCTTGCCATCTGTATTTCTGTAAGTCTAGAAATACAGAAATTACTGGTTATCGGATCCCTGGTCGCTCCCGGCGCACTGTCTATCGCGCGTCGCGCGGTCCCGCGCTCGTGCCGACCGCCGTCGGCGTCCCGCCCTCCTCGGGGCCGGGCCGCGGGCACGGCCCCTTGTCGCGTCCGTCAGCGCCCGCGAGATCCGCACCCGTCAATTCCTGAACTGCCTGAGGCGTGGTCCCCCCTTGCGACCCGGCCGCCGGCTCGTCCCGGCATCGGTGCTGACCGGGCGACCGTCGCGCCGAACCGGCGGTCACGGCGGTCGGTCAAGCCCGGCTCTCAGGGGCGCAGCGGGTCATCTGCGCGACGACGGCATGGGGCGTGGGGATCCAAGCACCGGCCGGCTTCGACCGCAGGTCGCCGCTCGGGTCGCCGGGCGCGGTCCGGACGTGTCACACGGGGCCCCGTGCCGGTCGCAGGAAGCGTACCTCCGGCACCGTCACGCCGGTCCACCTCGCGCGTATGCGTAAGTAATCCGAAGCGCCCAAGACTATATGCCACGACGCCGTTAACCATCCCGAAAATATGGCTCTTGATAATAGTCAGATTATGCTGTTCATTTCCGCTCTTTTGCCTTAAGATTCACGGATCAATCACAACGTGTCCGACGTCGCGCGCCCGGTGGCCATTCCACCGGGCGCGCCGGCGTCCGGATTCCGTCATGGAGATTGCCCTTGATCTCTGCCTTCTTCGGTTCCGCTGGCCGGACCCATGCCGCCTACGCCGCGCTCCTCCTCGCCGACGCCTATGGCGTTCTCGGCCGCCCCGTCACGCTCCTGCGCGTCAGGTTCCCCGAGGAGGCCCCGTTGCCGGGCCGGACGGTCACGGAGGAGGGCCTCACCGTCAGCGAGCGCGAGGCGCGCGACGCACGGGAGGCGGGAGAGATCGCGGCCGAGGCCGTGGGGCGGGACGACGATCTCGTCCTCGACCTGCCGGCGGCGTGCCTGGGGAACCTCGGGCTGAGGGCGCGCATCGACGCGCCGGTGCTGCCGGTGGGCCCGACCCCCTTCGAGGAGCATGCCGCGGCGTCGGCGCTCGCGGGCATGAACCCGTCGGAGGATTTCGGTCTGGACGTGGTCTCGCCGCCCTGGCTCCTCGGGTGCGGGCGCAGCGGCGGAGCCGCCGCTGCCGACGCGTTCGGCCGCGTCATGCGTGGGCACGAGGCGCTCGTGCCGGGTCGAGGCCGTGTCCGGACCCTGCCGACGGTCGTGCCGGCGTTCGGCCGCGGGGAGGCACAGCGCATCGCCGAAGGGGATCGCACGAGCCGCAGCCTCGGGGCCTCCGTCACGCTGCTCGCCGCCCTGCGCGCCGCCGCCGCGAACCCGCACGCCGCCGAGGTCGACCCCGCCGCGTTCGCCGCGAACCTCGGTGTCGACGTCGAACAGGCTCGGGCGCCGGACGAGCGCGAGGCCGGCGACCGGCTGCGCGACCTCGCCGACGAGCTCCAGGGGATCCGCGACCAGGTCAAGCCGACGCGGGAGGACCTGCACGGCGCCCCGCGCCTTGAGCGGTGGCGGGCCTCCACCCGGTCCGTGAGGGTGCTCACCGGCGAGGTCCACGGGCATCCGAACTTCCCCGACGGCCGCCGCATCACCACCAGCGATCTGTACGCCTCCGATGGCCGGCGCTGGGCGCGCACCCTGTCGAGGTACTTCGTCCTGGGCCAACCCGACACGGGCGCCGAGCGCCTCGACCGGCACTAGCCACCGCCATCCCGTCCGAACGAACCCCGCCCGCGCGCCTCGGCGCGCGGGAGCGGGTCCGTCTTGCCCGTCACGAGCCCGGAGGACGCATGCGCGCGAGCGACGATTCCCATCCCCGCGACCGGACCCTCCCGCGCCGCGAGCCGCCCGCGGGAAGCCATCCGCTCGCGCTCTGGCGCACGGCACGGCTTCCGGACATCGAGGCCTCCGCGATCCGGGAGGTCCGCCGAGCCCTCGCCGGCGGCGTCTGCCTGCATCATCGGTCCTGGCCCGCGGCCCGGAGGGGTGAGGCCGCGGCCGCCATCGCCGTCACGCTCGACCTCACGCGGCGCGCCGAACCGGACCCCGCCGTCGTGGACCTCGCGCTCTCGACGGTGCTCGTCGCCGCCTGGCGGGGCGATGCGGCGGCCCGCACCGTCCTCGCCCACGTCCTCGCCGGCCTACCGCCGGACGTGCGCGGCGGGCGTCCGGGCCGACCCGGAAGGCGGCGGGCCGGGCGCCGCCCCCCGCCTCGGCGGTGACCGCCGCCGCATCCCGAAGAGCGAGAAGTTCCCGAGAACCCCGGAGTCGATCACGTGCGGATCTGGATCTTCAGCGACTTGCATCGCGACCTGTCGGGGGCGCCGTGGACGCCCGGGCACATCCCCGAAGCCGACGTCGCCGTCGTCGCGGGCGACGTCGGCCAGGGTCTGGCGGACACCATCCTCTGGCTGGGCCAGGCCATCCGACCGATCATGCCGGTCGTAGTCGTGCCGGGAAACCATGAATTCTACGGCTCGGCCGTTGACGAGGAGCGCGCGCTCGGACGCCGGGCCGCGGAACGGCACGGCGTAACCCTGCTCGACGACGACACCGTCGAGATCGGCGGCGTCGCCTTCTCCGGCGGCACGCTCTGGACCGACTACGGCATCGACGGCGCGGGCAACCGCCGGCGGGCCATGGCGGCCGCGCAGGCCGGCCTCAACGATCACCGTTGCATCGCGACGACCCGCAACCCGGGCTGGCGCACATTCCGGCCGGGGGACGCGGCGGCCCTGCACGCCGCCAGCCGCGCCTTCCTGGAGCGCGCGCTGCTGGAGGTCGACCCGCCGGGCACGCGGGCGCGACCGCACGTCGTGGTCACGCACCACGCCCCCGCCCGTGCCTCGCTCGACCCGGGCTTCGCCGGCAGCGTGCTGAACCCGGCCTTCGCGAGCGACCTCGGCAGCCTCATCGCCGCCGGCCGCCCGGACCTCTGGCTTCACGGCCACGTCCACGCCCGCCGCGACCACCGGATCGGTCCGACCCGGATCCTGTGCAACCCCCTCGGCTACGACGGCGAGAACCCCGCCTTCGACCCGGCCTGCGTCGTCGAGGTGCCGTCGTAGGCCGTCGCCGGCGGATGCGTGCCGCGACCCGGGCCCGCCGTAACCCGGCCCCGGACCTCGACCCACCCTCGGAGCAAGGCGACCATGCCCCACCTGACATTCCTGCGCGACGACCTGAACGAGGCGGAGACCGGGGACGTCGCCGCCGACGAGCGCCGTCCCGCGACCGAGACGCTCGCGGCCTTCGCGCTCGAAGCGGCGCTCTCGCCCGCCCAGCGCCGCCGCATCGCCGCCGACCCCGCCTTCGCCCTCGTCGTCCAGGTTCCGGCCGCAGACTGGGTCGAGCCGGTCCGCGAGGCGTGCGGGCGCCTGGCGGCGTGGGGTTACGTGGCGGCGCGCACCGGCGCTTCGAGAAGCGAGGACCGTGCGGACCGCGGAAACGACCGGGTGGCGGACCGGCTCGCCCGCGGCGACCGGGTGCTCGGCGTCTCGCAATCGCCCGCGCGCTACCTGCCTTCGGCCCTCGTCGCCGCGGCGGACCTGCACGTGCGGCTCCCGGGCGCGACCGACGCCGTGATCGCGCGGGTCGTCCGGGCCGCCACGGGGCGGCGTCCGACCCTGCCGCCCGGGATCGCGCGCGGGCTGGACTTCTTCGAGATCGCCGCCGCGGTGCGCGGGACGACGGCGCGGGCCTGCGTCGCGCGCCTCGCCGCGGCGGCGCGCTCGAAGGCCACCGCGGATCCCGCCGTCGGGTCGGCGCCCGATTTCGCGACCCTGGTCGGCTTCGGCGATGCCCACGCCTGGGGCACGCGCCTCATCGACGAGATCGCGACCTGGCGCGCCTCCGGCGGCGCGCCCGCGTTCCAGCGGCTCGACAGGCACGTCGCCCTCAGCTCCGCCCCGGGACTAGGAAAATCATCTTTCGTCCGCTCGCTCGCGAAGGCCGCGGGCCTGCCGCTGGTCGCGACCTCGGTCGGCGCCTGGTTCACCGGATCCGACGGACATCTGGGTGGCGTGCTCCGCGCATGGGATGCCGCGTACACGCACGCGTGCGCTCTGGCGCCGAGTATTTTATTCCTAGATGAAGCTGACAGTATTCCTAATAGGGCCACGATGGACAACCACGCACGCGAGTGGTGGACCCCCTTGTGCACGAGCATTTTGCTCGGTTTCGATGCGCTCAACGCGCCCGGCGCCCCCGAGGTGTGCATCATCGCGGCGACGAACCACGGCGATAGGCTCGATCCCGCCTTGATCAGGCCCGGACGGCTGGGCCGGGTGATCGAGATCAAGCCGCCCTCGGCCGCCGACCTGGCGGTCATCTTCCGGCAACACCTCGACGACGGCGAGGTGCCCGACATGGACCTCGCGCCGCTCGGCGCGCTTGCGCTCGGCGCCAGCGGCGCCCAGGTCGCCGGGTGGGTGTCCGAGGCCCGTGCCGCCGCGCGCGCCGCCGGACGGCCGATGCGCCCGGAGGACCTGCTCGGCCGCGTCGCGCCGCCGGATCAAGGGAGCCCGGCGGACCGACGTCGGAGCGCGTACCACGAGGCGGGGCACGCCGTGGCGTTCGAGCGGATCGGCGCCCGCGTCGCCCAGGTCGACCTGGTCCCGCGCCGGGATTCGCTCGGCGCGACCTCCGTGGCGACCCGCCTCGGCCAGTCCCCGACCCGCGCGGAGATCGAGGGCCTCGCGGTCGCGCTCCTGTGCGGACGGGCCGCCGAGATCCTGTTCCTCGGGGAGCCGAGCGCCGGGGCGGGCGGCGATAGCCGCTCGGACCTCGCGCGCGTGACGACCCTGCTCGCCGGCAACCACGCCTCGCTCGGCCTCGGCGACCGGTTGGCGTATCGCGGCGCCCCCCACGAAGTGGCGGTCGCGCTGTCGCTCGACCCCACCCTTCTCGGGGCGGTCGAGCGCGACCTCGACCGGCTGAGCGGCGAGGCCTTGGCCGTCATGGAGGCGAACCGCACCGCCGTGGCGGCCGTCGCCGAGCTGCTGATCGCGCGGCGCCTGGTCTCGGGCGACGCGCTCCGGGCGCTGATCGCCGAGGCGGACCAACACCGCGCCGCGCAGGACGGAGGACAGCCGTGACGCTCCACGTTCCCGATCCGGTGGCCCGGGCCGAGGTGCATGCACCGGCACCGACGGAAGGCCCGTCCGCCGTGCCGGCCGCCCCCGGGGCGCGGTCCGCCCCGCCGAAGCCCGTCCCGTTCCGTCTATGGACCCTGTCCGACCTGAGGATTGACCGGGCGCCGCACGTGCTGCCGGACCCGCTGCCGGACTTCGACGCCTTGCTCGTCCCGGGCGGGATCGCGCCCGGCCTGTGCCGGTCCGTGCGCTGGCTTGCGGACGCGCTCGGCGGCCGCCAGGGTCGGCGGCCGGTCGTCCTCGTCCCGGGACCGGCGGAGTACCTCGACGGCGAACCCGTGGGCGAGGCGCTCGCCGAGGCCGTGCCGCTTGGGGCGGCGCTGGGCATCACCGTGCTCCACGACGGCGCCGTTCGCCTCGGCGATCCGCTCCGGCCCGGCCTGATCATCCTGGGGGCGACGCTCTGGACCGACTTCGCCCTGGACGGCGTCGAGAACGCCCGGACCGCCCGCGCGCACGCCCGCAGCCGCTGGACGGTGTCTGACAAGGCGGCGAGCGCACCCGGGGTGCCCTTCTTCCCGCACGACGCGGCCGGCGCGCATGCACGCTCGCGGGCGTTCATCGAGGATGGGCTCAACGCCGTCGCCGTCGGTGCCGGCCTGTATGGCCATATGCCGAACCCGGTCCTGCGTGACATCGGCCCGGGCGACCGCGCCGCGGTCGTCACCGCCTTCGCCCCGTCCCGGTCCTGCCTGCCGCCAGCCCTGGCGAGGCCCGTGCTCGACCCGTGGCGGGTCTGCTGGCACGCCTCCGCCCTGGACCCCGTGATGGAGGGGTGGGGCGCCCCGGCCGTCTGGATCCACGGGAACGTGCCGCAGGCCTGCGACCTGCGGCTCGGGCGCACGCGCGTCGTGAGCAACCCCTACGACCCGGACGACCCGACGAACGGGTTCGACGCCAGCCGCACGATCCTGGTCTGACAGCCGCCCCGGAGAACCGCCCCATGCACCAGACCCGCTCCCCGTCGCCCCGGCTTCGGCTCCCCTCCATGTCCGACGCGAGCGCACCCGCGGCCGGCGCGCGCTCCGCCGTCCGCCACGACCGTCGGCCGGCGGCGGAAACCGGCGTCGATGCGGACGCGCTCCTCGTCGTCGATATCGAGACCGTGCCGGACGAAACCCTGATGCCGCCGCCCGAGGTGTGGGCCAGGGACAGGTTTCCGAAATGCGCGTGGCACGCCGTGGTCGCCGTCAGCTTCGTGCAGGCGGAGATCCTGCGCGACGGCGATACGGGACTGGAGGAATATCGGGTCACCGCCTGCAGGAGCGGCGGCGAGGCGGGCTGGGACGAGGCCCGCATCCTGCGCGGCTTCTGGCGGCATTTCGCCTCCGGCAGGTTCCGGCTCGTCACCTGGAACGGCCGCGGCTTCGACATGCCGACGCTGCTCCACCGCACGATGCTCCACGGCATCTCGGCGGAAGCCTGGTTCCGGCGCGGCACGCGCTGGTCAAGCTACGGCAACCGGTACGGCGGCGCCCACGTCGACGTCATGGACGAGATGTCCGGGTTCGGGTGCGCCAGCCGGCTCACCCTGGAGGAGGCCGCCGCGCTGGTCGGCATGCCGGGCAAACTCGGCGAGCACGGGTCGCTGGTGGCCGACATGGTCGCAGCCGGACAGATCGAGCGCGTCCGGGCGTATTGCGAGACCGACACGATGACGACCTTCGGCATCTACGTCCGCCATGCGTATCTCGCCGGGCGGACCGACGCCGCGGCCCACGACAGGGCGATCGCGGGCCTCCAGGATTACCTGGAGCTGGAGCGGACCCGCAGACCGCATCTCGGCGCCTACCTCGACGCCTGGCGACGCCTGTCCGACACGCGGCCGGCGTTCGTCGTCGACAGGGACCGCCGGGGCGGATGACCCTCGCCCTCGGGTCCCGGCCCCGTCTCCCGAGGGCGCGGGGCGCGGCACCCGGATCGGGCTCGGGGCCCCGGTCCGAATCGCCGCGTCTCGGGCCCGGGCCGCGCGGCGTCGCCGGCACAACGGACCGGCCGGCGGCGCCCGCGCCCGGACCGGTGACGCCCACCGCGAGCGCCGTCGTGCGACGGATGCCGAAGCGGCGCGCCGCGGTCCGGCGCCCCGTGCATTCGCGCCGGGCCGCCTGAGGCGGCCCGGTCCCCGAGAACCCCTGGATGTCGAGGCGGGACATGGCGGAACGCGCGAGCGGAACTTCACCGGGCTTGCCGTCGGGAACGTCGCGGCCGACGGCGGCGCGGCGGCACGTCCCGGCAGGGTCGGGGAGGGCGTTTGTGCCTTGCCGCGCGCCTCGCACAATGGGCTGTGCGCCCGATTCCCGGGCGCCGTCCAAGGACAGGACCGACCCGGCCCGGCCTCCGCGCACAATCCCGGTGCGAGGCCGTGCCGTGCGCCTCGACCGGACGCCCGCGCGCCTGGGGCACCGTCCGGCCATGCATCCCGACCCCGACTTCCCGCTTTCCCCCGCCGACGTCCGCCCGATGCGGGCGGACGTGCACGAACTCGCGCGGGCGCGGCAGGCCATCTCCGCCCTTGCCCATCCCGACACGCGGCCCATCGTCGACACGGCCATGGGCACCCTGCATGCGGCGCTTTCCGGGGGCGGTCTCCAGGTCTCCAAGATCCCCGGGCTGCAGAGCGCCATCCGCAAACACGTCAGGCAGGCCTGGATGGACGGCATCGTCGCCCCCCTAGCCCGGTCGCGCCATCCGGCCGACCGCGCCGTGCTCGACGCGATCCCGAAGGATTTCGCCCTGAGGGCCCACGCCGAGGTGCTGGCCGCCCTGGAACGGATCGCCCGTTGGGTCCCCGAGGATGCCGACGGCACGCGGGCGCACCTCGGGCGGGCCTTCGAGTACCTGCGGATGCTGCCGCTCATCCTACAGGCCCTCGCCGATCTCGAAGGCCTCGCGCCGGGCGCCACACGAACGGGCCGCCCCGCATCCGGACCCGGTTCGTCGGCCCTCGCCGACGCCGCCGCACTGGTCCAGCGCCGGCTCAAGGCGGCGCTGTCGCCGGGCCTTCCATCCTTGATCGGCGACCTGGCCGACCTGGTTCACCGCGGCCCCGCGGCCGCGGCCGACGTCCCCGCGCTGCGCTGGACGGCCGCCGCGCTCCTCGCGCCGCCCGCGCGCGGCACACGGACATCGGACTGGGGCGGTCCGCAATGGCGCCGGAGCCTCGCCGGCGCGCTCTCCCGCGACCTGATCGACGAGGCGCTCGCGCCGGCCGCAGTACGACTGCTGCGCCGGCATGCCGGCCTGGAGATCGGGGACGCCCGCTATGCCCGGGGCGAGAGACACGGAGGCCGGCTGGACCTCGCCCTGTCCCGCGCCGGCGTCAGGCTGCTCCTGGCGGTCCGCTTCGACGTCGCCGCCGGGCGGTTCGAGCAATCATCCGCGGTCGTCTCGTCGGACGGCGCGCCGACGACGCTCGCGCCCGAAGACGCCGATGCGCTCCTCGATGCGTCCATCCCCGACGAGCTCAACACGCCCGCACATCGCGCGATGCGTCGCCTCTCGCGGCTGGACGGCGCATCACTCCTCCCCATGCATGTCAACGGGACCGGCGAGCTCCAGGTCGCTCCTGAGGCGGTTCGGACGCAGGATGCCGGGTTGCTGGAGGAGCTTGTCCGCACCGCCGACGAGGAGGGAAGCGCCGTGAGGTTCGACCCGGTCCGCGACCTCGTGCTGGCGTCCGGCCTGGTCGAGATCGGCTTCGAGTGGCACGACGGGCCGGCCGGTCGGTGCCTGATCCGCGCCCCGGCCCAACCCACCGGTCGGCCAGGCCCGTGACGACCAGGTCCGGGACGGCCGGGTCGCCGGCCGGATCGGGGGCCCTGTCGACGGCAATGCCGCTCGGCCAATGCGAGGGTCGCGCTACCCGCCGACCCGCGGGGGCCAGCTCGATGAAATGCGGCATACGCCTTCGTCTCGGCGCCGATGCTGATCAGAATACGGAGACCGACATTTGTTACGGCGGCCTGTGCTCGAATGAATGCTTCGTCGATTTGAAGATCCACGAACGCGGACGTCGCGTTTGCGGGTGTCCTAGGGTACGTCGACGGCCGCCCGCCGTTGGAGACAAGCGACACTCGGCCGGAGGATGACCCGGGGACGGGACGGACAAGGTTGGCCGGGGGCGCGACCCGGTTTTATTCAGCCACTCAACCGGGTCGACCGGGTCAGCTTCCGTTTACCACGTCCGGTGGACCTGGGCGAAAGAACTTGCGGCTGGGCGGGCACCCGGTCTATGGTCCGATCATCAGGTCGCGGAGCTCCTCCGGACCTGGATGCGGACCTGGACCTGGTCGGGGGTGCCGAATGGATGTGATCACCCAGATGTGCCAGGAGCGCGACCGGGCCCGGCAAGCCGCCGCGGACAGGACGCGGCAGCTTCAGGAGCTCATGTTGGAACACGTGAGCGCCATCGCGGCGGAGACCGCCAAGGCGGCCCGCCTCGACCAGATGATCGCGACCCTGCAGCAAGGGGCGGCATACGCCCCGGAACCGGCCCAGGCGGCCGACCAGGCCGAGACGAAAGCGGAGGCCCGGCCGGCGCCGGACGACGAGCCGGTACCGGACGAGGCCGAACGGATGCCGGCGCCGAAAGTCTCCGGCCTGGTCGCCCAGGTCATCGTCGACGCTCTCGCGAAGGCTGGCGCCAAGGGGTTGTCGGGGACTGAAGTCAACGACGCGGTCCGGGACGCCGGCTACACGCTCGATGCCTCGGAGAAAAATAAGACCCGTCTTAAGAATAAAAACCTCGTTTACCATGATCGGAAGGCACAACATTGGTATCTGAAAGATCCAACGAAGGCCTGAGCGTCATAAGATCAGTCTAGATCCAACAACTCATCAATTATCGAGGAGAATTTCGATGCGCAACCGATATCGCGCAGCCCTCCGCGCGCGCTCCCGCGACCCTCCGGGCCAGGCAGTGATCGTCGAGGCAAAATAAAAGCGCACGGCCCGATCCGGGCCGCACGCTTTGAGCTTGCCCGCTACGCAGCCGAAAGGCTGTAGCGGGTAAGGTCCGGCACGCCGGACGAGAGCTTGAGCCCTCTCGACCACGTCACCGCCGGACCTCGTGATCACGACCGCCGCATACCAAACCGGCCAACCACCGGGACAAGGCCGACATTCGAGACCGATGACGTATGCCAGCTCTCGCCTGCGAAAGCAAGCGGGCTGCGCTCCGCCTCCTCGGGATCCGCCGGCCCAAGCCGGCCGCGCCCGGACCGTCCCCGCGACGGATCCGGACCGGCCCCGCGCGACCCCATCCGAGGAGAGCACCATGAACGAGCCGTACCGCGTCGAGACCCTCACGGCCGACTTCCAGCCGCCCCTCGCCCCCCTGATCGACCGGGCCTTCGATGCCTGGGACGGGGACGTCGCCGCGCTGCTCGGCGTCCCGCGGGGGACGTTCGAGCCGGAGACCGAGGCCAGCGAGCCCACCGAGTTCTGAGCCGCCGCCGAAGCCCCGGCCTCCGGGCCGGGGTCACCGCCCATCCCACCACCAAGGCTGGCTCCGTCCGCCTTTCGAGGACCCGCGCGATCATGAAGCAGCTAGAACTCTTTCCCGCGACGACCGCCGACACCGACCGGCTCCGGGCCGAGATCCAGGCCCTCAACGAGATGACGGAGCGCGAGCGCGCCGCCGCGCTGCGCCGCCACCGTTACGTGCGGGCGGTCGAGGACCTCCCGCCAGGACGGCGGGGCGACCGCCACCTGCGGGTCGCGATCCGCGCCGTCTGCGAGCTGAGCGACGACGTCGATCCGCCCACGCCGCGCCAGGTCAGGGCATGGGAAGCGCGGCTCCGGGAGGCCGACGGCAACCCGGCCGGCCTCGCCCACCGGCGGATGGCGCGGTCGCCCCGGCAGCAGACCCACTGGGCCCCGTGGATCGGCGAGCTTGTCGACCAGGTCGTGGCCGAGGCCGACCCGCGCCGGGGCGTCACTCTGACGGCCATGGCCCGCCTCGCACAGGCGAGGTGCCTGGAAGCGTCGCATGCGCGGGGAGGCGCGGCCGCTGACGTTCCCGCTTTCCGCACCCTCGTGCGGATGGTGGGCGACCGTCTGCGTCCCCTGCAGCAGGCGTACCGGTTCCGGCACCTCTCGTGCGGGCGTCCTCTCGCCGAGGTCGTCGTCGCCCGGGAAGCCCTGCGGGTCGCCGTCCCGGAACTCGGCGCCGACCGCGTTCACCTGGTCACCGCACGCGACAGCTACAGCGGCGTGATCGTGGCGGCGGCGCTCGGCACCGCGCCGCCGGACGGGGAGGACCTGCTCGGCCTGTTCGGGGCGCAAACCGCGACGGCGGCCCCGGAGCCGCTCGGCGCCGCCCGCCTGTGCATGGGGCTGCCGGAGGTGATCGTGCTGGACCGGGATCCCGCCTTCCTCGGCGCCACGTTCCGGCATTCCGCGGCGGCGCTCGGCATCCGGCTGCACTTCGCCGCGGTCGACGATCCGGGCGCTCCCTGCCGGGTGGCGGGCCTGCAGCGCTGGCTGACGGCCCGGGGGGAGGTGGTCGAGGACGCAGGAGGCTTGATGGCGGCCGCGCACGCCTGGCTCGCCGATCTCGACGTCCGCCGCTCCGGACCGGACCGGTCGACCCCGCTGGACCGCTGGCAGGAGGGGGTCGCGCGCTATCCGATCCGGCTGTCGCCCGGGGCCACCCCCGCGATCCCGACCGGCGAGGAATCGGGTGGCGCCGACGCGGCCGAGGGACCTGACGGCCCTGACGCCCGGCGGAGGTCCTGATGCCGGCGACCCTGCGAAGCCGCCATGTCGGCAAGCCGAGCCCGTCGCGCCCGATCGTCACCGGCCGACGGGACTGCATCACGGGCGAGGTCCCATCCGGCAAGGCGGGGATGGGCTACCGCATGGTGGCCTACGAGGGCCTCCTCGCGCGGGACTTCATCCTGATCCTGGAGCAGGACGATGCCGTCCTGCGCTACCAGGAGGAGCCCGCACCCTTCCGTTGGCACGACGGCGTCCGGTGGCGCAGCTACACGGCCGACTTCGGCGTCGAGATCGACGACGGGCGGCGCCTCGCCGTCGAGGTCAAGCCGCGGAAGAGGGTGATCAGGCTGGGCTGGGACGGGATCCGGCACCGCATCGAGGCCGGCGCCAGGGCCGCCGGCTACGACGGCTTCGAGCTCTGGACCGAGGTCGAGATCGACGCGCTCCGCGTCGCGAACGCCGCGCTCGTCGCGAGCGAGCGCACCTTCATGGTCGACGAGGCGGAGCAGCACACCATGCGCGTGGTCCTCGACCGCTTCGGCGGCCGGGGTCTCGTCCGGGAACTCCGGGCGGCGTCGGGGCTCCAGGCCCGCGCCTTCCGGGCCGTCGTGGCCCTGGTCGCGCGCGGCGAGGCCGAGCTGGCCGACCCCGGCCGACCCTTCGACGACCACGCCATGATCCGCCGCCCCGCGAACCTCAGGAGTGCACCTTGAACAGGCTCGACCAGCAGTTCCGCCTTCCCATCGGCGCGGTCGTCGTCGTCGACGGCGTCCCCTACGCCTCCGTCGCCCGCGAGCGGGCGGGCCTCGCCCTGCGCAGGCTCGCGGGCGGTTCCGAGACCGTCTTGCTGAGCGACGCCGTCCTGGTGGACCTCCACCGCGGCGGGAGGGTGCGCATGGCGGGACCCGGCGCATGCGGGGGGCTGCGCTGACCATGGGCGCGTGCCAGATCCGTCTCCAAGCGGACGCGCTCGTCATCGTCGAGGGCGTCTACCACAAGGTGCTCTCGCGCGACGAGGCCGGCGTCACGCTGCGCACGCTCGGGGCGAGGCCGGTCACGGTCACGAAGACCCATGCCGAGTTGGCCGACCTCTACTTCGGCGAGCCCAGGCGGCTCCAACTGGTGGAGGACACCGCCGCCGGGCTCCCCCAAGGCGTCAGGGACAACCTCCTTCGCAACATCGACACCTTCGACGTTCGCCAGCAGGACGCGGCGCTGATGCGCCTCGACTACGTGCAGGCCTGCGACCGGTGCTTCGCCGAGCGGACCCATAGGAAGGTCCCGAAGGGCTACGCCGATATCGCGAGGCTCGTCGCGGCCGAGCGCCGGCAGCGGGCCATCGAGAACGAGGGCTCCCATCCCGACGACGTGCCGCTCGAACGGGTGAGCGGCTCCTCGCTGAAGGGTTGGTACGGGCGTTGGCGCAAGGGCGGCAAGTCCATCGTGGCGCTGATCCCGCTGGACGACCTGAAGGGACGGGCGGGTTTCCGCCTCGATCCCGAGGTCGAGATGATCATCGCGGAGCGCGTGCGCGAGGACTGGCTCACCCGGAACGGACCGCCGCTGAGCCATGTCATCGTCTTCATCCAGGGCAGGATCGAGCGCGAGAACAAGACGCGCACCGTGCCCTTCGACGTGCCCGATGGCATGACGATCCGGCGTTGGGTGAAGGCGAACGTCAGCCAGTTCGACGTGATCTACCATCGCGAGGGCCCCGCGGCGGCGGAGCAGGCCTTCCGGCACGTCAAGAAGGCCCCCCAGGCGACGCGGCCGCTCGAAATCGTCGAGGTCGACCACACGCCGCTCGACGTGCTGGTCCTGGAGGGCGACGGCACGCCGGCGCGGGACCGGCGCCGCAAGGACAAGCGCACGAGGCGGGTCTGGCTCACGGTCGCGATCTGCGCCGCGACCCGCATGATCGTGGGATTCCACCTCAGTGACGAGCGTCCCTCCTGGACTTCGGTGATGCACTGCCTGCGCATGGCGGTGCTGCCGAAGGACCTGACCGGCATCCGGGTCGACACGGCGTGGCCCGTGTTCGGCGTGCCGGAGGTCGTCAAGCTCGATAACGGGAAGGAATTCCACTCCCGGTCGATGAAGGCGGCCGCCGGACAGCTGCGGTTCGAGCTCCGCTACATGCCCCGGCGCAAGCCCCACCTGAAGGGCAAGGTCGAGCGCGCCCTCGGCACCATCGCGCGCGACTTCTGCGCCTACCTTCCCGGCCGGACCTTCCGCGACGTGCGCGAGCGCGGCGACTACGACAGCGTCGGGCAGGCCGCCCTGACCCTGGCCCAACTCGTCGAGTTCTTCACGATCTGGGTCGTCGACATCTACCACAACCGCAAGCATGGCGGGCTGCTCGGACGAACGCCCCTGCTGCGCTGGCAGGACCTGGCGGGCTACGGCACGCGCCTGCCGCCGTCGGCCGACGACCTCGACCCGCTCATCGCCCTGGTGGTCCCGCGGACCATTCAGCGGAACGGGATCACCTTCCTCGGCCTCACCTACCAGTCCGACGAACTGAAGGGCGTCCGTCGCAGGAAGGGCTTCCACTTCGGCGACGAATTCCTCGTCAAGGCCGACGCGTCCGATCTCGGCCACCTCCTCGTCCTGGTGGACGAGGAGGCCGGTTGGATCAAGGTCCCTTGCGAGGACGGGTTGGCCGACGGGACCTCCCTGGCGGAGTGGCGAGACGTGGTCCGCACGGCGCGTCGGATGACGCAGGAAGGCCAGCGCGTCGCTCGCGCGACGCTCGTCCGCGCGATGGAGCTGTTGCGCGCCGAATGCCGCAAGGCCGGCGTCAAGCCGAAGCGCCTGGCGAGCGCCGACGTCGACTGGTTCCGCGACCACGCCGACGACCCGATGTTCGAGGTCGCCTGGGACGTCGCGGACGAGGGCGCCCACGAGGAAGAGCGGCTGCGGACCCGGCGCCCGCGGAAGGCCGCGCCGCCGGCCGCGGCCGACGCGGCACCCGCGCCCCGGGTCGGGCAGGGTGGCCGCAAGACCGCGCCGCGCCCGGCCAGCGCCCCGCAGGACGCCCCGCAGGACGCCGCGCCGGCGGCCCGGCCGGCCGGTCCGAGGCCCGTCGCCGCCGAGGCCGATCCGCGGAGCGTGACGGCGGACGTCGGCGCCGAGTTCGACCCCGACGATCCCGACAACTGGACTGCCGAGTGAGGGCCATCGCATGCCGCAAAGCCAGGACGGGGAGACCTTCCGCCCCGACGTCACCATCCTTCCCGGCCCCCAGGCCGCCCCGGTCCGCCGTGAGCGGTTCGCGATCCGCTTGAGCCCGCAGGACCTCGAACGGCGGGCCTGGAAGCGACGCGTCGACACCATCCACGTCAACACCGACGTGGTGATCAAGACCGTCGCGCGCTTCGACGAGATGCTCAAGGACCTCGGCGACGATGTCGAGGGTCAGTGCCTCGTCATCCCGGCCGCTTCCGGGGCCGGGAAGTCGCATCTGCTCGCCCGGTTGCAGCTCCGCCCGGCGCTCGTGCCGTTCCGCGACGAGTTCGGCCCCGTGCGGCCGCTGGTCTACATCAAGGCGCCGAGCCCCTGCACGCTGAAGACGCTGGGTCTCGCGCTGTACCTCGCCATGACGGAGAAGGAGCTCAGCGCCAACCTGAAGGAGCACGATATCTGGACCCGGGTGCGCCACCAGATGCACGCCCAACTCGTCTCCATCATCATGATCGACGAATTCCACCATGCCTTCCGCGGACGCACCGGTGACGAGCGGCGCACCCTGGTCGAGACGCTGAAGAACCTCGTCATCCCGGATCCGGACGATCCGCTTCGGCCGCCCGGTGCGGAGTTGCGCCCCGTCTCCCTCGTGCTCTCGGGCATGCCCTGGCTCAAGAAGGTGCTGAAGGAGGATTTCCAGCTCCTCCGGCGCTGCGTCTTCAAGCCGATCAAGCCGCTGGGTCACTCGGAAGCCTGCGTGAAGAAGGCCACGAAATTCCTGTCGCTGGTCGAGGCAAGGCTCGGCTTCCCGGCCGCGTGCGGCCTGTCGGAGCACGACATGGTTCAGCGCATGCTCAAGGCTTCGAACGGCTACACCGGTCGCATGATGCACCTCGTCAAGAAGGCGGCCTTCCGCGCCATCCAGTCGGGCAAGCCGAGCATCGGGCAGGTCGACCACCTCGGCTTCGTCTTCGAGGAGATCTTCGAGCTCGGTCCGCGCAGGAACCCGTTCCTGGTGGTCGACATCTCGACCCTGCCGAAGATGAAGGAGATCGAGTTCGAGAGGCTCACGCGCCTGACGGGGACCGCCGAGGCCGGGGTCGAGACGCAAGCCGACGACGCGTAGGGGGAAACCGATGCGGCTGACCATCATCCCGCCCGTCATCGACGGGGAATCCGCCGCGGCGCACCTGCTGCGCGCCTTCGACGTCAACGGCGAGCCGTGGAGCCGCGAACGCCTCAGGACCGCGGGCCATTCCATGAGCGACATCCTGCAGGGCCGCGCCGCCGGCCCCCTCGCGGATCGGCTCGGCCGTGGCGAGGACGCGTTCCGGGGTTGGACGCCCACCGAGATCACCAAGAAAAAGGTCGTGATCGCGGACGAGGTGGTCCACCGGGACGATTGGACGACGAACGTGCGGCGGTGGTGCCCCTGCTGTTGGCAGGACGACCTTCGCAGGACGCCGTCGGGACGACACGCGCACTGGAACATCCACCGGCGCTTCTGGTGGGACGTGGCCGCCGTCGGCACCTGTCCCCTCCATCATGTCCGCCTGGAGGGGTCCTGCCCGATTTGCCGGACGGGCGTCACCTGGGAAGCCGGCTCACTGACCCGTTGCAGGAACGGCCATTCCCTTCTCGCCTGCGACGGCGCCAGGGTCCCGCCCGCGACGACGCTGGCGGACGCCTACGTGGTCGGCCGCCTCGGCGGCATGGCCCGGACCAGCGTGCCCCTCCTCGACGGCCTGACGCTCGCCGAGGCCTGCGACGCCATGGAGCGGTTCGGCGTCGCCCTGCTCGGGGGCGCCGACGGGGCCCTCTCGAAGTTTCCGGCGGAGCGCCATCCGGAGGTGTTCTCGGCCGGTCTCGCCGCCGCCCGGGACTGGCCGCACGCCTTCGACGCCCTGCTCGACGGGATGGCCAGAGCCGACCATGTCGGCCTCGGCGCCTGGGGGGCCGAACAGGTCTATGGCTACCTGTATCTCTGGGCGAAGCGGCTGCCGGCGGGAGCGAGCGGGGATGCGGTTCGGGCGGCCCTATACGCGCATCACGCCGGTCGGGGCCCGGTTCACAAGACCTCGGTGGTGATCCGGCATGCCGACGTCCCGTTGGTCAGCCTCGCCGACATCGCCGCGGAATGCGGCCGAAGGCCGGAGTTCATCGCCGGCTACGTCAAGGCCCTGGGCGCCTGGCCGCAACGGACGAGGAGGGGTACGCCCATCGGCATCGCCCGCGAGACCGCCGCCCAGATCCGGGCGATCCTCGACCGCGCGCTCCGCGCGGAGGATCTGCCGGCGGCGCTCGGGCTGGCGAAGCGCCAGACGCGGATGTTGGTCGCGGCGCGGATCGTTCCGCCCGCCGAGATCCACGCGCGCGCCGGCATCAAGGCCGACGTCTTCGACCGGGATGCCGTGGCCGCCGTGCTATCCCGGATCCGTGGTTCGGCGCCGACCGTCGGGGCCATGCCCGCCGGCCTCCTTCCGCTCGCGCGAGCCAGCCAGCACGGCAAGGTCGACGGCGTGCGCGGCACCTGCGACATGATCCTGGCCGGCCAGCTTCGGGTCAGGGCGGTCCTGCGGGACGTACCCGGCCTCGCGGGCTTCCTGGTCGACCCGGAGGACATCAGGGTCGCGCGGCGTTCGCGCGAAGGTGGGGGTCTCACCCTCGAAGAGGTCGGCCGGCGGCTCACGGTCCCGACGGACAGCGTCGGCCTGATCGTCCGGGCAGGCCTCATGGCGGGGACAGCAATGCCGTGCGGGGAGATCCTGGTGCGGGACGATGCGCTCGCGGCTTACGAGGCCGAGTACGCCACCACGGGTGCGCTCGCCAGGGAGATGGGATCCGGCGCGCGGTGGGTGCGGGAAGCCTTGGATCGGGCCGGCGTCAGGCCAGCCTTCGCGATCACGGGCCGAAAGACCACGACGGTATGGCGCCGGATGGATGTCCCGACGGACCTTCGGCGCCGCATCGCAAGGACCCACACGCCGCGACCCTAGGAGCACGCCGGGACCGCCGTGCCGCGCGAGCGCCGTCGGCGCAAAGCCATGAGCGGGGCGATGAGGATCTGCGCGGGGCGTCGACCGAGGAAGGATGTGACGTCGTCTTGGTTCGGGGACCCCGTCGCCTTCCAGGGGACGTGAACAGATCGGATCATCGCCGCGACCGTGATCGCGGCGGCGGCCCACCGGTTCGGCTGGCGCGGCCTCGCGCTCGGATCCGTCCTCGGTGCGACCGGCGTCGCGGTGCTGGCGGCGCTGGCGGCGCTGCAGGCGGCGACCTGCCGGATCGCCCGGCATTGGCTGGATCGGATCTCCGTCCTGCCGCCGCTCGGGTTCGGCCTCCAACGCGCTTATGAGATCACCGCCGGCCTGCGAGGCCGAGACGGTGCCGACGTCCACCCTCGCGGTCAGGCTTTCACCTGCCCATCGACGCCGGCGGGCTCGGTTCGCGCCTCGGGCATCGGCAGCGGCGGGGCTGGTCAGCCTCGTGGTCTGGCCCGGCGTGTCCCGGCGCAAAAAGACGGCGACCGCGACCGCCGGAAACGGATCGGGGCTCGCCGTCCTCGTCCGCCGGGCTTGCTGCTGCGGGATGGAGCGCATCGTCCGACGCATGCCGCCCGACGTGCCGGACGCAATCGCGGCGGTGACGGTCACCGGTCACGACGCCTTTCGATTCCGGCTCGGCTACACTGGGGTGGCTTGACGGGGCGTCCGGCTGGACGAAACCCATGTCGGGGACGATCTGACCGGGGCCGCCGTTCCGCCCGGCAGATCCTGCGATCTAGGAGCGGCTCGGGGTCCTGCCGGGCTCGGCTTCGACCTGCGCGACGGCGACCTGCCGAACGCGCCGCGGCAGTTCGCGAGCGAGGGCGGCCTTCCTGTACGGCGTCATCTTCCGCCACGCGCGTATTTCCGGGACCGTGCGGCCGCAACCGAGGCACCAGCCGGTCCGCCCATCCCACTGGCAAACCCCGATGCAGGGGTCGTCCTTCCTCATGCTAGGGCCTCCCCGCCACGCGACGCATCGGTCGCTGGACACAGATAGGGTACCCCCCTATGTATTGCGAGGACGAGGACGCCATTCATGGCTCACACGATCAAGGACAGGACCAAGCTGCTGGCGCGGGTGCGCCGGATCAAGGGACAGGCGGAGGCGGTCGAGCGGGCCCTGGAGGCCGAGCACGGCTGCGCCGACGTGCTGATGCTGGTCGCCTCGATGCGCGGGGCCATCAACGGGCTGACCGCCGAGCTGATGGAAGACCACATCCGCCACCACGTCGTGAACCCGGACGCCGAGCCGGACGCCGAGCGCGCCCGGGGCGCCGCCGAGCTGATCGAGGTGGTGCGGACCTACCTCAAATGACGAGAGCCGCCCCATGACCCCGTTCGCCGACCTGCTGCAGCAGGGGACCGCGCATGCCTGGCTGTTCGTGCCGAGCGCCATCCTGCTCGGCGCCCTGCACGGCCTGGAGCCCGGCCATTCGAAGACGATGATGGCCGCCTTCATCATCGCGGTCCGGGGCACGGTCACGCAGGCGGTCCTGCTCGGGCTGGCGGCGACGCTCTCGCACACCGCGGTCGTCTGGGTGATCGCGCTGGGCGGACAGTATCTCGGCCAGGAATGGGGTGGCGACACGGCCGAGCCGTATTTCCAGCTGGCGTCGGCGGTGCTCATCGTCGGCATCGCGCTCTGGATGGCGTGGCGGACCTGGCGCGAGCAGCACCACGGTCACCATCATCACCATGGCGAGCACCGGCACGTCGTGACCGGCGACGGCCGGTTGACGCTGGAGGTGTACGAGGACGGCGTGCCGCCGCGCTGGCGCCTCCGGGCCGGGACGGGTCCGCTGCCCGCGCCGGGTGCGGTCACCGTCGAGACGGTCCGTCCGGACGGCGGGCGGCAGACGTTCGCCTTCGCCGATGGGGGCGACTTCCTGGAGAGCCTGGAGGAGATCCCCGAGCCGCACGCCTTCACGGCGCGACTGCGCCTTGACGGGCCCGCGGGTGCGGAAACCCACGAGGTCGCGTTCGAGGAGCAGGATCACGACCACGGTCACATGAACCTGGGCGACGAGGACGACGCCCATGCCCGAGCGCATGCGGAGGACATCCGGCGGCGCTTCGCCGGGCGTCAGGTGACGACGGGACAGATCGTGCTGTTCGGGCTGACCGGCGGCCTGATCCCGTGCCCGGCCGCCATCACGGTCCTGCTCCTGTGCATCCAGCTCAAGCAGTTCAGCCTCGGCTTCGCGCTGGTCGTCTGCTTCAGCATCGGCCTCGCGGTCACGATGGTCTCGGCCGGGGTGCTGGCCGCCCTCAGCGTCAAGCACGTCGCGTCGCGGTGGTCCGGGTTCGGTGCCTTCGCCCGTCGGGCGCCCTACGCCTCGGCAGCCCTGATCGTGCTCGTCGGCCTCTACACCGGCTGGCTTGGCTGGCAGGGCATCCATCCCGACCCCGCGGCGCACGCGGTCGGGATCGACCCATCGATCAGCCCATCGTAAGCGCGGTCCCGGCGGGCTTGGTCGCCCCGCCGGTCCTCGCCGCGAAAGCCCACAGCCGTCGAAGCGCCGGTGCATCGGCGGATGTGGCCGAGATGGACGCGGCTGCCCGCTCGGAGCGAACCGGTCGAGCCTCCTGACGCGTGGGGCAAGTCGACGGACTGACCGGGCTGCCACTGCGAAGACCCGCATGGCGGGGTTCCGGCGGCGCATAGCCCCGCACCTTCGCCATTCGGTTAGAGCCGCGGCGCGTGGCATCCACGGCCTCGGGACCGAAGCGCCCGACGAACATCCGGGTCGGTTCATCCCGGCCGGGCCGCGGGCCAGCGTTGGTGCAGGTCGTCGATGACGAAGGCGTGGGCATGCCGGCGCGTCCCGACGCCGTCCAGGTGCGGATGGCCAAATTCGAGGCCGGGGTGCGCGTGCTCGACGACGTCCGGGTCCGAGGCCGGCCAGAGCGCCGCCGCCGCGGCGACGGCGACCAAGGTCAGCGCGCCCAGCACCGCCAGCGTGACCGGCATGCCCGCCTTCGCGCCGAGCCAGCCGGCAAGTGGATAGGTCAAGAGCCAGGCGACGTGCGAGAGCGCGAACTGGGCGGCGAACACGGCCGGGCGGTCGCCGGGCGTCGCGGAGCGCCGGAGCAGCCGTCCGGTCGGGGTCTGCGCGGCGGAGTACCCGATCCCGAGCGCCAGCCAGGCGGCCAGCAGCATAGGCCAGCCGATGACGCCGCCCCAGGTCGTAGCGGCAAAGCCGAGCAGCACGACGCCGAGGAACGCCGCCGCCGGGAGCATGACCGTGCGGTCGGGCAGCCGGTCGAGCACCCGCGGCAGCAGCAGAGCCGCCAGCATCGAGCCGCCCCCGAACAGCCCGAGCGCCACCGCGACGTCGTTCTGGGGCCGTTGCAGGAGGGCCTGCACGATCACCACCGTGTTGACGATGACCATGGAGCCGGCCGCCGCCACCGCGAGGTTCAGGGCGAGAAGCCCGCGCAGCCGCGGCGTGGCGAGGTAGATCCGCAGCCCCCGCATGGTGCGCTCGTACACCCCCGCTTGGCGCTCGGGCGGCGTCGGGGACGGGAGCGCCACCGAGACGACCAGGGCGGCCGAACACAGGAATCCGACGACCGTGCCGCCGAACAGCCAGTGGAAGTCGATGACCGTCAGCAGCAAGGCGGCCAGTGTCGGACTGAGCAGGTTCTCCAGGTCGTAGGCGAGGCGCGAGAGCGACAGCGCCCGGGTGTAGTCACGCTCGTCCGGGAGGATGTCCGGGATGGTCGCCTGGAAGGTCGGCGTGAAGGCCGCCGAGCAGGCTTGCAGCACGAACACCAGTAGGTAGACCTGCCAGACCTGGTCGACGAAGGGCAGGATCAGGGCGACGCCGGCCCGGACGAGGTCGGTCGCAACCAGGAAAGCGCGGCGGGGCAACTGCCCGGTGAAGGCGTTCGCGATGGGCGCCACCAGCACGTAGGCCACCATCTTGATGGCGAGCGCCGTGCCCAGCACCGCCCCGGCCTCTGCCCCGGCCAACCGGTAGGCGAGCAGGCCGAGGGCCACCGTCAGCAGGCCGGTGCCGACCAGGGCGATGACCTGCGCGGCGAACAGGTGCCGGTAGGTGCGGTTCGCGAGGACGCTCAGCAACGGGGCCTTCACAGGTACTTGGCCAGCGCCTTGAACTCGGCCAGCGCCGCTTTGGCGGACTTGCCGCCGTCCGCGACGCCGTCGCCGATGCAGTGCTCCATGTGGTCCTCGATCAGCGTGCGCTTCGCGTTGGCGATGGCGCTCTCGACCGCCTGCAACTGCTGGGCGAGGTCCACGCAGGGGCGGCCCTCCTCGATCATCGCGATGACGCCGGCGAGATGGCCGTGGGCGCGCCTCAGCCGCTTGATGATCTCCGGGTGGGAGGCGTGAACGTGATCCATGTTGACATGCTATCCCCCCGGAGGGGATAAGGGAAGGGTGTTCGACGCGCCGGGATGGACGGCGCTCGCCGGGAAGAGGGTGTCGGGTGTCATTCGGACGGCGTCTCATGACGGTGGCCGTCGCGTTGCTCCTGGCGGGCGTGACGGTGATGCCGTTGCTCGCCGAGGCCCGGCACGCGGCCTCCGGTCCCGTCGCGCTCGCCATGCCGCCGGTGGCGGGACAGGACCACGCCAAGGCCCACCAGGATGCCGATGACCTGGTCCACCACGCGCAATCGCACGCGCAGGGCGTGATGCCCGTCGCCGCCAAGGCTCCCGCGAGCGTGGCCACGTCGGCGGCGCGGTCGTTCGCCCGCCTGGACGACGTCTTCCGAGCCGGGGGCGGGGCGCAGGGACCGTTCGAGCCTCCGAGGGCCTGAGGCTTTCCGCCACTTCCCATCCTCGAACGACGGCGCCGTGCGCGTGCGGCCGCCCGTCCATGGCACCGACATGTCCAGACGTCTCATCCCCGTTCTGCTGGCCCTCGCCGGCGGCGTCCTGATCGCGACCTGGTGGCCCGGCGCTCCCGATGCGGTCCGCACCATGCTGGCGGGCGCCAGGGGGGCCGCCGCGCCTGCCAAGCCCGAACCGCACGCGGCGGCCGGTCCGGAGCCGGAGAGATCCGGCCTCGTCAAGCTGACGGACGACCAAGTCGGCAAAGCCGGCATCCGCACGGACGGGGTCGGTGGCGGGAACCTCTCGCGCCACCTGCACGTGCCGGGCACCATCGTCCCGAACGCCAACCTGACCGCCCGCATCGCGGTGAAGACCACCGGCACGGTGGTGGAGCTGCGCAAGGGGCTCGGCGACAAGGTCGCCAAGGGCGAGGTCGTGGCGCTCCTCGACAGCCGCGAGATCGCCGACGCCAAGGGAGAATACTTGGCGGCACGCGTGTCGGCCGCCCTGCAGAAGACGCTCTACGAGCGCGACAAGGAGCTCTGGGACAGGCGCATCTCGTCCGAGCAGCAGTACCTGCGCTCGCAGGCGAGCTACCAGGACCTGAAGGTCAAGGAGGACGCGGCCCGCCGCAAGCTGACCTTCCTCGGCCTCAGCCAAGCCGAGATCCAGGCGTTGCCGAACCAGCCGGAGGCGCAGTTCGAGCGCCAGGAGATCCGCTCGCCGCTCGGTGGCAAGGTCGTGGAGCGGCGCGTCGACCTCGGGGCGGCCGTCGGCCGGGACAACCTGGAGACCGAGCTCTACAGCGTCGTAGACCTGTCGACGGTCTGGGTCGATCTCGCGGTGAGCCCCGGCGACCTGCCGCTGGTCCGCGAGGGCCAGGCGGTGGCCGTGCGGGCCGAGGCGACCGGCGAGGCCGCGCGCGGTCGCATCGTCATCATCGTGCCCGTCCTCGACCAGGCCACGCGCGCGGCGCGGGTCGTCGCGGAACTGGCCAACCCGGACGAGACCTGGCGGCCCGGGTCTTTCGTGGGTGCCGAGATCGTGATCTCCGACAAGCCGGTGCGGGTGCTCATCCCGGCCTCGGCCATCCAGACCTTGGAGGGCAGACCGAACGTCTTCGTGCGGGTGGCCGCGGGCTTCGAGGCTAGGCCGGTGAAGCTCGGGCGGTCGGACGACGCCGCCGTGGAGGTGACGGAGGGGCTGGAGCCCGGCGAGGCCGTGGCGGTGGCCAACACCTTCACGCTGAAGTCCGAGCTCGGCAAGGCCGCGGCGGAGGACTGAACCGTGATCCGCCCGATCCTCGCCTTCTCCGTCGCCAACCGCTACGCGGTCATCCTGGTGACGCTCATCGCCACCGCCTTCGGGGCCTGGTCGCTCGCGCGGCTGCCAATCGACGCGGTGCCGGACGTCACCAACAACCAGGTCCAGGTCAACGCCATCGCGCCGGCGCTGACGCCGGTCGAGATCGAGAAGCAGGTCACGGTCCTGGTCGAGCGGGCGCTCGCCGGCACGCCGGGCCTGGAGAGCTTGCGCTCCTTCTCGCGCAACGGCTTCGCCCAGCTCACGGCCGTGTTCAGCGACAAGGTCGACGTCTACTTCGCCAGGCAACAGGTGAACGAGCGCCTGGGCGAGGTGCGCAACACCCTGCCACCCGGGGTCGAGGTCAGGCTCGGGCCGATCTCGACCGGCCTCGGCGAGATTTACTGGTGGGCGGTCGAGTACCAGGCCGCCGGCGACGGCGCCCCGGTCCGCGATGGCCTGCCGGGCTGGCAGTCGGACGGCAGCTACCTGACGCCCGAGGGCGAGCGGCTGAGGTCCGACTTCGAGCGCACGGTCTACCTGCGCACGGTCCAGGATTGGATCATCCGGCCACAGATGAAGAGCGTGCCGGGCGTGGCCGGTGCCGATGCCATCGGCGGCTTCGTCAAGGAGTACCAGGTCAAGCCCGACCCGATGAAGCTCGTCGGCTACGGCCTGGGCTTCGCCGACCTGACCCGGGCCATCGGAGCCAACAACGTGACCCGAGGCGCCAACTACGTCGAGCGCAACGGCGAGGGCTATGTCGTCCGGGCCGGAGGGCTGATCGAGAACGTCGACCAGATCCGCGATGTCGTCGTGGCGACCCGGGCCGGGATACCGATCCTGGTGAGGGACGTCGCCGAGGTCGGGATCGGCCGCGAGCTCCGGACCGGCTCGGCCAGCGAGAACGGCCGCGAGGTCGTGCTGGGCACCGCCCTCATGCTCATCGGCGAGAACAGCCGAACCGTCTCGGCGGCCGCGGACGCCAAGATCAAGGAGATCAACAAGCTTCTCCCGCCGGGCATCCAGGCCCGGACGCTGCTCAGCCGGACCGACCTCGTCGACGCCACGATCCGGACGGTGTCCAGGAACCTGGCCGAGGGTGCGCTGCTGGTCGTCGCGGTGCTGTTCCTGGCGCTCGGCAACATCCGGGCGGCGATCATCACGGCCCTGGTCATCCCCGTCGCCATGATGCTGACGGCGACCGGCATGCTTGCGGGCCGCATCAGCGCCAACCTGATGAGCCTCGGCGCGCTCGACTTCGGGCTCATCGTCGACGGCGCGGTCATCATCGCCGAGAACAGCCTGCGCCACCTGGCCGAGCGCCAGCACGCGCTGGGACGGACGCTGAGCCTCGACGAGCGGCTGGAGACCGTGCGCGTCTCGGCCGAGGAGATGATCAAGCCGAGCGTCTACGGGCAGGCCATCATCATCCTGGTCTACGTGCCGCTGCTGACGTTCACCGGCGTGGAGGGCAAGACCTTCGCACCCATGGCGCTGACGGTGCTGATCGCGCTCGTGGCGGCCTTCGTGCTGTCCCTGACCTTCGTCCCGGCGATGGTCGCGACCTTCATCACCGGGCGGGTCGGCGAGGGCGACAACCTGCTGATCCGAGGACTGAAGGCGGCCTATCGACCGGTGCTGGGCGGGGCGGTCCGGACGCCCTTGGCTTTCATAGGCGGCGCGGTGGTCGTCCTCGGGCTGGCCGGGGCCCTGGCGACGCGGCTCGGCCAGGAGTTCACCCCGACGCTCGACGAGAAGAACATCGTCATGGAGGCGCGGCGCATCCCCTCGACGGCTATCTCGCAGTCGCAGGCCATGCAGCTCGGCGTCGAGGACGCCATGAGCAAGTTCCCGGAGGTGGCCTTCGTCTACTCGCGCTGCGGCACGCCCGACATCGCCGCCGACCCGATGCCGCCGAACGCCTGTGACACCTACCTGATCCTGAGGCCCCAAGCGGAGTGGCCGGACCCGTCCGAGGCGAAGGAATCGTTGATCGCCCGCATGGACGCCGAGGCGAAGCTGATCCCGGGCACGCTGCTCGGGTTCTCGCAGCCCATCCAGATGCGCTTCAACGAGCTGATCGCGGGCGTTCGCGACGACCTCGCGGTGAAGGTGTTCGGCGAGGAGTTCGGCCCGATGGTCGACGGCGCCCGCAAGATCGCCGGCATCCTGCGCAGCCTGGAGGGCGCCGCCGACGTGAAGGTCGAGGAGGCGGTCGGGCTGCCGTTCCTGGAGATCAAGGTCGACCGGCGCGAGATCGCCCGGCGCGGCTTGAGCATGGCGGACGTGCAGGACGTCATCGGCACGGCGGTCGGCGGCAAGGACGCCGGGCTGGTGTTCGAGGGCGACCGTCGCTTCGCCATCGTGGTCCGGTTGGCCGACGACGCCCGGGGCGACGTCGAGGCGTTGAGGAACCTGCCGGTGCCGCTACCGCCCTCGCAGGCCGCGCCCGCGCGGACGGGCACCGGGGTCCCGGCCGCTCCCGGGCCGGCCGGCGGTACGAGCGTGCCGCTGCGGCAGCTCGCCTCGTTCGCCTTGGGCGAGGGGCCGAACCAGGTGAGCCGCGAGAACGGCCGCCGCCGCGTCGTGGTCACCGCGAACGTGCGCGGGCGCGACATCGGCTCGCTGGTGGCCGAGGCGCAGGCGCGCATCGCCGCCGAGGTGCGGCTGCCGCCCGGTTACGAGGTGAAGTGGGGCGGGCAGTTCGAGAACCTGACGGCCGCTCGCCAGCGCTTGGCGGCGGTCGTGCCGGCCTGCTTCGCGCTGATCTTCCTCCTGCTCCTCGGGGCGCTAGGGTCCGGGCGCGACGCGCTGATCGTGTTCAGCGCCGTGCCGATGGCCCTGACCGGCGGCGTTGCGGCCCTGTGGCTGCGCGACATGCCCTTCTCGGTCTCGGCCGCGGTCGGGTTCATCGCGCTCTCGGGCGTCGCGGTCCTGAACGGCTTGGTGCTGCTGAACCACATCCGCGCGCTCGTGGCGGAGGGGACGGCGATTCCGGATGCCGTCCGCGAGGGCGCCCTGACCCGGCTGCGGCCGGTGGCTATGACGGCCTTGGTCGCCGCCCTGGGCTTCGTGCCGATGGCTTTGGCGACGGGCACAGGTGCGGAGGTGCAGCGGCCGCTGGCGACCGTCGTCATCGGCGGCTTGGCCAGCGCGACCGTCCTGACGCTGCTGGTCCTTCCGGCGCTCTACGTCCGGTTCGGCAAGGCCAAGGCGTCCCTCCCGTCCGCTCCACGAGGCCATGTCGTGGCGTGGGCCGACCCACGAACACCTTAGCCGGACGGCCCCGCGAGCGGTCGGATCGGGGCGTCCGCATCGCGGCGGGACAAGGTTCCGGGCAAATCGGGACAAGCTGTGTTGAGAGCGCCGCTGTCGCGGTGCTGCAAACGGGACAAGCTTTCTTGAGAGCGTGTCCTGCGCAGCCGCGCGCAAGGATCGGCATCACCGAGGTTGCCACGGACCGAGTGAGACGGCGCGCACGCGGCGGGACGACGTAACCCGATGTGTGCCGCCGCCATTCAACGCCTTTGGGAACGCCTGGTCTCGGCTCGCGTCCCGCCACCGTGGCTCGACGGATCGAGGCCAGATCCATGGCCACGAGCGGCTGTCCGCCCGGACTTCCGACCGGCTCGGATGAAAGGTCGCCGCCCGTCACCCCTACTCGAAAGCCCCTTGGCATCGCACGGGACAAGTCGGCGGTAGAGGCTTCTGAGCCAGGCTCATTCCGGCAAGCGCCGCCTTCCTAGCCGCCCGTCGGGGGCAGCCGGCGCGCGGCGTCGATGTCGCCGAAGGACCGGGGCGAGGCCACCTCGTAGCGGGTCACGCCCATGGCCTCGTGGCCGGGTTCGCCGGCGGTGGGGCCGCCGGGGCGCTCGGCTCTCAGGCTGGCCAGTTCGCCGGCCGACCCAGCAAGCCGCGGCCCGGCATGCCGCGGAGCCATGTCACGAAGGCGCTCACCCGCTCGGGCGTGAACTGGTTTCGATGGCCCTGCGTGCTGTGCACGAGATCGCTCAGTTCCTGGGGGACCAGCGGGCCCGAACCGCCCCAGTAGGCGTATTCGCGCCCGAGAAGCACCCGGTCCGTCCGACCGGTGTCGCGCACCAGGTTCGGCAGGCTGGTGACGCCCCCGGGCTCGCTATGGAAGGAATCGGCCTGGACGAAGGTGCCGTCGGCCGAGCGGCGATAGATGTTGTCGCCGTAGATCTGCATGCGGCTGCCGGACATCACCGGTCGCTTGGCGCCGAAGCGAGCGTCGTCCCAGTACCGGTCGAAGGTGAGGATCTCGTCGACCCGCATCCAGTAGACGACACGGTCCTTGATCCCGTTCGGGATCGAGCCGGTCCCGACCACGAAGTCCCCGACGCTCGCGTGCTGCCGGATCAGCGGTTTGCACGCGCTCAGCGTGCACACCCGGTGGAACGGATTGGGCGCGAACCCGAGGTCGTGGTCGATCACGTAGGAGTGGACGCGCACGCCGGCCTCAGCACTTGTTCCGCTTGGTCTGGCGCTCCGCCCGCGGCTGGGCGTCGGGCTTCAACCACTCGGGCTTCGCGTTCCTCCGCGGTAGGGCGCCCCGCAGGCTGCCCGCATCCCAGGGGACGGTATCCCCGCCGTAATCCTCGAACGCGCGCGGCAGCGTCTCGTCCTGGGTTCCAGGAGGCCAGATCCCGATCACGCGACGACCCTGGGCGGCGGCCCGCTGCATCACGCGCCCCAGCTCCTCGTCCGCGAGGCAATCGGGAGACAGCACGATCACCCCCAAGTCCTCGTCCGGCGTCTCGGCGTGACCGGCGGGGGCCTCGTCATCCGCGGGTGCGGGCTCGTCGTCTTCCGGCGCAACGGGATCCTCGACGTGCTCGCCGTCTTCCCCCTCGTCGTCCTCCCCTTCGCCGGGCTCGACGGCGGCGACCTCCTCGTCCACGACATCGCAGCCCGCCTCGGCCAAGAGCTTGAGCAGGGCCGTGCGTTCCTCGTCGTCGACAGGACCGAGCACGCAAACCTTCGGCATGTGCGGCTTCTCCCCGGTGCCCAGGTCCTTCCGTCGCGCATTACGCCCGGGAGCCTGGCTCAGTAAAGCTTAGGTGGTCAGCCGCGGTCGGTATGGCAAGGGTCCGTCCGCGGCGGCGCGGGTGGGCACCGGCACCCTGGACTGAGCGCCGGAAAGGTCCGACGATGGCAACCTGAGGATAGGCCAACCTGGAGCGGGGAGGGGACATGGATACGGCGCCGCTTAGCCTGAACGGTTATCAAGCCGGGGCGGTCCGGACGGACCGGACGCGAGGGAAGGGCACCGGCCTCGACCTGGCCGTGCTCGGCCTCTTCGGCGAGACGGGCAGCCTGCTGAGCGAGACCAAGAAGAAGCAGCGCGACGCGCGGTCCTATCTCGGCTACGAGGCGAGCGTCGTCGAGGAGATGGGCGACGCGCTCTGGTACCTGGCGGTGATCGCCGATCACGCCGGGCTGCGCTTGGGGGATCTCGCCGGCCGGGACCTCGCCGGGGGACCCGAGCCGACCTTCGCGGACGTGCAGCCGCAGCGTGCCTTGCCTTTGCACGTCCCGACCGTCGCCTTCGAGCACACCCTGCTACAGCTGGCCGGGGCCGTCGGCCGGCTGGCCGCGCTGGGGGCGCGGGGCGACCTCGCGGGAAGCCCGGACCTCCTGGAGCGTCTCTCCGCAGTGTTCGGCCTTCTCGTCGCGGCCGCGAACGAGGCCGGCGTCACCCTGGAGCAGGCCGCCATGCGCAACCTCGCGAAGGCCGAGGACCGTTGGCCGGCGACGCGCGTCGCCCCGCCGCTGTTCGACGAGGCGTTCCCGGACGAAGAGCGCCTACCCCGCGCGTTGACCATCGACATCTTCGAGCGCACCGGCGGGAACGACAGGCGGTACGTCGTGCAGCGATGCAACGGCATCTTCATCGGCGACCGCCTGACCGACAACATCATGAAGCCGGACGATTACCGGTTCCACGACGCCTTCCACTATGCCTACGCCGCCGTCCTCGGCTGGTCGCCGGTGACGCGCGCGCTGTTCCGCCTGAAGAGGAAAAGCGAGGCCCGCGTCGACGAGGGGCAGGACGGAGCGCGCGCGATCCTGATCGAGGAGGGCGTGGCGACGTTCGTCTTCGGTGAGGCGAAGCAGCTCGGCTTCTTCGAAGGACAGCGCCCGGGCGACCTGGGCTTCGCCTTCCTGAAATCGGTGAGGCAATTCGTGCGCGGCTACGAGGTCGAGGCCTGCCCGCTCTGGCTTTGGGAAGAGGCCATCCTCGCCGGTAACGAAGCGTTTCGTTTCTTGCGGGAGAAGCGCCGCGGGCGCCTTCGGCTCGATCTGGTCGGGCGGAAGATGCTGGTCGAGGACCTGCCGACATGACACCTGGCGCCTTCATCGAGGCCCTCGCGGCGCTTCGCTTCAGCGACACCTTCAACCCCTACGCCGAGGCCTGCCCGGACCACGACGGCGTCGGTGCGCCCCAGGTCCGGCGTGAGAACCTGCGCCTCGTGCTGGAGGCGGCCCTCGCCGGAGGCGTCGACTCGATCTGGATCGCGCGCGACCTCGGGTACCGTGGCGGGCGGCGCACGGGCCTGGCGCTCACGGACGAGGCCCACCTCTCCGCCCATGCCGGCCTCTACGGTCAATTGCCGCTGGCGCGGGCAACCCGCGGCCCCGCGATGACCGAGCGCACGGCGACGGTGATCTGGCAGGTTCTCCGGGACCTGCGACGTCCGATCTTCCTCTGGAACGTCTTCCCGCTCCATCCGCACGCGTCGGGCGACCCGCTGTCCAATCGCTGCCACACCCGTCGGGAACGGCAGGCGTCCCGCCACCTCCTCGAATGGCTGGTGTCGGAATTGCGGCCCCGGGTCCTGGTCGCCATCGGGAGGGATGCCGAGGCGGCGTTGGCGGACTTGGGTATGGCGGCCGAGCGGGTCCGGCATCCCAGCTACGGAGGTCAGACCGAGTTCGTCGCTCGGATGGGCGAGTTGTACGGCCTACCCGCCAAAGCTCCGCACGCGGTGCAACTCACGCTGCCGTAAGGAAACCGCAGCCGGATCTTCCCGACGTTGGTCTGGCGGGCCTCCAAGTCAGGCATGACGCACCAGCACGTGTTCGTATGCTGGCCCGGGATGAGACGCCTCGAACCTTCCCATCGCCCCGGCGGCCACGCGCACCTATGCCGGCGAGACTTCCAGGGTGCGACGCACCGGTGAACCCTCGGGGCGGGCAACGGGAAGCCGGATCACCTTGCTTTACCTTAGGCGTGCCTCCGGTCTATCGCCTTGGCGAAGATCCGGCGGACGAAGGGGGGCGGTTTGGACGCGGCGGTTCGTGCGCGATTGCTCGCCTCCATGGAAGCCGGGCGCCTCGTCCTCCTCTGCGGCGCCGGCCTGTCGATGGCGCCGCCGAGTTCCCTGCCGTCGGCCTGGACCGTGGCCGCCAGGTGCTACGACCGCTATGTCATGAGCATCGATCCGGAGTGCCCGCAGGAACTGCGCGGCGACCTGGAGTCCCTGGCGGAGATCTTCGCCAAGGAGGACATGCTCGGGTCGGTCTTCATCGACGCTCTCGTGCCCTGGGAGGATTTCGTCCGGCCGCCCAACGTCGGGCACGCCGCGGTGGCGGACTTCCTGATCACGCGCTTGGCCGCCGGTGTCGTGTCGGCGAATTACGACACCCTGATCGAGCGCCGCGCGCAGGAATACGGGTTCGATCTCCTCGCCTCCCTCGACGGCGACGAGGCAAAGGTCCAGGCCCGCAAGCACGCGCCCCTGCTCAAGTTTCATGGCTGCTCCGTCCGCGAGCGGCGCGCCACGGTCTGGACGGCCTCACAGCTCACCGAGGACCGGGTGATCGCCGCGCGCATCGAGAAGACGAAGACGTGGATGGCCCACCACCTCCGCGAGAGCGACCTGCTCGTCGTCGGCTTCTGGTCGGATTGGTCCTATCTCAACACCGTTCTCGCCGAGGCATTGACGGGCGTCGCGCCGCTGTCGGTGACGCTGGTCGATTTGGCGCCCGAGGACGTCCTGCAGGCCAAGGCGCCCGAACTCTGGACCCTGGCCAATTCGGAGAACGTCCGGTTCACGCATGTTCAGCGTTCGGGGGCCGAAGTCCTAGACGAACTCCGGAGGGCGTTTTCCCAGGCGTACCTACGCAAGGTCCTGCACGCCGGGCGCGCCGCGTTGGAGAGCGAGCTCGGAGCGGAGTGTGAGGCGGGCTGGCTCGATCCGCCCGACCTGGGCAGCGAGGAACTCTACGACCTTCGACGGGACGCCGAGGGCGTGCCGGCCACCGCCGCGGCGACCTTGCGGAACCCGGGGCCGTCCGAGGTCCTGGGCTACGCGCACCTGTTGCTGCGGCGTGCCGGTGCCAGCCAGACCCCCGTCGGCTATGATCTCGCGGGCCGCCGGATCAGGGTCGTGAACGGTTCGGGCATGCTGCTCCAGACGGTGCAGGACCGGTTCAGGGAGACGCCGTTCGAGGTCGCCGACATCGTGGTCTGCGCCGGAGCCACCGACGTCGGCCTGCCGTTGAACGTCGTTCGGGAAGGGCGACCGGGCGACATAATCCGGCCGAGCGCCTCCGCGGCATGGCTCGACCTTCCCGCCGCCCGCAGGGAGCTCGACGTGTGATGGACATAGCGACTCAATCCGAGGTGCTCCTCCGGTCGGCAGGCTATGAGACTTGGACCTGGCCGGGCGGCAGCGTGCCGGTCGTCTGCTTCGAGAACGCGGCGGTCGTCGGATTCCTGCACGTCTTCGCGAGCGGCGAGAGCCTGCTCGCCGATTGGCAGCAAATCCAGCAGGCCACGCTCGGCCGGCATGCGGCCTCGTTGCGCTCTGCAGGCACAAAGGCCTGGAACGTTTACGCCTTGTTCCTGGCTTGCGGCTCCGAACCGGCCCTCGCGCGGCGGATCGAGCGGATCGAGGAGGACTTCTCCATGACCCGCAAGATCGCGCGCGGCGACTTGCGCACGGTGGCCGATTTGCGAAGAACGTTGTTGCCCCTCCTGCCGGTCCTCAGCGCACCCGAGATCGGCGGGGCCGATTACCGGGCCCGTCTGCGGGCGCGCTTGAGCGACCTGCCGGACGACGCTGTGGCCGCGTTCCTGGGCGCGGCGAGCGCTTCCGAGGTGGCGCGCATCCTGGTGGATGCGCCATGAGGCTCGACTACCTCGAACTGTGCGGCTTCCGGGGCTTCCTGGAGCGCCAGCGGGTCGATTTCGGCACTGGCTTCACCGTGATCTGCGGACGCAACGGCGTCGGGAAGAGCACGCTGTGCGACGCGGTCGAGTTCGCCCTCACCGGCCAAATCGACAAGTACCTCGTCGACAAGGCGGCGAAGGAAAGCCTCGACGACTACGTCTGGTGGCGCGGCGAAGGCCACCCGGAGGCGCACTTCGTCACCGTGGGATTCCGCGCCGATGACGGGAGCGGCTTCGCAGTGACGCGCTCGCGCGAGACCGGCGCCGACCGGGACGCGGCACGCATCGAGGCGATGCTCTGCGTTCCGGGCGCGCAGCCCGAGCGGGCCCTCCAGCAGGTCTGCAGGACATCCATCATTCGCGACGAATGGATCGCTGCGCTCAGCCTCGACCTGACGGAAACGCAACGGTTCGAGTTCGTGCGCGCGGCGCTGGGCGCCATCGAGGGTCCGGATTACGCCGCCAAGGCTCGCGAGGCCCTGTCCTCCGCCGAGGCCGTACACAATGCCGCCGCGCAGGCCTATGAGGAGGCGCGCGCACGTCTGACCGCGGCGCTGACCGACTTGGAGCAGATCCGGGACGTCGCCCTGCAGGCCGGGGACGTCGCGGCCGTCCTTGCCACCCTGGACGAGCTTACGCCTGGGGCCGGCCCCGACCTGGGAGCTCGGGTCGCGGCAGCTCGGAAGACGCTGGCCAGGCGCCGTTCGAACCTCGGCGAGATGGGATGGGTCGCCGACGAGGCTCGCGCGGTGGCCGCATTGCGCGACACGGTCGCGCGACACGGCGACAGCGCAGGCCGGGACGCGGTGGCGGTGGCCGAAGCCGAGGTCGCGGTCCAGGAAGCCCGCCGCCAGCTGCAGGCCGCCGAGGCGCGCCTGGACCGTGAACAGGAAAGCGACGGCCTCGCCGCGTCGCTCGCGATCCTGGTCGATCACGGCAGCCGGATCGGCCTGCATGACGACCGTTGCCCGCTATGCCGCGCGCCGCAGGGCGCCCCCGAGTTCGAGACGGGGCTCGCATCCGCGCGCCAGCGCCTCGCCGCCCGGCGGTCGGCAGTGCCGGAGGCGCGAGGCGAGGTCGCGGCGGCCCGAACCCGGGTCGAGGATGCCGGCGAGATCCTGAAGCAGGCCGAGACGGTCGTCCATCGCCTCGCGTCCGCCCAAGCCGAGCTGGAAGCCCGGGAAGAGGCGCTTTCGGCCGAGCTCGTGCGACGTTCCCTGGATGGAGAGCTGGCCTACGACCCAGAGGCCCTGGAGGAGGTGGTGGAGGCCGAAAGGAGTCGGTTGATCGACCTGGAACGGAGCATCCTCACCTTGGAAGCTTCGCAGGCGGTGGAACGCGTAACGGAGCTCGAAGCGCGCCTCGAAGCGCTTCGGGCAGAGGCCGACGACGCGAGCGACCGGCTCGCGCGCGCCCACGCTGCGGTGACGACCGCCCGGACGCTGGATCGTACGGTCCGCAGGACGAATGCCGAGATCATCGACGAGCGCCTGGCGGTTATCAGCCCGCTGCTGAACGAGCTGTACCAGCGGCTTCGCCCGCATTCCGAGTGGCGGACCATCGATTACGGCATACGCGGCGACGTCAGGCGTTTCCTGAGCCTGCGGGTCGGCAACGGCTTGAACCCGCAATTCGTGTTCAGCAGCGGGCAGAGGCGTGCGGCCGGGCTGGCCTTCCTCCTCTCCGTTCACCTGTCCCGGCCATGGTGCAATTGGCGGACGCTCATGCTCGACGACCCGGTCCAGCACATCGATGATTTCCGGGCCTTGCACTTGGTCGAGGTCCTGTCGGCCCTGCAGCGGTCGGGCCGGCAGATCGTCTGTGCCGTCGAGGATCCGTCGTTGGCGGAATTGCTGTGCCGGCGCCTCATGAGCGAGCCCACGGCGCTCGGTCGCCGCCACGACCTGGATCTTGTTCCCGGCGGGGGTGCCTCGGTCACTCGCTCGACGGACATCGAACCAGCCATGGTCGGCGTGCTCAGGAGGGCAAGGGACCTGAGCGCGGCGAGCTGAGACGGCCTCGATGACCGACGGCGTCGGGGCTGTGCCCGCCCAGGACCGGTGTTTCGACCCGCGGTCCCCGATTTCGTGACCTCGACGAAGGAAGAGGGCAGGGAGCTCGACGACCGCCTCGCAAACGCTCCCCGCTCTCCGCAGACCCCGTCCGACGTGGGTGTCGCCCTGCCCGTCGAAAGCGGAGAGCATTCCTGCGCGCGGCAATTCCGGGGAGTGGATGCCCGATCAGGCCGCGAAACCGAAAAGGTTTCGTCCCGGCCAGCGGTCCTGGCTCAGGCCCAACACGGGAATCATCATGTCCGCAGAGGGGCGGCGCGGTCACGGGCGCCCCTCTGCGGAGGCCACCCCCTCTGCGGAGGCCACCGGCTTCAAGCACATCCCGGGCGTGAGGACAGGCTTCCCTGACAATCGGGATAAGCTCTCTTGAGTGCGTACCATTGGCAGGGCCGTAAATCGGGACACGCTTTCATGATAGTCTGCCTCGGCTGTCCCAGCCGTCCGGCTCGCCTCGTCCCGAGGCGGCTTCCTCGTGCATGCCGGGCCGCCGTCCAGATCATCGTGGAGCGGCCGATCCGAACACGTGAGGACCGCAGCGACGGTATCGGCGAAGCCAGCCGAGCCGACCGCCAGGGCGCCTCCTCGGACCTGAACGATCAGGGCGCTCGACCGGATGCCCCCCGGCGTTGGGGGCCGGTGGTGTCCTCGCGGCCATTCCGAAAAGAAAGTACGGCAACCCGAAGGGCATGGTCCGGTCCGCAGATCACGCTAAGGACGCGGTCTGGACCCATCGGCCCTATGATCGAGCCGGCATCGGGTTTGATGCCGGCCTCTGTTTCCAAGGGTTGGACCAGGCATCCGCGCCTGGGCATGTCGGGTCTAGGGAGCGAGGCGGATCACGTTCCCTACAAATCGGGATAAACTTAAATGAGACCGCCCCTCCAGAGGTAACAGAAATCAAGACAAATTCTCATGTTAGCGTGCACCAAGGCGGGTTGTCGGATCTGCTGCGGACTGTGCTGCGCAGATTCTTTTCCGGAACCAGGCTGTGGTACTGCCGCCTCAATCCGAAAAACCGTGACGGTGAGACGGTGAGACGGTGAGACGAGGGCAATTTGTTATCCTCCGAGCCATCGCGGAAGCCGCAGTCGGTCGAGAACACGGAAACGCGAAGCTGAGCGGACGTGAGGGGCCGTTCGCGAACAAGGTCAAACTTCTCTGTAAGCACGGATCTGTATGGACAGAGTTCCGTGTGCTTTAGGCCAAGCTCATTTGAGAGCACTCCCTGTGGGGATTCCTCAAATCAGGACAAGCTTTGCCGAGAAATGACATGCGACGACGGCGGTGTCTATTCGGCTTCCAGCCGCCGCCGTTCCTGCGCCCGGCCGAGCCAGAGACTGTTGAAGAACCACAGGATCGAGAGCGGAACGGCCACGCCCGACACACCGGCCGTTCCGAGCCCCAGGGCGCCGATACCGGTGAAGGACCATGCGCCCGCCTGATCGCCCAGGCGGTAGACCACCGTGTCGATGAAGCTCTTGGCCTTGTAGCGGTCCTCGCGCGGGACGACGGTGAACAGCACTTCGCGGATCGGCCGGGCGATGGCGAAATTGCCCGCCCGGCGCAGCACCTGAAACGCCACGATGACCGCGATGGTCGGGGCGAAGGCCAGGGCCGCGAAGCCGAGGACGCTGAAGGCGGGGAGCAGCGCCAGCGTCGCCGCCACGCCGATCCGACCGACGATCCGGCCCGTCAGGAAGAGCTGCACGCCGAGCGTCAGCACGTTCACCGCGAGGTCGACGCTCGCGAAGAAGGCGGTCTGTGATTGCCGGTCGGGGAAGCTGCGCTTCGCAATGCCCGCCTGCTCGAAATACAGGTAGGTCGAGGTGATCGAGAACAGCAGCAGAAACAGGCAGATGTTCAGGAGATAGGGCGAGGCCAAGGTCCGCGTGATCCCGGACCAGATGCTGCCGCCGATGGCGGAATCCCGCGTCTCCCCCATCTCGGTCGAGCCGGGCATCTCGTGGAGTTGCCGCGCCAGCCGGGCGAGGCCGCGCATCGAGAACACCGCCGCCTCCAGCAGCACCACGGCACACAGCATCAGCCCCCAGGTGGGCACGTTCTTGGCGAGCCCCGCCGTGGTCGCGGACCCGGCAATGGCGCCGAGCGTCGCCCCGGCTGCGATGAAGCCGAAGAGCCGCCGCCCCTGCTCGTTGGTGTAGACATCGACGATGGTCGCCCAGAAGATCGAGACGACGAACAGGTTGAAGATCGACAGCCAGATGAAGAACACCCGGCCGATCCACACGACCCATTCCGGCGGTGCCAGATAGAGCGCGGCGGCGAAGCACAGGATGTTCAGCGCGAAGAACCGATAGGTCAGCGGCACGAACCGCGCCCGTGGCAGGCGCTTCACCAGCCAGGCGAAGGGCACGTTCAGCGCCAGCATCCCGATGAGGGTGGCGGTGAAAAGCCAGGGCAGGTTCTCGATGCCTCCCGCTACGCCCATCTGGTCGCGGATCGGCCGCAGGACGTAGTAGGCCGCGAGGATCGAGAAGATGTAGGCCCAGGACCAGGCCAGGGCCGGGCCTTCGCCCGGCCGGATATCGATGAGCCGCGCAAGGGTCCCGCGCCGGGGCGCGACCGCCTCGCCGCCACTCGGGTGGTCATTCACTTGGCCATCCCGAGCTTCTCACGCAGTTCCGGCGCGGTGACATTGTGCCCGAAGCCGGGGGCGCCGATGGCAACCTTGTCGGCGTCCTTCAACCCGCCGATCACGACAGGATCGAACCCGGCATCGCGCACCAGCCCTTCGGCGACCTTGAGCGCCTCCGGATCGTCCCCCGCGATCGGGATCGCCATGCGACCGCCCGCGCGATCCTTGCCGCCATTGGCGCCTTCCTTGGCGAAGACCTTGTAGTTGGCGGTGCTGAATGCCCGCACCAGCTTGGCTCCGGGAAAGTACTTCGCGGAGGTGATCCCGAGGCCATTCTTCTGCACCTCGTCGTAGAGCTCGCCATCGCGCTTCTGCGTGGCATTGCCGGCATCGAGCACGACCTTGCCCTTCAGGAGCGGGCCGACCTCCTTCGACAGGTCCGGATAAGCCTTGTACGGCACCGCCAGGAACACGGCGTCGCCGAACTTGATCGCCTCCTCGGGCGTGCCCGCCTTGGCCTTGGGCCCGAGTTCATCGACGAGCGGCTTCAACTGCTCGGGATGGCGCGAGGCGAACATCACCTCGTGTCCGTCCTTCACCCACAACCCACCGATCGTGCCGCCGATATTGCCGCCGCCGATGACGCCGATCCGGATCTTGGCCGTTTGGTCCTGCGCAAGCGCGGGGGTCGCCGCCAAGGACAGGACGGCGATCGCGAGCGCCGCGCGGCGCGTGAGCTTCTCAAAGCGCATCGATGAAAGCCTCCATCTGCTTGCGTTGCCCGGCATCGGGCAGCGGATCGTGGGCGGCGCCGAGGTTGTCCTGGACATAGGCCGCCTTGGCCATGCCGGGGATCGGGCAGGTCACCGCCGGGTGGCCGAGGACGTATTTCAGGAAGAACTGGGGCCAGGTCGCGCAGCCGAACTCCTTGGCGAACCCCGGCACCTCCTTGCCCTGCACCGCCTTGAACAGCCGGTCGCGCCCGAAGGGCACGTTGACCATCACCGCGATGCCTTTCTCGGACGCGAGCGGAAGGACGCGCTCGGCGGCGGCGCGATTGTCGATGGCGTAGTTCACCTGCACGAAATCGAGCTTCTCGGCGCGCATCACCGGCTCGAGCCCGTCGAACTGATTGTCCCGCCAGACGGTGACGCCGACATAGCGGAGCGTCTTCTGCTCCTTCAGTCCGCGCAGGACAGTGAGGTTGTTGGCCGTGTCGATCAGGTTGTGGACCGCCACGAGGTCCAGGCGATCCGTGCGCAGACGCTGGAGGGATCGGGCGACCTGCGCCTTGGTTTCCTCGCTCCCGCGCGTGTCGACCTTCGTCGCCAGGAAGACCTTCCGGCGGAGATCACCCTCGGACAGGATCATGCCGAGCACATCCTCGGCGGTGCCGTAGCTCGGGGCCGTGTCGATCACCGAGCCGCCGAGCTTCACGAAGGTCTCGACCGCCTCTCGCAGCGGCTTCACCTGCTCCGGTACGGGCGCGACCTCGTAGCGGCGCGACGTGCCGATGCCGATGGCCGGAAGGGTCTCGCCGGAGGAAGGGATCGGCCGCCTGATCAGCGGGGCTTCGGCCATGGCGCGCTGCGCGACCGGCGCGAGGGCGGCGGCGGCGAGGAGGGCGCGGCGGGACAGGGGCATCGGGCTCGTCCTTCTGGCGATGAGGGGGCCGTGTCAGTCTTCCTCGGGCGGGTCCTCGAACTCGGCGCCCTCCGTGTCGGGGGCGATGCGGAAGCGGTACTCGTCGATGGCGAGAAAGGCTCGGTGCGCGGCCTGCACATCGATCCCGTCGCGGACCACCAGGGTCTGGAAGTCGATGAACAACCGGGCGATGCGTTCTTCCTCCGTGAGCTTGGCCAGCGCCGAGGAACTGGCGCCGGCCCGCATGGCGAAGCGTTTGGCGGCGTCGCCCTCGGAGAGCGGCAGCACCACGACCTGCCCGGCGGTCTCCGGCCGAAGGTCGGCCCACCGGGCCGGCGTCCAGGCGATAATGGCCTCGAGTTGCTTCATTGTGTCCCGATCCGCTCCCCGCGATCGCCCGTCCCGATCGGGGCTCAGATAGGGGAGGCTTCTCTCGAAGGCCAACACGTTGTCGGGGCCGCCCGGACGTGGTGTCTTGCGCGCAAGGGAATGAACGGGGTTCCATGGACGCCAGGAACACGGTCGCCGACGCGGCGGGACGGCACGGACGGGAAATCACCCTGCGGGGTCTCGCACTGGGCGCCGTCATCACCGTCGCGTTCATGGCGGCCAACGTCTACATGGGTTTGAAGACGGGCATGACGTTCTCGTCCTCGATCCCGGCGGCCCTGCTGTCGATGGGGGCGCTGCGCTTCGTGGGCGGCGGCATCCTCGAGAACAACATCGTGCAGACGCAGGCCTCGGCGGCCGGCACCCTGTGCAACGTCATCCTCGTCTTGCCTGGCCTCGTGCTCATCGGGACGTGGCACGGCTTCCCGTTCTGGGAAACAAGCCTTGTCTGCCTCGTCGGCGGCTGGCTCGGCGTCGCCTTCTCCATCCCCCTGCGGCGTGCCCTCGTTACCGGTAGCAACCTGCCCTATCCGGAAGGCATCGCCGCCGCCGAGGTGCTGCGCGCCGGGCATACGGAGGAGGGGCGCGGCGGGCTGTCGACCCTGCTCGCCGCCGCAGCAGGGTCGGGACTCGTCGCCTTTCTCACCAACGGGCTACGGGTGCTGGCTGACGGCGTGCTCACGGCCTTCTCCGTGGGTGGAGCGGCCTTCAGCATCGGAAGCGGCTTCTCCCTCGCCCTGATTGGGGTCGGCTACCTCGTCGGCATCGGTGCCTGCCTCGCCTTGCTCACCGGCGTGGTCATCGCCTGGGGCCTCCTCGTGCCGCTCCTGACCGCCTTCGGCCCGTCCGCCGGGGGCAATCCGGGAGAGGCGGCCCAGGCGGTCTGGTCCAGTCAGGTGCGCCTCGTCGGCGCCGGGATCATCGCGGTCGGCGGCTTCTGGACGGTGGCGGCCCTCGCCCGGCCCATCCTCGCAAGCATCAAGGCCGCGGCCTCCGCGGCAGGCCGCCCGGCACGGGATCTGCCCCGGCAGGAGCGCGACCTGCCGATCCTGTGTGTGGGGCTCGGCGCGCTGGCGTTGAGCGTTCCCCTCGCGGGCCTGTTCCTGCGTTTCAGCATCGAGGCCGGCCTCGGCGGCGCTGCGGCGGTGGGAGTCACGGCGGCTTGCGTGGTGTTCTGCCTCGTCTTCGGCGCGGCGATGGCGGCCGTGTGCGGCTATCTCGCGGGATTGCTCGGCTCGTCCACGAGCCCGATCTCCGGCATCGGCATCCTCGCCGCGATGGTCGGCGCCATCGCGGTGCCCCTCGTCCTCGGCACGACCGCTTCGCCGGACCTGCAACGCTTCGGCATGGCGGCGGTGCTGCTGGCCGCCTCGGTGATCGTCACCGCCTCGTCCATCGCCAACGATAACCTTCAGGATCTCAAGACCGGCCAACTCGTTGACGCGACGCCCTGGCGGCAACAGGCGGTGCTGCTGCTCGGCGTGGCGGTGGGCTCCCTGGTGATCGTGCCGCTGCTGTCGCTGCTCTATTCCGCCTATGGCTTCGTCGGCGCCCTGCCGCGCCCGGGTATGGATCCCCGCGAGGCGTTGGCGGTGCCCCAGGCGGCGCTCGTCACCCAGATCACGCAGGGCATCGTCCACGCGACCCTGCCTTGGCCGATGCTGCTGCTCGGGGGGCTGATCGGTCTCGCGGCGGTGTGGCTCGAAGTGCGGGCGAAGCGCCGGGGCTTCAGCTTCCCCGCCCTGACGGTGGGGATCGGCATGTACCTGCCCCTGTCGGTTGAGATGACGATCGGGCTCGGCGGTTTGCTGGGCTTCCTCTGCGAGCGTGCCCTGCGGCGGCGCGATCCTTCAGCCCTCGAACCGTCCCGCCGCCGGGGCGTCTTGATCGCTTCGGGCCTGCTGGTGGGCGAGAGTTTCGTCGGCGTCGGCCTGGCGGCGATCGACGCGGCTTCCGGCCGGACGGGCTCGCTGTCCCTCGCCAGCGCATTGGGGGCTAGCACCGCCCTGTCGCTCGGCCTCGCCGTCTTTGCCCTGGGCCTTGGCGCCATCGCCGCGGCGCTGATGCGGCCCCACACGAATTGAGCGAGAACCGCGATGCGCCCCGTTGACACAAAGCGCATGCTCTCCCTATACCCCGCCGGTCGACGACGCCCTCAGGGGCCGGCGACGCTGTGGGGCGGGGTAGCTCAGCTGGTTAGAGCAGAGGAATCATAATCCTTGTGTCGGGGGTTCAAATCCCTCCCTCGCTACCAAAAATTTCCGAAGCTCCGCTAGGCACTTAGCGGGGCTTTTTGTTTGCCTTGCTCTCTGCGGGTGTCGGCTTTAAATCCTAAAATAGCGCCGGATGCGATGGGCGGTCTGAAACAAGAGAGCAAGCCCTGCTACTCGCGCCCCACCTCAGCCCACTTCGAGGGGCGTCCGCTAACCAGCAATCTGGACGGTTTCGAATGGCCACACCTAGCCGTAAGCGGAATGGCCGCTTCCAGGTGGGAGCGCTCATGCAGCGGATGGCCTTCTATCGACCTAGCTACGCCGAAAGGGGCCGGTCTGCTTCGGTGAGGATGGGCGCCTTCCGCGCGGGTGGCGAACTCCATTGAGACGAGAGTTCCTGGCCCGAACCGCTGACCTTGCCGGTATGCGCTGTGATGGTCAGACGGAATAGACACACTATATTAGGGGCAGCTAAATAAGCGAGTACCACTGATTCAGGAGCGCCGCCGATGGACGCCGTCAAGCCAAGCGAACTGATGCGGCTTCAGGACAAGGCCTACGACGCGGCACGCCTGCTCCGGCTACTGGCCAACGAGAAGCGTTTGCTCATCCTATGCCTGCTGGTCGCTCGCGGCGAGATGGACGTGACGAGCCTCGCCGAGGCGGTCGAACTCAGCCAGTCGGCCCTGTCGCAGCACCTCGCCAAGCTGCGCGAGGACGGGCTGGTCGCGTACCGCCGCGAAAGCCAGACGCTCCATTACAGGCTTGAGGATCCCCGCGTCGCCCAGGTGCTGACGACGCTCAAGGACATCTTCTGCCCGGAACTCGGCTGACCGCGTCAGGCGCGGACGATCTCCGCCTCAAGCCCCGGGCGATCCGGCCGGTTGCGCAGCCGCAGGCTCAGCCCGCTCCGGCGGGACGCTATCTCGGCGATGGCGAGGCCGAGGCCACTTCCCGTCGCGCTCTTATGGCGCCCGCGGAAGAAGCGCGTCGTGACGTGGGGCAGTTCCTCGGCGGGAATCCCCGGCCCCTCGTCGCGCACCAGTACACCGTCGCCACCGGGTCGCGCCGTCCACTCCACCGTGCCGGCCTCCATGTGCTGCACGGCGTTCTCGTGCAGGTTACGGACCGCCAGACGCAGGCTCTCGGCATCGGCCCGCAGGGTGTAGCCGCGAAGCCCCGGGTCGATCACCGTGCGGACTCCCGGCGGCACCCGCATCCCGTCGACGGTCTCGGCTACCAGCGCGCCCACATCGACCTCCGCCAGGGACGGCATCTCCCCGGCCGCGTCGAGCTTGGCGGCGTCGAGCAGTTGCCGGACGAGGCGGGTGGTGCGGTCCACGGCCGTCAGGATCTGGCGCAACGCCGCCTTCGCCACGTCCGGGTCAGTGGTGGCCATGGCGACCTGCGCCTGGGTCTTCAGTCCGGCCAGCGGCGTGCGCAGTTCGTGCGCGGCGAAGGCCGTCACCTCCCGCTCGTGCCGACGGGCCGCCTCGACCTTGAGGAACAGCCCGTTAAGGGCGTCGGCCAAGGGCCGGACCTCCGCCGGAGCCCGGCCGGCGTCGATGGCGCTCATGTCGTCGGCGTCGCGGCCCGCGAGGTCGCGGGCCATCCGGCGCAGGGGGCGCAGGCCCCGCCCGAGACTCGCCCAGATCAGCATCCCGAGGAACGGCACGACGAGGAGCGCGGGGGTGACGAGGCCCATGATGAGGTCGGTGACGAGGCGCTCGCGCAGGCCCAGGCGGTCGCCGACCATGACGCGCACGCCCTTCTCGGCGTCCTCCACCGTGAACACCCGCCAGGTCTCGCCGTCGACCTCGCGCTCGGAGAAGCCGGCCGGTGCGTCGGTCAGGCGCCGCTCCGGGGCCCCGCTCGACCGCGCCACCATGCGCCCGTCCAGGGACCAGATCTGGCAGGAGAGCTGCCGCTCGTAGGACATCGGAGCAGGGATGGTGGAGTGTGTTCCATCGGGAGTCGAAGCGCCAACCGTTCCCACGAGGGAGCCGACCATGCGCGCGGCCTCCTGCAGGCGGGTGTCGAGTACCTGCTCCACCTCGCGCTTCGAGCCGAGGTAGATCCAGGCGACCGCGCTGAGCCAGATCAGCCCGGTCGCGAGGAGCAGGATCGCGAAGAGCCTGACGCGCAGGGATGTCATGCCGGCGCCCTCATCCGGTAGCCGAGGCCGCGCACGGTCTCGATGGCGTGCTTGCCAATCTTGGCGCGCAGGTTGTGCACGTGGACCTCGACCGCATTGCTCTCGACCTCCTCCTGCCAGCCGTAGAGCCGCTCCTCCAGCTCGGCCTTGGAGCGGAGGACGTCCGGACGTTCCATCAGCGCCGCCAGCACCATGACCTCGCGCCGGGACAGGCCGACCGGCACGCCATCGACCGTGACGGTGAGGCTGCCGGGATCGAGCCGGATGCCCCCGTGCTCTAGGATGGCAACGGCCCGTCCCGAGGCCCGGCGGACAACCGCGCGGATGCGGGCCGAGAGTTCGTCGAGGTCGAAGGGCTTGCCGAGATAGTCGTCGGCGCCGCCGTCGAGCCCGGCGATCCGGTCGGCCACCGCGTCGAGGGCCGTGAGCAGGACGACGGGCGTCCGGTCCTTCCGGCGGCGCAGGCCGCGCAGCACGTCGAGGCCGGAGCCGTCGGGTAGCATCAAGTCGAGCACGATGGCCGAGAACGCGCTCGTGGCCAGCGCCGCCTCGGCGTCGGCGCAGGTCGCGACGCAATCGACCGTCGCCCCGCCGAGGCCGAGCCCCGCCCTGAGCCCGTCCGAGAGGATGGGATCGTCCTCGACGACGAGGATGCGCATGCGTGTCTCCCCCTGACCGTCCCTCATCCTCCGGGCCTGGCTTAAGCCTGGCTTAAGCTGCGTTTTTGACCTGCGGCGGGCCGATCCGGACCCCGCCCATGCCGAAGCCCCTCGCACACCTCATCCTCGCCGCCCTGGTCTGGGCGGGCGCCGCGCCGTGGTCGCCGGGATGGTCGCAGGAGGGCGCCGCGCGGCCAACGCCCTTCACACTCGTCGCGAGCCGCGACGCGAACCTCTCGCTCCACCTGCGCTGGACCATCGCGCCCGGCACCTACCTTTACCGCGACAGGATCCGCGCCGAGGCCGGTGCCGGCGCGGAGCTTCCCGTCAGCACGCCGCCCGCGCAGACAAAGGACGACCCGAATTTCGGGCCGACCGAGGTCTACCACGACTCGGTGGAGGCCATCGTGCCCAGCGCGGCGCTGGCCAGGCTGCGGGAGGTCCGGGTCACCTACCAGGGCTGCGCCGAGCGTGGCCTCTGCTACCCGCCGGTCACGAAGCGGCTGGACCTTGCCGCCCTGGCGAGCGCCGACGCATCCCATGGCGGCGAAGCCACCCCCGCAGGCGAAACGGCCGCCGCGCCTACCCGCCGGGACGTCTTCCCCGCCGGACCGGCGGCCCTCCTTGTTGGCAACCTCGTCGGCGTCCTGGCGGGCATGTTCGGGCTCGGCCTCCTCCTGGCGTTCACCCCCTGCGTCCTGCCGATGGTGCCGATCTTGTCGGGCATGATCGTCCGCTCGGGCCAAGGCCTCACGCCGGGGCGGGGCCTCGCGCTGTCCGGAAGCTACGTCCTCGCCATGGCTGCGGCCTATGCCAGCCTCGGCGTCGCGGCGGCTTGGCTCGGCCGCAACCTGCAGGTTGCGCTCCAGACACCGCTCGCCCTCGGCCTAATGGCCGCCGCCTTCGTCGCGCTTGCCCTGTCGATGTTCGGCCTGTTCGATCTGCAGGCGCCGCGCTGGTGGCGGGACCGCTTCGGCGCCCCGGCGGCGCAGGGAGGATCGGTCGCCGGGGCCGCGTTCCTCGGCTTCAGCTCGGCCCTCGTCGTCGGACCGTGCGTGACGCCGCCGCTCGCCGCCGCACTGCTCTACGTCGCCCAAACGGGGGATGTCCTGCGCGGGGCGCTGGCCCTCTTCGCCCTCGGCCTCGGGATGGGCGCGCCGCTGGTGCTGGTCGGCGCGTTCGGTGCGGGCATCCTGCCCCGGTCCGGCCCTTGGCTGGAGCGGGCGAAGCAAGCTTTCGGCTTCGTCTTCCTCGCTCTCGCGGCCTCGCTCGTGACACGCCTGCTGCCGGACGGATTGTCCCTCCTGCTTTGGGCTGCGCTCGCCATCGGCACCGGGCTGGCGCTCGCGATGCTGACCACGAACGGCCGTCCGTCATGCGCCGGTCGCGCGGCCGGCTTGGTGGCCTTCGCCTATGGGGGGCTCCTCTTGTTCGGGGCTGCGACGGGCGCGGACGACCCGCTGCGGCCCCTCGCCGGCCTCGGCTGGTCGCAAGCGGATCATGTCGCCGGAAGCCGCACGGTCTCCACGCTTTCCGCCTTCGAGGCCACGCTCCTGGCGGCCCGAGCCGAGGGCAAGCCGGTGCTGGTCGAGTTCGCCGCCGACTGGTGCACCGTCTGCCGGACGAACGAGCGGACGGTCCTCGCAAATTCCGGCATCCGGGAGCGGCTCAAGGCCGTCTCGGTCATCCGCGCCGACGTTACCCGCGACGACGCCGACACCCGCGCCCTGATGCGCCGCTTCGAGGTGGTCGGCCCGCCGACCCTCATCCTGATGCGCCCCGACGGCGGCGAGATCGGCGAGGCCCGCACCGAGGGCGAGCTCACGGTCGAGGACTTGGCGCGCCGCCTCGCCCTCGTCGGCGCTTGAGCCATCCCCCTTTCGACACTTCCAAGGAGACCGTCATGGACCGCAGGACCCTGCTCGCCCTTCTGCCCGCCGCAGCCCTCGCACGGCTGGCCGTCGGTCCCGCCCGCGCCGAGGGCATCGACGCCAACGCCATCCTCAACGACCCGGAGGCGCCGGTCTCGGGCAACCCGAAGGGTGACCTGACCATCGTCGCCTTCCTCGATTACAACTGTCCCTTCTGCAAGAAGGCCGAGCCCGACCTGCTCAGGCTGGTGAAGGCGGACGGTCGCATCCGCCTCGTCCACAAGGACTGGCCGATCCTCGGCGAGGCTTCCGTCTACGGCGCCCAGCTCGCCCTCGCGGCGAGGTACCAGGGGCGCTACGACGACGTGCATCGCACGCTGATGGGCATCCCCGGCCGCAAGATCCCGAAGGAGCGGATGCTGGAGGCGGTGTCCGCCTCCGGCGTCGACATGGCCCGGCTGGAGTCGGACCGGGCGTCCCACCAGGGCGAGATCGCCGCCCTGCTCCAGCGCAACCTCGACCAGGCGGACGCCCTCGGCCTACAGGGCACGCCGGTCTTCCTGATCGGCCCGCTCAAGGTCGCTGCCGCCCTCGACTACGACGGCTTCAAGCAGGCGGTGGCACAGGCGCGCGCCAAGGGCCGCTCGTAATGCGGCCGGTCCTGCGCCTCGTGGCGCTCCTCGCGCTCGCCGCAGCGCTCGGGGCCTGTTCGGCCTCGATGGGTGCCCCCGGTCCGGTCGCGGAGGTGGGGCCGCGCCTACCGGCGGATGCTGTCCGCCGCTATGCCGCCATCACGGACGAGCCGTTCCCGGTCGATGCGGTCGAGCCGCACGACCTCAAGGCCCGCAACGTCCGCCAGGTCGTGGACTATCCGACCCGGCAGCCGCCCGGCACCGTGGTGGTCGATCCTTACAGGCGCTTCCTCTACCTCGTCATGGAGGGCGGCAAGGCGATGCGCTATGGGGTCGGAGTGGGCAAGGCCGGCTTCGAGTTCACCGGGGAGGCAACGGTCGCGCGCAAGGCGTCCTGGCCGCGCTGGACGCCGACCCCCGACATGCTCCGGCGTGACCCCGACCGGAACGGGCGTTGGGCCGGGGGCATGCCCGGGGGCGCACGCAATCCCCTTGGTGCCCGGGCGCTCTACCTGTTCAAGGACGGCAAGGACACGCTCTACCGCATCCATGGCACCACCGAGCCCTGGAGCATCGGCGAGGCGGTTTCTTCCGGATGCATCCGCATGCTCAACCAGGACGTCATCGACCTGCATCGACGCGTGCCCACCGGCTCGAAGGTCGTCGTGCTCGGGTCGCAGGGCACCGCACACGCCGCGCGGCCGGCCGCGCCGGAGACCACCGGCAGCCTCGACCGTGCGCGCCTCGACGACCTTTCGCGCGGCGCCTCGGCGGCGCCCGAACCCCTGACGGACGATGGAGTGGCGGATGACGACGGTCTTTAGGAGCCTGATGCTGGCGGTCATCCTCGCGACGATGGGCATCGGGACGGTCCGCGCCGGTTCGGAGGCGCCGGCCGGCTACTACGCCGACCAGAAGGTGGTCTATCACAACGGTGGGGGCGGCCCGAACGGATCAGCCTACTTCAAGCGCCTGCTCGCCAACCTCCGCAATCACGTCGAGGCCGTGGGCAAGGCGCATGTCGAGATCCGCGTGGTGAGCCTCGGCGACGGGGTCGGGCTTTTCCAGTCGGCTGCGAATGACAAGGAGCTCGCCGGCCGCATCGACGCGCTCAAGGGGATGGGCGTGCGGTTCCTGGTCTGCGCCAACACCCTGCGCGAACGGAAGATCGACCGCACCACCCTGTACGGCGTCGGCGAAGACGACCTCGTGCCGAGCGGCGTCGCCGAACTGGGGCGCCTGCAGGGCATGGGGTTCGCCTACATCCATCCCTGAGGTCTGGCACGGCCTCGGCAATCGACCGCGGAGCCCCGCTGGTGCGCAGCCGCACCTGACCCTCGGTCGACTCTCCGCCGGGTCGCATTCCCGCTTGCCGTTACATTAGATTTTGCTAAATGAGCATAATCTAATGTTCGCGCGGGCAGCGTTCCCGCGGCCGGTTCGGGCACCAACCCGGATCGCGATTCGGGACAGATCGAGATGGAAGGCTTCACCCCCGTCAGCGCGGTTCTCGGCGGAGCGATGATCGGAGCGTCCGCCTCGCTGCTGCTCCTCTTCAATGGACGCATCGCGGGCATCAGCGGCATCCTCGGCGGACTGCTCGCCCCACCCTCGCGCGAGACCGGATGGCGGGCCGCCTTCGTGGCGGGCCTCGTCGTGGCGCCGCTCGCCTATGCCGGCCTGGGGGGCAGCCTTCCGCCGGTGACGGTCGGGGCGTCGTTCCCGATCCTGGTCCTCGCGGGTCTGCTGGTCGGGTTCGGGGCGCGCCTCGGCGCCGGCTGCACCAGCGGCCACGGCGTCTGCGGCATCGGCCGCGGCTCGC